>JAJVTK010000049.1:0-21537 GCA_021622245.1 Segatella copri | reverse complement strand
TGAGTAATGCTTGATTTCTCAAAAGCGAGTGCAAAAGTACTAACTATTTTTCATTTCACCAAATCTTTTCGCAAAAAAGTTGAGATTTAAGCCGAATTTTAACACTTATAAAGATTCTGAGTCATCTCAAGCGTGCAAACACTTTATTATATACATGCCTGCCCAAGCCTGCGTGTGCGGGCGCACAGACACACAAGCGCATAAGCGCAAGTATAAACAGGTATACATGTGAGAGTAAGTCACAATAAAGGGAGAAAAAAGAGGGAGAAGCTTTGGCTATTACAATTTTTCTTCGTACTTTTGCCCTATCAATCAGTTAGGTTTAACAGAAAACAGAATTGCATCATGAACATCATTGTATCAGAAGAAATCGAATCAGTATGCCCTACCTTTGTGGGAGCATGCGTAGAAGCCAATGTGGTGAATACCCCTTATTGCCAGGAACTTTGGGATGAGATTCATGCACTTGGCGAAAAGTACAAGGAGACGCTGACCACGGAATCGCTGAAAGAGATGAGCGGCATTGCTGCCACCCGAAAGGTGTATCGTGCCTGCGGTAAGGATCCTTCGCGTTACCGTCCGGCATCAGAAGCCCTTATCCGCAGAATGCTGCAGGGCAAGGAACTCTACCAGAGAGACACGCTGGTGGATCTGGTGAACCTGGCGAGCATTGCCTATGGCTACAGCATCGGCGGATTTGATGCAGACAAGTTTGAAGGCGACACTCTTACGCTTGGCGTAGGCAAAGCCGGCGAACCTTACGAGGGCATCGGCAGAGGCATGATTAATATAGAAGGACTGCCTGTTTACAGAGACAAGATAGGTGGTGTAGGAACTCCAACCAGCGACAACGAGCGAACCAAGATGAATATCGACACCACCCACTTGGTGGTTCTCATCAACGGCTACGACGGAGACGAACAGCATGTTCGCGAGAATGCCGAGTACATCATCCAGCTTCTGAAGAAATATTGCCAGAGTGATGGGGGCAGCTACTTCATTTACAAATAAAGAGGATGTGGCATAAGTTTATTATTCACCCTCTTCTTGTTGTTAGTAAATATAGGTCATGCCGTTGGATGAGATAGGATATGTCGCTGGATGAGACAGGTCATGTTGTTGGAAGAGATAGGATATGTTGTTGAGACAGTCAGTATCTTCGGTCGCACAACAGCTGTTGTGCGCTTGCATAACAGCTGATATGCGCATGCACAACGGCTGTTGTGCATGCGGTAGCCAACTGTTATGCGCCAACTATTATCCGAACTTATGACACACCCTCATTAACCAAGAAATATCTCTTATAAAGCCAAAAAGGGGACTGGCCACCGCCAGTCCCCAAGACGAGAGAGATATAAGTGTTGACTTGGTCAACAACGAGGCAAATCACTTTGCCTTATATCTTTATGTACCTAATAAAATAAAATCTAAATTAATCATCCTGTGTTAAACCAGAATAACGAATACCAGAAACTTTATACTTGTTTCCCGGTTCGTCATCATTGAATGACACATAGAAAACGATGCTGTCGGCAGGAGTTCCATGAGGAGTCAGACCTTGACCAGGCAAGACCTTACCACCCTCAACATTCACCTTACAGTCATAAAGAGAACCATCCTTATTATAAGCAGCATTAGCTGCCTCACCATTAGTAGTGAAACTGAGATTCTGAACATCAGATGTCATTCTCACCTTAAAGTTCCAGAAATTACCATTGTCACTAATCCACATCTGGTCGCTCACATTAGCTGCAGTATTGAATGTATTGACAAGGAACTTACCCATACCATAAGGATCAAGAGCTGTCACATTATTATTGGCATCAACCGCATCCACAGTAACATACCACTCACCGGCGAGAGCCTGAGTAGCAGTACCACCGACTTCATCCTTCTCGCATGAAGCAAAAGTCATGCAGAGGATAGCCATACATAAATATATTAATTTCTTCATAACGATATCTTCTAAAATTACTTATTCAAAACTACATGGAACTTCATGGATAATGCATATTCAGCATCCCAGGTGTAAGATGAAGAAGCTGTGTCAAACTTACCAGAGAAACCAACCAAGCTATCACCCCAACCACCAATAAGGCTATTGAGAAGTGTCATCGTACCATCTTCGGCAAACTTCACATCACCTTCCATATTGTAATTGCTGCCATATCCAGCTTTTTGAGAATACCAACCACCCAGCAAATCGCTTACATGATAAGTACCATCGCCATTGTTGATGATGATAACCTCGAAATTATCTCCAAAAGCCTTATTACCGCTATAGTCACGATAACTGTTGGCTGCATCTGTATAGAAGACACCCTCCTTAGCATCCGCAGGATCGGTAACGATAACGGTTCGGGAAACCGAAGCACTGAATCCATCTGCATTGGTAGCAGTATAGGTCAATGTATAAATACCCGACTTGGAGGTATCCACCGTTCCTGTTACCTTCAGCTGAGAAGAAATATCCTCGCCATTCAGATCACCAGCACATCCAGGGTCTGTAAAGGCAGCACCCTTATCAGCGTACATGGTTGCATCACCCTTCAGAGTGAGCACTGGATAATATGTGATGCTTGTTACACCTGCAGAACTTTCATCATCGCAACTGGTGAAGGAAACTGCCGATGTCAACAGCAAAAGCATGATATAAAATATATTCTTTTTCATTGCTATATTCATTTTATTAATGAAACACTGTTAGACTACTCACCCCAGAACACAGGCTTGGTATAGTCTGAATTGGTGAATGCAGGAGTGTTGCTATTACGAGAAGAAGAAGACTCTGCGTATGGGAAACGCTCCAGAAGCTTGTTGGCACCAACCTGACTGAATACATCGATAGGAGTATAGAGTGTACCTGCCTGATAACCGCTGTCGGTGAAGGAACCGTCATCACCCTTGGTATAGAAATCAGAACCCTTCTTGGTTGTATCAAAAGCAGGATAATCCAGACGGCGGAGCTCACACCATGCCTCGAAAGTATTCACACCAGCCAGGGCAATCCACTTCTGGACACCGATGCTCTTCTTGTAATTCGCCATATCGAATGGGAACTGAGCGATATGATCGGCTGCGCCCTCTACACCAGCAGATGCAAAAGATGCCTCAATTGCCTTGTTGTAATGAGCCTTGGCATTAGCCTCGTCGTTGGTACGGGCATAATACTCAGAGATGAAGAACTCTGTCTCAGCTACAGAAAGCAAACTGAGTGGAGAAGTTGCGGTCTCGATAGGACGGCACCATTTGGTAAGGCTTGTGGTACTTGGATAATTGGTACCGGAAACACCACCCACATACTTGCCATCTGCATTCTTCTCGAAGAAAGCAGCCAGACGAGGGTCGGTATAGACCACATCACCATTGGCATTCTTGATCTGCATAGAACCGATGATAGCCAAGTTTGCACATACATTAATCTGAGTAGAACCCCATGCAGAAGAGAATTCCTCTGAATAGAACGGGTTCATAGAACCACTCTCTGTTCCCCAGCAGCTGGTATAAGCAATATCCTTGGTTGGGAAATCATTCTCTTCAATCAAAGCCTTTACCTTTGGCAATACTGAAGAATCTACATTAGCCTCACGCATCAGAAGTTTCAACTTCAAAGCCTTGGCAAACTGAATCCACTGCTCTGCACTGGCATCAGGGAAGAGGAAGTTGGTGCAAACGGGGCTAGAAGCACTTGCCTTAGACAAAGCATTGTCTATTTCGGCAATAATACCATCATATACGGTCTTACCATCATCATACTTTGGTGAAAGATTATCTGCGTCCAAAGCCTCTGTATATGGAGTCTCGCCGAAGCAATCTACCAATGTTTCAAATGCGAAGGCACGCAGAGTGGTGGCAGCAAGATAGGTTCCCCATTCTCCAGATGCCTCTGATTTCTCCAAGATGGTCTTCAGGTTGACCAATGCGCTCTGATAGAGCTGAGTATAAGTACCACTACAACGGGTAGCAGACTGCTGGAACTCAGAATAATCCACATAGTTGGAAGTACCATTCAACTGAGCGTAAACCTGTGAATGGTATCCACCTGTGATACGCAAATAGTTACCGTATGCATTTGCAATCGCCATCTCAGCACCAGGCATTATCATGGAAGATGCGACATTTGCCTCAGATGGAGACTGTGGATTCTGGTTAATATCCAAATAGCTGTCGCAAGAGCTCATGCAGAGTCCCAAAGCGAGAGCCGACATTACTATATATTTTTTCATATCGAATATCCTTTAAATTACTAATACCACAATGTGTTAGAATGTTACACTCAAGTTGGCACCGAAGGTGCGGCAAGATGGATTTGAGTACATCTCACCAAACTGAGTAGCCAAATCACCATAACCACTCTGGTCGATTGTTGTTGTCTCTGGGTCTATGAAGGTATTGCTGCTAGCTGTCCAAGTGAAGACATTGTTGCAGAATACGGTCAAAGCTACATTGCTCAACGACAACTTGCTGGTCCAGAGACGTGGCAAATTCCAGGTAAGGCTGATGTTACGCAACTTTACGTATGAACGGTCGAGCAAGTAAGCCTCTCCAGCATTTCCATAACCATAATCATTGTAATACTTCTGATAGCTACCATCTGTCTGATAGATAGGAGTGGTATTCTCAACGTATGTATCACCGCTCTTTACTACAGAGTTAGGGATGATGAATGGACGACGGTCGTTATAGGTAGTGATAGTACCATTACCTGTAAACTGCATCAGGTTCTTGGTACGTGAGAACATATAACCACCCTTGCGGACATCCAAAGCTGCACTCAGAGTGAAGCCCTTGTAAGTCAAGGCAGTAGTTACACCACCTGTCCAGTCACTATTCATATTCTTGCCGGTATCCTCTACCTGAGTACCGATAACAGGCTGACCATTTTCATCAACGATTACCTTGCCATCCTCTGTATATTGTGGAAGATAAGTATAGAATTCACCCATTGGCTTGCCTTCCTCAGCATACATATAGACTGCATCATTACCTGAAGAGTAATCATAAATAGAAACACGACCTCCCTCAAGAGATGCAGGCATCTCAAGTACCTTGTTCCAGTTCTTTGAGAAGTTGAAGCCCAACTCCCACTTGAAATTCTTGGTCTGCACAGGAACTGTGGTGAGCAACAACTCAACACCACGGTTGCGGACAGAACCGAAGTTTGTTACCTGATAATAGTATCCTGTAGCAGGATCCACCGGCAAGGTAAAGATCTGGTCATCTGTTGTTCTGTTATAGAAAGAAGCATCAAGGCCGATTCTACCCATAAAGAACTGCAAGTTCAAACCCACTTCAATCTCGGTAGTCATCTCAGGCTTCAAAGAGTTACTACCCTTTGTATTACCCAGGAGGAATGAGTTCTTACCGTTCATAGGGAACTTAGAGATACCTAAATCATAGTAACCTCTGATACTAGCCTGCTCGTAAGAGGCACCAGTGAGGTATGGATCAGCATCATTACCCGTCTTACCATAAGCCACACGAGCCTTACCGAAAGTCAAGACCTTATTTTCAGGAATCACCTTAGAGAAAATCCAGCTCAAGGTGGCACCAGGATAGAAGAAGCTATTCTTGTCGATTGGCAATGTAGAAGACCAGTCATTACGGGCTGTCAAGTCGAGATAGAGCATATCATCCCAACCCAAGGTTACATCACCGAAGACACCTACCAGACGGCGTTTGGTCTGATATTCACTCAAAGTCTTCTTGGTTGCACCATTGCTCAACTGCCAGAAACCTGTCTCGAAAGTCAAGTCGTCGGCTTCACCTGTCATGTGAGTATAGCTACGCTCATTCATGTTCACACCGGCGATAACTGCCAAATCGAGCTTGTCATCGAAGAACTTCTTCTTATAGTTTGCCATGAAATCATGGTTAAACTCATAAGTTCTTCCATAACGTGACCAGACATAACCACTCTGGTTCATATTACTAGGCGCATAGCCCTTATCATCGGTAATCAGCTTATCATCAAGTGCAATCTGAGGATAACCTGTCTTGGAATCATAATCAGTATAGTCGAAACCGAAGCGATAAGTCAGGGTCAAATCCTTAATAGGATTAATATCTGCCTGAATCTTACCATTAATCTGCTTGGCATCGGTATGATTATAGTTATTCTCCAAAGCCCAGTATGGGTTTGTGATTCCATAAGGAGTAAAGTAAGCCTCAGGAGTATTGAATGGGCTGCTCAAATCCTTCTTGTCAAGCAAAGAAACATCACGTGGCAACTCATAGAGACCATCTACTACAGATGTTCCCTGAAAATTACCCACTGCATCAGTTGCACTGCGGGCAAAATTGAATGAAGAAGACAACTTGCACCAGTCGTTAGCCTGATAAGTATTACGGAAAGCCAGTGTATTACGCTTGTAAGTATCCTTATCACCAGGCATGATACCATCATCACCCGTATAGGAATAAGACAGGTAATAAGTCATTTCACCCGACTTGGAAACACCACTCAAGGAAACATTGTGGTTCTGTGACCAACCTTCCTCGAAGAAATCCTTCACGTTGTTCTTCAAAGCCTTATAAGGGTGAAGCAACTGCTGATGGTTCCACTCCGGACCATACACCTGGAGAGAGCCGTCGAGCGCAGGACCCCATGAACCATTCTCGATGAATGTCTGGCGACCATTCCAACCCTGTCCGAAACTGTTCTGCATATCAGGCAAGCAGGAAACCATGCGAGCCTGAACGCTACCACTATAATTGATAGTATAGTTGCGAGCCTGTCCCTTAGCACCTGTTTTGGTAGTAATCAAAATGACACCATTGGCAGCACGGCTACCATAAAGAGCGGTAGCAGCGGCACCCTTCAATACGGTCATGCTCGCAATATCTTCAGGCGAGATATTAGAAATACCACCAGTTGAGATATTCTTACCCTGACCGGAAACCATGTTATTTTGCAAAGGCACACCATCAACCACGTAAAGAGGCTGGTTGCTACCATTGATAGAACCATAACCACGAATTACCACGTTGCTGACAGAACCTGGGTCTGCGCTGGTAGCGTTCACCTGAACACCAGCCACCTTACCAGAAAGGGCATCAGCCACATTGGTAGTACGTGCACCGACAATTTCGTCGCTTTTTACTGTTGTTGCAGCATAACCGAGGGTTTTCTCATTACGAGTAATACCCATCGCTGTAACAACAACTTCATCAAGATTCTTGGAATCGGAAACTAAAACGATTTTCATTTTAGCAGAGGCCTTCACTTTCTGGGTTTCCATACCGAGATAAGTGATTTCGAGAACGGCATCCTTACTTGCATTTGGCAGAATAAAGTTACCATCCACATCAGTCACTGTACCAGTCTTTGTTCCTGCAATTTTTACAGATGCGCCAATTACTGGCTCACCGTCTTCCTGAGAAACAACTTTACCTGTAACAGTAGTTTGTGCGAGAGCCATTCCTGTTGAAAGAACAAGCCCCCCCATTAACATGGTTAGTCTTTTTGTCATAATTTCTCTCTCTTAAAAATTAAACAACTTACAAATATCGGGTGCAAAGATACATACTTTTTGCTAATTAAACAAATTTTTAGCAAACAAATTGACGCAAAATACCAACTTTATGGTACTTTATGTATATTTTCTGCATATTTTATTACTTTTCGTAAGCATTTATAGTGTTTGTCATCCCAAAACGTAAAACACAGAAAGAAACTGGATACAAAAGGAAAGTTTTAAAAACAGAAAGGCAAACATACCATTCTCTAAAACAAATGACATGTTTGCCCTTATTATTTTATCAAAATGAAATTCGACTATAAAAAAGGCTTCACTAGGATTACACCTTATTATATGTAGAGAGTTATAAAAACGGAGGCAATAAGCCCAAGTATTTAAATCACGCCAAAATGGAGGAGCGCATTCTTAACACCATCTTCATCCACATGAGTCGTAATGTAATCGGCTACCTGCTTGAGATTATCTCCCGCATTACCCATCGCAACACCGGTGCCTGCCTCCCGGACGATGGAAATATCATTGCCGCCATCGCCGAAAGCCATGGTTTCATCTATGTTCAAACCCAGATAATCAGCCATTGCATGCAAGCCCTTGCCCTTATCCGCATCGGCCGCCGTAATATCCGTAAAGGCAGGATGCCATCTGCCCGACGTGCAGTTGCGGAGCGTAGGCATCAGGAGCGCCTCCTGCTCTACCGAACAGAAAGGAGTAACCTGCAGAACCTGCTCATCTCCCAGTTCATTCACATCGGTCAGGAAGATTTCGCAATCCACCCCCAATCCCTTGGCAAAGATTTCATAAACCTCGTCAGTATAATGATGGATGGCAAGATGATGCTCTCCCACTACGATTGCCGGATAATCATCACGGTCGGCAGCCTCGATAATCGTCTTCACATCTTCAGGAAGGATGGCGTGCTGGCTCACCACCTTATCGCCTACAAAGCAGCGGGCTCCATTGGTGGTGATGTAACCGTCGATGAGATGTTCTATCTGACCGAGGTTATTGATGATGAGCTGCGGACGACTGGTAGAAATATACACCTCCACCCCATTCTTCTTAGCCTGCTCCAAGGCATCTACCGTGCTCTGCGGAATCCTGTGGGTCGTGAAACTCACCAGGGTGCCATCTATATCGAAAAACAATGCTTTTATCTTCTTATCCATAACTGTATCTTCTATACCTTATTATATATATAATGCAAAATGGGTTCTGTAAGCACAGAAAAACCGATGCAAAAGTACGAAAAAACAGATAAATGACAAAAAATATAAAGATTTATTAGATTTTACTTGCATCGAAAAGAGAAAAAACGTATATTTGCCACATCTTTATGCCCGAGGAAACTCCGAGATAACGCATAGAGCAACTAGTAAATAAGAACGGTTATGAGTAAGAAGCCCTATCGGTTACTGGCATCCCTGTTGCTGATGCTCGTAGCGACGCTTACTTCATGCGAGAAGTTTTCGATTGACGAAACAACCGGAAAATCACGTGAGGCAAACGCCAATGTAACTATCCATGTGCAGAAAATAGAAGGCACAAGTTTGCTGACAACCAAAGCTGCTGACAAGCAGATTGCCCTGGGCGATGTGTGCACCAGACTGACGTTTGCCATCTTTGACGGAGAGGAGAAACTGGAGTCGGCGAACCAGCTTTCTACCGACAACGGGTTCGGAACTGCCCATGTGAGTCTGGACGAAGGAGAATACCGCCTCGTGGTAATTGCCCATAACGGAAAGGGAAACTGCTCTGTCAGCGCACCCGAGAAAGTAAAGTTTGCGAGCAACAAGCTTACCGACACCTTCTATTATTACGGCAGGTTGAACGTAACGGCAGACGGAGCCACCTCCGACATCAACCTGAAGCGAGCAGTTGGCGCCTTCAAGTTACATATTACCGACGAAACCATTCCCGAAGAAATCAGGAGCATCAAGTTCTATTATACCGGCGGCAGCAGCACCCTGGATGCAACCACCGGATTCGGCTGCGTGAACAGCCGTCAGACCGAGAATTTCAGTATGAAAGATGGCGGCAGAGACTTTACCGTCTACACCTTCCCACATGAAGAAGAGAAGAACATCAAGATGAGTATCAGCTTTCTGGATGCCGATGCAAAGGTGGTAAAGAGTTTTGAAAAAGCCGATTTGAAAATCCATCAGAACAAAACAGCCTATACCGAGATTTCCATTGCTGACGGATTCGGTGGCGGAGACGACAGTACGGGTGGTGGAATAGGCATTACCGTAGACCCTACCTGGGGCGAGACAGAACGGGTGAATTTCTAAGAAACAGACGATTAAGGGATTACGGAAAACCAGAAGGTATGTTCTATTTTTCTACAATGCAATATATTTTTTGATTCTTAAAGATTTGATAATCAAAATTTCTTTGTCATTTAAGAATAATTCCATAAATTTGCATCCAATATTATATAATATTATAAACAAAGGATGAAAAAATATATAACTCTTATCATGCTGATGGGAGCATTGATTCCTGCCGGGGCTCAGGCACAAACGCTGAGCCTTGACAGTTGCCGTGCCATGGCGCTGCGCAACAACAAGCAGCTCAATGCCTCGAAGCTCAAGAAAGACGTGGCGTACAACATGAAGAAATCGGCACGTACCAAATATCTTCCTAAAGTAGATGCTTTAGGCGGTTACGAATGGTTCAGCAGGGAGATTTCGCTGCTGAACGACGGTCAGAAATCAACATTCAGCAATATCGGCTCTACCGTTACCGGAGGAATATCGGGAGGAGCCAGCAATCTGATGAGCCAACTTGTAAGTCAGGGAATGATTACCCCAGAGATAGCGCAGCAGATAGGCGGACTGATGAATGAGAAACTGGGCCCCCTGCAGCAGCAAGGCAATGCGCTGGGAGAGAAACTGGTAGATGCTTTCCGCACCGACACCCGCAATATCTGGGCAGGAAGCGTGATGGTTCGCCAACCTATCTATATGGGTGGAGCCATCATTGCAGCCAACAAGATTGCCGACATCGGAGAGCAGATTGCAGAGAATGATCTCGACCAGCAGACCCAGAGCACGCTCTACAGCATAGACCAGGCTTACTGGCTCGCCGTTTCGCTGAAGCAGAAGCAGAAACTCGCCATCAGTTACCGCGACCTCGTAAAGAAACTGAACGAGGATGTTCATAAGATGATTCAGCAGGGTGTTGCCACCAAGGCAGACGGACTGAAGGTAGACGTGAAAGTGAACGAGGCTGAGATGCAGATTACTCAGGCAGAAGACGGACTCGCCCTGTCGAAGATGCTGCTCTGCCAGCTCTGCGGCATTCAGATGAACCAGGAAATCACACTTGCCGATGAAGATAAGGAAACCCTGGCTTTATCAGGAACTCCTGTTGACACCGAGCAGCAGAGAGTAGCCGCACAGGATTCAGCGATGAACACCCGTCCGGAACTCCGCATGCTGCAGAATGCGCTCGACATCTCTAAAGAAGCTACCAATATGGTTCGCGCCATCAATCTGCCTCACGTCATGCTGACAGGCGGCTACATGATTTCGAACCCGAACGTATTCAATGGTTTCCAGAAGAAGTTTACCGGAGTCTGGAACGTAGGCGTGATGGTTCATGTTCCGGTATGGAACTGGTTCGACGGAGCCTACAAGGTGAGAGCCGCCAAGGCTGCCAGCAATATCGCCCAGATGAACCTGGATGATACGAGAGAGAAGATTCATCTGCAGATTACCCAAAGCCAGTTTAAGGTAAAGGAAGCCCAGAAGAAGCTCAACATGGCAATGAAGAATATCGCCAGTGCCGAAGAGAACCTGAGATGCGCCAACCTCGGTTTCAAGGAAGGCGTGATGGAGGTTACCGACGTGATGGCTGCACAGACTGCCTGGCAGAAAGCACAGAGCCAGAAGATTGATGCAGAAATCGACGTGAAGCTGACTCAGGTAGGGCTGAACAAGGCGCTCGGTATCCTGCAGTAATAATAATAACAAATTTAAATTCAGATTAAGCAAATGTCTAAGAAATCACAGCATAACAACATATTGCTCGCTGTAATCGGTTTTACAGCAGTAGTCATTCTCGTAGGCGTCATCGGTTTCTTCACTTTGGAACAGAAGGATGACACCATTCAGGGCGAGGTAGAAGTATCAGAATACAGAGTATCCTGCAAACTGCCAGGACGCGTAGTAGAACTCCGCGTTCAGGAAGGCGATTACGTTCATGTGGGCGATACACTCGCCATCCTCGAAGTGCCGGAAATGAAATCGCAGGAACAGATGCTCCAGGCTACCAACGCTGCAGCCGAGGCGATGAAGGACCTGACGGATGCAGGTGCACGCAAGGAGCAGATTCAGGGCGCTTACCAGTTGGTTCAGCAGGCTGAAGCTGCCGCAACCATCGCCAAGAAAACCTACGACCGCATGCAGAACCTCTTCAATGAGGGTGTAATCAGCGGTCAGAAACGCGATGAGGCTTACGCAGCCTACAAGGCTACAGAGGCTCAGGTGGCTGCTGCCAGAAGTCAGTACGATATGGCGAAGAACGGAGCCCGCGAGCAGGAGAAGCGTATGGCTGCCAACAACACCCAGGCTTCGAAGAGCGCTGTGGATGTAGTGAAGAATCTTCTGAAAGAGACCGTTCAGATTGCTCAGTGCGAGGGCGAGGTTAGCAATGTCTATCCTAAGGTAGGCGAGCTGGTAGGCCTCGGCTCTCCTATCATGAGCATCTCTATCATGAGCGATATGTGGGGAACCTTCAATGTTCGCGAAGATCATCTCAAGGGTCTGAACAAGGGCGATGAGTTCACCGCTTACGTTCCTGCCTTCAACAAGGACATCAAGATGAAGGTTTACTACCTGAAAGACCAGGGCTCTTACGCTACCTGGAAGGCAACCAAGGATAATGGCGACTACGACCGCAAGACATTCGAGGTGAAGGCCCGTCCTGTCACCAAGCTGGAGGGATTGCGCCCGGGAATGTCACTCATCATTAAATAACATCTATGTTTAAGAAATTATATCATATAGCCCTCAGAGAATGCGGCATCATGTGGAAGAATCCCATTTATCTCTTCTGCATGGTCATCTTCCCCATCGTGGTGGTGATTTTCTTCACCACGCTGATGAAGGGAGGAGTGCCTACCGACATGCCTGTGGGCATTGTTGACCAGGACAACTCCGCCACATCGCGCCAGCTGGTGCATAAGCTCGATGCCTTCCAGACCACCAAGGTAGTGGCCCATTACGAGAACATGGCAGAGGCAAGACATGCTATCCAGAAGAACGAAATCTACGCCTTCCTGCTGATTCCTGACGGAACGGAGGCAGGTCTGATGGCCCAGAAGCAGCCTAAGATTTCATTCTATTACAGCAGCGTATCGCTGGCAGCCGGTTCCCTGCTCTTCCGCGATCTGAAAACCATCTCTACTCTGGGAGGTGCGGCGGCAGGAATGGCGAAACTTTCGGCGCTGGGAAAGACGAACGATGAAATCATGACCTTCCTGCAGCCTATCGCCGTAGATCTGCACATGATAGGTAACCCATACGCCAACTACAACTATTATCTTTCGAGCGTAATGGTGCCGGGACTCATCATGCTGTTCATCTTCCTGATTACACCTTATTCTATAGGTACGGAACTGAAGTTCAACCGGGCAAGAGACTGGATGCGGATGGCAGGCAACAATCCTTATCTCGCCATTGCGGGTAAGATGCTGCCACAGACACTCATCTTCCTGAGTATCTTCCTGCTGTTCGAATTCTACATCTATTATGTATTACAGTTTCCACATCCGGGCGGCGCGCTGCCTATCATCCTGTTAGGCGTTCTGAGCGTACTCTCCTGCCAGTGTTTCGGCATCTTTGCCTTCGGGCTGATGCCTTCATTGCGCATGTCGATGAGTATCTGTTCGTTGTGGGGCGTGGTGAGTTTCTCCATCTGCGGAGCCACCTATCCGCTCTTCTCGATGGATTCACCGATCCAGGCTATCGGCCAGCTCTTCCCGATGCGCCACTATTATATGATTTACCAGATAAACATCTTCAATGGTTTCCCTATGGGCGATGCTGTGCTCCACTGGGGGGCGCTGGTGCTTTTCTGCGCCCTGCCTATCCTCACAGTCTGGAACATCAAGAAGGCAATGCTGGTATATAAATACTTGCCGTAGGAGTGTTGAATGTTGAATGTTGAGTGTTGAATGTTCAAGATTAAATGTTAGATATTAAATGTTAAAAAGTAGTTTACTATATAAGATTATCAATGGCATCTGGGACATGTGCTACATCTGGAAGACGGAAATGCGCAATGTTTTCCGCGATGAGGGTGTGCTCATCTTCTGCATTCTGGTGCCGCTGGGTTATCCGCTGCTCTACTCGTGGATTTACAACAACGAGGTGGTGAGAGAAGTGGATACGGCGATTGTGGACCTGAGCCACAGTCACAGTTCTCGCGAGTTTATTCGCGATTATGATGCTTCGCCAGATGCCAAGGCTACCTATTACTGCAACAGTCTGGACGAGGCGAAGGAACTGGTGCGCAGGCAGGCAGTTCACGGAATTCTTTACTTCCCTGCCGACTTCGATACGAAGCTGAACCGGGGCGAACAGGCGCATGTGGGAGTTTACTGCGATATGAGTCTGATGCTGACCTATAAGGCGATTTATCAGACTTCGCAAGCCGTAGCCAGCCACATCAACTCGGGCATCCAGATAACACAGGCTGGAGGATTTACGGATAGAGACGATGAGATTACCACCGAGCCGCTCGCCTTTGATGAGGTTCCGATATTCAACACGACAGGAGGTTACGGAAATGCCATTCTGCCAGCTGTGCTGGTTCTTATCCTGCAGCAGACGATGCTGCTGGGCATAGGAATGGCAGCGGGAACATCAAGAGAACTCAACAGAAACCGCGAACTCATACCGGTAAGCGAGCATTATGGCGGTATTTTCCGCATTGTTTTCGGCAAGGCATTGGTTTATTTCATGGTTTATGCCGTGATGGGAATGTATCTTACGCTGGTGGTTCCTAAGCTGTTCAGTTTTGTAAGTATGGTAACGTGGACCACCATTCTCGGTTTCCTCCTTCCTTACATTCTTTCTTGTGTTTTCTTCGGTCTGATGCTGTCGTGTCTGGTAAGATATCGTGAAAATGTGATGCTTCTGGTGGTATTTACCTCCGTTCCGTTGCTTTTTATGACGGGAGTTTCATGGCCATTGAGCAATATTCCGGGCTTTTGGCAAGGATTTTCGTGGGTTTTCCCATCCACTTTCGGCATCCGCGGGTTCCTCAGAATCAGCAGTATGGGTGCTTCGCTTTCAGATATTCTGCCGGAATTCAGAGCACTCTGGATTCAGACCGGTGTCTATTTCCTGGCTACCTGCTTGGTTTTCAGGCAGCAACTGCGCTCAGCCAGACTCAAGGCAAACCTTACTGCCGAAGTAGCAGAAGAAGAGGATGAGGCGGAAGAAATTGTTGATAGTTAAGAGTTTAGAGTTAAAAGTTTATAGCAATCTTGCTAACGGCTAAGCCCTATAAATTATAAACTTTCAACTATAAACTATAAAAAATGGGCTGTTAACTGTTAACCTGTTAACTCCTCTGATAAAAAAAGCTAGGACTGCTTGAGGGCAATCCTAGCTTTTTATTTTATACCCTTATCAAATAGGATATTTACTACTTAGTGTGTACTTACAATCTTGGTTGGAGCCTTCTCGACATTTCTGCGGTTCACCACCGTTACTACGCTTTGGGCAAGGCTGAGGAATGCCTGACCGGTAATGGAATCAACCTTGGTAGCAGCAGGCGCACCATCATCACCACCCTCGCAGATGCTCTGAACGATAGGAATCTGGGCGAGCAGAGGCACATTCATCTCCTTGGCGAGGTTCTTGCAACCCTCCTTGCCAAAGATATAATACTTGTTCTCAGGCAGCTCGGCAGGCGTAAAATAAGCCATGTTCTCGATAAGACCGAGGATAGGCACATTCACCTTATCATTCTGATACATGTCAATACCCTTTCTCGCATCGGCAAGCGCCACCTGCTGAGGCGTACTTACGATAACTGCACCCGTAATGGAAAGCGTCTGGAGCAGCGTAAGATGAATATCGCTTGTGCCAGGAGGTGTATCGAGGATAAAGTAATCCAACTCACCCCAGTCAGCATCAGCAATCAGCTGCTTCAGGGCAGAACAAGCCATTCCGCCGCGCCACAGAGTAGCCGTAGTAGGACTTACGAAAAAACCGATACTCAGGAGCTTCACGCCATATTTCTCGACAGGTTCGATGAGGTCTCTGCCGTCCTTGTGAACAGAATAAGGACGCTCCTCCTCCACACCGAACATCTTAGGCATGGAAGGACCGAAGATATCCGTATCGAGCAAGCCCACCTTGTAGCCCAACTTAGCCAGGGCAATGGCGAGATTGGCAGAAACGGTGCTCTTGCCTACTCCACCCTTACCAGAGCTCACAGCGATGACGTTCTTCACCTGTGGCAGCATCTTTCCCACCTCAGGACGAGGAGCCGACTTGAACTCAGTAACGATTTCCACCTCTACATCTTTCGAAATATGATAATGGATGGCAGCCTCAGCCGCCTTCACCGTACTCTTGAGGAAAGGATCCGTATCACGAGGAAAGAGAAGAACCACCTTCACCTTCATACCATTGATGCTAGGCGTATCTGCCAGCATCTCGCTCTCTATGAGGTTCTTCTTGGTGCCTGGATAAATCACCGTAGCAAGCGCCTCTTCAATCAATTTTGGATATAATGTCATCATTTCTTTTTATTTATTTGGTGCAAAAGTAACAATAAATAATGTAATAAGCAAATAAAAACTAAATAATTTCAGATATTAAACACTTTTATGTATCTTTGCAAATTGCAGAAATATGTAGTTTCAGCAAAAAGCGAATCTACAACCGAACAGACAAAAACGGAAGAAAAATGAAATATAAAAAGATTATATTAGGCGTTGCCTTGGCTCTGGCCTGCTTCTCTAGCCTGAATGCCAACGCGCTGACCGAAACAAAAGTGAAGAAGACGGAAACTCAGACCGCAGCACCCAACGTTTACTGGACCGACGGCTACGGAAGAGTATCTTATACCACCAACTCTATCATTTCGCCGGTAGTAAAAATTGCCCTCAAGGAGTTTGCGGGCGATATGAAAGCCGTAACCGGATTCGATGCGAAAGAAAAATCAGGTGCTCCGATACAGATTTACCAGCTCGACCAGCTCACCAACAAGGAGTTTTCGGCAGTAGAAAAACTCGGTGCGCCGCTGCATCTTATTATCACCGCAAAGGATGCTTTCTACATCGGTACGAGGAAAGGGAAACTCATCGTTATCGGAAGCAACGCCCGCGGAACGGCTTACGCCATCATGAAACTCTCTGAGCTGGCTGGCGTTTCGCCTCTGGCGGCATGGAACGACCTGCAGCCTGCTCAGCGCAAGAGCCTCTATACACCCGTAGACCAGCAGTGGATAGAGGTTCCGAGAATAGAATTCAGAGGACTTGCCCTGAACAACAGCCAGTGGATGAAACCGCAGAACTACAGCCGCATCGCCCGACTGATGCTGCGCCTGAGAGCCAATACGCTGTGGCAGGTAGACGGCAAACACGAGGCTGCTTACAACAAGGCTGTGGTAGACAGTTTCGACATCTGCGTGGCGGAAAACTATAAGGTGACGGAGTTCGTGGGCAAGAAGCACAAGAAGAAACACCGCAAAACCATTGAGAATGTGAAGCTGGTATGCTCGGATGCACAGATGGAAATGAGCAATCTCTCGCCGGGCCTGCTGCTCGAAATGCTCAACAGCAAGGATTATCTGGAGAGCAAGAATGCCCAGCACGGCAAATCGCACCGCTCTGCCGCGCATAACGACGAAGACTGTGCCTGGATAGCCAACATTACCAATCCGAAGCAGTCAACCTTCCAGCTAGCCATGATGATGAACCTGGCGTGGAATAAAAACGCCCTGAAAGCAGGTTGCAAGACGTATATCCAGAACACTCTCAACGCATTCTTTGGCGCCATTACGGGCAAGAAAATCATGCCTCTGATGGAAGAATATTACCGTCTTACCAGCATCCGCCATTCCGCTTATATGGCGATGCCTTACGGCGATACTGAGTTTCATTCAGGCGAATTCGGCAACGAACTGGAGCGTTTTCTCTACCGCTACGACCTGTTGAAGGCGAAGACTGAATCCATCGAGCGCATGCTGCCTCAGAACCAGAAAGACTGTTTCTTCGAGGTAGTGAAATATCCGATATTCCTAGCTGCCTTCGTAGCCGAAAAGGAACTGGAGGCACAGGAAGCAAGACACATCGCCCGTCCGGGACTGTTTAATAAAGACGATGAGGCGAAGGCTGCGGCGGCTGTGAGCATCGATGCTTACAACAAACTGAAGCAGCTCAATGCCTACTACAGCCGCATCAGAAACGGAAAATGGAAGAATTTCATACTTACCAACGGTGCAGAAATGCAGGCTCCGCAGATTCCGGGCACACTCCCAGCTGCCGACATTAAGCGGCTGAAAGCTGATGCCTTCGACCGCAGCAACGATCTCAAGCCGCTCTCTGTAGTTACCGGCGACATTATTGCCAAGAATGCCTACGAATGGAGTAAGGCTACCGAATCGCCGCTTGCCCAGGCTGCCGTAAGAGGAGCCGAGAAGATTACCGTCCGTCCGCTTTTAGGTCACAGCAGCAAGGCTGTGAAATTGCCGAAGGGAGCCAGTCTGAGCTATGATTTCTACTGCGACAAGAGCGGTGATGCGCGTTTCACCATCGCCGTTATTCCTTGCTTCCTAAACGCTGTAAAGGATATGAGGGTGAGTGTGAGCATCGACCGTGCCGAACCGGTAATCTGCCAGTTAAAGGAGGTTTACAACTCAAAGGACTGGAAGTTTGACCTGTGGCGCGGACAGACGCTGAAGAGTTTCTACGTTACTTTGCCCGACGGCAGCCATAACGTTACCATCAAGGCTTTAGACGATAATGTGATGATTGACCAGTGGGTTTTGGATTACGATGTAGACAGAGAATATTACGTATTCCCAGTAGCAAAATAAGAGGCTTTTCTTCAGTTTTTCAGGCTTAAATGAAGACCGGGCTGAGGCATAAATGATAACGGGAAAGAGGCTTAAATGAGGGCTATCATGAGGCTTATCATGTAGCTTTTCGTAAGGTTTTTCATGATACTGAAATGTGTTAAGAATCCTAACTCATAGCTTCTTCCCCCGCAACTCTATGACTTATGCCCCGCAAAGCACAGAGACGGGGAAAAAAGAGCGAGGGGTTAACAGGTTAACAGTTAACACCCCAAAAATGCATGGTTCCCCCCACACAAATATAAAAATAAGTATATATATATTATATTATAATAAGGTACGCGCGAGGGGAGTATCGAAAAAACAGCTGTTAACTGTTAACTCTGTTAACCCCCAGGCATAAAAAGGCAGAAAGCCTCTCAGCAAAACGATGCTGAGAGGCTTTCTGTTTTTTTTTATTTGAGAAACTTCTCTACAAATTCCTCAGGAGTCAGAACTTCCGGTCTTCCACCTAATACGTTTTTATAATCTTTGATATTGATAGTCAGCAAGACATCGCAATCATGCTGCTCTGCACAATGATACTGAAAGCTATCCTCTATGTCGGTAAAGCGCTCATCATTGATAGCTTCTTGAATTGTATCTTGTGAACAATCTATAACTTCAGCCAAATCAATTAAGCCATTAAGTCCTAATCTAACTTTTTCATTCAGTTCTGGCTGATGAATATCCTTTTTCTTAAAGATACGAGTCAATAAATACGCAATAGTATACATACCACCTACAGAAACTGCAGCAGTAAGATTTGCTTTTTTAATCGTCTCGAAAATAGAACATATTAGAGTTTCCTGCTTACGAAGAGACACAAACTCTATGAATATATTCGTATCTAAAAATACTTTCATAAGCTATATTCCGTATTTATCCTCTAAATATTCATCTAACAATTCTTCGTCCGTTGCATCTGTTTGGGCGAATCCACGCAAAGCTTCAAAAGCATAATGCTGTTTTTCAGCCTTTGCCTTAGGCTTAGCCTTAGCCACTAATTTCTTAGCATACTCCGTCAGTTCCTGCTTCAATGTATCCAACTGATAAGACTTTGGCACATCCAATGATATGTTGATAGTTGTCTGCATAATCTTTCCTTTCTTTTAAAAAGTTATTTTTCTGCGGGCAAAGTTACGATATTTTTATGAAACTTCCAAGAAAAAGACATAAAAAAAAGCACTCCAAGAAGCGAGAACTCCTCAAAGTGCCTTGATCATAATTATATTTCTAATATTGGTTTTTACGCAATAAAGAAGTCATTGATTACTCAATAACTACGGTTGTCCAACCGTGCTTGTCCTCGATAGTACCATACTGGATTCCGCGGAGCGTATCATACAGGTGCTTAGAGATAGGACCTGGCTTCTCACCGAAGTTGTAGCGCTTGCCTGTATCCAAGTCATCAATGTAACTGATAGGACTGATAACGGCAGCAGTACCGCATGCACCAGCCTCCTCGAAGGTCTCCAACTCATCCTCAGGAATCTGACGGCGCTCCACCTTCAAACCGAGATCCTCAGCCAACTGCATCAAGCTCTTGTTGGTGATAGAAGGGAGAATAGATGTACTCTTAGGAGTAACGTATGTATTGTTCTTGATTCCGAAGAAGTTGGCAGCACCACACTCATCCATGTATTTCTTCTCCTTTGCGTCGAGATAGAACTCGCAGGCATAACCCTTCTCGTGAGCGATATTGTTGGCTCTGAGAGAAGCAGCATAGTTTCCACCCACCTTATAGATACCAGTTCCGAGAGGAGCAGAGCGGTCGAAATCACGGATGATGACGTATGGGTTGGTAGAGAATCCACCCTTGAAGTATGGACCTACTGGAGTTACGAAGATAAGGAAGCAATACTCCTTAGAAGGATGAACACCCACCTGAGCACTTGTACCGATGAGCAGCGGACGGATATAGAGCGTAGCACCACTCTCGTAGGTAGGAATCCACTCCTGGTTGAGGCGAACCACCTTCTTCACCATTTCCTCGAACATTTCTGTAGGCACCTCTGGCATCAGAATGCCGCGACATGTGCTCTGCAAGCGGGCAGCGTTCTCGTCCATACGGAACACGCGCACCTTGCCGTCTGGGCAACGATAAGCCTTCAAGCCCTCGAATGCCTCCTGACCATAGTGCAGACAGGTTGCAGCCATGTGCAATTTCAAATACTCATCAGAGCAAACTTCTATTTCGCCCCATTTGCCGTCGCGATAGTAACAGCGAACATTGTAGTCAGTCTGGCGATAGCCAAATGACAAATTAGACCAATCTAAGTCTTTCATAACATCTATATTTTTAATGTTCTACTAATATTTTGAATGCAAAAGTACAAAATAATCTATTAATCTGCAACTCTTTTATAATATTTTTAATGAAAACGTTATCTTTTTATTCATTTCGTCCATTTTGAGGCATTATTTTAGCATTTTAGGGGTTCTTTTATTGTAATTGAGAGATTGCATTTCTGAAAAAGAAAAAGCTGCACCCATTCTTCGCGAACAGGATGCAGCTTACTAACTAACATTAACTTTAAATCAACTATTCTTTAAACCTATCATCTTATATTGCTATATAAACAATAGGGGAAGCGGAGTTAACGGGTGTATTCCTCAGGAATCTGAGGCATCGCTCCATTCTGGGTACAAACGTAGGCACTTACCTTTACGGCAAGTTCGTGAGCCTCCTGAATACTCTTGCCCTTCAGAATGCTGGCACAGAATGTACCGGTAAAGCTGTCGCCTGCACCTACTGTATCAGCCACCTCAACCTTTGGAGTCTCCTGGAATGACTTCACACCCGGAGCAAAGACATAGCTGCCGTTTACACCGCAGGTCAGCACGAGCATATCGAGATTATACTTGCCGAGAATCAACCAGCACTTGTTCTCGATATCCAAACCTGGATAACCGAAGAGACGGCCGATGGTAATCAACTCCTCATCGTTAATCTTCAACACATTGCAGCGCTTCA
>JAJVTK010000005.1:0-130377 GCA_021622245.1 Segatella copri | reverse complement strand
ACCCGATAGCTTGACGAATCAGAGGCTACCGGGAATCAACGCTACAAAGATAGTGTTTTTTCTTGTTACAACCAAGTAAATGGACGATTTTTTATGGAATATTTAGAATTTGAGCGAATCTTGTCTGCCAAACGAATGCAGAGATATAAGGATGCTGCGAATGGTGACACTCGCAAGGCTATGGCTTTGTATCGCTACAACTTACGTTTGTCGCAGGAGATGTTTACGATAGTTAGCTGCTTTGAAGTGGCATTGCGTAATGCGATTGATAGTCTTTTGGTGCCGACCTTGGGAGAGAATTGGCTGAAAGATTCTGTTCAAGACAATGGAATATTCTCCAATGGACGCATGAACGAGACAAGGAAAATCATAGAAAAGGCATACAACCGATTGAATAGACAAGGCATATACTCTCATTCCAAACTGATTGCAGAAATGGAATTTGGTGTTTGGAAATATATGTATTCCTCACTACAATATCGTGTGACAGGACAATGTCTGCTAAGGGCATTCCCTAACAAACCTCGTTCGTCAGCTGCGATTCAATACAACAACACATACATATTCAATGAACTTGACAAGGTGAACAGTTTGAGAAACAGAATTGCACACCATGAACCTATCTGTTTCAGACTTCATGCATCGGAAATTGACACAAGTTACATCGTCAATGAATACCAGAAAATTCAGACTTTATTCTCTTGGATGGGAATAGATTCTCGCTCAATGTTGTATGGGCTCGACCATGTGCAGAGTGTCTGTTCCAAAATCAATGCCTTAAAATAATTCATATTTACATTCTTTAACCAAATTTCGTGCAGTCATCAAGCCATTGGTGTATCTATATCAAAATAGATAGTACGAAACAATTCGCTCATGGCTTCGAATATAACAACATTAGTAGAAAAAGCAAAACTAGGTGACGCTGACGCTTTCAGCACATTATACCAGATGTATTATCCTAAGATGAAAGGGATATGCATCAATATTCTTAGAGAGGACAAGGCTGTCGTTGATGACCTTGTCCAAGATGCTTTTGTACTTGCGTTTGTTTCGTTGAAAGACTTGAAAAATACTCATAGGTTTAGTCAATGGCTTACAAGTATCACCACTAACCTTGTCTTGAAATATCAGGAGAAAGGTAAGAAGTACAATTTCATTTCCTTGTCTGAAATAGAGGAAGATTTTAGTATCGTGTTGGAAAATGACAGTGCTTCCCAGCAATCAATTCAGTATGAGGAAATCATGTCGGCAATAGACAATTTGCCAGAAGGGTATAAGAAAATATTCAATATGTCCGTATTGGATGGCTTATCACATCGAGAAATCGGAGAATTGCTTGATATTGCCCCACATAGTTCTTCCTCACAATTGGCAAGGGCAAAGGCAATGTTGCGAAATACATTGTTTCCAAGGGCTATGCTTCTCATCGCATTGGCGTTGATAGTCATTCCTGTATATAGATATTTTACAGCAAAGAAGAAACTCGTTTCTAAAAATGATGTGAATATAGTTAGAACCCGAAAGCCAAGTAAAGGCATTACGCCTATGCAAAAGAAACCTAATGTTTCTGTTAGTAGTGCGCAAAATGCTGTTTTATGCTCTAATTATCTAAGTGTTCAACATGGAAAGAACACTGTAATAACTGTTAGTGATTCTATTAAGGCTGGTCAAAATGTTATTGTCGAAATATCCGATTCTTTGCAGGAGAGCCAACATTTTTTGGCAGATAACAAGCGAGATAGTATCATCATAAAAGATTCTGTCTATACACCTATTCCAAATGAGGAAAAATGGATTGCAGGTGATACAAGGACGCACAAGAAAAGTAAATGGCAATTGCTTGCAGCAGGTTCTTTGGGTACTACTCTTGCACAAAACGTCTATAAGATTATAGCAGGCAGCGGTGATGATATAACGAGTGAACAACCATCAGAAAAGAGCTTTACGACATGGGAAGAGTATGCGGAATATCTACATCGCTTAACTCCAACAGACCATACGGCTGAAAATGTTGCCATGATGGATATTGCCGATAACAACAAGGGTAAAATTGAAGAGGCAGAACATCATGACAAACCTATAACATTAGGATTGGCTGTGAACAAGAATATTGGAAAGCATTGGAGTTTGGAAACAGGACTCCAATACTCTTACTTGAAATCATACTTCACCTTAGGTACAGGCGATTACCGTGTTGACAAGGAACAAAAGTTACATTACATCGGTATTCCTGTCAAGCTCTCATACCAATTCATGAGGTACAAGAGGCTGTCAGCTTATGGTTCAGCAGGAGCAAGCATTCAGATACCATTATATGGAAAGACTTATGCAGATTATATAGTAGGAGGAAAGTCTGGCTATACAACGGATTGGAAGACAACATCTTCAATGCAGTGGACTGTTAACACAAACATTGGAATACAATATCAATTTGCACCAAAGCTGACTTTATTTGTTGAGCCTACGCTGAATTGGTATATTCCGAATGGAAGTGCTGTCAAGAATGCTTGGACAGAACGTCCATTTACCTTGACTGTGCCTTTCGGCATTAGGTTCTCTTGGTAAAAAAGTCTCATTTTGCGTGCAGTCTTTATGAACTTTCTGTATCTATATTTACAGAAAGTTCAAAAAATAAGATACATGCAAAAAAGACATACAGACAGGAAGATGTATTTCCGTGACTTGGAGATAACATCTAAGGAGTTTTACATCAGTTACTTGTCAGATTTCACGGAACTGACATCAAAGAGTAGAATCTTGGAGGTTGGCTGTGGCGAAGGAGGAAACTTAGTTCCCTTTGCACAGTTGGGCTGCAAGGTGACAGGCATAGATGTTGCGGAATGCAGAATCAAAGATGCTAAGGCATACTTTTCTGAGATCTGTAATCATGCAACATTTGTATGCTGTGATTTCATGCAATATCCTGTTCCATGTAATGAAGAGGATAAATATGATGTAATACTATTGCATGATGTGATAGAACACGTTCCGACAAAAGAACTTTTTCTTGTACACCTAAGAAAATTTCTGAAAACAAAAGGTGTGCTGTTTGTCGGATTTCCAGCATGGCAGATGCCTTTTGGGGGACATCAACAGATTTGCAGAAGCAAACTTTGCTCCCATCTTCCATTCATTCACTTGTTGTCAAACCCTTTATACAAGTTGTTGCTAAAAACATGCAATGAAGAGAAAGGAACAATAAATGAACTTATGAGCATAAAAGATTGCCGAACAAGTATAGAGTTGTTTGAAAGACTCATACACCAATGTGGCTTTTCGGTAACTGACCAAAAACTTTGGTTCATCAATCCTCATTACAAGCAGAAGTTCCATCTTACCCCACGGCTCTTGCCTCATTGGGTCTGGAGAGTGAAGTATATCAGAAATTTCTTCACCACTTCATGCTGGTATGTATTAAGCATCGGTAATAAAGAGAAATTTTAAAGGAAAGTTATATCGTAAAACTTGATAATCCATGAGGGCGCTAAGCGTACCCTCATAGATTTTTATAATCTTAGACTTTTCTCCATTGAAAACAAATGTAACTTTAGGTTATTCCATTGCTCTTTGAACCATTCAACAATAGGCTGTCTATTGACATATAAAAACAATTGGTTAGGCTTGGTAGAATCAGCGAACACCTTGATTTCTGCATTCTCCACTTTGAACTTTCTTCTGTGTTCCTCGGAATAGAGTGAACCGCTAAAGTTGAGTGCCTTTCCGGTCAGAAGCACTCCGATTTGCTCGATGGAGAAGCCAATCTTCCTGCACAGGTCTTCCATTTGCAAGCGTGCATCCAACATAGGGAACCAACGCTTGGCTTTGCGGATGATGTCGTTGAGTAAAGAAACCTCTTCTGTGTGCTTGCTCTCTAAATTCGCAACCTCCGATTGGTGCTTCCGCTGCATCTCGTCAAGCTGTTTGCTGTGGCTGTCTTCCATTCGCTGCACCTTCTCATGGAGTTCATCTATGTATTGCTCTCGGTCTGCCACAAGCTCGCACAACTTTCGGTTGTGTTGCTCCACCTCTTTCAATTTTCCACTGCCCAAAAGAGAACCAATCTTCGACACAAGGGCTGTCTTGGCTTCCGTCTTGGCTGCCTGTAGTTTCTCCATGTTGATTTCGTTCTTGGTCTGTTTGAGCAGTCGCTCCGCTTCCTCCACATCAGATTGCAACAGTTTCATGCAGTTTTGAAGTCTCTCCGTCTCTCGCTTGATGTTGCGGTAATACTGTGCCGTGGTGGTATGCCTCGCATCCGATCCACGGACACCTCGCTTCAAGCCATACTTGCCCATGGCTTCCGCATAACTGTCGTGATAGCCAACCATCTTGTCACGGTTGAGCACATCATCGGCACACAACCTCACGGCATTGGCTTTCTTGCGGTATGTCCGCTTGCCTTCTTCCGCTGTCTTGTTCTTCGCCTTTCTCCGCTCGCCTGTCACTATCGGAACGATGGAGGCGTGGAGGTGCGGCGTGTGCTCGTCCATGTGGAGAACCACCGAAACGACATTCTCCTTGCCGAATGTGTCCTGCAACCACTTCAAGCTGTCGTTGCACCAATCGTCAAGCTGACCATTGGCTGCGATGTTCATCATGTCCTCGTGCGTTCCAGACAGCACGGTTCTAATCACCCTCACCTGGTCATTGGTTATCTTGCGCTTGATGCCTGCCGTCTTGATGCGGTGGGCGATGGCTTCGTCACGACCATACACACCGCTCGGCATCTTGACAAGCTCACGGTTGAGGTGAGTTCTCGTAGGGTCAGCGTTGTCGGGTATCACCTTGCGCTCTATGTGGTCTGACTCCCTTGCGTCAGAGCTGCCCTTTGCCTTCTTGAAATCCAAACTGAAATGTCCCATAATAAACTTGTTTTTGAGTTGTACAAATCCGCTTGCCGCATTGCGCCCTGCGCATGGCTCACGGGGTTTCAAAAGGGGATGCCCCTTTGCTCAATGGGCGTTTTTAGTGGTGGCGTGCCACTGCGTCAAGAAAACGCCCTATTGAGCTATGGCTTTTCCGTTCAGAATAGCCATTGGAGCAGGAACCGCCTATATGCCCAAGGCTGCGCCTCTCTTTCGAGGTGGAACGGTTTGCTTAACAGGCTGTACTTGGTGTACAGACTGTTTGGATTTAACTCCGCACAGATAGTCGTTCAAGTCTTTGTACTCACAGTACAAGTGAGATGCATCCCTCACACGGTAGCCGAGGGCGTTCTCGATGGCAAGCGTTGCCTTCCGCCCTGCATCATCGTTGTCGAGCAGACAACTGATGCGCTCGTAGCCGTGTAGTGCGTCAATAGCCTTGTCAACGTTGCTTGTTGAGTTGAGTATCACGTAGTCCTGCGCTTCCAATGACGGACAAGACGGAAACTTCTCCATGCGTAACGAGAGAAAGGAAAGATAGTCCATCATGCCCTCGAACACATAGCAAGCGTATCTTGGCTCGCCTTGCTGTCGGATATGTGTGATGTCCTTGGGGGACATGCAACCCTTGAAGAATCGGTTACGAACCTCGTAACCGCCCGACTTGTTCTTGAAGCCGATGGCGAAGTAGTTCTTGCCATTATGCGAGAAGTGGAGTTCCACACATTCCTTTCGGGCGATGCACAGGTCAATATTCCGCTCGCTCAGATAGCGTAGGAGTGCAGGATGGTTAAGTTCCCTAACCTCCAATCTCTCAAAACTCGGCTCGGAAGCTTGCTGAGGGAAAGAAAAGTCGGTCGGGCGTACATGGGGTGCTTGCTTCTCCATCTTGTCCAAGAGATATGGCAAGCTGTCTGATGCGTAGAGGTATGACGCAAGGGTGATGATGTTGCCGCCCTTGCCCATTCCGAAATCGAACCAACTGTTCATCATGGTGTTCACCTTGAAAGATGCCTCGCTCTCATTTCTCAGCGGTGACTTGTACCAAAGGTTTGCGCCCTGCTGCTTGACAGGGCGGTGTCCCAAACTTTGCAGGTAGTCTGCAATCTTGATTTGCTTTGCTTCTTGAATGTTCATGTTTTACTGTGGATTAAGTGGTGTATGTATTTCTGATGAATTGTTGAGAATGGCATGTATTGGTATGATAGTCAAATACTTATCTTCTCAACAAACTCTCAACAAATGGTTCTTTTCAACAAAATCACTGGGCAAAAGAGAAAGAAAGGCATGAGCCGTCATGTTTTCTCTTTTCAACAGTCTCTTTCTTTTGTTGAGAGATTTGTTGAGAAAATGTTGAGCCTTAAATACTTGATATTCAATACTTCTTTCATCATATTCAACAATTCAACAAAATTATATGCTATTTAGCTTGTCCCTCGTTACAGTGTAGAACCTGCCCACACGTTTTGTTGGCGAGTAGTGACCGCTGCTATTGTAGTTGTACTCGTATGAGGTGTAGGTGAGGGCGTTCTCTGAAGGTTGCAGCTTCCAACAGTCCTGCACTATCTTTCGCACAAGGTACTTCTCCGCTTTCACGTGGTTGCATTGCAACAAGGCGATTGCGTCATTGAGGCAGAATTGCAAACTGTCGGTTTGGGTGTTCTCCATGACCTCAAGGAACAGCTCCGACATTTCCACCTCAAGTCTGTTACGGTTGCAGCGTATGATTCTCCTCAGAGCATCGGTCGCTATCTGTTCGGGGGCGAACCACATTCGGCTCTTGTGCTCTGTGGATAGCGTTCTGCCTTGCAGATGGAACAGAAAAGCGGGTATCTCCGCCTTCAGTTTCTCCAAGAAGCCGGTATCGTCAGATTGCAACGATGAAATCTTCCTCACCCAATATCGGGTCTCGCCCTCGTCAATGATGACAGGGAGTGATTCGTTGTTGGAGCACAGCACGAACTTGGCAAAGAAGGAAATCTCGTTCCTGTCCTTGCCCTTGGCTTCCACCTTGTACGAGAGGGTGGTGCTGAGGTTCTTCAACCGCTCGGAATCCTCCCTACGACTGAGCAACACCTCGTCCACGACAATCAGCAGCTTGCCAGCCCAATCGGAATTGAACTGACTGCGGAAGTCCTCGTTGGTGTTGAATGTCACGTTGTCTTGGAACAACGCTTTCAGAAAGTTCAAGAACGTGGTCTTGCCTGTGTTCCTCTCCTCTGATACGAGCAGCAGAATGGGCAACTTCTGCACAGGTCTGAGATAGAGCAGTTGCAGGTAGTCCATGCCAAGGTCATATTGCTCACCGAAGATGTGACTAACCAACTTCTTGATATTAGGGAAGTCCCCTTGCATCGGCTTATGTCCTATCGGCTCGTATAGGTTGAGGAAACCGTCTATCACCGTGCGGTGGTTCACATGTTCGGGAACAGTGCAGAAGCCGTCATACTTGTGAACGTACTTTATGAACTCCTTGCCGTAGTCCTGACGCAAGGTCTCCATGTTCCATGGGATGCGCTTTCTTACCTTTCCTCCTGTGATGGTAGGTTGGTCAACCACCTTGTACAAGGTAGTGCCAACACGGATGAACACCTCGTTTGTCGGAGGTGCTGCCTGTGGCTGTTTGCTTCCCACAGCTATAGGTTGTTTGTTGTCGTTTGTCTTGCTCATAATCTAACCTTTGTGAGTTGATGAAATTAAAGTTGCAAAGGTAAGGGCGGAAAATCAAAACGCAAAACACAAACTTGCGCAGAATGGAGAAGTTTGCACCGACAGTGTTAAAAGATTGGAAATCAAGGTGCTTGATGTAGGCTTTCGGGATAAAATAAAACGAAAAAATCCCAAAGAAAGGCTTCCTTGTAAACCTTTCCTCGGGATGAACAAAAAGTAATTTTACATTATACTTTTACTTGTCTGGTTCTAATTCTTCTACTGCATAAATGGCATGTAGTTCAACTTTCTTAATCTTAGGATATGCCGTTTTATAATAATCTGTCACATCTTTGACTATACTTTCTTGGTCATAGTAAAATGTAGCCAAAACGACTTCCGTATAATTACCAATAGGTAATAAATGCCAAACTTCGGAGTTATCGGCATTTGGCTGAATCTTAAGAATTCCATCCATGCGGACATTTCCTTTATCATCTGTAATGGTTAGTCTCTTGGTTACATAAGAGCCGAAAGGAATATAATCACGAGTACGTATTGTATAATATTTATTGTATGAGTCTTTCTCTATGGCATCAGCTGCAATAGTTGCAGAATCCTCAGAAGAAACACCTTCAACAAAACATTTTCTATCTACCACATACATTGTTCTACTAAGTTCCCAAAGAGCCGTCCAATCTTTTACTTCAACCTTTAATACAGCAGTATTTCCATCGGAATCGGTTATGTTGATAGTGGTATTTCCTACAGAAACACCACTTACATAGATTTCTTTCTCTGCTTCATTTGTTGAGCACGAGACTTTGGCTATACTTTCATCGGAAGATGTTGCTGATATTTTGCCTTTAGCTCCATTTACATTAACTTTGCTGCTACTTTCCGTATAGGTGGTAAGAGAGGTAATCACAATCTTTTTACCAGTATTTATGTCACCAATGATTTCGTCTTGTGTGAGTTGAATACCAGAGTCATCATCACCGCAGCTTGCCAAAGATAGCAAAGCGGTTAATGCAATAAGAATCATTTTAATTTTCATACATTTCTTCAATATTAAAGGGTTACACTTATATCTAATAAACGCAGACCGTATCAAAAACTTGCATGAGATTTCATATTTTTCTTCATGTGCAATATAAATCACCCTATCAAGAATTTTGTGAATCAATAAATCTATATGACAGTAAATCAGTAAATCAATAAGTCAATACGACAGTGAATATCCAAGCGTCAAAGATGCGACCATTCTCAACTAAAAGCATTTGTCCCTCCGTAGAGTTGCAGGACAATGGCTGTTTTCTCTTTTGCTCCGTACAACCTCTTGAAGATGGCATCACGAAGTTGCGCTGCACCATTAGAGGTGAGACGGAAGCAAATGGCAACAACCATAGGGAATCCATACAATGTTTGCCAAATACCTTTGGAAAGTTCTTGCCTCTGTTGGACTTCCGACATCAACAACATACCTTCTTTATATATGGCTCGTATCACAGAGTTGAGTTTCGGGGCGGTAACATGAAGCATATCCACCAACTCGCCCTCACTCATCCACAAGTTCTCCAAGTTGGACGGAATGGATAACATTCCATTTCCGCCCACGGTGATTACAGTCCTTTTCATGCCATTCCTCCCATAACTGGCAAATGCCCCTTGATTCGACTTTCAAAGACTGCTATGTCATGGTCAAGCTTGGTGCTTGTCACCTTAGCGTATATCTGCGTTGTGGTGATGTTCGTGTGACCAAGAATCTTACTCACACTTTCTATCGGCATACCATACTCCAAGGCTAAAACAGCCCAACTATGACGGGATACATGGAACGAAACCCGCTTCTTGATGCCACACATTACAGCTACTTTTTTAATGCGCTTGTTGATGCCGTCAAGATTACCAATGTTGAACAAGTGGTTGCCCTTTCTGAAAGATTTGTATCGCTCAACAATCTGCATAGGAATATCCATCAGCTTGATTTGAAACGGCACGCCTGTCTTCTGACGCTTGGACACAATCCAAGGAGCACTGTTTACCATGCTGATATTGTCCTCAGTCAAGTTCTTGATGTCAATGAATGATATACCTGTCCAACAACCAAAGATAAAGAGGTCTCTTGCAAATGCCATATTGGGGTCTTCCAACTTTATATTAGTCATGGCAGTAAGCTCATCCAAGGTCAAGAACTCACGTTCCTTGTGGTCTGGGTCAACGTGGTACATGGCAAACGGATTTCTCGGTATCTTGCCGTTGTAGTGTGCCGCCGTAACGATATGTTTCAGAGGTATTGAGTAAATCCAAATGGAGGACTGCGCAAGCCCTACCACATTTTTCAAGTAAAGGCAATAGTCACGGATAAACTCCTCGGTAAGCTCATTCATGGACATATCGCTGCGCTTGTACTGATACTTGATGAACTCGGCAACGTACTTTCTCACCACAAGATACTTGTTGTAAGTGTTCTTGGCTCTGTCCTTGCCTACACGCTTGGCAAAGGCTGCGTTCTCCTTGTCGAAAGCTCTGAGCAAGGTCTCGTATTCGGTGCCTATGCCTTGATAGGCGTTTCTCACCATTTCAGCGGTAACGAACGCCTCACGGTCGGAAAGTCGTTGGTAATGCTTGGCGATTTGAGCCTTGATGTTGTCGAGCGCAAAATTCACCTCCTTGGCTTCCTTACTCTTGCCTATGGCTCTGTTGCCCTTGGCATCCCAGATAGCCTTGGTAACGCTCTGCTTGCAACTGAACTGTGCGATAGTTCCGTTGATTGTCACACGTCCCATGATAGGGACAATTCCGTTTTTCTCCTTGCTTCCATTTACATAGAAGACTGTCTTGAAAGTGCATCTCATAATTCTTACTTTTTTGTTCGGTGCAAAATTAAACTATGAGAGTTGCATGGCAAAACCAAAACTTACGCAGAATGGAGAAGATTGAACCGCCACCGTTAAAAATGCTTATTAGGGCGTTTCCATTGGGTAATGATTTGAAAGCGTTTCTACTTCTCTAATCTGCTTTTTCCTCATTTCCTTGTCACTGACAACTAAAGCCAACGACTGCCACAACCACTTGAAACTCAAAACAAATGCTCTATTTTGCTATTTTTTGCCTTTTTAGGCGTTCTTTTCTCTAAAAATCAATGACGAAGGAAAAACATCTGCCATAATTGTTCTATTTTTCGTTGTTTATAATAACTTCTGCTATTGCCTTTGCCAACAAAGGAGGCACAGCATTTCCGACTTGCTTCATTTGACAAGTTCTATTACCATAGAATCGGAAAGTATCAGGAAAAGATTGTATTCTCGCTGCTTCTCTAATAGTAAGACATCTATCTAATACAGGATGAGTAAACCTACCAGAGGATGGCGTATCAAACCTCGTGGTTATTGTTGGAGCAATTCCATCTTCCAATAATCTGCACCAAGTACCACTATAAATAGACTTAGTCAGCAATTCCTTTGGCAAGACTTCCTTTCCTTTTCCTTTAGGAATCATTTTCAATCTGTCTAAAGCAGACTTCGAATGCTTGGTTGCCACATGATTATAAAGGACTTGCGCACCTGCACGAAGTTTCTTTTGATAAGAAGACATTGCAGGTTTATCATAATCACGCTCATCAACACCTTCTCCCGATGCAATGAAAGGTAAATCATAAATGGCATCCTTTACCGTAGTCTGAATATCAAGAGGTTCAGGTAATTTCACCTCTAGTTTATTCAACTCGCCCAAGAAGATTGCTCGCCTTCTATCTTGTGGTACCCCATAATCTTTTGCACACAGTACACCACAAGTTACAACATAACCAAGTTCCTCAAAAGACTTTATTATTTGGTCTTTAAAATATCCATTTGATGTCGTAATTATATTAGGGACATTCTCTAAGACAAAGTACTTCGGTTTAAACTCAGCCACAAATTTCACGAATTGTTTAAATAAGAAATTTCGTGAATCATCTAAACTTAATCGCTTACCCTTTTGAGAAAAACCCTGACAAGGTGGACCACCAATAATCACATCTATATGAGGATGCTTTTGATGTAACTGAACAACATCAACATTACATATATCATTTGCTATCACCTCCGTATCGGTATGATTTTTCTTATAAGAAGCAGCTATATCTTTATCATACTCAATAGCAAAAGCAACATCAAACCCTGCCATTCTAAAACCTTCTGACATACCACCAACGCCAGCAAACAGATCACCTATTATCATAAGACTTCCTTTATTCGCTTTAAAGATAAATTAAAGTATTCTTCATTCAACTCTATTCCAATAAAATTCCTATTAAGTTTGGCAGATGCAACACCTGTAGTACCACTACCCATAAAAGGATCTAGAACAACGTCACCTCTATTAGAAAGTATATTCACGAAATGTTCTATTAACGCCAATGGTTTTTGAGTAGGATGCTTACCCATTTTTCGTTCTTTCGTACTTATCGTACTTGTTTCTACGAAATCATGAATAGCTTTACCTTCGTTATTGAATGTACCTGTTGTTGCATCATTAACCATATAAACCCAAGGTTCTGTTGAATTTATAAACTGCAAGTTCATATTTCTTGGCAAAGGATTCGTCTTATGCCAAACACCTACTGTTTTATAATAAAAGCCATGTTTCTGAGCTAAGTTTATGATTGTCTCGACTTTAATGATAGACATAAAAACAATCAACGAGCCACGCTTTTTCAAGACACGATTGCATTCATGAAAAAGCATGTCCATTTGCTGAGTCCATTCCACAAAGTCTAGGTCATCCCAACCAGATGCAGCAAAATGACCATCTCGAAGCTTATTCATATTTGTACCACGCTTTTTCATGAATAAGCCCAAATTATAGGGTGGATCCGTTATTATTAAATCCACAGAATCTGTTGGCAACTGACGTAAACACTCGATAGCATCACCCTGCTTCAAAAGTATCCTACCATCAATTCCCAAGAAACCTTTTATCTCTTGTAAATCTTCCATTCTGCACTGAATAAAAAATCCAATACTAGCCATACTTACAATATTCAGTTGCAAGTACACATATAGGGATAGTGACAGAGAATGGAAAAGTCAAACACAGACAATAGAACCATACGCTGCCGCTATAGAAAACTATGAGCGTTGAACTTTATTCTGGAAGTACGAGCCACAAGCAAAAAATACCTGAGAGCATGATACAAAAGAAGCGTGAGCTTCACTTATCATACTCTCAGGCATTTGGCGTGGCCCGTATAACCGATAAGTTCCGCCCACGCTATAGCGCAGGCGTTCACTTAATCTACGGTTATACATCTGTTAATCGCCAAATTTCGAGAGTATTCCGAATATCGTAAACGCTTTGTATATTAATATGTTATATGTCTAAAGTTTATTCTTTCTGTTTCTTATTATTCTATTTTATTTGTTCAACTTATGTTACAAGGGAGCAGCCGCCTGGGGCAACCTTTCCCTTTTCGAGGGCAAAGGTACAAAAAATAAATGAAAGATGCAACTTAATACCTCAAAATATCTTTTATCGAGTAAATTTTACTTGAAGCATCAAAGGAGAATCTTTATATTAACAACATTATCAGTCCTGCTCTTTATTGGCTTGTTGTTGCATAAAAATCTCTTTTTGCCGCTCTATTTCGTGTCGAAGCTGCTCTTCGGTTGGCAGATAAGTCAAATACTTAGCTTGAAACAATTGCTTATTCTCCTTCAAGATAGAATACTTTGCCATATCCTCACTTGTCTTCGAACACAAAATCAAGCCTATCGTCGGATTATTACCATCCGTTCTTTTCAACTCATCATACATTCTGACATACATATCCATCTGCCCAACATCTTGATGAGATATCTGGGTAGTCTTCAGGTCAATCAACAAAAAGCATTTCAAGATATAGTTATAAAACACAAGGTCTATATAGAAATCTCCCATATCAGTATGAATATGCTGTTGGCGAGCAACAAAGGCATAACCTTTACCCATTTCCATGATGAACTTCTGAAGATGAGTAATGATACTTCCTTCCAACTGCGACTCTGAAAAATCAGAATTAGGTGCAAGTCCCAAAAATTCTGCCACTACTGGATTCTTGATAAATTCCAATTTGTCCTTTTGCATAGGAGCAGTAAATTCTTTCATCTCATTCTCCACTACAATTTTATTCTGCGATTGCAATAGACGGTAATAATATTGTGAAGCAATGTTTCGACGAAGCGTTCTCACACTCCAAGTCTCCACAAATGCCTCGTGGGCATACCAATTGCGAGCAGCCTCATCATCTATATCCAGAAGCTGACAGTAATGGGTCCAAGAAAGAAGCTCAGATTTTCCAATCGGTGATTGGAAAATGTTTGGGAAAGTCTTATAGAATCTTGTAAAGTTATATAAATAACTCTTAGTAAATCCCTTACCATATATATTAGTAAGCTCCTTCGAGAGATTCTTTATGACTTCACGCCCATATTCTGCACGATTTTCCCCCAACAAGATTTCCTCGCTAATACGTTTGCCAAGCAACCAATTGCGTTGAACCATCGTAATATTGATAGAGCGGAAAGCCTCTTGCCGTGCGAAATCTATTATGCTTTGAGCATCAGCCAACAGATTGTCACTATTGTTACATAATTTCAAATTCATTTTCTTCATATACAAAAAATTACATTCTTATATGTGGGCAAATTTACAAAGAAATATCGAGAATACCACATTTTTAATATATAAAAGTTTGGAGAATACAAAGAAAACTTGTAATTTTGCCTGAAAGAATGGATTTTTAGTGACACGAACAAAATAAACAGAAGAAATCATGATAAACGACAGAAGACAACTGGCTGACGTGTATCAGCAAACTATAGATATTGTACTGGAGGGACATTATACCTCTGAGAATGGGGAGGAAGTGAAACTGCCCGACAACACGAAGATGCTGAAGGGAAGCAGATTCTATACCAAACCAATGGATGCTTCAAACATACCTACCCTTGCAGAAGGTTCCACCAAGATTATTGTGAAGAATGACGACAGCATCAATTGCGGACATCAATTGCAGCAAGAAGGATATAACCCTGTAGTGCTCAACCTTGCCAGCCGTCGCAACCCTGGCGGTGGCGTACGGATATAGATAGATTTACAATCATCAAATAATCAATGAAATGAACGAAGCATATTCTGAAAACTTGTCATTGATTACTGAATATAACATATAACATAAGAAATAAAAAATAAAAAATATGAAACTTAACAAAATCCATCATGTAGCCGTAATTTGCTCCGACTATGTGAAATCCAAGCATTTCTACACTGATGCGCTAGGAATGAAGATTATGAGTGAAAACTATCGTAAGGAACGTGATTCCTGGAAAGCTGACTGCTGGCTTGATGACAACTATGTCATCGAGTTATTCTCCTTCCCTAACCCACCAGCACGTCCTTCCTATCCGGAAGCTGCCGGACTGCGCCATCTTGCTTTTGAGGTAGATGATCTTTCGGATGCAATTGATGAACTTGACAGTAAAGGCATCGCGCATGAGCCTATACGCACGGATGAATATACAGGCAAGCGATTTGTATTCTTCAGTGATCCAGATGGTTTGCCGATTGAATTGTATGAAAAATAAAAAATCAAGGGCAAACCATGCTAGATATGTAGGCATCCGGTATTTATATTCATCTCCTTTCTTACCAATTCAGTACCCAACTTGCATTGGAGTATTTTCCGATAGTCTCAGCATCCTTGAGGGCGTCAAGCTGACGGACATGCTTGTTTCTCTTGCTGATATCTATGGTTTTACCTTTCCTGTCATGGCTGTTAAATTCCAGAAGATTTGCCGTAGATGCCGACTCATCTATGGGGCCAAAGCCTTCCGAAGGCACACCATCAAGCGTACAGTTCAGCAGCACGCATTCCGCATCAGGATAATTTCTGCCCTTGTTGTCAGGAAGGCGGACTATCACGGCATCCTTGCCCAATCCCTTGAAGGTACAGTCATTGAAGATGTTACCATGGTTCTCCCTGGTATTTCTAATCCACATGAAAGCACCATAGCTGGAAAGGGTACAGTGATTGAAATAGGATGGACCTCTACCCAGCACCGTGTCACCTCCTCCATCAATCACGCAGTTGAGCCAGTAGGCAGAACCATTCACCTGAAGAGCATCACCATCACCGATTACATGCACATTCTCAGCAAAGTTTCTTTCACCATTGAGCAGGAATCCCTCAGCCTGTCCCTTGCTATCCGTCTTGAAGGTGATATCCTTGAAAATCATGTCGGCACAGTTGTCTGCTGCCACAGCTGCACGGCGAGAAGGGAATGTTCCTTTCTGCTCATTGGTCTTGATATCAACCGGGTGAGGATTGAACACCTCGTTATTGGGGTAATGTACCACTACCCCATCCATGGATTCTCCCTGGATAGTTACAAATCGCTTATTGCGGAAATAAACCAACTCTTCATAATCTCCATTCTTCACGAAGACCTTTTTCCTGCTGGCTTCAGAAGGCAATGAGTCTGGTATCCAATCCATGGCACCTTGCAGAGTGGAGAAGTCTCCGCTGCCATCAGCTGCCACAACTATATGGCGCAAATCTGCAGAAGGGGCGTTTTTCTTAGTCCTAAACGTCCATGACTTCTTGCCATTCCATCCCTCAATCGTACCCTTGCTAATCTTGATTTCATATTCATGTCCACATTCCAGCATATTGTTATGCAGATAAATGGTTGCTTTGTTCCCATGACAGATGACAGGATAGAAGTGAAAGGCATCAGAGAATCCACCAATGATGGTCTTCTGATACTTGCGCTTGTCTTCCTTGGCAGCACCTGATGGAGTTCCAGGACGGGTATTACGATTGGTTACATTCTCCACCTTATATATATAGGGAACGGGAGTATAGACTGCATTTGGATTCTTGGGCTGTCCTTCGGTTGGTCCCGCCGGAATGCTCATGTCGATTCTATCAACCACCTTTCGAGTTGTCTTGTCCGTAACAGTGATTATGCCCTTGCTGCCAGTCTTTACTGTCTGGTCAAACACGATGACCAGATGTGTATCTATGTTGATGTTCTGGTCATTCTCCTGAGGATAAAAACTGACTGGAGTTTGTGCCATCAGGTTCATACAAGTGATGATACCTGTCATTGAAATAAAGATTCGTTTCATATCAATAGTCTTTAATGTTATTTTGGGTGCAATATTACGAAAAAATTTCGAAATAACTTATTTTTTTGATGGAAAAATGATTTTTATTTTGGCTGCGTAAAAAGACAGCATCCTTGTGGCTGGTTGGTGCTATGCATCAGAAAAGCATCCCCCTATTTCCAGCAGTAATCAATGCCCCGCTTCTCGCACTCTCCTCGCAGGGCGGCGAGGAAGTAGCTGCGTTCGCTGCCCCAACCACGAACCTTGCGCTCGTGATCCACGGTCTGCTTCAAACGCTCATCGCTGTATGCGGCAAAACGGGCAGCATACTCTGAAATTCTTGACTCGGCATAACCTGCACCAACAGTTGATGACTCAGCATTAACTGCCTTAATTGTTGATGACTCGGCATTAGCTGCCATTACATTCTCATTGTTCTTTAAATTTGGATTCATAAAGATAATTATTTTAAGTTGTTAAACACTTACACATTCTTTTACCACCGTGGTTATCTCTATGCGAAACTCGGTTGGTGTGCCACAACTGGGCAACTCTTAATGCTTGATTTCGGTTACAAAAGTACATCATTATTCTGAAACCACCAAATTTATTCGAGATTATTTTTCTTGTTTCTTTCCTTCTTCTAAAGAAGAAGTTTTTTCGGGGTAGCAGATAGTAAGGAAGAGAAATCCTTTAATGGTTAAACTTTCCTATATTTGCATTATAATAGTATTATAATAATAAAATTATAATTACCTTTGTAAATTGACAATCAGAAAGATACAAACAATTGAAATATAAAAACAAAGAATGATATGATACAGCAAGTAGAATTTTCATTGCGTCCGCTTCCTCGCGGCTTTCACCTCGTAACCAATGAGGTGATGAGGAATTTGCCAGCGCTGCCTAAGACAGGGATTCTGAATCTCTTCGTAAGACATACCAGTTGCGGATTGTCGCTGAACGAGAACTTCGACCCAGATGTGAGACATGACTTGAAGGGTATCTTCGAAAGACTGGTTCCGGATGGCGACCCAAGATACCTGCACCAGGATGAAGGACCTACGGATATGTCGGCGCATGCCAAATCGAGCATGGTGGGTGTATCGCTCACCATTCCTATTACCAATGGCAGACTGAACCTTGGTACATGGCAGGGAATTTACCTCTGCGAATTCAGAGAGGGAGGCGGAAGCCGACACCTCATCGCAACGATTATCGGGGAATAAAGATAAAAACGAGGATGTTCGCACATCCTCGTTTTTACGTTAACATAATCATTTATTCTATCGCGTCCAATTCCGCTTCATCCTCTTCCTTCTCCTCTTTCTTTCCGAAATTAGGATCAATCTTCAGGAAAGCAGTAACCAGGAAGGTGATGGCGCAACATGCCATCACGATGATGAAGAACATGCGGTAACCTACCATATCCTTCAGATATCCAGAAACCATGCCCGGCAGCATCAATCCGAGATAGGAGATGCCCGTACAGATGGAATAATGGGAGGTCTTGAACTTTCCCTGACTGTAGAACAGCATGTAGAGGGTAAGAACCGTGAAGCCCAGACCATAACCCAACTGCTCGACAAAAAGACAGCTGGAAACCACGATAAGGTTGCTGTTGAGCGAATAACTCAGATAGATGTAAACCACATCAGGCAAGGTGATGGCGCAAACCAGAGGCCAGAGCCATTTCTTCATTCCATCCCTGCTCACCAGAATACCACCAAGAATTCCACCCAGCAGCAAACCTATCAATCCCACAGTACCGTTGGCAAAGCCATATTCCTGAGGTGACAGTCCCAGTCCGCCCTGCGAATTAGGACGGAGGATGAAGGTCTTGGTCATGGTGTTAAGAAGTGCCTCTGGGAATCGGTAGAACAGGAGGAAGAGCATCACGCAGATGGTTTCTCCCAACCCGAACTTCACGAAGAAGGTGCGGAACATGTTCTTCAGTTCATGAGCCACTTCACCCACCGTTCTGTCGGTCTGCACATCATCCTTCGGGCGCGGCATGAAGCGGCTGTGGTAGAGCCACAAACCGATGAAGATACCTGCCAGTCCGTAAAAGATAAGCGCCCATGAGAAGCGAATCTGGTTGCGGAAGACAACCTGAAGTACACCAGCCAGCATCACCAGAAAACCATTCACAAAGATGATGGCGAGGCGGTAGAAGGTATTTCGCAAGCCTACAAACTTAGTCTGCGTATGTTCATCCAGCTCAATCATGTAGAAACCATCTGCCGAAATGTCGTGGGTGGCACTACAGAAAGCGATGAGGAAGAAGAAGCACATCGTTGCCTGGAACCAGAAGGCGGTAGGCAGCGAGAAGGCGATGCCGGCAAGGGCAGCTCCGATGAGAGCCTGCATGGTGAGCACCCACCAGCGCTTAGTCTTCAGCAAATCTATGAACGGACTCCACAAGGGCTTGATGACCCAGGGAAGGGCGAGCCATCCGGTATAGAGACCCACCTCAGCATCGGTCAGCCCCAACTGCATGTACATCACCACAGAGAGGGCGGTTACGATGACATTGGGGAGTCCTTCGGCAAAATAGAGGGTCGGAATCCATGCCCATGGACTCCGACTGTTTTTCTTTGTTACCATTTTACATCACTATTTATAAAGTTTCTTGATTTCAGCACCCTGATAGTAGTGCAACAGGATGGCATCATAATGATAACCCTGCTCGCCCATCACGGCAGCACCAATCTGGCAGAGGCCTACTCCGTGCCCCCAACCGGCTCCGATGAGTTCAAAACGCTGAGGCACTCCCTGTTCATCCTTATCATATTTATCCACCACGAAGGCTGAACTCAGCAGATGACTGTCGCTCAGCGTACGGCGGATTTCGAGTTCCTTACCGATGGTAAAGGTCTTCTCGGTTCCGATAATCTGGAGCTTGCTGATTCTTCCACTCTTTCCGCGCTCCACGGCCTTCATGTCAAGGATGGCACCCAGGTCCATCTTCAGTTTGTCGGCGATGAGCTGCTGCAACTTCTCCTGACTGAGCGTTTCCTTCCAGCGGTAGAAATTGACGGTTTCCTGATCATAGTCGTTGAGCACTTCTGCCAGGATTTTCTTGTCCTGCGTGTTGCAGAAAGCTGGCGGATTAAAGCGGATCCATTTCTCAGCCTCTTCCTCATTGGTCAGATTAGGCTGTGTATGTTCCACGCCCAGGGCGATGTCGCGAACCGCCGTGAGATAAGTCTTCGGCGTGTTCTCCCAGCAATACTGGAATTCCTCGGTTATTCCGCCGCAGCATTTCGAGAATCTTGCATCGCAGATTTCTTCGCCGTCCATCAGAATCTGTCCCTTAGTCTGGCGGATGGCTTCAGCTACATGGGGCGATGTTTCCTTGGTGATACCCTGGTAGCGCTGGCAGTGGTCGTCGGCACATACATCAAAGAGGGTGTGGTCTTCGCGATCGTACCAGCGAATGAGCGTATCTTCCTTCTTGGTGAAGGAGAAGAAGTTGTTGCCGCTCTCAGCCACCTCTCGGCGCTTCTTCATCTGTGCCAGGAGCCATGAACGGGAGATGACGGCGTGCGCCTTCAGGAGTTCGAGACTCGAAGTGGCACTCATCTCACTGCTGATGACGCTCTCCAGATATTTTTCCACAGGCAACTCATTGATTGCCACAATCTTATCCGATTCTACCACAAAGCGGAGCGTGCCCAGGAAGGTTTGGGTTTCCTTGCGCTCCCAGTGGAAGTTGACACCGATGGTTACGTCGCTCAACGAAAACGAGGCGTCGGCACTCTGCGGATGGAAGGTGAGCTGGCTGTACTGGTTACCGTTCCAGAGCACACCGCCCTCTGAGAATTCTACCACCTGTTCGCCCAGCACCTTTTCGCCCTTGGCAAGATAAGGTTTGTTGAGCGAGAAATGAATCTTCTGCGCACTCACGATGCCCACCGTTACGTCGGGCTGCTTACCTTTATTATATAAGGTGGAAGAGGCTTCGGCTGCATCCTCGGCATCCTTAGATGCCTTCAGTTTAGCGATGATGGCATTCATCTTTTCTTCCGAAACGCCACATTCCTGCAGCAGCGAGAGGGCTTTCTCCTCGGTCAGCTTTCGGAAATCTTCCTCACGAGGGGTGATGATGAGTCCGCTCATATCCAGTGCTCCCGGCGAAACCACAAACTGGGCGTCGCCTTCGGCAAAATAGGCTTCCGGACGGTGCTTTTCTCTCGGAATGACCACGCTGATAAATTCCTCGCCCTTGCGCCAGGAGATGATGTTCATCATCGGTTCGGTTTCGTCGCCACGCTGAGGCATTGCCTTGTAGAGACGGCGGAAGAGGGCCTCATCGCTCTCAGCACTCTTCGAGATGATGACGAAGGCGGGAACGATGAAGTCGCGAACCACAGAGATTTTCTCCTCATCATTGAGAGAGATGATGTCGGTCAGGTTGCGGGAGAGACGCTGCCAGTTGGTCTGAAGAGGAAGGATGCCGTTGGTTCCTGCCTGGAAATGAAGATGGTCTGGAGCCGATGCACCACACTTCGGACCGTTGTAGAACACCATCAGGTCGCTGTGCAGACTGATGAAGCGGTGCATCTCGCCGTAGTTCTTGTAGATGAGCTGAGGCTGATGCTTGCGTGCCGGAATGGTGAAGTGGACTGGCAGAATCGGGAACGGATTCACCAGAAGATGGAATTTCTCGTCTATCTGCTTCGACATCTGTTCCTTAGGACGGTTCTTGTCGCAAAGGAAACAAGGGCGCTCGCCCAGGGTTTTCTTATCTATCTTGGCGCCCGTACTTACGATGCGGGCTGGGTTCCACTGCAGTTTCAGCTGGTCGGAGAACTGACGGGTTTCTACATGCTTGAGGTCGCGGAAGCGGTGGCGCGCATCGGTCCAAACCTCCAGCTGACGGTTGAAGAAACGCGAGATGCTGCTGTCTTCCATAATGTCGGCCTTGCCCTGCAGCATGTGCTGGCGTGCCTTCAGTTCCATGGTGCGCAGGCGGTCCTTATACAGGTTGTTGGCGTTCACCTTCTCTACGCTGAGGGCTGCATCGCTGTTACCTCCCCAGCGGCGGCAGAGGTAGAGTTCGTCGTAGATTCTGCCGATGCGGTAACGGCGCGAAAATGCCAAGCCGAGCGCATAATCCTCACCATACGAGGTATTAGGAAACTGGATCTGTCTGACCAGCGGAGTGAAGAAGGCGCGCGGAGCACCCAATCCGTTGATACGCAGCGCATTATTGCATCCGTTTTCATCGGTCCACTCCTTGTGGTCTATCAGTCCCGGTGGCAGGGTATTGAGGTCGAAGTCGCACATGCGGTACGAGCCTATAATCATGGCAGCCTTCTGCTTGTAGAAGGCATCTACTATCTTCTGGAGTGTCTTTGGTGAAGAATAGAGGTCATCGCTGTCAAGCTGTACGGCAAACTTTCCGCAGAAACTGCTGTTGATGGCTTCGTTCCAGCATCCGCCTATTCCCAGGTCGGTTCTCTCCGGCACAATCTGTATCATGTTGTCGGCTTTAAGTTCATCCAGTATTTCGCCGGTGCGGTCGGTAGAATGGTTGTTCACCACGATGACGTTAAACTTGAAGTTGGCCTTCTGTCCCAGCGCACTCTTCACGGCATCAGCCACCGTCTTTTCGCGGTTGAAGACGGGGATGATGACAGATGCCTCGTATTCAAAATCCTGTTCACCGAAGTCGGGCTGGCGGTAGAAGGTGGTGTCTATCAGGGCGCCCACCTTGCCCAGATGCTGGGTGCATGCCTTTTCCATCTCAATCTGCACCTCGCGGTTGCGCGGGTTTACATAGTCAAACTGCTTCTCGCCGCTCTTACGGGTGTCGAGTTCGGCTTCTGAATAGAGGAATTCGTTGAGATGAAAGATTTCACCCACGCGGCTCAGATAGAGACGGAGGTCGTAGAGGGCGGCAAACTGATACTCTTCGCGGTCGGATTGGGCGATGTAGTCGGCCAGCGCCTGTGCCTTGATGCACCAGAGGCTTCCAAAGTCGAAGTCATCTCGCAAAGAACCTGACTGGTAGTCAATTACCGGATGTTTCTCCATTTTGCCTTCCACCATCTTGTAGTGGTCGGCGTAAACCATGACGGCATCCGTATCATCTGCCACTCTGAGGAATCGCTCCAGCGTGTTGTTTCCCCATCCTATGGTGGTGTGGCGGGTACAGATCATCACGTAGTCGGCATCTGTATTTTCAGCGATGCTGACAATGGTGTTACTGCTTTCCAGGCGGTCGGTGATGACAAACGTACATCCTTCGGGCACCTGATGATGAGCGGCAAAATCAGCACTCACCAGGAAGTGGATATGCTGTACAGTCTTGTACTCATGAAGCACCGACAAGGCATTCTGCGCATCGTCGATGTATTCGCAAGGCAAGAAAAGGTCTATTTTTTCTCTCATTTTCTTACGTTATTTTTGTTCACTTCAGCCCTTTTCGGGGGGCTAAATCTGTGTTTTTTATCTTTATTTTATCTTATTATATTAAAATATGTGGCAAAGATACTAATTTTTCGGCAAAAAACACTATCTTTGCAGTATGAATAATGAAAAAAAATATCTTTTGGGCCTTACACTTGCCGAATTGAAGCAGGTGGCAAAGGACTTAGGCATGCCCGCCTTCACTGGTGGGCAGATGGCGAAGTGGCTCTATGAGCAGCATGTGAAGAGCATTGATGAGATGACCAACATCTCGAAGGCGAACCGTGCCAAACTCGCTGCCGAATACGAAATAGGATGCTTCGGATATTCCGATGCGCAACATTCGGTGGATGGTACCATCAAGTACCTCTTCCCTACCCGAAGCGGCAAATTTGTCGAGACGGTTTACATCCCAGACAAAGACCGCGCCACGCTGTGCGTTTCTTCGCAGGTGGGATGCAAGATGAACTGCCTGTTCTGCCAGACCGGCAAGCAGGGATTTGAGGGCAGCTTGCCTGCAGGCGACATTCTGAACCAGATTTACTCGCTGCCGGAGGTGGACAAGCTTACCAACATCGTGTTCATGGGTCAGGGCGAGCCGATGGATAATCTCGACAATGTGCTGCGCGCCACAGAGATTCTCACCGCCGACTACGGCTGGGCATGGAGCCCGAAGCGCATCACGGTAAGTTCGGTGGGCGTGAAGAACAAGCTGAAGCGGTTCCTGGAAGAGAGCGACTGCCATGTGGCCATCAGCATGCACGACCCTATCCCTTCTGAGCGCGCAGAACTGATGCCTGCCGAAAGGGGCATGGGCATTGAGCAGGTAGTAGAACTGCTGAGGAACTATGATTTCTCTCATCAACGCCGCCTGAGTTTCGAATACATCGTCTTTAAGGGCGTAAACGACAGTATGCAGCATGCCAAGGCCATCATCAAGCTGGTGAAGGGACTTGACTGCCGCTTCAACCTGATCCGTTTCCACCAAATTCCAGACATTCCTCTGCAAGGTGTGGATGATGAGAAGATGGAGCAGTTCCGTGATTACCTCACCCAGCATGGTGTCTTCACCACCATCCGTGCCAGCCGCGGCCAGGACATCTACGCCGCCTGCGGTCTGCTCAGCACCTCGAAGAAAATCGGAGAAATCCGTGAGCACGAGGATGAAGAGAAGATGAATAAGTAAGGAAAGGTGGGGGAAAAATGGTTAGAGAATCTTTAAAGATCCTACTTGCCGGCTGTCTTTTGTTCCTTTTTCTGGCAAGTTGCAGCCCGGGAGGAGGAAGAAACAGAAAACTGCCCAAGAGCACAGGACAGCCTTACGAGGTGGTGCTCGAGGGAGATACCGATAGCATCGTTACGAAGATACTGACGGAAGAGGTGCCTACCCTGCCCCAACCCGAACCGCTCTGCCGGCTCATCCAGGTTAAGAAGGGCAAGATCCACGGCAGCTACCTGCTCGTAAGAACTCGCATCGTAGTGAACATCCCGGCAGCGGAATTCTCAGTCAGGCTGAGCCGCAACGAGAATGCTTCACCGCAGACCGTCATCCGCATCTCTGCCCGCTCGCTGCAGCAACTCAGAGAGAAACTCAACCCCGAGAAACTGCGCCAGCTCGTAGATGAGACTGAACTGGAGCACCTCGCCTCCATCATCTCCACCAACCCGAGCAAGCAGAACCGCGAGATGCAGCAGCTGGTAAAGAAGAACTTCGGCATCAGCATGAACATCCCTGCCGAAATGCAGGCCAGCAAGAAGGCGAAGAACTTCATCTGGATTTCAAACAACGCCAGTTCGGGCATGAAGAACCTCATCCTCATGAAAGTGAAGAGGGAAGAACGAAGAGGGAAAGCCAATTCTGATGCTTTTCCTGCTCAAGAGAAGCAGCAGATTGACAGCATGCTCCGCACAAACATGCCCGGCGAAACCGACAGCATGTACATGATAATCCCGGTCCTTTCTGAAAAAGGACTCTGGGAGATGAAGGGCGATGCCATGGGAGGCCCCTACGTGATGAGGCGCATCCGCCTGAGAAAAACGGGGGATGAAATCATCATCATCGGCTTCGTCTATGCGCCCGAAATGAAAAAGAAAATATTAATCAAGCAGCTAGAAGCTGCGATTTCTACTATAAAATAAAACGATAAATGGACAGCAAAAAGATTAGAGTGGCCATCACTCACGGAGATACCAACGGTATCGGATACGAACTCATTTTTAAGGCATTCAGTGAGCCAGAGATGTTGGAGTATTGTACCCCTATCATCTACGGTTCGCCTAAAGTGGCAGCTTATTACCGCAAGGCGATGAATCTGCCTGCCCAGTTCTCCATCATCCAGAAAGCAGAAGATGCTGAAGACGGAAGAATCAACCTCCTGCCAGCCGTAGACGAGGAGGTAAAGGTTGACATGGGCATGCCTACTCAGGAATCGGGTACGGCAGCCATCAAGGCACTTGACCGAGCCATGACCGACTACCGCGACGAGCTCTTCGACGTGCTCGTTACCGCACCGGTAAACAACCAGAACGCACAATTTGAGGGCTTCCAGTTCAAGGGCCACAAGGAATACATTGAAACTTGCCTGGGCGAAGGTGCCAAGGGCCTTTCCATCCTCTGCGGCGGCGACCTTCGCATCGCATCCGTAACCGGAAAGACTCCGCTCAAGGACGTGCCGGCAGCTATCACCCAGGAGCTCATCATCGAGAAGGTGAAGCAGATGCACACATCACTGAAGCGAGACTTCATGATTACCAACCCGCGCATCGCCGTGCTCGCCCTGAATCCTAGCAACAACGGTGAGGAGAGCTGCGGACCAGAGGAAGCCAGCATCATCATCCCAGCCATTGACCAGCTTGCCGAGCAGAAAATACAAGCTTTTGGTCCTTACCCTGCTGACGAGTTCTTCGGCAACGGCCATTTCGTAGAGTTCGACGGCATCATGGCCATGTATCATGATCAGGCTACTACCCCGTTCCATTCTCTCTACACCGAGGATGGCGTACTCTTTACTGCCGGTCTGCCACTCGTGCACACCGCCGCCAACACCACTCCTAGCTACAGCATCACGGGCTGCAACGAAGCCGATGCAATCTCCTTCCGCCACGCCATCTACTTGGCGCTGGATGCCTTCTGCAACCGCGAAGACTATGATGAGGCCTACGAGAATCCACTGCCTAAACTCTACCACGAGAAGCGTGACGAGAGCGAGAAGGTAAGATTCTCCATCCCTAAGAAAAAGGGATAAGAGAAAGATTCCCTATTCCCGAGAAAAAGCGGAATAAAGAAAGATTCGGGAGGGCAGATGACGCAAAAAAGGCAAATCTGCCCTGTAATCAGACCTCCCGAACGTTAAAATTAAAAAAAAATGCAGATAATTCAGAAAAAATGAGTAATTTTGGCAGCTAAATGGATACTTCCGAACTACAAAAGATAAAACAACGCTACAATATCGTCGGTAACAGCGACGGATTGAACCATGCGCTCGACGTAGCCCTACAGGTATCGCCGACCGATCTCTCCGTGCTTATCATCGGCGAGAGCGGTGTGGGTAAGGAAATCATTCCAAGGGTGATTCACGACAATTCGCCACGCCGCAGAGAGAAATATTTCGCCATCAACTGTGGAAGCATTCCGGAGGGAACCATTGACAGCGAACTCTTCGGACATGAGAAGGGTTCCTTCACTGGAGCCATAGGCGAAAGCGAAGGATACTTCGGTATTGCCAACAAGGGTACCATCTTCCTCGACGAGGTGGGCGAACTCCCGATACAGACGCAGGCAAGACTGCTGCGCGTGCTCGAAACGGGAGAATACATCCGCGTGGGTGGAACTGAGATAAGGAAAACGGATGTCCGCATCGTGGCAGCCACCAACGTAAACATGCGCAAGGCTGTGAGCGAAGGCCGCTTTCGCGAGGACCTCTACTACCGCCTCAACACCATCCCGATACAGATGCCTGCATTGAGAGAGCGTGGCGACGACATTCTCCTGCTCTTCCGCCTCTTCGCCATGCAGATGGCCGAAAAATACCGTCTGCCTAAGATTTCACTCTCAGATGAGGCTAAGCAGATCATGCTGAAATACAAGTGGCCGGGAAATGTGAGACAGCTCAAGAACATTACCGAACAGATGTCAGTGCTGAGCCGAGAAAGAGAAATCAATGCACAGACCCTCACCCAGTTTATTCCGAGAGATGAGGAGTCTACACAGCTCGCCACCATACAGAAGGATGGCAAGGACGACCATAGCTATGCCAGCGAGCGCGAACTGCTATATAAGATTCTCTACGAACTGAGGGGCAACGTGAGCGACCTGAGACGTGAGATGAACAGCCTGCGCAAGCAACTCGATGAGACACGCCAGTTGGGCGGTACAGGCGGATATGTTTCTCCGGTTCAGCCGAATACCCAGGTAACTCCGGTTTCATCCGTATCTCCGGTTTCATCGGTATCTCCGGTTCCGTCCGTATCATCCGTTCCATCGGTTTCTCCGGTTACTTCCGTACCTCCGATTACCGATCTCGACGAGCTACAACACATCCGTCAGGAAATAGCTACAGGAGGCATTAGGGGCACTTACAAACCCGAAGCCGAGGATGCTGAAATTGAGGAGATCAAGGAAGAAAACGAGAATCTGAACCTCAGCGACCTTAGCAAGCAGATGATAGAAAAGGCATTGGAGAGAAACAACGGAAACCGCAAGAAAGCGGCAGAAGAACTGGGAATCTCCGACAGAACTCTGTACAGAAAGATTAACAAATATAAGTTATGAAGCATATACGCGCGTACCTATATATAATAGGAGTCACACTGATGGTGGCGGTCATGGCAGCATGCTCCGTGAGCTACAAGTTCAACGGTGCCAGCATCGACTACACCAAAACCAAGACCATACAGATAGCCGACTTCCCTATCAGAAGTTCGTATGTGTGGGGTCCGATGGGTCCGATGTTCAACAACGAACTCAAGGATAAGTTTGCCAGCAACACCCAGCTCATACAGGTGTCACGCAACGGAGACCTGAAGATAGAGGGCGAAATCACCCAATATTCTCAGCGCAACAAGTCGGTTAGTTCTGAGGGATACTCAGCACAGACCGAGCTCAGTATCACCGTAAACGTACGTTTCACCAACACCAAGAACCATGCCGAGGACTTTGAAAAGCAGTTTACATCTGCCAAGACCTACGACACCACTCAGAGCCTTGCCTCGGTGCAGGAAGAACTGGTAACCCAGATTATCAAAGACCTGGTAGACCAGATATTCAACGCTACGGTAGCTAACTGGTAAAGTAAGTGAAGAACGAAAAGTGAAGAGTGAAGAATTCAACGGCTTTACTAATCATAAAGTTTAAAACTCAATGTTCAAAGTTCAAAGTAAAATAAAGTAAAGTAAAAATATCGTGGAATTAAGCAGATTGATACAACACCCGGAGGAAATGAACAGAGAGACGCTCTACGACTTGCGCGCCCTCTTGGCCCTATATCCGTATTATCAGACGGCACGCCTGCTGATGTTGAAGAATCTGTACCTGCTCCACGACCCGAGTTTCGACGAAGAACTGCGCCGTGCAGCCATCTACATCACCGACCGTAAGATTATCTTCGAGATGGTAGAGGCAGCCCACTATCAGATAAAAAACGCCCCTGAAGAGGCAGAATCCAACAAGCAGCAAGGCGTAAGAGGAATAGGAGCAGAAAAACATGGGGACCGTACTAGTGACCTCATCGACCACTTCCTGGGATCTATTCCTATGGAAGAAGACGAAGAAGAGAAAAAGGAGAAACGTAAGCCTACACCTGCTGACGCAGCTGTAGACTATGTGGCTTATCTCATGGAGACCGAAGACCAGCAGAAGCCAGAAGATACTTCGCGCACCATGAGTCTCATCGACGACTTTATGGAGGATGGCGGTTTCAAACTGCCAAAGATCCAGCAGGACGAAGATTACAAACCAGAATTTACTCCCGAACTTCAGACCGATTCCGGCAAGGATGGCGAAGAGGAAAACAGCGGTGTATTCACCGAAACCCTCGCCCGCATCTACATCAAGCAGGGCAAGTATCAGAGGGCTTACGAAATCATCAGCCGCCTGCATCAGCAGCATCCTGACAAGAACGGATATTATGTTGACCAGCTCAGATTCCTTGAGAAACTGATGCTGAACAGCAAGAAGAAATAAAGAAGAATAATAAATAAATAAAACTAGTTTTAAAAAATGGCTTACACATTATTAGTAGTATTAATCGTCCTGGTAGCTATCCTGATGATTTTCATCGTGCTCATCCAGGAATCAAAGGGAGGTGGACTTGCAAGTAACTTCTCTTCAACCAACTCAATCATGGGTGTTCGCAAGACCACTGACATTGTTGAGAAATTAACATGGGGCCTCGCTGCAGCCTTGGTTGTCATCAGCGTGGCATGTGCTTATGTAGCCCCTCAGGCAGCTGGCGAAAGCAGTGTTTTGGAGGGAGCCACTCAGGAGCAGACCGCTCTTCCTGCTATGCCAGGTGCTAGCAAGGATGCAGCAGCAGGTGCTCAGAAGGCTGTTCCTGCAGCTGGTGCAGATGCCCAGAAGGCAGCTCCAGTTGTTCCAACAAGCCCTGCAAAATAAAAAATAAGAAAAAAGGTACGAAAAAATTTGGTAGAACCATTTTTTTTTCGTACCTTTGCACCCGCTTAACAAGAATATGGTGGACGTAGTTCAGTTGGTTAGAGCGTCAGATTGTGGTTCTGAATGTCGTGGGTTCGAGTCCCACCTTCCACCCTACTATTTTTGAAAAAGCAAAACATAACCAATATGGTGGACGTAGTTCAGTTGGTTAGAGCGTCAGATTGTGGTTCTGAATGTCGTGGGTTCGAGTCCCACCTTCCACCCAAGATAAACCCTGCAAGATTCATTTCTTGCAGGGTTTCTTGTTATATATCCGTATTGAGCGGAAATTCTTTTTTGTCATATAAACGAATTGCAATAATACTTCTTTAAGTATATTATAGACTGAAAACATACAAAAAAGCCTGCTAAGGGAAGAAAATATCCCTCTAGCAGGCATTTCATATAGGATGAATTGAAAACTTATCTGATTACTTTCACTTCACCATCCTTAGCAATCTTAACGATGCTGGAAGGCTGATGAGGTTTATGCTCCTGACGGCGGCTCCAGCAAACATAATCTACAGCATTGAGGATTTCCTCGGAGATGTCGCGATAATTCTGTGCAGCAGGCTCACCACTCACATTAGCACTTGTACTTACAATAGGCTTCTGAAAACGGTAACAGAGTTGTTTGGAGAAAGGCTCATAGGTTATACGCATCGCCAGACTTCCATCCTCTGCTACCAGATTATTAGCCACTCCACTGGCATCATCAAGAATAACCGTAGTAGGTTTTACAGGCATGGCAGCATCGATGAAATCCCATGCCACCTGTGGCACATTGCGGAAATAACGCGCCATGCGGTCAGCAGAATCTATCAGGCAGATAAGCGCCTTAGAATCGTCACGTTTCTTTATTTCATAAACTTTCTTTACCGCTTCAGGGTTGGTGGCGTCGCATCCTATGCCCCATACGGTATCTGTAGGATAGAGTATCACTCCACCCTTTCGCATGCACTCTATAGCACGCTTGATGTCTTCTTCTACAGTCATAATACTATAAAACTAAAAATCAAAAATCTTTTGAATCTTAAAAATCGTCACTAACATCTTTCTTCAAACACTCATAATAAGCTATGTCCTTCATACCATTGAGAAAAGCAGAAGCATCCATGCGTTTCTTGCCACTGAGCTGCAACTCCTGAATAATGAGCCATTCATCAAGGCAGGCTACTTGTAACGACTTCCCCTCAACGCGGAGCGATCCCACAGGCGCATCACCACGCTTCATACATGAAAGACGGGTAGAAAATATCTTAAGTACCTGAATTTTCTGTGTACTCTGCTTATGGGATGGATGAGTTGTAGGCTCAGGGAACCTCACGTAATCATCATCTCCCTTAGGATCGTCAAATAATACTACTGTCTCCTTCTTCTTAATTTCAGTCCATGCACCAGGGTATGGAGAAAGACCGCGGATGAAATCATACACCTGTTTGGCAGGCTTGTGGAAGTCGATGCGGCAGGTATCCTTGAAGATTTTCGGAGCCGGCTTGAGTTCGGCACCCTGTCCTATCATTTCGCTCTGAGGAATGGAACCGATATTGCCATCGGCAGCGATGAGCGCATCAATGGTTTCCAGCGCCAATTCAGCACCAAGATGCATCAACCCGTCGTAAACATACTCCACATTTGCCGTCTCCGGAATAGGAAAACGTTTCTGCAGGATGATGCGACCGGTATCAATATCGTGGTCGAGGAAGAAGGTGGTAACACCCGTCTCCTTCTCGCCATTAATCACTGCCCAGTTGATAGGCGCCGCACCGCGATACTGCGGAAGGAGGGCTGCATGTACATTAAAAGTACCATATTTCGGCATCGCCCAAACCACCTCTGGCAGCATGCGGAAAGCAACTACCACCTGCAAGTCAGCCTGATAAGAACGCAACTGCTCCACAAAGTCAGGGTCCTTCATCTTTACAGGCTGCAGCACCGGTAAACCATGCTCTACGGCATACTGCTTAACCTGCGAAGGTTGCAGCGTATCCTGATGTCTGCCCACCGGTTTATCAGGCTGCGTAACCACAGCCACCACGTTGTAACCGCCCTCTACCAGGCGCTTGAGGGATTCCACCGCAAACTCCGGTGTTCCCATGAAAACAATTCTCAAATCCTTCTTCTCCATAAAACACTAATATTTTAAAATAAAACCAGCAAAGTCGTTGAATTCTTCACTCTTCGTTCTTCACTCTTCACTTAAAACTCCTACTCTGCCGACATATCAGCTACAATCTGCCTGTACATGGAATAGATTCTAGTACGGCTGATGTAACCCTTCAGTACGCCTGCCACATCAACCACTGGCAGCTGGGCGGCATCGGTTTTATCAAATTTCTGCATCACCTCGTCCATACTGTCATGTTCGGTAAGAACGGCAGAAGGCTGCATCATCAGCTGACGCACGGTGAAATGCTGATACAGTTCGGTGCGGAAGATGATGTGGCGAATCTTCGTAATATCTATTACTCCCAACAGCACACCCGCCTGATCTAAAACAGGCAGAAAGTTGTTGTTGCTGCGACTTATCTCACTCACCAGCTTGCTCATCGGCAGATCCGGACCTACCGGATGATAATCTTTCTCAATGACATCCTGCATGCCCAGCAGGGTGAGCGCAGCCTTGTCAATATGGTGGGTGAGCAGCTTGCCCTCTCTAGCCAGACGCAGGGCGTAGATGCTGTGACTCTCAAAGATGCTGATGGTGAGCAGCGAAGAGATGCACACTATCATCAGCGGCATGAAGAGCTGGTAGCCGCCCGTGAGTTCGGCGATGAGGAAGATGCCCGTAAGCGGGGCATGCATCACGCCCGTAATGAGGCCCGCCATGCCCAAGAGTGTGAAGTTTTGCTCAGGAATGTAGACGCCCACCTGGTTCACATTCCAGAGGCGCGCAAAGAGGAAACCGGCAAAACCTCCAATAATGAGCGAAGGAGCAAAGGTACCACCGCATCCGCCACTGCCGTTGGTTGCCGAGGTGGCAAAAACCTTGGTAAAGGTTACCAGAGCGATGTAGAGGATGAGCAGCTGGTTGTGCCCGTAGAAGAGCGAACGGCTCATCACCTGCCCCCAGTCTTCCACATTCTGCCCCTTCAGCAGCACGTTGACTGCCGTATAGCCTTCGCCGTAGAGCGAAGGGAAGAGGAAGATGAGCGAACTCAGAATCAGTCCGCCAAACAGCAGTTTTACGTAGGGATAAGGCGAAAGCTTGGCAAAGAAGCCCTCGCACGCCGACATGGTGCGCATGAAATAAAGGCTCACCAAGCCGCAGAAAATGCCCAGCAAAAGGCAGGCAGGCACGCGGTCGAGCGCCCACGGACTGGTAAGCGTAAAATCGAAAAGACTCTTGGATCCCATCAGAATGTAGGTAAAGCAAGTAGCTGTTACACAACTGATAAGGATAGGCAGCAAGGAAGCCATGCTCAAGTCTACCATCAGCACCTCAAGCGTAAACACGAGTCCAGCAATAGGCGCCTTAAAGATTCCAGCAATGGCTGCAGAGGCGCCACAGCCCACCAGCAGAATCATGGTTTTCTTGTCCATGCGGAAGATTTGTCCCAGGTTTGAGCCGATGGCCGAACCCGTGAGCACAATAGGAGCCTCGGCTCCCACGGAACCACCGAAACCGATGGTGATACCTGATGCCACCACCGATGACCAGCAGTTGTGGGCCTTGAGCTTGGAATTTTTGGTAGAGATGGCGTAAAGCACACGGGTGATACCATGGGAAATATTATCTCTGACCACATATTTAATAAAGAGCATAGTGAGGTAAATGCCCACAATCGGGAAGAGCAGGAAGAGCAGGTTATAGGTGCCCTTGTTAAATCCCGAAGTGAGCAGCAACTGTATTTCGTGCACAATGCCGTGCAGGAAATATCCTGCCACCGACGCCAGAAGGCCGATGATAAAAGCCAGGATAAGGGTCATCTGGCGGTCAGAAATATGTTTTTTCTGCCAATCCACCATCTTACTGACCCATCCCTCTTTCTGCTCGTTGTAATCTAGAATTTCTTCATCCATCTTTTTTACATTGATTTAGAATTCCGATGTGAAATGGAACTTGATGTGTTCAAAATCCTGCTGCGCCATGCTCAACACGTAGCCCGAATCGGCAAGAAAGACATCGCGCCCCTCAATATCCTTGGCCATGTACTGGTACTTGCGCTTCTTGAAGTTCTCGAGTTCCTTCTCGTCATCTGCCTCTATCCAGCAAGCCTTGTGAAGATGCACGGGCTCCCAGCGGCACTTGGCGTTGTACTCGTTCTCCAGGCGGTACTGGATAACCTCGAACTGCAGCTGACCCACGGTGCCCACGATGCGGCGGCCGTTGAACTGGTTGACGAAGAGCTGCGCCACACCCTCGTTCATGAGCTGCTCCAATCCCTTCTGGAACTGCTTGCTCTTCATCGGGTCATCATTCTCGATGTACTTGAAAAGGAGTGGAGAGAAGCTTGGCAAACCGCGAAAATGCATCTTCTCTCCCTCCGTCAACGTATCTCCTATCTTGAAAATACCGTTGTCTGGCAAACCTACAATGTCACCCGGATAAGCCTCGTCAATGGTACTCTTGCGCTGTGCCATGAACTGGGTAGGCGAAGAGAAACGCACGTTTTTATCCAAGCGCACGTGGTAATATGGCTGATTTCTCACAAACTTGCCCGAGCATATCTTACAGAAAGCGATGCAGGAGCGGTGGTTTGGATCAATATTGGCTGTAATCTTGAAGATGAAACCACTGAACTTAGGTTCTTCCGGCTTCACCAGTCGCTCCTCTGCCTGAGTGGGTCTAGGAGATGGAGCAATATGAACAAAACAGTCGAGGAGTTCCTGAACACCAAAATTGTTCAGTGCCGAACCGAAGAACACAGGTGCTACCTCGGCCGAACGGTAGGTTTCTTCCTCAAACTCAGGGTAAACACCATCTACCAGTTCCAGTTCCTCACGCAGTTGTGCAGCCTCACGTTCACCAACCCGCTCGTCGAGTTCTGAACTTTGGATGTCTACCTCTACCTTCTCGGTAACTCGCTGTTTGTTAGGGGTAAAGAGGTTCAGCTGATGCTCGTAGATGTTGTAAACGCCCTTGAAACGGGCACCCTGACCGATAGGCCAGCTCAGCGGGCGAACCTTGATTTTGAGCTCTGCTTCCAACTCGTCGAGCACATCAAACGGGTCGCGTCCCTCACGGTCCATCTTGTTGATGAAGATGATTACCGGGGTATTTCTCATGCGGCACACCTCCATGAGTTTGCGGGTCTGTGCCTCCACACCCTTGGCAGAGTCAACCACGATGATGGCTGAATCTACGGCTGTAAGTGTGCGGTAGGTATCCTCGCAGAAGTCCTGGTGACCTGGAGTATCCAGGATATTCACCTTATAAGGTTCTCCCTCCTGTCCGGCAGGGAGATAATCAAATTCCATTACAGATGTAGATACCGAGATACCACGCTGTTTCTCAATATCCATCCAGTCAGAAGTCGCAGTTTTGCGAATCTTGTTATTTTTTACGGCACCTGCCACCTGAATCTGTCCACCGAAAAGCAGAAACTTCTCGGTCAATGTTGTCTTACCAGCATCCGGGTGAGAGATAATGGCAAATGTTCTTCTTCTTTCTATTTCGTTCATCCTGTTGTATATATATATAATAATGTATATTCTTAAAAAGTAATCACTAATAACTAATCCCTACATGTCGTCATCATCAAACTTGAGTCCCTCGGTTCGGTCTTTGATGTAATAATCGCTGAGCAGACCTATGAAGACGGTAATCTCCTTGATGGCCCTTTCGGTTTCGGGCGTAATTTCCTTCTTCTGCAGGCGCAGCATCATCACACCATAGAGGGCATCGAGGCAGGTTTCAATCTCGTTGAGATCCTTGTCGCCCCGCTGGCGCAGCTCTACGATGAAAGGCAGCACCTTGTAATATTCGGCATTGTAGATAGGAAACTTGGTGCTCTGCAGCAGCATTCCGTGCAGGTCAATGACATCCTTGAGTATCACCTTATTAATATTAAGGTGTCCTCCCTCGCGCTTTCCCTCCTCGTTCATCATGCGAATCAGGTTGCCAAACCAGTCGAGTTCTTCCTCGCGCTGCTCGGGTGTAAAGTCGAACCGGTCTACATAATTTTTCTTGATGACAGGCAGCGAGCATCCGTAAGCTCGGATGATGTCCTCAATCTGCCACATATATAATAAGTATTCTGCGATACTTTTCTTTCTTAATTCTTGTGCTACAAACATAAACTTTGAACTGTTAACTTTTGAACTTTATGCTTTGCCTTCTTCTGATTGAAGGGGTGTTTAAAGACCTGTTTAAGGACTTTTAAAATTCCGGCAGATGATACAGATTGAAAATCGTGCCGAAGAGAGCGATCATGGAGAAGATGATGACCACGCTTCCTATTACCTTATTGATAATGACGATGCCGTTGGTATCAAACTTGTTCCTAATCTTGTCGACGAGCCAGGTGAGTCCGAACCACCACAGCAGGGCTCCGAAGACGATGCTGAGATACCCTACTCCCATTTCTACCGGCATATCCGGTACGACGAAAGCAAACTGCGCGAAGGTGGCCATGAAGAGGAACACGATGAGCGGATTGGAGAGTGTTACGAGGAACGCCGTGATGCCGTTGTGCATCAGGGTACCCTGCTTGTTACTCGACTTGTGCATGTTCTTCATCGGGTCGCTTTTGAAGCAGTAGATTCCGAACACAAGGAGCATCAGACTGCCGAAAATCTGAAGATAGAACTTGTTCTCGGAGTTACTCACAAAATCCATCACAAAACTCATGCCCAAGCCTGTAAACAGAGCATATACAATGTCGCTGCATGCGGCACCCACACCTGTTACAAACCCATACCAGCGACCCTTGTTGAGTGTACGTTGGATGCAAAGGATGCCTACCGGCCCCATAGGGGCTGAGGCAAGAACACCGATGACAATTCCTTTGAATATGAAGTCAAGGATGTTTATCTCAATTGGAAATGCTAAATTCATCTTAGTATCGTTACAATTTCTAACAGTCGGCAAAGTTACAAAATTTCGGGCACAAAGCACAATTTTTTCGCCTAAAAGTTCATTTTATATCCGTTTTTTATATTTTCGGGCACGGATTACACGGATTATGCGGATGTTCTGCATGAATATAAACAGGATTTAGGGCAACAGAGAAACTTCGGACAGCAAATCGTCTGGCAGAAAAAAAAGGAAATTAAATTTTTTTATATTTAAAAATAAACGAGATTCAAAAGTTTTCAGTATCTTTGCCGAGAAATAAAATAATTCTAACTAATTTTAAATAATTAACATGACAGATAATACACTTAAACCGTACGTAATAGGCCTTGACCTCGGCGGTACAAATTCAGTTTTCGGCATCGTAGATGCTCGCGGAGAGATCAAAGCAACAACTGCCATCAAGACAGGCGGTTACGAAAAAGTTGAAGACTATGTGAAGGCAGCCGTAGAAGCTCTCCAGCCTATCATTGATACGGTAGGCGGCATTGACAAGATTAAGGCAATGGGTATCGGTGCGCCAAACGCAAACTATTATAATGGAACCATTGAATTCGCTCCAAATCTTCCTTGGGCACACGACGGAGTGGTACCATTGGCCAACTTGTTCAGCAAAGCCCTCGGCGGCTTGCCTGTAGGTATGACCAATGATGCCAACGCTGCTGCGCTCGGCGAGATGACATACGGTGTAGCAAGAGGCATGAAAAACTTCATCGACATTACACTCGGTACAGGCGTAGGTTCTGGTATCGTGATTAACGGACAGATGGTTTACGGCTGCGACGGATTCGCAGGCGAATTGGGTCACGTTACCATGGTACGTGGCAAAGAGGGCCGTACATGCGGATGCGGCCGTACAGGATGTCTCGAAGCTTACTGCTCTGCCACAGGTGTGGCTCGCACAGCTCGCGAGTATCTCGAGAAGAGCGATGAGCCTTCATTGCTCCGCGAGATGAACCCTGAGAATATTACATCTTATGATGTGAGCGTTGCTGCAGGCAAGGGCGACAAGCTGGCACTGCGTGTATACGAGTTTACCGGCAAGATGCTCGGTGAGGCTTGTGCTGATTTCGCAGCCTTCTCTTCACCAGAGGCTTTCGTCTTCTTCGGTGGTCTGACCAAGGCTGGCGACCTCATCATGAAACCTATCCAGAAGGCTTATGATGAGCACGTGCTCCGCACCTTCAAGGGCAAGGCTAAATTCCTTGTTTCTACCCTTGATGGTAGTTCTGCTGCCGTACTCGGTGCGAGTGCTGTGGCTTGGGATATGTAAAAAGGTTTTACAAAAAGAAATATTTTCATCTTCCCATTATGGGAAATGATTTAGTTTTAGGTTAGTATTTCTCGTGAAACCTCGTGAGAGGCATGTAGCGAGGGTTATATGGTAAAAGCCTGGCACTCGAGAGAGCGTCAGGCTTTGCTTTTTTCTTATCATAAACAAAAAACCTCAACAACCACCATGCGGTCATGGTGGTCATTAAGGTCATCAAGCTTTTTCCAACCAGTTTCTCACCATCTTCTTGCCGTCTGGCGTCAACACGCTTTCCGGATGAAACTGGATACCATGAATATCATAGTTCTTATGCTTCAGACCCATGATGCAACCATCATCGCTTACCGCCGTAACGTCCAGGCAGTCAGGGAATCCCGAGCGGTCTACCACCCAAGAGTGGTATCTGCCAATCTCTATGCGCTTGTCCAACCCGTCGAAAATAACATCGTTGCCAAACTGGGTGCAAGGGGTTGCCATTCCATGATACACCTCAGAAAGATTGGTAAGCTTGGCTCCAAACGCCTCGCCTATAGCCTGATGACCCAGACATACGCCCAGCATCGGCTTGCGGCCTGCATACTTGCGGATAACATCCATCAGCAGTCCCGCCTCCGACGGAATGCCCGGACCCGGACTCAGAATGATCTTGTCGAAGCGTTCCAGCTCCGGCAACTGAAACTGGTCGTTGCGGAACACCGTAACGTCAGCTCCCAACTCCTTTACCAGATGGGCCAGATTATAGGTAAAGGAATCGTAATTATCTATGATTACTACTTTCATCTTTTGTTATTTATTATTGATTAGTGAGTAGTGAGTACAATCAGCGAGAAATAATCACTAATCACTAATAATTAATCACTATTACAACTCTTCAGCAATGTGAATCGCCTTGGTCAGCGCACCGAGCTTGTTGTTACACTCTTCTAGCTCATACTCATCATTGCTCTTTGCCACTACTCCACTACCCGCCTGGAACCAGAGTTCGCCGTTTCGGCTAATGAAGGTACGTATCACGATGGCCTGATTCAGGTCGCCGTTCAGACCGATGAAGCCGATACAGCCTCCGTAAGCACCGCGGTTGTGAGGCTCCAGCTCTGAGATAATCTGCATCGCTCTCACCTTAGGCGCACCGCTCAGCGTGCCGGCAGGGAAGGTATCAATAAACTCCTTGATGTGGTCGGCATGCTCATCCAACTCTCCGCTCACACGGCTCACGAGATGGATAACATGACTGTAGAACTGCATGTCCTTGTAGAAATCTACTTTCACCCCATGACAGTTGCGGCTCAGATCATTGCGCGCCAGGTCTACCAGCATCACGTGCTCGGCATTCTCCTTCGGGTCGTTGCGCAGGAATTCGGCAGCCTTGCGGTCCTGCTCCATATCTCCTGTGCGTCGGGTGGTTCCGGCAATCGGGTCAATGAACGCCTTGTTGCCCACGATGCGGTTATGGGTTTCAGGCGAAGAACCGAAGATGCGGAAACCGCCGAAGTCGAAATAGAAGAGGTAAGGCGAAGGGTTGATGCTGCGCAGCGCACGGTAGAGTTTGAAATCATCGCCCTCATATTTCTGTACGAAGCGGCGACTCACCACAATCTGGAATACATCTCCGCGCAGGCAGTGCTGTATGCATCGGCGTATGTTTGCCTTGTGCTCCTCATCGGTGAGCGTAGAGGTGGTTTCGCCCACCGGATGGAAATCATAAGGTTTCACATTTGCCTTGTTCACCGCCTTGAGCAGTTCGTCGAGCTCTGGAAGTGAAGAGTGAGGATCTTCACTTTCCTGGAGCGCAATGAGCTCCATGGTGTTGTTGAAATGGTCGAAGACGATGATGTCCTTATACATGATGTAATAGATGTCGGGCGCATCATTCTTCTCCATGGTGGTATCCTTGACTGGGATGTTCTCAAAATATCTCACCGCATTGAAGGTGGTGAATCCGTAGAGTCCGCAGAAGTCCTTGCTCTCGCCCTCTACATGGAAGGAAGAGATGAAGTCGTTGATACTCTTTGAGATGGCGAGTTTGCACTCCTCGCCCTGACCGGCGCCGAAGGCAGGAAGCTGCTCTTTCTCTACTCTTCCGTCGGGATAGGTCTTGATGACCTCACCATGACTCACGGCGATGCTTGCCAGCGGATGCACCCCGATGAAGGAGCGCGAATTCTCGGAGCCATGATAGTCGGAACTCTCCATCAGAGCCGACTGCGGATAAATATCTCTCAGTCGCATGTAGACTCCCACCGGCGTATAGAGGTCGGCGAGAATCTTGCGGGTAACTGTCTTGTAATTAAACTTCATTTAATTTATGATTTACTGTATATAGTTTACAGTTTATAGCATGAACCGCTTTGACAATCGTGCTCAACGGCGCAGCCTCTGTTAACTATTAACTATAAACTATTAACTATTTAAAAATTGCCGTATTCTCCTGCCATTTCCTTATGGCTCAAATATGTTTCTACATCCTTGTCGCCACGGCCTGATACGGTGAGCACCACCACATCATCCTTCTTGAACTTCATCTTCTTCAGGGCTGCCACGGCGTGCGCACTCTCAATAGCCGGAATGATGCCCTCCATGCGGGTGAGCTCGTAACCGGCGTAGATGGCCTCATCATCCTTAATGGCGAGCACATGACTCCTGCCCGATGTGGCAAGGTCGGCGTGCATAGGGCCGATGCCCGGATAGTCGAGACCGGCACTTATGGTAAAGGCTTCCTCTATCTGTCCGTCCTCGGTCTGCATCACGAGGGTGCGTGCTCCGTGGATGATGCCTTCTGTGCCGCAGTGCATGGTGGCAGCGGTGTAGTCGGTATCTATTCCGTGACCGGCAGCCTCAGCCAGGTAAATCTTCACGCGGTCATCATCAATGTAGTGGTAGATGGTTCCGGCAGCATTGCTTCCGCCACCCACACAGGCGATGAGGTAATCAGGATAGTCGCGGCCAATCTTCTCCTCAAGCTGCCATTTCAGTTCTTCAGAGATTACGCTCTGCATCTTGGCAACAATGTCTGGATAAGGGTGCGGGCCCATGGTAGAACCTACGATATAGAAGGTATCCTGTGGGTGGCAGCACCAGTCGCGTATGGCCTCGGAGCAGGCATCGCTCAAGGTCATATTGCCGGTGCGCACAGGGTTTACCTTGGCTCCCAGCATCTTCATGCGCTCTACGTTGGTATGCTGGCGTTCCACATCGGTGGCACCCATGAAAATCTCACACTTCATGTTCATCAGGGCGCATACCGTAGCGGTAGCCACACCGTGCTGTCCGGCTCCGGTTTCGGCAATGATGCGGGTCTTGCCCATCTTCTTGGCCATGAGAATCTGACCGATGGTGTTGTTAATTTTGTGTGCACCGGTATGGTTCAGGTCCTCGCGCTTCAGATAGAGCTGGCATCCGTACTTCTCACTCATGCGCTTGGCATAATAAAGAGGTGAAGGGCGGCCCACATAATCTTTGAGCAGCGCACGGTATTCCTTCTTGAACTCCTCGCTCTCAATGATTGGCTTGTAAGCCTGCTGCAACTCGGTTACACATTTATATAATATCTCAGGAACATAAGCTCCTCCGAATTTTCCAAAAAATCCTTTTTCGTCAACTTGATACATAATACTTAGTTTATAATTTATTATTTATAGTTTATAGAGCAAGCCTGCTATACAGCGAAGCCGCTGTTAACTATCAACTACTTTTCGAGGCACTCAAAAAGCCCATCTAAAGCCTTATCCGGATCACCGGTTTCATTGAGCAGGGTTACAAACTTACTGCCAATGATGGCTCCCGCTGCATTATCCTGAGCACTGGTAAGCGTCTGCTTGTTGCTGATGCCGAAACCAATCATGCGTGGGTTGCGCAGATTCATGCCATTGATGTGGTTGAAATAAGCCAACTTGGCATCGCCGAAACTGCTCTGGGCGCCCGTGATGCTCGCGGAGCTGACCATGTAGATGAAACCATCGGTATGCTCATCGATGAAACGGATGCGCTCCTCGCTGGTTTCAGGGGTAATCATCATGATGACACGGATGTCATACTTGTCGGCTATGGGTTTTACCACCTTCAGATAATCATCAAAGGGAAGGTCTGGGATGATGGTGCCGCTCACTCCGCTCTCTACGCAGCTCTTGAAGAAAGCCTCAATGCCGTAGTGCATGATTGGATTCAGATAACCCATCAGCACGAGTGGAAGCTGTACTTCATCTTTGATTTCCTTCAACTGAGCGAAGAGTTTCTTCACCGTCATTCCGTTCTTCAGAGCCACGGTTCCGGCACTCTGGATAACAGGACCATCAGCCAACGGATCACTGAAAGGGATTCCTACCTCAATCATATCTATCCCCTTGCGCTCCATCGCCTTAATTACATCACCGGTACCTTCCAAAGTTGGGCATCCGGCGCAGAAATACAAGCTCAAAAGCTTGCGGTCTTTATTGTTTGCAAATAATGCATTTATCTTATTCATTTTTTTACTTTTTTATTTTTTTACCTTTTTACTTTTTTACCTTTAAAAGGAATTCCTTGAGTTTCTCTACATCCTTCAGTCCCGGTTCTATCTCAAACCTGGAGTTGAGGTCGATTCCTACGCATCGGGGATGATGGAAAGACAGGATGCGGGAAGCATCTTCCGGACCGATGCCGCCACTCAACAGGAATGGAACATCGCCATCATATTCATCCAGTACCTGCCAGTCAAACTGCTGACCACTTCCGCCCACCGTCTTACATTTGGTGTCGAAAAGGAAGTAGTCAACAGCGCCTACATATTCCTTATATTTCTGAATGTCCCCGGCATTAGAAACACTAATGGCTTTGATTATCTTCATATTCCCCTTTGCTGCACGCAGCTGCTCACACAGTTCCCTGCTCTCGCTTCCATGCATCTGCACCGCATTCAGAGAGAATGAATGAATCTTATCCAACATATTGGAAATGGAATCATTTACGAAGACTCCCACTCGGCACACATTGCGGTCAGCATCAGAGCGAGCCACCACATGACTGGCATACCGTGGAGACTTAGGATAGAAGATAAATCCCATCATATCAACGCCGAGTTGCGCAACCAGCTTTACATTATCAGGTTCACGCATTCCACAAACCTTTACAAACATTTTCTTTATTGTTTATTCTTCATTAAAGCTTTTGCCCTTACAGGGCGCCTTGCTGATTGCCTTTATACCCAGGGCGATGCCCTGGGCTAGGAGCTTCTGCCCTTTCAGGGCGTTAGAAGCAAACAATCCTATAATTTAGAAATAAATTCTGCAAGCGCCACGCCCGGGTCAGCCTGTTTCATGAACTGTTCGCCCATCAGGAAACCTCTGAAGCCGCCTTCTTCTCTCAACCGGAGAACCGTCTGCGGGTTGGAGATGCCACTCTCGCTCACCCTGCACACATCCTTCGGAAGTTTCTCTGCCAATCTGAAGCTGTTCTCCACATCCGTAAAGAAGGTTCCGAGATTTCGGTTGTTGATGCCGTACATATCCGGTTCCAGTTCAGCATACTCGAAGTCGCGCTCATTATGCATCTCGAGCAGTACCTCCATGCCCAGCTGGTGTGCCATGTTCATGAGTTGCTTACACTCCTCCTTGGTCAGGCAGGCCGCAATGAGCAGCACGGCAGAAGCTCCGCAGTATCTCGCCTGCAGCAGCTGGTATTCCTCTACCACGAAGTTCTTATATAAGATAGGTAGGGTAACGCCCACATGGCGCGCCTCCTGAATATACTCATCATATCCTCCGAAGTAATCAATGTCGGTGAGGATGCTGAGCGCCGAGGCTCCGTTCTGCTGGTAGGCGAGCGGGATGATGCTCGGCTTACCTTCCTGTTTGATCCAGCCCTTGGAAGGCGATTTGCGCTTGAATTCAGCGATGATTCCCGTCTCCGAGTTCATCAGAGACTCCTTCATGCTTCCGCCCGGCACCTTTCCCCCATCTTCCTGCATTTTCTGCTCGGTGAGGGTTATCATCTGCCGTGGCTGGATAAAGCGCTTGCGCTGCTCAATCTCGATTCTTTTATGAGCCACAATTTCCTCTAAAATATCAGCCATTTTTTTCGTTTTTTTTATTTAAGATAAAGACTTGGGAGACCAGCGATAGAATCGCTGGGAACGGGGGTACAAAGGGGTTAAGGCTCATTTTACCTTTTTACCCTTTTACCTTTAACTGTTGATCTCTACGAATTTTTTAAAGGTAGCGAGTGCCTTACCCGAGTCAATGCTCTCTCTTGCTATCTCCACACATTCCTCTATGCTCTTCTGTCCCTTCTCCATTACCTGGATGCCGAAGGCTGCATTGGCGAGAACGATGTTCTTCTGGGCTGGGAGGGCACGGTTTTCAAGCACTGCATCAAAGATGTCCTTAGCCTCTTCCTCGGTTGCTCCGCCTCGCACCTCTTCCGGTTTGGCTATCTCGAAACCGAGATCCTGAGGCTTGAAGATCTTCTCATAGTTGTTGGTGGTTACCTTGAAGTCGCCGGTGAGTGAAATTTCATCATATCCGTCGATGCTGTTAACAATGCCGAAATCAATGCCTAGTTTCTGGTAAACCTGATTGTAAAGGCGCATCTGGTCGAGATTGGCTACACCCAGCAACTGGCACTTAGGCTGACTAGGATTAACAAGAGGACCTAACAGGTTGAACACGGTAGGAAACTGCAAAGCCTTGCGGATAGGACCCACAAACTTCATTGCCTTGGCGAAGAGCTGAGCATGAAGATAAACGATGCCTGCCTCGTTGATGCTGCGGTTCAGCTTGTCTATATCATCGGTAAACTGAACACCGTGGTTCTTGATGACGTTGCTGGCACCGCTCACCGAAGTAGCCGCATAGTTGCCGTGCTTTGCCACCTTGTAACCCGCACCCGCAATGACGAAGCAGGAAGTAGTAGAAATGTTAAAGGTGTTCTTGCGGTCGCCACCGGTTCCCACCACGTCAATGTAGCGGTCGCAATCCAGGATGGCTGGCACGCCTGTGGCAAGAATTCCGTCACGGAAACCGAGCAGTTCATCTACCGTTACGCCTCTCATCTGCAAACCGGTGAGCAGGGCTGTAATCTGTTCCTCAGGAAATGCACTCTTGGTGATTCCTACAATGATGTCTCGGGTTTCCTCACGAGAAAGTTCCTCGTGGTTCAACATTCTATTCAAAATGTCCTTCATTTCCATAGTTAATATCTCCTATATTTTTTGTTTTTATTTTTCGTTGTAAAAGAAAAGGGGCCTGTCGTAAGTTACGGCAGGCCCCTAGTATATTATGTTGTTCACATCCACATACGGCGTCTCGACTCACGACTTCTGGAATCTTGAGTTACGCCACCACCATGATGTAGATACGAATGTATTCATATTGCTTTATCTTTTAATTGTTTGTTACTACCAAAAACGAGGCGTTTCTTTCTTTTTAACGAAAAGATTCTCCTTCGTTCTTCATTTTCTACTGCAAAAGTACAGTTTTTCTTTTAAACTGCAAACTTTTTGTCGAGAAATTTTAAGATTTAACACTATTTTATCATCTAAATCACCATTTCGCCCACTTTTTCTTCCCCTTCTCTCCCCTATACCTTATTATATATAGGGAGAAAAGAAAAAAATATTTCGCCGAAATGTAATAATCTGCCAGACGTGCCGTTATTTATCTAGAGGACAGGTAACAGGCGGAGGAAAACTCCACAGAAAGAAATGCCCGTTCTTGAAAGCAACAGATAAAAGTAGTATTCATTCAAAAAAAGATTCACGCCTATGAAGCAAGTATTTACACCAAAGAAAATGAGACCTTCGGCTCAGACCATCTACTTCATCAAGCAGATAGCCTACTCCTATCATACCATGGTGCAAAATGGGAAGCTAAAGGTGTGCTATCCTAACTAAAAGAAGAAGAAGAAGAAAGATGAAAACAATGGTATCCCCTTCATTGCTCTCAGCCAACTTCATTGACCTGAAGAGTGATATAGAGATGATTAACAAGAGTGAGGCCGACTGGCTCCACCTCGATGTGATGGATGGTGTCTTCGTGCCCAACATCTCGTTCGGCTTCCCTGTGATAGAAGCCGTAAGCAAGGTGTGCACCAAGCCCCTCGACGTCCACTTTATGATACAGCACCCGGAAAATTACATTGAGCAGACTGCCAAGCTCGGTGCCATGATGATGAACGTGCACTACGAGGCCTGCACCCATCTGCACCGCACCATCCAGCAGATTCATGCAGCAGGCATGAAGGCAGGAGTTACCCTCAACCCTTCTACCCCGGTATGTGTGCTGGAAGACATCATCTGCGATGTAGACATGGTACTTTTGATGAGCGTTAACCCAGGCTTCGGCGGACAGAAATTCATCGAGAACACCATCAAGAAGATAGGTCGTCTGCGCCAGCTCATCAAAGAGAGCGGAAGCCAGGCACTCATCGAGGTAGATGGCGGCGTGCAGGCAGAAACTGCTCCAAGACTGGTAAAAGCCGGAGTAGACGTGCTGGTAAGCGGAAGTTATGTATTCAAGAGCACAGACCCTTATGCTACCATCCATGCCTTGAAAGAACTCCACTAATCAAGATTCAGATAAATATTGTGCTCCTTAGCCATCTTGCGGAGGTTAAGGAGCGCATAACGCATTCTTCCCAGACTCGTATTGATGCTCACATTGGTACACTCGGCTATATCCTTGAAAGACATTTCCTGATAAAAACGCATATAAACCACTTCGCGTTGTGGAGCCGGCAGAAAGTCTACCAGTTTCTTCACATCACGGAGCACCTGTTTGCGTACCATCTCCTGCTCAGCACAGTCTGCCTGAAAATCTTCGCCGCGCAGACAGGAAAGATCATTATCGTTCCCCTGTTCTACCATGCGGAACACACACTGACTGCGATAACCGTCGATGATGACATTATGCGCTATGCGCATTAACCACGAAATAAATTTGCCCGAACTGGAATACTGGCCAGCATGTAAACGACTGATTGCCTTCACGAATGTCTCCTGGAAGATATCATTCGCCAGATCCTCATCGTGAACCACGAAAAGGATATAAGAGAAAAGTTTCACCTCGTTGCGGGAAAGCAACAGGTCAAAGGCTCTGTTGTCGCCCCCGACATAAGCCAGGGCCAACTCTTCGTCTGTCATTTCATTGAGTTTACTCATTTTCTTAATTTTATTTTATTCATTAAGTAAATGTCTATCTAATAGGCTACCCAGTATTTATTGCGTTAATAATGTTAATTATCGTTGCAAAGGTAACATTTTATTTTCAAAACACCAAACATTTTTCCAAAAACATTTAATTTTAACATTACCAGCACCTGTTTTACAAATAAAATTCGTATCTTTGCAGCGATGTGTTAAACGTAAGACCCGACTAACGAATAAACAGATCAATACAAACGAATTCATAAATACAAATAATCATAAAACTAGAACAAAGACAATGAAGAAATTCTTTAAGACCTTACTCGTTGCTCTGCTTCTCATCCCAGCCTGCGCTTGGGCCGACGGATGGAACGATGCTGAATATCAGCGCATTGAACAGAGCATACAGTTGCCAGGCATCAAGCAGGCAGCTAAGAAGTATGCTATTTCTGCCTATGGAGCCAAGCAGAACGCTTCGGCTGCACAGAACCAGAAGGCTATCAACAAGCTCATCGCCCTCGTTTCTAAAAAAGGTGGCGGTACTGTAGTCATCCCGAAGGGTACCTGGCGCACAGGAGCCATTGAGATGAAAAGTTTCGTTGACCTCCACCTCGAAGAGGGTGCCGTACTGCAGTTTGCCTTCGAACCGAAACTCTATCCGCTGGTACGCACCTCATGGGAGGGCATCGCATGCTGGAACTATTCTCCATGCATCTATGCCTACAAGGTTACCGACATCGCCATCACTGGTAAAGGTACCATCGATGGAGGTGGTAACAACGATACATGGTGGCCAATGAACGGTAATGCCAGATTCGGATATAAGGAGGGCGTAACCAAGGAACACCAGAAGATGGGATCACGTGCCAGACTGCTGAAGATGGCTGAAGACGGTGTGCCTTTTGACGAACGCAAGTTCGGCATGGGACAGGGGCTCCGCCCTCAGCTCGTCAACTTCGTACGCTCTGAGCGCATCCTCATCAAGGATGTCAAGATGATCAATTCACCTTTCTGGGTGATGCACCCTCTGCTCTGCAAGAACATCACAGTAGACGGCGTAACCGTATGGAACGAAGGACCTAACGGAGACGGATGCGACCCTGAAGCATGCGAGAATGTACTCATCCAGAACTGTATCTTCCACACCGGCGACGACTGCATCGCCATCAAGAGCGGACGAAACAACGACGGTCGTCTCTGGAACCAACCATCCAGAAACATCATCATCCGCAACTGCCGGATGGAAGACGGACATGGTGGTGTAGTCATCGGTTCCGAGATTTCAGGCGGATGCGAGAATGTATACGCCGAAAACTGCGAGATGGACTCTCCTCATCTGGAGCGCATCCTCCGCATCAAGACCAACAACTGCCGCGGCGGACTCATCCAGAACATCCACATGCGCAAGGTTACCGTAGGCCAGTGCAAGGAAGCCGTGCTCAAGATCAACCTCGACTATGAGCCAAAAGAGGCTTGCTACCGCGGATTTGAACCTACTGTGCGCAACGTGAGCATGGAAGATGTTACCTGCCAGAAGAGCAACTACGGTGTGCTCATCATCGGTGGAAACAAAATAGAAAACGTATACGATATCCATGTAAAGAACTGTAAGTTCGATGGTGTCATCAAGCAGCCTGTCAAGATGACCGGCAAGACCCGCGATGTGAAGTTCGACAACCTTTTCATCAACGGTTCCCTGGTTCTCAACAAGGAAGACCGTCCTTACCAGACCTATTCAGAGTGGCTCACCCACAGCGAGATGCAGCGCACTCCCCACCCATACAACCTCGACTTCAGCCCGAAGAAACCTCGCTGGAGCTACGTGATGGGCATTGAGATGGAAGGCATGCTCGACACCTACCTCCACTACAAAGACGGAAAGAGCACCTTCAAGGGAGCTGATGCCGAAGCCAACAACGAGGCTATCATCAACTACCTGAAAGAATATCCAGCCAAGATGATTGACGAAAAAGGAAACATCACAGGCTACAAATATGAGGATTTCAACCTCGACAATGTGCGCACCGCGAAGTTCATCCTCCGCATGCACAACCTCTTCCCTAGCAAGAGCAGCGAACTGGCACTGAAGACGCTCTTCAAGCAGCTGCAGAACCAACCTCGCACCAAGGAAGGCGTTTACTGGCACAAGGCTATCTACGCTAACCAGGTATGGCTCGACGGCATCTTCATGGGTCTGCCTTTCTACTGCAACTACGCCGTTCAGAACCTCAAGCCTAAGAAGGCGAAGAAGATTCTCAACGATGCGGTAGACCAGATTGTGAAGACCGACCTTCGTACCTACGATGAGAAAACCCAGCTCTGGAAGCATGCATGGGACGAAACCCACAGCCAGTTCTGGGCAAACAAGGAAGACGGAAAAAGCCAGCATACCTGGGCAAGAGCCCTCGGATGGTACGTCATGGCGATGACCGAATGCCTCGATGCCATGCCTGAAGATTATGCTCGCCGCAGCGAAATCATCACCTTATTAAATAAGGCAATGAAGAGCGTGGTGAAATATCAGGATAAGAAGACGGGCGTATGGTACGACGTGATGGATGTAAAGGATCCTCGCAACTACCTCGAGAGCACCGCTTCAAGCATGTTTGCCTATGTTCTCCTCAAGGGTTACCGCAAGGGATACCTCGGCAAGGAATATCAGGAAGCAGGTATCAAGGCTTATGAGGGAATCCTGAACAACTTCATCCAGGTAAATCCTGACAAGACCATCAGCCTTACCCGCTGCTGTGCTGTCAGCGGACTCGGTCCTGGCCCTGGTCCATACGTCAAGAAGCCAAACTTCAAGCGCGATGGAAGCTTCGACTATTACATGAGCGAGCCTATCCGCGACAATGATGCCAAGGGCGTAGGTCCTTTCATCTGGGCTAGTCTGGAAATGGAAATGCAGGGACTGAATAAGTAAACTGCTAAGATTTGAATACATCATTTTTAAAATGAATAACAAGAAGATATTAACAAGTATGGCAGCAGCGCTTATGAGTGCTGCTGCTTTGGCACAAGCTCCAGCCTTCCCGGGCGCAGAAGGTCACGGAAGATACGTAACCGGCGGAAGAGGCGGAAAAGTAGTACACGTAACTAACCTCAACGACAGCGGAACGGGTTCTTTCAGAGAGGCTGTCAAGTCTGGTAAGAGAATCATCGTCTTCGATGTGGCTGGCGTCATCGCCCTGAAGTCTGATCTCAAGATAGGTGACAACATCACCATCCTCGGACAGACAGCCCCATCTCCGGGCATCACCCTCAGATATTACACCGTTCAACCGGGCAACAACAACATCATCCGTTTCCTCCGCATACGCCGCGGAGAGGAAAAGAACATCAATGACGGTGCGGATGCTACCTGGCAGCGCAACAAGACTGGCATCATCTTCGACCACTGTTCCTTCAGCTGGAGCATAGATGAGGTAGCTTCGTTCTACGACAACAACAATTTCACCATGCAGTGGTGTACCGTTGCCGAGAGTCTCACCAATCCGGGTCACTCTAAGGGAGCACATGGTTACGGTGGTATCTGGGGCGGTAAGCTAGCCAGTTTCCACCACAACTTCATAGGTCATCTCATGAACCGCGGTCCACGTTTTAATGGTGCAAGATACGGATGGACAGGCTACACCAGTAACAAGGATTACGATACATATCAGTGGAAGAATACCGTGCAGGCTGAAAACGTAGACTTCCGCAACTGCGTGATGTATAATGCGCAGGGTACCTGCTACGGAGGGCCTGGAGGTGGCCAGATCAATATCGTCAACAATTACTACAAGGCTGGACCTAGTCAGGGACTTAAAGGAACTACTCTGAATGGTCTCAAGGTAGATGTAAGCACAGGCAAGGAACGTGGCAGCCAGGAACGTATCACCCTGGTAACCGTATCAACCAGCAGTAATTCTGACAAGAACCATCCAGAGTTCTACGAAATGACCAGCCGTTACTTCATCAACGGAAACACCACCGAAACCACCAAAGAATCTGTTACAAAGAACAAAGACTGGAAGGGCGTAACCTATGACAAGGGTACTTATACTTTAAATGATGAGATTTATTCAGCCGACAAGAAGAATCTTTATGGTGATGCGGTAGAACATAAGACCATCAACGGAGTTTCCTGTGTCAAGATCAAGATGGACGCTCCTGCCCCTACGGGAGAGGTTACCACCCACTCTGCTGCCGAATCATTCTGCAAGGTATTGTCATACAGCGGAGCCTCACTCTACCGCGATGAGATTGATGCCCGCTACATGGAAGAAGCAAAGACAGGTACAGCCAAGTACAAGGGAAGTATCACAAAATCGCCTGGCATCATCGACAAGGTATCAGATGTAAACGGTTACACCGAGGCAAACTTCGGCACCGCTTCTCGTCCTGCCGACTTCGACACCGATAAGGACGGAATCCCAGATGCATGGGAGATTGCCAACGGCTTAGATCCAAACGATGCCGCTGACGCCCTGACCTATTCGCTTGACAGCAAGGAGTACTACACCAACCTTGAGGTTTACGCCAATTCGCTGGTTGAGGACATCATGAAGCAGGGCAATGCCGATACAGAGAACAAGGTAGATGAATACTATCCTGCATGGAAGAATCCTACAGGCATCTCACAAATCACCGGTTCCAATCCAAGTGAACTGGTCAAAGTAAAGTATTACAGCCTCAACGGCACCCTCCTTTCTGCTCCTCAAAAAGGCATCAACATCCGCAAGATGCTGTTTAAGAACGGAAAGACCGTAGTGGATAAGGTAATAAAGGAATAAAACTTCTTATAAAACAAAAAGGGCATCCCCATGTTTGGGAATGCCCTTTTGTTTAATATGTATATACAATCTGTTACTTTACATACTTCTTACCGTTCTTGATAATCAAGCCCTTGGCAGAAGAAGAAACCTCCTGACCAGCCATATTATAGGTCTTACCATTCTTCTTGGCAGCAGCAGCGTTTACTGAAGAGATGCCGGTGCTAGTGCCTATCGTATACTTAAAGCCAAAGAAGCCCATTCTAGTACCTGCAGCAAGCACATAGTATGTACCACCAGCAGCAACGTTGAAGGTTACTATACCATTAGACTTTGCGGCAATAATATTTTCATTTTTCTCGTTCTGTGTGAATTTCTGAGATTCACCATTTGCGCTTGGCAAATTATAAGAATCAGGAGTCACCTCAGCAAAATCAGCATCCAAAATATGGAAACCTTTATTTGGTCCCATCTGTATAGCTACAGTTAAAGTTCCTGCATTTGCAGTCTTGAACTTATAAACACATCCAGTTGGCTCAGCTCCTTTCACCAACTTACCATTGTTCTTACCACATACGTAAGCAGTAAAATCACCATCAGCCCAATTATCGGTAGCCTTACCATCTACAAAAGCAGTACCAGCATTCTCCATATAAGTCAAAGTGACATTTTTTACTGACGTAATATTATCACCAGCATTTACCTTGTCACCTACCTGCACAGCATAAGTTCCCTGAGCATTAACACTAGCAGCCAAAGCTACGGCTGCGATAAGAGTAAAGAATTTCTTCATAATCGTTTTATTTTAAGTTTATATATTATTAATTAGTTGATGAATAACTGTATTGCAGTTTAATTCATTTGCTAGTTTGTTTCGTTGGCAAATTTAGCAAATCATTTTGAGAATCTCGGAAAAATGTGAACCAAAATGAGCCAAAACTACGAAAACGATTACGTAAATTCAAACGTCAAGTACCAGAATATAAGAGAATTTTAGCTAGCAGACACCAAACGGGCTGAAGAAACAGCAGTCCCTTCAGCCCGTTGCAAAACTATATACTAAAGTACAGTATTTTATCCTTCCTTTATCTTCCAATCACTAATTGTCCGCTGATTACTATCGTAATTAACACCAATTTTGAACAAGCGTTTACCATCAGCAGAATATGGAATCAGATATCCCTTTTCGAATATCATCATTAGGTACACCTATAGTATATACTCCAATAATAGGGTTATATTTTTTTATTGAGAGAATTCCAAATTGATAAAGGAAAGGAATTATGTCTGACTCCCCCAAAGGAATTTCAGGCAAATCCCCAATATTATAATTCTTAGCAACATCAAAATTACAAAGGTACTCATTTACTGTTTTATGGATGTATAAATCGGAAAACCAGTAAGGAGCAATATCCCGTGCATTCAGTGCCTTTACCAGGCTGAACGGATTAAAAATATCTTCAGATTTCTTACTGAAATGATAGCCGTCGTAGAATCTTGTCAGCTCTGCCAGGCACTCCTCATACGTCATACCCAGGTCTTCTCCCAATGCCTCTATATCCGGTTTCATCTGAGTGGTAAGTTCCTTCTTGCTGATACCGCAGATAGCCGAATACTGGTCGAACATACTGATGTTATCGAGGTTATTCAGCTCGCTGAAGATGCTGAGCTGCGAGAACTTGGTGATACCCGTGATGAAGGTGAACTCCAGGTATGGGTCGAGCTTTTTCAGAGGACTGTAGAAGTTCTGCATGATGCGGCGGAGGGGCTGCAGGTTCTCCTTCTCATGTACCACATCCAGCAATGGAGCATCATATTCATCGATGATGACAACCGCCTTTTCGCCCGTTTGCTCATAAGCACGCTTTACGATACCATCCAGTCTTTCATTAGGATATTTTTCACCTTCTCCCTTACCGTATAGCTTTTCATAGGGCAAAAGCTGTAGATTCAGATAACTGTTCAAGGCATCAGCATCAAAGTGTTTGGCACCGCTCATATCAAAATGAAGCACAGGATGCTTCACCCATTCCTTCTCATAATCAGCTATTGCCAATCCCTCGAAGAGTTCCTTTCTACCCTCGAAATAAGCTTGGAGAGTAGAGGCAAAAAGCGACTTTCCGAATCGTCTTGGACGACTCAGAAAGACATACTTCATACCTTTTTCTCTGAAATCCACGATGTATTTGGTCTTATCTACATAGAGATAACCTTTCTCGCGAATTTCTTCAAAAGTCTGAATTCCTACAGGATATTTATTTACTATTTTTACCATATTCCTACATGCTTTACGTTTTGCGCGGCTAAATTACAAAGAAAATCTGAATTAACCAAAGAAAAAATCAAATAACTTAACTTTCACTTATCAAGAAATGAAAGCACCCTCTATATACCTTACTAAAGTTTAGTAGTTTGTTTTTGCCTGCAAAAGTACGACTTAATTCTCATTTGGCAAAGAGAGATAAAAAGGCGGAAATGTACGAAAACGATTGCGTAGCTTTTACAACAAAATTGAAACAAAAAGTTCTTAAATAGAAATAATAAGTGTAATTTTGCAACAATAAACTTAAAATATAAACTGAAAATAATAATTATAATAAGTATAACAACCTAAAAGGCAAACAAATGAAAAGAAATCTACTAAGATTTGGGCTCTCACTCATAGCCCTGTTTGTTATGGTAGTAGCAAATGCGCAAACCTACCAGAACGAAGAAGCTAGCGTTTCATGGCCGTTTAATGACGACAACTACGCTACGCAGTACACTAAATCACCAGAAAATGGTTTCAGTCTGGTTTCCGTAAACACCGGTGACTTGAAGTATTCTCTCAAGACATCACAGACTACAAAAGACAAAGACGGAAACAAGATGGTCATGGCTGGTTTCGGTCCTGTTGGCACAACAAAAGCCGTAGAATGGACCGTTAAACCAAGCAAGGGTCTTACATTCACCCCAACATCTATCAGTACCTACGTAAACCGATTCGGTACAGATTCAGAAAATGGAGTAACCGTAACCGCCAAACTTAGCAACGGAACTTCTGTAAACTTGGGTAATTTCACGGCATTAAGAGAGAGCAAGACAACAGAGACTGACAAATATAAGGATCACGAAAACCTGACCAACCATATCGTCATCCAGCTCACTGCCGAGCAGCAAGCCCAACTGACATCAGCTGAAGGCTTCACGCTAAGTTGCACCGTCGGCGTTAGCTCTACTAAGGAGCAAGGCTTTGCCGATGTACACATCAATGGTCTCTTGAACGGAACCATTCAGCAGGTTGAACAGTACACCCTGTCGGCTGCCGTTTCAACCGTAGGAGCAGGAACAGTCAAAGTATCTCCTGCAGGAACCGTATTTGATGCAGAGACATCAATCACCGTAACAGCAACAAAGAATTTCGGCTACAAATTTGTCAATTGGACAGATGCCAATAATAAGGTAGTATCTACAGATGAAGCATATACCTTCTCTATCTCTGCCAACACAGCATTGAAGGCAAACTTTGAGAAGATAAACACCTACGCTTTGGATTACAAGGTAGAAGGTGGTGCAAAAGACTATATGGTAAGCGCAACTCCTGCCCCAACCATTGTTAACGGAAAGAATATGTATGAAGAGGGAACAGAAGTAACCCTCACAGCCAGCAGCAACGACATCCTCACCTTTACCAACTGGAATGATGGTGAAACAGGAGCAGAACGCAAAATAAACATGAACGCCGACCAGTCATACACTGCTGCATATTCTGCAAAAGACTTCATCGCAGGCTGGGACTTCTATAAGTCAGCAAGAGAAGGTCGTACAGCAGACTTCGCTGCAGAAGACAACGATGTAGACCAGCTCATCCTGCGCGATGCAGACGGAAATACATACACATGGCTCGACAAGAGCAACAGCGCAGGCGGCTACGAAGGAAAGAATGCTGCAGTAAACTGGACCTCCAAGAAAACCAAGCCACTGGGTGAGACCTACTGGCAGACCAAGGTCAACGCAACAGCCTTTACCGACATCAAGGTAAAGAGCAGCATGCTCTACAATTATAACGCATACGAAACATATAATGTAGAATACTCTCTCAACGGAACCGACTGGACCAAAGTAGGTGCCATCAATATGCCAGGAGCCAAAGCCTGGACAGACAGAGAGTTTACTCTCCCATCCGATGCCAACAACAAGGCAGAAGTATACATCCGCTGGATTGCCGACAAGACTTCTTCCATCGAGGGAGCAACAGGCGACAACGACGGAATCTCTATCACAAATATCTACATCACAGGTACTGCCCAGCTCGTTAACGACGGCAAGGCCCCTGTACTCGTAAGCACCGTACCAGCAGAAGGCGCAACCAACGCATCTGCCAACGGCAAGATTGTACTGACTTTTGATGAGAAGGTAAAACTCACCGGCAACGCAGCCGCTACACTCGGCACACAAAAGATTGAAGGAGCCGTATCCGGCAAGACCATCACCTTCGCATACAAAGGCTTGAACTACGCTACAGCTTATACCTTCACACTCGCTGCAGGTTCGGTAGCCGATTTGACAGACAATGCCACAGACCAGGCAATTGTTCTGAACTTCACTACCAAGACCAAGCCAGCAGTAACCAAAGCACTCTACGACTTCATCGTCCCAACCGACGGCGACTTCAAGGCAGCACTTGCAGCAGCAGCCAAGCGCACAGATACCAGCAAGCGTTTCCGCATCTTCATCAAGCAGGGCGACTACAAGATTCCTGCAGATGAAAACAGCAAGGTAACTGGCGGTGACGGTAAGAGTTATGCCAACCCAACCATTTATATGAATACGCCAAACGTATCTATCATCGGTGAGGGCATGGACAACACCTCTCTGACCAACACTGTTCCTAATGCAGAATATAAGAACGAGAACAAGAAGACCCCAGCCAACGTATTGGAAGGTATCGGCAAGGGCGACGTACTCTGCCTGCAGAAGGAAGCAACAAATACTTATTTCCAGGATTTGAAGATGTACAGCAGCATGGGAGATGCCAAGGGTCGCGACATCGTACTCAACGACCAGAGCAACAAGACCATCTGCAAGAACGTAAACCTCTGGGCTTATCAGGATACCTACGTATCAAACAACCAGAACGGTAAATTCTACTTCGAAGACGGAATCCTCCGCGGTCGCACCGACTTCCTCTGCGGTAAGGGTGATGTATATTATAATAATGTAGAACTCTGGATGTGCGAAAAGGGAGGCTATCTCGCAGTTCCTTCTCAGCCTAAGAAGTATGGCTACATCTTCAAAGACTGTACCATCAAGGATGCTACTGAGGCAAAAGACCTGAATGGCAACTACACCTTGGGACGTCCATGGGGCAAGGGCACACCTATCGCTCTCTACATCGACACCAAGATGGAAGCCATCCCTTCAGCAGCAGGTTGGAGCGAGATGAGTGGCGGTTACCCTAAGCGTTTCGCTGAATACAACTCATACACATCAACAGGTAGCGTAGTAGACCTCAAGGACAGAAAGAAAGTTTACGATGCCTACGATTCAAAGGATGGTGACAATTATGTAAACCGCCGCAATGAAACACCAGAAAGTCCTATCCTCACAGCAGAGGAAGCAGCGACCTTCACCCTTGAAACTGTAATGGGTCAGGATGATGACTGGGATCCTACAGCAGCTACCGAGCAGGCTTCAGCACCTACCAATGTAAAGCTGAACGGTACAACCCTCGCTTGGGACAACAACGACTATGCTCTTCTCTGGGCAGTATGCAAGAATGGCAAGGTGGTAGACTTCACCATCACTCCTAGCTACATAGTAGATGATGCCTCAGCAACATGGAGTGTTCGTGCAGCCAACGAGATGGGTGGACTGAGCGAAGCTACAGCTGTAGGTCAGGGCACCGGCATCCGCAACATCACCTCAGCTACAGAAGCAGCAGTCATCAAGACCGCTATCTATGCAGCCGACGGCACCCAGCTCTCAAATCTTCAGAAGGGTATCAACATCATAGTGAAGACCCTGACAGATGGCAGCAAGAAGACAAGCAAGGTCATCGTAAAGTAAAGAAACAGAGACATTAAGTAAATTGATTGACAGATAACATTCGGAGTGCAATATCCCCACCCTCATTCAGAAGGGTGCTGGATATTGCACTTTTTCTTTGTTCTCATAAAATATGTGAAAGCCACCGAAAGATATGAAAGAATAAAGGAAACATATAAAAAAATAGAGTGTTTACGTAAAAAAATGTAAACGTTTACGTAAATTTTTACCTCAAATATATCTCTATTCTCATATTTTTTATCTAATTTTGCAGCAAGAAAACCAAGACTTAGCTAACGCTATGCATCAAGGTTGCCCTACACGGAGCCTTCGGGAGCCAAGAGGAACAGCCATGATAAAGCAACTGCTCAGGACTGGGATTCTACTTAAAAACATTTCAAAAACATTAGAAAATTAGTAATTTAGAATAAGTTTTATCTAAACCTAAAGTGTATGTCTGGTAATTTTAGAAAAAAGAAAATTGCTTTGGCAGGCGCACTGATGTTCGTAGTAACAAGTGTATCTGCACAAACAGTAAAAGGCGTTGTTACTGACAATACGGGCGAGCCAATCATCGGCGCATCTGTCATGGAGGTAGGTGTAGCTGGCAATGGTGGCGTGACCGACATTGACGGTAACTTCACAGTAAACTTAAAAGGCAAAAGCAAGAAACTGAAGATTTCATACATTGGTATGAAAGCTAAGGAAGTAAGCGTTGCAGGTAAAGAATCAATCGATGTAAAGCTTGAGGATGACAACACCACCCTCAACGATGTCGTAGTAATCGGTTATGGTACGATGAAGAAGAAGGACCTTACCGGTTCAGTGGCTTCAGTATCAGCAAAGGATATTGCCAATGTGCCAGTATCAAGTGCAGCACAGGCTATCCAGGGTAAAATGGCCGGTGTCTCAGTCATGCAGACAGAAGGTTCACCAGATGCTGATGTAAAAATCCGTGTACGTGGTGGTGGTTCTCTTTCACAGGACAACTCTCCACTCTACATCGTTGATGGTTTCCCAGTAAATTCTATCAGCGATATCGCTCCTAGCGACATCGAGACTATCGACGTATTGAAGGATGCTTCCTCTACAGCTATCTATGGTGCCCGTGGTGCCAATGGTGTTATCATCGTTACTACCAAGAGTGGTAAGGAAGGTAAGGTTCAGGTTAACTTTGGTGCATCTGTAGGTGTAAGAAAAGTTATCAAGGAAGTTGCTGTTCTTAACCCATACGAGTATGCTAAATATCAGTATGAGTTGGGTGAGACTTCAGCTTATGGAAGTTATGACGATCTCGACATCTGGAAATCTGTAAAGGGCAACGATTATCAGGACAACCTCTTTGGACGTACTGGCTTGCAGCAGATTTACAATGTAGGTATCAGCGGAGGTTCTAAGGATACCAAATTCAACGTCAGCTATGCCCGCACCAACGACAAGAGCATCATGATGGGTTCTGATTATAGCAAGGACAATATCAATGCTAAGTTGAATTCTAAACTCAACAAATGGTTTACCCTTGACTTCAATGCCCGTTTGAGTTATCAGAAGGTGAACGGTCTCGGTTCTGGTGCAGACACCAACGAGAGCAACGCTGCTAATTCTATCGTTGCACGTACTGTCATTTTCCGCCCAATCGATCCAATCACAGCAGGCCTTGAAGATGATGACGATTCAAGTTCTAGCTATGAGGCTAGTCCTTATGAGCGTATGCTTGATACTTACAAGCAGCAGCGCACATTCCGTCAGAACTACAACCTCGGTTTGAACTGGAAGCCTTGGAAACATGTTACCTTCCGCTCTGAGTTTGGTTATGGCTGGACCTTCGCCAAAACCGAGCAAGCATGGGGTACAAAGGCAAGCCGTAACTCTAAGTTCGGTTATGCAGGTATGCCTCAGACAGAGATTGACCGCAAGGACAACAAGAACTGGCGTAACGCTAACACCTTCACTTACGACAACAAGGGTATCTTCTTCAAGAAAGATAAGGTGAACTTCCTCTTGGGTCAGGAGTGGTCTAGCTCACAGGATGAGACATATACATCTACAACTGTAGCATTTCCAACCACATTCGGTCTTAAGGAAGCACTTGCTAACCAGAACTCTGGTACAGCATTGGCAAACTCAAATAATATCGCAAGAAAAGACAACATGTTCTCTTTCTTCGGTCGTTTAAACTATACCATCAACGAAAAGTATCTCTTTACAGCTACACTTCGTGCCGATGCATCATCTAAGTTTGCCAAGGGCAACCGTTGGGGTTACTTCCCATCAGCAGCTTTCGCTTGGCGAATGAGCGATGAGAAGTTTATGAAGAATGCTCAAGACTGGTTGTCAAATCTGAAGCTCCGTCTCTCATATGGTACAGCTGGTAACAACCGTATCAGCTCTGGTCTTATCGACCCAACTTATGCATTGGGAACAGCTACAGACAAGACTCCATACTTCGGAGAGTTGTCTTCTACCATTCTCGATATGAGCAAGCTTTACAACCCTGATTTGAAATGGGAAACTACCGTTACACGTGACTTCGGTATCGACTATGGTTTCTTTAACGGCAAGATTAATGGTACTATCGATTTGTATTGGAATACAACCAAGGACTTGCTGATGCAGGTACCTATCACTTCTGTTTCAGGTTACAACTACCAGTATCAGAACTTTGGTCAGACTTCAAACAAGGGTTTTGAGTTCGCTATAAATTATAACGCAATTGAGAAGAAGAACTTCACATTGTCAGTGAATGCCAATATCTCTTACAACCGCAACCACATCGACAAGTTGAACACAACATCTGAGTATCAGAACTACAAGTGGGCAGGTTCAACATTCAATGATGGAGAAAACTTCAAGGTAGTAGAAGGCGGTCGTCTCGGTGAATTGTATGGCTACAAGTATAATGGTTTCTATACCGCATACGATGAGACAACAAATCCAAATGGCGAACTTATCTGGTCTGGTAAGGAGTGGAAACTGCGTGATGGTATCAACGACAACAGTTATAAGACCATCGGAGGCACATTGAGACCAGGTGCTATCAAACTTGAAACAGATGAGAACGGCAATGCCGTTAAAAAACGCCTTGGCAATACAGTTGCTCCATGGCAGGGTGGTTTTGGTATCAATGCAACCTTCCATGGGTTCGATGCCTCTGTATTCTGCAACTACTCATTCGGCAATAAGATTGTGAATGGTACTAAGTTGGCATCTTGCTTCAACTGGGGTTCTCGTAAGGGTTACAACCTGAACAACGACTTTGTTGGCCGTTATACAGGACTTGATCTCAATACAGGTATCAACATAGCAACCAACCCAGGTTCAGATGATGCCATCGCAGCATATGGTTCACAGGAAGCAGCAATTGCTCGTCTCAACGAGATGAACCAGGGTGCAAGTATCTGGAATCCAGCAGCTGTTGGAACCATGTCATTGATGGATTATGCTGTAGAGGACGCTTCATTCCTCCGCATCCAGAACGTAACACTTGGCTATACCCTTCCTAAGGCTCTGGTCAACAAAATGTACTTGAGCAATGTGCGTTTCTACGTTACAGGTTACAACTTGCTTACCATCACAAGTTACTCAGGTTCTGACCCAGAAACTGATGTAAGCAGCAAGAAGAACCCAATGTGCCCAGGCATCGATTATGCAGCTTATCCAAAGAGCCGCCTCTTCGTATTCGGTGTCAACGTTTCATTCTAATCGCAAGGAGGATATAAACAATGAAAACAAATATTATCAAATCAATATTGATGGGCAGTCTTATCATCGGAGCTACTTCATGTAATGACTTCCTTGACCAGACCTCTCCATCAGAGCACGACAGAACAGACGTGTTCGACTCACCTTATTATACAGGTCTCGCCCTGAATAAGGTATACGGTCAGTTGACTGAAGATGCTGCATACGCCCAGGTAATGGCTTTCACCGTAACAGCAAATAGTGACTGTGAAATCATTGATGGAATTGATGCCAGTGCATCTACTCAGACTTCAAGTGAGCGTGGTGTTATGAACTATAATGCAGTTGCCGGCGGATGGTCAAAGATTGCTGACGCATGGGACAAGATGTATCAGATTATTGAAAACTGCAACAACATTGTATATGGTGTAGACCATGGTCAGTATGCAGAAGCAAAGGGTTCTGATGCAACAAGCATGAAACAGTATAAGGCAGAAGCTCTTGTTATTCGTGCTATGTGTTACTATGACCTGGTTAAAAACTTCGGTGATGTTCCTTTCAAGACAGACCGTACAGACCCAAGTCTGAACAATGCATTCATTGGCAAGACTGACCGCGACGTGATTCTGGAGAGTCTGATAACAGACCTTCAGAACGCAGCAGAAATCTTACCTTGGGCTGGTACTCATGGTTATACTACAGAGCACGTAACTAAGGGTTATGCTCATGCTCTCTGCGCACAGATTGCCATGCAGCGTGCAGGCTGGGCTATCCGTGAGACTTCTAAAGAGGGTTACGAAACCGCAACAGAGAACAGCGATCCAACCTACCCTACACAGCGTCCATCTGAGGCTGACCGTACCAAGTTCTACAAGATTGCACTGCAGAATCTCAATGCAGTTATCAATAGTGGTGTTCACAAGTTGAACCCAAGCTTTGAAAACGAATGGTATCTTGTAAACCAGCGCAAACTGGACACCGAGTACCAGGAGAACCTCTTCGAAATTCCTATGGGATTGAACAAGAGTGGTGAGCGTGGTTATACTGTAGGTGTACGCGTTGAGGCAAATACCAACAAATATGGTCCTAAGGGTAACTCATCTGGTAAGATCAAGACTACCGCTCCTTTGTTCTGGTCATTCGACAAGAAAGATACCCGCCGCGATATCACATGTGTGCCTTATCAGATTAAGAACAATGGTGGTTTGACCAAGGAAACATTTGACAGCAACAAACCATTCGAGTTGTACATCGGTAAATGGGACGTACGTAAGATGACTGAAGACTGGCGAGATGCAGCTTGTGCAAGTACCGAAAAGGTACCTACAGGTATTAACGAAATCAAGATGCGCTATTCTCAGGTATTGCTTAACTATGCTGAGTGTATCAATGAGTTGAATGGTCCTGATGACGCTACAGACGGAGCTGGTTTGACTGCACGTCAGGCATTGGCTCTGGTTCATACCCGTGCATTTGCAGAGAATGCCAAGTCTGCAGCTCAGGATTATGTCAACAGTTTGCCAACAGACAAAGAAGGTTTCTTCAATGCCATTGTTGACGAAAACGCATGGGAATTCACGGGTGAAGGTGTCCGCAAGTTCGACTTGGAGCGCTGGAATCTCCTGAGTTCTAAGATTGACGAGTTCAAGGCTAAGTATCAGGAAGAAATCAATGAATATCCTGATAAGTTGTACTATAAGGAAATCAAAGATGAAGAAGGTAACATCAGCATTGACATGAATTCTGTATGCTGGTATGCTGCTCCATCAAGCACTAGCGGCTACAAGAGCGCAAACTGGTGGGGAGCTGGCAATGAGAACAAGAAGCAGGATAACCTCCTGAAGAAGTTGCCATATATCAGTGCAGGTCTTAACACTACTGTCAAGAACCGCTACTTGTTGCCTATCGCAACATCTACTATTGCAGACTCTCGCAATATGATTAAAAACTCTTATGGTTTCTAAACTTAAAAGACAAGAAAGATGAAACTCAATAAAATAACAAACATAGCACTTTCAGGAGCTTTCATGCTCCTGGGTGCAGTTTCTTTCAGTTCTTGCGCTGACCAGAACGATTGGGATGTAGACTCATCATTTGACCGTCTGTTCCATACCACAAGCCTGAGCGTAAGCCCTGACGAGAACTCTGCCGAAATTACATTCGACAAAACACCTAATACAACAAGTTATCAGGTGGAATACAGCACAGAAGAGCTCAGTGATGAAATGGAGTTGGGTACAGCTGCAAACAGCCAGGTTGCAACCCTGACTACCACACCAGCTACTATTGATGGTTTGGAAGCTGAAACTACCTACTATCTGCGCCTTCGCAGTATGAATGATGAGGGCAAGACCTCGAAGTGGGTATATCTCGAAGATAAGAGCTTTACTACAAAGGCTGAACAGATCATCTCTAAAGTCACTCCTAAAGCCAAATCAGCTTTAGTAGAATTCAGCGAGAATAAAGACCTCAGCAATGTTACCCGCATCGCATGGTATCATGTAAGTAATGGAGAGGAAGCTGAAGAAGGCACTGTTGATGTAAATGGTGCAGATTTAGCTACTGCAAAATCTTACAATATCGTAGGTTTGAAGGCTAACTACAGCTACACCGTAAGAGTGTTTGCAGGTGATAAGAAGCGTGGTGAATTAAAGTTCCGCACAACAGAGGAGTTGCCTGAGAATTATGAATATCTCAACTGGGATGCTAACACCACTATCGCAGACCTCCTGGCAGGTGCAACACAGAGCGACGTTGTTATTATCTTCCCACAGGGTGCTAAGATTGACGAAGGTTCTATTACCGTTCCTTCAAACATCAAGAACATCTACTTCTGGGGTGCAGAAGGAGACAATAAGCCTGAGTGGACTGTAAAGGTTGTAAAACTGGAAGGCGACAAGGGTATCGTTAAGTTCAAGAACATGAGTTTGAAGAACGCAGGAACAGATGCTGACTATGTTATTACACCAGATGCAGAAGCTGGTAATATCGGTTCTATCGAAATGGAAAAATGTAACATCAGCAATACACGTGGCGTTGTCAGATTCAATGGTTATACCAAGCAGACTGATGCTGTCAACATCAATGACTGTGTTATCAACAACATTGGTAGCTATGGAGTTGTAAACTCAAAGATTACAAATGACAACTGCGTCAAGAGTATCAAGATTACCAATTCTACAATTGCAAATGTAGAAGCTGATGGATGTATTGTAAACGCACAGCAAAATGATATTGCCATGACATTCAGCAACTGTACATTCTGGAACTGCGGTATGGCTGGCAAGAATTTCATTAACCTGAATAAAATGAACCCTGTACCAGAATTTGAGTCATGCCTCTTGGGTTGGGATTCTGCTATTGCAATGAAGGCTGTATCAACCAAGAAGGTAACATGTACAAATACCTACTTTACAAGTGAATGTACATGGAGCAATGGTAAGATTGGTGATGCTATAGGTGCCAAGGGTACAGAAGTATTTACTAACCCTACAAAGAATGAGTTCTACCTCCAGGATGCCTATGTTGACAAGTATGGCACAGCAGGTGACCCACGTTGGATTAAATAAATTCAATCAAACTATCATATTAAAGTGCAATGCCCACACTGGGCGTTGCACTTTTTTGTTTATCTCCTTCTCCCCTACCACCCACAAAAACTTTTTTAGTTAATTTCTTGGAAGTTACGAAAGAAAAGCGTATCTTTGCAGCGTAAGAACATAAGGAAGAGTGTACTACGTTTTTAGATTGTTGGATTTATAATTTGAAGCATATGGAGACATTGGAAAAAATGCCTTTCGAGGCTCAGCATAAGATATTCAAGAGGCTGGCAGAAATCGCCGACTCCAAGACTCTGACCAAAGAGGAACAGGAGAAATACGACAACAGCATGATGGTCATGTGGGACAATTATGCGGTATATAAGCATGCTGAAGAGAAAGGAATAGAAAAAGGTATGGAAAAAGGTAGGAAAGAGATTGCTTTGAACCTATTGACATACAACACTCCAATAGACGTCATTGCAAAATCCACAGGCTTATCTATTGAAGAGATTAAGAAATTAGAACAATATAATTAATAAAGTTTTCGCAAGTGGTTCAAGTACGGGATTTTGGTTCTTCAGCCCGTACCTGAACCACATGTGGAACTATCAACTAGCTATTATCATTCTCCTCCAACCACTCACAAAAACTTTTTTGGTTAATTTCTTGGAAGTTACAAAAGAAAAGCGTATCTTTGCAGCGTAATATTAAGAAACATAAGAAAAGAGAATGAACGGAGAAAACTATATAAGATTTGACTGGGCGATGAAACGCCTGCTGCGCAACAAGGCAAACTATGTTGTGCTAGAGGGTTTCCTGTCTTCATTACTTGGAAAGAATTTTAAGATTCACCGCTTCCTGGAGAGCGAAAGTAACCAAGAAAACGAAGACGATAAATATAACCGAGTAGATATTCTGGCAGAAAGCGAGGATGAACAGTTATGCATCATTGAAGTACAAAACAGTCGTGAGCATACTTATTTCCATCGCATGCTCTATGGCGTTTCTAAGGCAATAACAGAGTACATTGGTCTTGGAAAACCATACGAAGCGGTTCGCAAGGTGTATTCCATTAACATCGTCTATTTTGAACTAGGACAAGGAAAAGACTATGTGTACCATGGTAAAACCGAATTCATCGGTGAACACGAACCGCACGACATTCTGAAACTTTCCATCCGACAGAATGAGAAATTCTTTGGCATCAAGGATAAAGATCTAAAACTTAGGAAGAGTCCTGGCGACTTGTTCCCTGAGTACTACATACTACGTGTCAATGATTTTGACAAGGTAGCAACCACCCCTCTTGACGAATGGATAGAATTTCTGAAAACAGGCTCTATCAGCTCCGAAGCAACTGCTGCAGGATTACCAGAAGCGCGTGAGCGACTTCGTGTGGATTCACTCTCACTAGAAGACAAGCAAGCTTATTACCGACATCTAGAAGCTGTTAGACATATGAAAAGCCTATTCGACACTAGCCGGGACGAGGGATATCAAGATGGCTTGATGGAAGGAAGAGCGGAAGGAAGAGCGGAAGGAAGAGCGGAAGGGGAAAAAGAAAAAGCCCTAAACATCGCTCTCAAACTTCTTGCTTTTAACACTCCAATCGACATCATTTCCCAATCCACAGGATTAACAGTCGAAGAGATTAAAAAATTGAAACAATAATACTATATGAACAAGAGGGTGTGTCATAAGTACGATGACATGCCCTCTTTTTTTTCGCTACTTCAGCCACTTCATTCTGCAAACAAATCCGTCTCATTCTGCTTACGAATTCGAATCTTCGAGACAACGAAGTCATATCTTCAAGCCAGCGCAATCGAATCTTCAAGCCAGCGCAGTCGGATCTTTAAACCAGCGCAGTCGGATCTTTAAACCAGCGCAGTCGGATGTATCGGCTCAATGAAACGTATGAACTTGCGCAATGAAGAACATGGTTTCATCAGCGTAAGCGGCTCCGTTTGCCCTGAGGCTGCTGAAATTACATCACGACGCAGCTTCTGATGCGTCACGACGTAGCAATCAGTGCGTCACGACGTAGCAATCAGTGCGTCACGACGCAGCAACAGATACGTCGTGATGTAATTTCTGCTAACTCCTGCCCCCATCAAGTAAGCCTCATCTGAACTTCAAAAAAGCCTCAGTAAACGTTACGTAGGGCTCACTTACCCGCCTGAATCAATACGACGAAAAGACAATATTGTAGAAACAACACTTCCGAAAACGTTTACGTTAGATTTTTCATTTATTTTATTCAACATTTAAAAATTTTAATTACCTTTGTAGCAGAAATCTAAGATTATAACCAAAAATCGAAGATTCCTTATGATCTATTGAGAATCAAACACGACAACAACTAATCGCTAGTAAGTTCAATTAGACCAGAGAAACTTAACAAGATTAATAATAACCTACAAAACAAACATCGTTATGTATCAACAACTGAAACGTGCCAGCATGGCACTGACCTTGAGTTCGGTTTGTTTCCTCGCTTTTGCGCAGAAAACAATCCAAGGTACCGTTAAGGATGCTAATGGCGACCCAATGATTGGTGTAACCATTACTGACCAGAATGGTAAGGCAGGTGGCATCACCGACCTTGACGGTAAGTTTACCATCCAGAACGCAGACCCTAATGCGGTCTTGACTTTCAGCTACATCGGCTGCAAGCCTAAGAAAGTAAAAGTAGGAAGTCAGAAAACATGGAACATCGTACTTGAAGATGACAATGCAGCCCTTGACGAGGTCGTTGTCGTTGGTTATGGTACTATGCGTAAACGCGACGTAACTGGTTCTATCGCATCTGTCAACTCAGAAAAGATAGCCGCTCGTGGTACTACCAATCTTGCTGAGTCTCTGCAGGGTTCTGTTCCTGGTGTCAACATCACCCAGTCTGGTAGCCGCGCAGGTGCAGGCTTCAATATTCAGGTTCGTGGACAGGCTTCTATCAACAAGCAGGCACAGCCATTGTATGTTATCGATGGTGTAGTTTGCGACAACATGGACTTCCTCAACCCTGATGATATCGACCGCATCGACGTATTGAAGGATGCATCTTCTACCGCCATCTATGGTTCCCGTGCCTCTGCCGGTGTCATCATGATTACCACCAAGGGCAGCAAGGGTGCAGACAAGGCACAGAAGGCAACCATCTCTTATGACGGATATTATGGTATCAAGAAGTTGGCGCGCATGCCTGAGTTTATGGATGCCAACGAGTTTATGGATTATCGTTTTGCCAGATATACCACGCTCGATGGTAAGAGCTACGATGGCTCTAGCCGCAAGGGTGTTGATGCCGAAGGACATCCACACTACATCATCAAGAATACCGACTTGAATTCTGCCTTCCTGACACGCAAGGGAGCAACCAGCTACAAAGACTCCAAACTTTATGATCTGATGATGGATCCAAGTTTCGACGGTTACGACTGGAAGAAGATGGTTACCCGCACTGCCGCCCAGCAGAACCACTTTATCAGTGCTGCCGGTGCTACAGATAAGATCAACTACCGTGTAGGTATGGGTTATCAGGGAGAAGAGAACGTTTTCAAAGGCAACGACTATGAGCGTTTTAACTTCAAGGGAGCAATGGATGCCAAGCTCTCCAAGATATTCGAGGCAGGTTTCTCTACCAACATGTCAATGAGCCGCACCCAGGATGTATGTACTGATGGTACTTATTCTCCATATGTGAATGCATTCTATTTTAACCCATTCGTATCTCCAACAGATGCAGATGGCAACCTGATTCCTAACCCGGGAGCAAAGGCAGCCTTTGGTTCAGATGCACAGTTTACATCTACATATAACCCACTCATCGATTTGAATGACGGCAACTACACCAATGAGACCAAGATGTACCGACTGATGGGTAACTTCTACCTGCGTGCCAACATCATCAAGGGATTGAAGTTTACAACCACCTTCTCTCCTAACTACTCTCACAAGCGCCAGGGCATCTTCTACGCAACAGGTCTGAACGAGGGTAATGATGTAGGTTCTACTTACTACCAGAAGAACAAGACCAACTTTGGTTCAGTAGCCAATACTACCCGTGTAGACTGGACTTGGGACAACCAGTTTGACTACAACCGCACATTTGGCGACCACACTGTTGGTGCTATGGCATTGTTCTCACTCTATAAGAGCAATACAGAATACCAGTATGAGGAAGGCAAGGGAATCGCTAGCGACCACACTACATTCCACAACCTGGGAACAGCCAGCGGCGACAAGACGCTCTCAAGTTCTTATACTGAGTCATCACTGGAGTCATTCGCTTTCCGTGCCAACTATTCCTACAAGGGCCGTTACATGGCTACAGCTACACTCCGTACCGATGGCAGTTCACGCTTCGCAGACGGCAACCGATGGGGCTGGTTCCCTTCTGTAGCTGCAGCATGGCGTATCTCAGATGAAGCTTGGATGAAGCAGTTCAACAACTGGCTTGACAATGCTAAACTCCGTCTTTCATACGGTGTTACCGGTAACAACAATGTGGGTGACTATGTAACTATTGCTTCTGCTACAGGTCCATCTTATGTAACCATTGACGGCAAAGAGGTACAGGGTTATTATCCTAACGGATTGGTAAATACAGAACTCATCTGGGAGAAGGTAAAGGAGTTTGATGTAGGTCTCGACCTGAGTTTCCTGAAGAACCGCATCAATGTAACAGCCGACTTCTACAACCGTCTTTCTGATGGTCAGATTATGTCACGTTCAGTGCCTATCGAAACTGGTGAGAAAACTTCAACCTTCAATGTAGGTTCTGTCCAGAACAGAGGTATTGAACTCGGTTTGAACTTTAACATCATCAACAAGAAAGACTTCTCCTGGAGTGCGAACGTAAACTTCGCCCGCAACTGGAACAAGATTAAGGAGTTGAGTAATGGTAAGGTTGATGAGGTAGCCAACAACTGGTTTATCGGCGAACCACTGAATGTACTCCGTGACTATACCCATACCGATGTCATCACCGACAAGGGTGTAACCATGCACACCATGAATGGTGACAAGCATTATACCCTGAAGGAATTCTACGAGAAGTATGGTACTAAGTATAAGTGGTATGAAGGTCAGGTAGCCGTAAACGACTGGAACGATGACGGTAAGATTGACGACAACGATAAGCAGATTTATGGTTGTACCGATCCACGCTGGACAGGTAGTTTCACTACCAATGTTTACTTCAAGGGTTTCGACTTCTCCATCATGTTCTATACAAAGAGCGGATTCTGGTCACGCAGCTACTTCCATGAGAAGTATATGAAGTATGGCGACCGTGGTAATGCTCACATGCAACTGGATTACTACATACCAAAGGGAGCACCAATCATCGATCATGCAACAGGTGAGATTACAACCGCCACAGAGACCCACTACGGAAAGTATCCTTATCCAAACAACAGCGATACTTCGATGGGTGGTTACTTCGGTGACAAGGGTTCTGCCAAGGGAGAAGGTTTCCAGTATCAGAAGACCTCTTTCACCAAGGTTAAGAACATCACTCTGGGTTACACATTGCCTAAGAGCGTAGTAAACAAGGCAGGTATCAGAAATCTCCGTGTTTATGTAAACGTTCTGAACCCATTCTGCTTCACCAACTACAAGGGCTTCGACCCAGAGTGGGCATCACAGAATCTGCAGAATGGCGGTCCATCATCTGTAACCTACCAGTTTGGTGTAAATCTTAAGTTCTAATCTCATTAAATGAAGTAAACAATTATGAAAAAGATATTATATAGCGTAGCATTGGCGGCCTGCTGCATGGGAACCATGACAAGTTGCAGCGACTTCCTGGATGCCAGCAACAAGTCGAATGTAACTGCTAAACAGAGTTTTGCGACAAAAGAGGGATTAAACAACCTCGTCAATAATGCCTATCAGCATCTGCAAAACGTTTATGCAGCTCCTCTGTTCACTAGCTGTTTCTCAGCAGGTACAGACATGTATGCCGATGCCCGTAACAAGATGAACGAGGCATTGAACACTTACGAGACCTTGACTCCAGAAAATACGGATATCAAGAATCTCTATACTTACCTTTATTCAGGTATACGTGCAGCCAACTCTGTATCATATTATGCACAGACAGCCCAAGTTGATGAAAAGACTAAGGGGCAGCTTGTAGGCGAAGCCCGTGTATTGGCTGCTTACGAGTATTATCTTCTTGTAAACAACTTCGGTGGTGTGCCTATCATGAAGGACTTCCTCACCACAGCAGACACAGGATATCCTAAGTCTTCTGCTGCAGATGTATATGCCTATATCATCAGCGAGCTCGAAGATGTTATCAGCAAGAATGTGCTTCAGGCTTCAACAGCTACCAAGGGTGGCGGCAGAATCAGCCAGGAAACAGCCAAGGCGATCCTTGCCAAGACCTACCTTTCTGCAGCATGGGACCTCAACAAGCAGGAATACTTCTCTAAGGCTGCTGCTCTTGCCGATGAGGTAATTGCAGGCAGAAAACTGACTACCCCATTTGCCAAGCTCTGGAAGGCTGATGGTTCTGGCGATGACAACGAAGAGTTCCTTTGGGATGTGGAATATGATTTGGCTACAGCCAACAATACAACATCAGGTGGTACAGAATGGAGCGGTTACTACTGCAACTATCTGGGTGGAAACGAGGATAACATCAAGGCTACAACCTCCAGCTATGTGCCTACCCTCTATGCTCTGCATTGCTTCAAGAAGGGCGACCAGCGTTACGATGCTACATTCATGAAAGAGTTGCCGGATATCAACAAGGGAAATGCAGCAGGCACCGGTTACTGGACATGGTATAAGAATGGTGAGAGTCTGGTAGGTAAGCCAGTAACCCGTTACTATTCTGCATGGTATGAAACAGATGCCGATTTTGAAGCATGGAAGGCTATAGATCCTGCAAACAGAGCAAACACCTATCGCATTCCGATGGATTCACAGACCAAAGAGGCGCAGAATATGGATGGCCAAGATATGGAATATTACGACAACCAGCAGTTGGTATATGGTTCAAGTCCTTGCAAGAAGTTTGACGACAGCAAGACAGCTAAAACAGAGAAGAATACCTGCTATCGCGACATCCATATCATCACTTTGCCAGAGATGTATCTCGTAGCAGCCGAGGCTTATCTGAAGGCTGGCGATAACCCTAAGGCATTGGCACGACTCAATGAGGTTCACCAGCGCGCTGGTCTCCCTGCACTTACAGGAACCATCACTATTGATAACATCCTTGATGAGAATGCCTGCGAGAACTTCGGTAATGAGGCTCGTTGGATGGATCTTCGCAGAACCCAGACTCTGGTAGAGCGTTGCACCAAGTATAACCATGAGATGGGAGACAAGGCTGCCCAATATATCGGCAAGAAGCTTCTTCGCCCAATCCCACAGGCTGCAATTGATGCCAACGATAATTTGTCATTAGCTGACCAGAATCCTGGTTACTAATCAAAGTCATTATGTTGATAACAAAACCTATCAGGACATACGTTAATCATTAGGTTTAAGACCGTATCCTAGGGAGATGAATCCCGACGGATGCGGTCTTTCTTTTTGTTCTATCGGCAAGGTATACGTAATCGTTTTCGTAGATTTTCGCTCACTATCTGCATGCGGTAAGCAAAAATGTCGTAACTTTGCACAAAATCTTATAGAAAAAGAAAATAATAAAATAAATAAACCTAAGAAAAAATGAAGAAATCAATCATTAAGACTGTCGTGCTGGCAGCACTCATGGCTCTGCCTATGTTCGCTAAAGCACAAACTTTCGCTGGTATCACAGCCGAGCAGAATGCACAGAACACTCCTGAAGGGTGGACTGCTGTAGAACTGCCACAGTTGCCTGCCATCACATCGGCTAACACGTTCAACATCAAGGATTATGGTGCATCCACATCTGCTGCAGACAACACCAAGGCTATCCAGAGAGCACTCGATGCTGTACCTACAACAGGTGGTATGGTCGTAATTCCTGCCGGTACCTGGATGTTTGGTAGTAAAGACCAGATGACCAGCACTACAGAGGTACTCAGCATCAAGTCTAAAACCGTTCTCCACCTTTGCGCAGGTGCTACCCTGAAGCTCGTGGAATATGGCAAGGCGCCTAACAACAAGACTGTATTCATTGGCTGCAAGAAAAAGAACCAAAGCGACATTGTCATAGAGGGTGAAGGTGAGACTTCTGTCATCGACGGACAGGGAACCCGCTGGTGGCAAGCACGCGACAACAAGGAGACTTTCGATCCGGGAGCAATGATCCGCTTCGAGAAAGGCAGCCGATTCCTGATCCGCAATCTCAAAGTTCAGAATACTCCGGGTGTCAACATTACCCTGAGCAACAGCAATGGTGCTAACAATGGTACAGTACATGATGTAATCATCTATAACCCATCTTCTGAAACCAAGACAGAACAGCCATCACACAACACAGACGGTATCTCTATCTGGGGTCACCACATGAACATCTACAACTGTAACATCAGTACAGGTGATGATAACGTGGTTTGCGATGACAATGCACAGTATATCCATGTCTGGAACTGTAAATTCGGTACAGGACATGGTGCTTCAATCGGCAGCTATACCAAAAACATCAAGCATGTATGGTTCGACAATATCACCATGAATGGTACAACAGCCGGTATCCGCATGAAGACGGGTATCAACAGCAATGGTACACTGCGCGGTGGTGGCGAGGAAGACTGGAAGTTCACCAACTTCACCATGACCAACGTGAAGAATCCGCTCTCTATCGACTGTTTCTACGACAAGAACTACAACAGCGACCCTGCCGTAGATAAGGCAAACGCAAGAGCACTGGACGACACTACCCCTACCTATAATGGTATTTATCTTCAGAACGTGAAGACAACAGATGTTTGTGATGGTAACGCCATTTTCTTTGTTGGCCGTCCTGAGAGCCACATCAAGAACGTGACACTCGACAACGTTCAGATTTCGGCAAAGAAGGGTATCGATATCCGTTTCGTAGATAATCTTGTGTTCAAGAACAACTCTAAGATTACCGTAAGCAGCGGTTCTATCTGGCTTAAGAAGTTTGATTCTACATGTACAGACGAGTGCGGTGCCACATCAACAGGTTCTACCGTAACAGACACAAAGGGTCCTTTCACATTAAACTCTAAGACCTTGACGGATAAGACTGCCGGTTCTTTCAGTAACGGCTTCGCTATCAGCAATGAGAAGGGAAAGGCATACGATGTCGGTTCTGGTACTACCTATATCAAGTATAGCGCAAATCAATACACCATCATTATTCCTGACGGTGTAAAGATTACCAAGATGGATATTGAGGGCCGCAACAACTATGATACTGATGATGCCTATATCGGTGAGATTAATGGTACAAGTTATGATGCTTCTACCTATGTTTTTCCAAAAGACAAAAGTCTGAAAAAATATACAGTAGAGTTTGATTCACCTGTAGAGCACACGCTTACTTTCACTCCAAAGGTAAAGCAGTGCCTCTTGCAGTTCACTCTCTATACTGAGACTTCTACAGGCATCCAGGCTATCACTGCCTCAAACAGCATTGCCAATAACCATGTTTACGACCTCAGCGGTCGTCTGGTCAAGGCAAATGCCAGCAGCGATGATTTAAAAGCGCTCAACAAAGGTCAGATCTATATCTACAACAACAAGAAATACGTAGCTAAATAATTCATTAAAACATCGGTAATAATGAAAATAAAATCTCATTCACTCCTGTGCATTCTCGCCACTATCGCATTGAGCTCTCCGCTCTCTGCACTGAGCGTGAATGCCCAAAAGGCGGTATCCAAGACATGGAATCCGAACCTGAAGAACGGAATGTACCGCAACCCAGTTATTGACGCCGACTACTCAGACCCTGACGTATGCCGTGTGGGCAATGACTACTATATGACCTCCTCTTCCTTCCAATGTTTCCCAGGCTTGCAGATTCTGCACAGCACCGACCTGGTAAACTGGGAGATTATCGGCGCTGCCCTACTCGATGACTATCCGGTTTTGCCTGAATACCAGGGCACCGAACTGGATTGGCGCAAGAAGGTTCAGCATGGAAACTATGTATGGGCACCATCCATCCGCTATCATAACGGATGGTTCTATATCTACTGCGGCGATCCTGACCAGGGACTCTTCATGACCAAGACACAAGACCCACGCGGTCCTTGGGAGCCTATCACCTGGGTGATGAAGGGAAAAGGTCTGATCGACTGCTGCCCTCTTTGGGATGAGGACGGCAAGGCTTATCTTTCGCATGGATGCGCCGGTTCAAGAGCCGGTATCAAGTCAGTGCTCTTCGTAGCTCCGATGTCACCAGACGGAACCAAGGTTATCGGTCCTTCACGCATCGTATATGACGGTCATGAAGATCAGCCTACCATCGAGGGTACCAAGTTCTACAAGCGCAACGGCTATTATTACATCATGAGTCCTGCGGGCGGCGTGAAGTATGGCTGGCAGGTAGAATTGCGTTCCAAGAATCCATACGGTCCTTACGAGGAGTATGTGGGCATGGCTCAGGGAAAGAACAAGAAGGTGAACGGCCCTCATCAGGGCGCATGGGTTGATACCCAGAACGGCGAAGACTGGTTCCTCCACTTCCAGGATAAGCATGCCTACGGTCGTGTGGTTCATCTGCAACCAGCCAAATGGGTAAACGACTGGCTCGTTATCGGAGACGACAAGGATGGTGACGGCTGCGGTGACCCTGTTCTGCAATGGAAGAAGCCAAACCTGCCATCAAGTGGTAACTTCCAGCCAAAGGAATCGGATGATTTCAACAGCGTAGATTTAGGTCTGCAATGGCAGTGGAACGGTCCTTACAGTCAGTACTGGTACTTCTGTGATGCCAAGAACTCCAAGTTGCGTCTCTATGGTGTGCAGCAGGCAGAAGATGTAAAGAACCTGTATGATTTGCCAAACCTCCTGCTCCAGAAGCTCCCTACCGAGAACTTTACTGCTACTGCCAAGGTGAAGTTCATACCTAACCGCAGCGAGGCTTACAAGGAGAAAGATAAGGTACTGGGCGAAAGCGCCGGCATGATTATGCAAGGCATGGACTATGCGGCACTCAAGTTTGTTGATACCAAGGAAGAGGGTGTTGTATTGCAATATGTAACCTGCGAGAAGGCTGAGAAGGGAAAGGCCGAGAAGGTGGTAAAGCAAGTGGCCATCAAGACCAGCAAGCAGCCTCAACCTTACACCGTGAAGTATGCCGTAGATGATATTCCTTCTTCCCGCATCGCTACCCAGGATGTATGGCTCCGCGTGAAGGTTCATAGCGAAGGCATCGCCAACCAGATACAGGCTATCGCTGAATGGAGCTACAGTCTGGATGGCAAGAAATTCACCAAGATAGGCAATCCTTTCACTGTGCGTGAAGGCAAGTGGATTGGTGCCAAGCTCGGTTTCTTCAACACCCGCACAGCCAAGAAGAACGATGCTGCCTTCTTCGACGTAGACTGGATTCATTTCGAAAAATAACGCTTTACAGCTAACGCGTTATTTCAGAGAATATTTTGGGAAACAAAAAAATCCCCCTCATTGCAAATCAATGCAGCGAGGGGGATTAATCATTATGAGTAATCTAAAATCTAATCTTTCTTTTCTTCTGTAGGCTCAGCCTTTGTTGTTTTCTTGGCTGGAGCCTTCTTAGCAGGAGCCTTCTTGGCTGCAGGCTTAGCTGCGGCCTTCTTGGCAGGAGCAGCCTTAGCAGGCTTCTCGCCATGGTGCTTCTCTGCCTCCTTCTCTATCTTTTCAATCTTAGCCTGAAGACGGACAATCTCCTTGTCCTTCATCTCAATCTCTTCATCCTGATTCTTGATGGTAGTAAGCAGGCTCTCAAGCTGATCGTTATCAACATCAGTAGGATAGAGGTCGTTTACTCGGGTGATGAAGTCGCCAAGAATGTTCATATAGTTAGTGAAAGCATCGAAAGGACTTGAATAGATACCTCTGTCAAGACCCACATTGCTTGGCTTGGTAGTCATGAAGCGGAAGTTGTTACTTGCCTGCAGGTAATCCCAGTCCTGATTGATACGTGGATCGTTGGCGATACGTACACGGTCTGCCACACTGTAAAGCTTGTTGAAAGCCTCACGCTGCATCGGGTTACCCAACCATGAACTTACATCACGCTCCTCGTCTACCCAACTCAAGGTATCAGGCACATTCACCTCGCCTACCGACTTGATCTTCTTGCAGATTTCTGAAGGTGTTGAGAAGGTGATGCCACGGTCCTTGGCACACTGAGGCAAAGCCTTCATAAACTCGAGGATGTTGCTTGACAGAGGCTGGGCAATACCAAGAGCAGAAAGCTCCATGAAGATATTGATAACCTGCTCCTCCTCTGGGAAGGCAGCAATCCGGTTCATATAGTTGTCGGCAAAGAGTGGATAACCATCCCAATCGCTGTTGCTGAAGCGCAGAGAGATATCATCGCTCAGGTTCACATCGCGCAAAAGGAGCTTCAACTTAGGGTTCAGGGCGCAATGGTAAACATAGTGAGGAGACTTCCAGCCGAGCACGTGCTTGGCACCCTCGGTAAGCATACCGACGAATCCCATGTTGGCAACATCGTTACCGATATCATCGCTGTAGATGAGCGAAGAGTTGCGCAATACGGTAGGCTTCTTTCCGAAATATTCCTCAATCTTGGTGCACTGGCGCATCACCTCGTCCTTGAAACTTGCCTCATTAACCAGAGAAGCAAGTCCGTGAGAATAAGGCTCAGCCAGGAACTCTACACAACCCGTATTGTTGAGCTGCTGCAGTTTCTCCAATACCTGAGGAGCGTGAAGTTCCAACTGCTCCATACCCACTCCCGAAAGAGAGAAAGCAACCTTGAAATACTTGCCGTTCTTTTCAATCATCTCCTGAAGGGCATTCAAGGCAGGCATATAAGAGCGCTCAGCAATCTCGTTGATGCTACGGTCGTTCTCGTAGTCATCATAATAGTAATGGTCGGTACCGATATCAAAGAAGCGGTAGCGTTTCAGATGGGTAATCTGATGTATCTCGAAATATAAACAAATTGTTTTCATACTTTGAACTTTAATTTTTGAACTTTGAACTTTATGATTAGCCCTTTAACATTTAACATTAAACATTTAACATTAAACACTACTTCCACCCTAAGGTCTTGAGGTACAGGTCTTTGATGCGGGCTCCCACTTTCTCCCAGGTAATCTGGTCAACCTCTTTCTTGCCTTCCTCTGAGAGATAATCGAAGAGACTCTCGTTGTGACAGATGCTGTAGATTGCATCGGCAAGGGCATGGATATCCCAATAGTCTACCTTAATACAGTTGGACAGGATTTCTCCACATCCACTCTGCTTGGAGATAATGGTTGGTGTGCCGCACTGCATAGCTTCCAAAGGTGAGATACCGAACGGCTCGCTCACAGATGGCATCACGTAGACATCACTGTCTTTCAGACATTCATAAACCTGTTTGCCGCGCATAAAGCCAGGGAAGTGGAATCGGTCGGCAATGCCTCTTTCGGCAGCGAGATAAATCATCTGGTCCATCATATCGCCCGAACCAGCCATACAGAAACGCACATTGCGGGTACGGTGCAATACCATATTGGCAGCCTCTACGAAATATTCAGGTCCCTTCTGCATGGTAAGACGACCCAGGAAGGTTACTACCTTCTCCTTGCCCTTATGATTTGGGCGTGGAATATCCTGCCACTCCTGCTTCAATGGATATACGGCATTGTGCATGGCGAAACACTTGCGTGGATCCTGATGATACTGGTGAATCACCGTCTGACGGGTCAGTTCGGATACACACATGATGCAGTCAGCATTGTCCATACCGTCTTTCTCGATAGCGTAAACGGTAGGGTTTACCTTTCCACGGCTACGGTCGAAATCGGTAGCATGAACGTGGATGCACAATGGCTTGCCACTCACGCGCTTGGCATGAATTCCGGCAGGAAATGTCAGCCAGTCGTGAGCATGGATAATATCAAATTCCTCTGAACGGGCTACAACTCCGGCAATAATGCTATAGTTGTTGATCTCGTCATGAAGATTAGATGGATAACCACCGGCAAAGTCCATACAGCCGAGGTCATTTACATGCATATAGTTAAAATCGGCATAGATGTGGTCACGATAGCGGAAATAGTCATCCGGATTCATGATATTACCTACGCGCTGCTGCACATAGTCGTGATTAACATCGCGCCAGGCAATAGGCACACTGTTCATTGCCACAATCTTGCAGGCACTACGGTCCTCATCACCGAAAGGATGAGGCAGACACAATGTGATATCAACATCGCCCTGGGCATGAAGTCCCTGGGAGATACCAAAGTTGGCAGTTGCCAAACCACCAAATACGTGAGGAGGATACTCCCATCCAAACATTAAAACTTTCATATAGCAGTCCTCCTATTATTAATATTGATATTTTTCAAGTAACTCGAGCGCACGCAGAATCTCAGCCACATTCATGGCGAAAGAGATGGCACCACGACCTGCGAATGGAGGGTTTCCATCGAAGAGTTCGCTGATGGTACCGAGACAGTGGGAAGACATTTCGTCCTCATAACCTACCATCTGGCGTTCGATAAAGCTCAAACGGGTACGCTTATAGAGTTTCAGACTTGCCTCCATATAGAAGCCACCGAGCCATGGCCATGCCGTACCCTGATGGTAAGCATAATCGCGCTGGGTCTGCGGACCTACATAAACAGGATTATATCCACCGCTCTTTGGCGAGAGTGAACGCAATCCCTTAGGAGTAAGGAGTTCGCGTGTACAGATATCAAGAACCTGCTTCTTCTGGTCTTGCGACAATGGAGAATAGTCGAAAGCCACTGCAAATATCATGTTCGGGCGAACGCTCCAGTCCATCATATTTCCATCAACATAATCATAGAGATAGCCATATTCATTGAGGAAGGTATCGAGGAATGCCTGCTTGGTCAGCTCAGCCTGAGCCAGGAGTTTCTGCTGGCTGTCTTCTTCGCCTACTGTTGCAGCAAGAGAAGCACAGAAACACAAAGCGTTATACCACAAAGCATTAAACTCTACGATATAACCTGTACGAGGAACCACCGGTCTGCCGTTGGCAGTAGAGTTCATCCAGGTAACAGCCTTGTCCCTACCATCGGTATAGAGCAATCCGTTCTCTTCGAGCTTCAGGTTCGGATGCTTGTTATCCTGGATAAAGGAGATAACATCCTTGATAAACTGTCCATACTTCTTGAAGCATTCTTCCTTGTTGGTTTCCTTGGCATACTGCTGCAAAGCCCAGATAGCCCACAAAGGAACATCCGGCTGCTCAATCTCAGCGATATGAACGCTAATCGGCTTACCTTCCATAAACTCGTAGTAACCGCGCATGGCTGTCTTCATCACCAGTTCGAAGTAATCATCCTCCTCGATAGAGAGGGTGAGACCCGGAAGAGCGATGAATGTATCGCGGGCACGGCACTTGAACCAAGGATAACCTGCCAGGATATAACGGTCATCGTTCTTTTCACGACGATGGAACTGATGAGCCGCATTGACCAGACAGTGGAAGAAATTGTCACGAGGCGAACGCTCATCCACTTCCTTGTCGAAGAGCTTCTTCAGGCTGACCGACTTGATTTCAGATGTAGAAGCAGCAAAGACGATGGTTTCGCCTTTCTTGATATCCATCTCAAAATAGCCAGGAACATAGAGGTCTTCGTTAGAAGCATAACCTCTCTCCTGCTCCTTTGGATATTCCACGCCACGATACCAGTCTGGACAGAATTTAAACTCGTTCTTCTTGGAGAACTGCATATAGAGATCAGGATAACCTGCATACATACAGGTCTTGATGCCATGATCTACCTCAGAATAATCACGAGATGCGGTAGCATTCTCATGAGTAAACTGACGGACACTGCGGAAAGCCAGAAAAGGACGGAAACGAAGGGTTGTAGCCGAATGGCCGTCTACCAGGGTATAGCGAATCAGAATGCGATTCTCATAATGCTGGAATACAACTTCCTTTTTCAGGATAACACCACCTACGCGATAAAGGGTAGTTGGCACTTTATCACAATCAAACTCACGAATGTACTTGTGGCCCATCGGACTGTAGTTGTTGCCCTGGTACTTGTGCAAGCCGAGGTTAAACTCAGCTCCATGCTGAATCACCGTAACATCCAGCGAACTCAAGAGCACATGATTCTCATCGTCCAGTTCTGGAACCGGCACGACAAGTAATCCGTGATACTTGCGGGTATTACAGTCTACAATCGTTGAGCACGAATATGCACCCGAGCGATTTGTTCTCAACAACTCCTTAGGCAACGACTCTTGAAGATTCGTCATAAGGGCCTTTTCGAATTTTAGATAACTCATAGATCTATATTAAGGTTCTATATTTTTGTTGACTAAATTAATTGCTTTCAAAGGTAACACTTTTTTGTGGTATAACAAAGCTTTTTGTATGCCATTTTTAGAAAAAATTGCCTTTTTATGTTTTAAAACATATTTTTAGACAAAAATGCTTGATTATTTCGAGAAAAAGCATTACTTTTGCACTCAGTTTTCAGTTTAAAAGATTTGTACACATGGCAGCTAGAGGAAAATACGATAAAGAAAATATAGCAATGCTGATTGCTAAGCTATGGGGAGGCATCACGGATGACCAGTTCGATTTACTGAAAGAACATCTGGAAATCAAGAAGTATAAGAAGAACGATATCATCTACAAGAATGAGGGTACTCCTGAATATGCACTTTGTCTCATAGCGGGAAAAGTGAAGATTTACAAAGAGGGGATCGGTGGCAAGAGTCAGATTATCCGTGTCATCAAACCGATTGAGTTCTTTGGTTTCAGAGCCTATTTTGCGGATGAGATATACAAGACGGCAGCCATGTCGTTGGAAAACTGCGTCGTTGCCCAGTTCCCGCTGGCAGTTCTCATGAAGCTGCTCTCCAAGAGTTTCAACATCGGTTTCTTCTTTATCAAATATCTCAGTGTGGAAATAGGTAAATCGGACGACCGTACCGTGAACCTCACCCAGAAACATATCCGTGCCCGACTTGCCGAGGGACTGATATTTCTGAAAGACTCTTATGGGTTAGATAAAGATGGTAAAACTCTTGACATCCGCCTGAGCCGTGAAGATCTGGCAAACCTCTGTAATATGACAACGAGCAATGCCATCCGTACGCTCTCAGCCTTTACGGCAGAAGAACTCATCAAAACTGAAGGAAGAAAAATCAAAATCTTACAGGAAGAAGAAATCATAAAAATAGCAGAACTCGGATAAAGTTCTGCTATTTTTTATTTATATGTTTTACATTATACGTTTTTCTTGATACATTCCCCTTATTACGGGCATACTGGTTATACGGGTATCAGGAAGTTGATAACCTCCTGAATTACAGTAATCTGGAATGGGCCTACCGGTGTATTCATCAATCTGCCATCAATACCTATCAGGGCATGCTGGGCATCGAGCACCTCTACCTCTCGGGTACGGTAAGGATGCACACTCTTATGGTTGAGGAACTTACCTTTCACAAAAAGATAGATTCCCTCGAAGAGCTGGGTTGTCTTAGGATGAGATACCACCGACACATCGAGCAGTCCGTTATATGGCACAGCATTCGGAGTCTGTCCATATCCTGTTCCATTGCCTATACACATCGTCATCACTCTACGTTTGATGACATCCGAATTGATTTTCACATGCATCTTATAGTCCAGACGCTGGAATATCATCAGGATGAAGGAACAGAGAAACGACAGGGTACGTGAACCGAAGATATGATGGGTTTTTCGTCTCAGGTTCATGATGGCGGCGATGAGTCCGATATTGATACAGTTGAGGAAATAGCGACGGCATTTCTCCCCCTTCTTGTTCACATATCGGATACAACCGAGGTCAATCTTTCTGATACGACGCTTCTTCAGCGATGCCACCGTCTTCTCGATGTCACTGTCGCTGAATCCCCAGAAGTGGGCAAAGTCGTTCATCAGTCCGTTAGGAATAACACCCAGTGCCACCTCTTCTCTTTCTTTCGGATCTATCTGCATCAGACAGTTTACGGCATCATTGAGCGCAGAATCTCCACCCACGATGACAATGGTCTTATAACCATTGTTGATAAACATTCTGATGAGCCTTTCTACGCTCTTCTGATTCTCGCTCTGCACAAAGTCGTAATCCACGCCTTGCTGCTTGAGCACCTTCTCTATTTTTTCCCAGCGCTTGTTACTTCGCCAGCCTCCTCTAGGGCAATAAAGCAGCCCCCATTTATTCTCGTTTACCATTGTCTCTTCTTTGTAATTAGAAAGTTGTATAAAATATCACTTCCGCCCAGCCACCGTTGCATCCGATTCCATCGGATGCCAGCCCTAGCCAGCTTCCAGCCCGCAGCCTAGCTTCTCATCAGCTCCAAAACCGTCTCTACCTTTTTCTCCATTGGCTGCAATGCATCTACCCAATGGATGGTAAAGCCTCTGCGCTCCATACCTCTGAACCACGTCATCTGCCTTTTGGCAAACTGGTGGATTGCAATTTCCAGACCGCGATACATCTCATCGTATGAAGTCTTACCGATCACATATTCTGTAATAAACTTATATTCCAAACCATAATAGATGAGATTTTCGGCAGGAATACCACGATCGAGCAGTCCCTTGATTTCATCTACCATTCCCTCATCCAATCGCTGTTTCAGTCTCCGTGAAATTTTCTCCCTTCTTGCGTCCCGGTCTATGCTGACACCGATAATCAGCGAATCAACCGGTGGGAGTTCACGTTCCGGCATCGGATGCTCCAGATTATAGCTTTCTATCTCTATCGCCCGGATAGCTCGCTGTGCTGTATCCACATCTGTGCGATTGTGCATATTAGAACCCGTTTTCGCCTTCAGCTCTTTCAGTATCAGCGTAAGTTCCTCTAAACTCTTATGAGCCAATGACTCACGGAGTTCCGGGTTCTGCGGAACAGGTGAGAGATGATAACCTTTCAGCACCGACTCAATATAGAGTCCTGTACCTCCACATAATATCGGAAAAGCCCCTCTCTTCTGAATATCCTGATAGGCATCATAAAAATCCTGCTGATATTCAAAGAGATTATATTTCGTACCCGGCTCACAGATATCAATGAGGTGATAAGGTATCTGCTCGCCATGAATGGTATAGTCAGCCAGATCCTTACCCGTACCAATATCCATGCCGCGATACACCTGCCGGCTATCAGCACTAATGATTTCAGCGCCCTTGGCAGGGATACCCGACAAGTGAGCATCCAGGCTGTTGATCCTGGCTGCAAGAGCGGCAGCAAGACTCGTCTTACCACTCGCTGTAGGTCCCAATATGGTTATCATCGAATATTTCATGCCGCAAAGTTAAATGAAATTATTGAAAAAACAAAATAAAATGAAAAGAAATTCTCACTTCCTTCCTTGTACAGGCAGACATTTGCTACTTTTAGCACAAAAGCAAGTAGGTATATTCCTATAAAAACCAAAAAGCCGCCCAGCATAAAAATGCTGGACGGCAATATCTTAATCGTTAAGAGGCAACGAATTAACCGTTGTGCTTCTTCATGATCTTGATCAACTCAACAACCTTGTGTGAGTAACCGATCTCGTTGTCATACCAAGAAACAACCTTAACGAAGTTGTCTGTCAAATAAACACCTGCGTTAGCGTCGAAGATAGATGTCAAAGCGCAACCCAAGAAGTCAGAAGAAACAACAGCATCCTCTGTGTAACCGAGTACACCCTTCAACTCACCCTCAGAAGCAGCCTTCATAGCAGCGCAGATAGCCTCCTTAGAAGCAGGCTTCTTCAAGTTAACTGTCAAGTCAACAACAGATACGTCCAAAGTAGGAACACGCATAGAGATACCTGTCAACTTACCGTTCAACTCAGGGATAACCTTACCTACAGCCTTAGCAGCACCTGTAGAAGAAGGGATGATGTTGCCAGCAGCTGCACGGCCACCACGCCAGTCCTTCATAGATGGACCATCAACAGTCTTCTGTGTAGCAGTTGTAGAGTGAACAGTTGTCATCAAACCTGTCTCGATACCGAAGTTATCGTTCAATACCTTAGCGATAGGAGCCAAGCAGTTTGTTGTACAAGAAGCGTTAGAAACGATCTTCTGACCATTGTACTTGTCAGTGTTAACACCGCAAACGAACATATCAGCCTGGTTACCGTTAGCGTCAGCCTTAGAAGGAGCAGAAAGTACTACGTACTTAGCACCAGCCTTCAAGTGCTTCTCAGCCTTGTCGTAAGCGAGGAAGAGACCTGTAGACTCAACTACGTACTCAGCACCAACCTCATCCCACTTCAAGTTCTCAGGATCACGCTCAGCAGTAACACGGATGTGGTTACCGTTAACGATCAACTCGCTCTTCTCAACGTCAGCCTCGATAGTACCGTCGAAATGACCGTGCATTGTATCATACTTCAACATGTAAGCCATGTAATCTACTGGACACAAGTCATTGATAGCTACTACCTGTACTTCCTTTGCGTTCTCAGCCTCAACTGTAGAACGGAATACGAAACGACCGATACGGCCAAATCCGTTAATACCAATCTTAATCATTGTTCTTAATATTTAAATTAAAAGTTTAATAAAAATTACTTTTTTAACTGCTTTCGAGCGTTCATCTGATGCTGAAACATTCAAAATTTTACGCCTTAGAGCATTTTTTCTTCTTTTCGAGCGCAAAGTTACTAATTTTTTTCTAACTTTGCAACCAGAATGAGTATTAAATAAGTTAAAAAAGAATAGTAGAGCTTTAATATTGGCATTATTTTCACTCATTACATGCCATACTGACAACTCCATATTGCAAAAAGCAAAGGAAAAACTCAGCATTCTATACCTTATTATATATATAAGAAAAGAGAAAAAGAAGAACAATCAAACTATAGTTATAATTAAAAAGATAAAAGTATGAGTAAATTTTTGAATGAATTCAAGGAATTCGCCATGCGTGGCAATGTACTCGACATGGCTGTCGGTGTTATCATAGGTGGTGCCTTTGGCAAAATCGTAAGTTCCGTTGTAGATGACGTCATCATGCCTCCTATCGGATGGCTGATTGGCGGCGTGAATTTCGCTGACCTCAAATTCACACTCCCTACCGTCAATGTAGCGGGTGAGGAACTAAAGGCGGCTACCATCAACTATGGTAACTTCCTCCAGACCTGTTTCGACTTCCTCATCGTTGCCTTCTGTATCTTCATGCTCATCAAGGTGGTGAACAAGATTTCCAAGAAGAAGGAAGAGGAAAAACCGGCAGAAGCTCCTAAGGCTCCGGAACCAAGCAATGAAGAAAAGCTCCTCATGGAAATTCGTGATCTCCTGAAGAATCAGAAATAAAAAAAGTCGCCCTTTCGAGGCGACTTTTTTTATTCTGTTTATTCCCACTCAATTGTCGAAGGTGGTTTTGAAGAGATGTCATAACATACGCGGTTCACACCCTTCACCTTATTAATTATCTCATTACTTACCTTAGCCATGAAATCGTAAGGAAGATGTGCCCAGTCGGCTGTCATTGCATCAGTACTTGTTACGGCACGCAATGCAACAGGATGCTCGTATGTACGTTCATCACCCATCACACCTACTGAACGGACAGTAGAAAGCAATACGGTACCAGCCTGCCAGATCTGATCGTAGAGTGAAACCTCAATCTCACCATTCTGCATGTCAGCAGGAACACCGGCAGCCAGGACGCGGCGAGCTTCCTCACCACTCAACTTCACCTTATACTCACGCAAGCCACGGATATAGATATCATCTGCATCCTGGAGAATGCGTACCTTCTCAGGAGTGATATCACCCAAGATACGGACAGCCAAACCAGGACCCGGGAATGGGTGGCGGGTAATCAGGTGCTCAGGCATACCCATAGAACGACCTACGCGACGAACCTCATCCTTGAACAACCACTTCAAAGGCTCGCACAACTGAAGGTTCATCTCCTTAGGAAGACCACCTACATTGTGATGGCTCTTGATGACCTTACCGGTGATATTCAAACTCTCGATACGATCAGGATAGATAGTACCCTGAGCCAACCACTTGGCACCAGTCTGCTTCTTAGCCTCAGCATTGAACACCTCTACGAAGTCGCGGCCGATAATCTTACGTTTCTCCTCAGGATCTGTAACACCAGCCAAATCAGCGAAGAACTTCTCTGATGCATCCACACCGATTACATTCAGACCCAAGCACTTGTAATCTTCCATTACATCACGGAACTCGTTCTTGCGGAGCATACCATGATCAACGAAGATACAGGTGAGGTTCTTGCCGATAGCCTTGTTCAGGAGAACGGCAGCTACACTGGAGTCAACGCCACCAGAGAGACCGAGGATAACCTTGTCATCGCCCAACTGTGCCTTCAATTCAGCAACAGTAGTTTCAACGAAAGAGTCAGCGCTCCAGTCCTGCTTGCTACCGCAGATATCTACCACGAAGTTCTTCAGGAGCTGTGTACCCTGCAAAGAGTGGAACACCTCTGGGTGGAACTGAACAGCCCAAACAGGCTGCTTGGTTGAAGCGTATGCAGCATACTTCACATTGGCAGTAGAAGCGATACACTTGTAATCCTCAGGGATGGCAGTAATGGTATCACCATGGCTCATCCACACCTGAGAGTTTTCGATGAATCCCTTGAACAAAGGATTCTCCTTGTCGAAATGTTCCAAGTTAGCACGACCATACTCGCGGCTGTCAGCAGCCTCCACCTTTCCGCCCTGAGCAAAAGAGAGGAACTGAGCACCGTAGCAGATGCCGAGCACAGGAATGCGACCGATAAACTGGCTCAGATCTACCTTGAAAGCTTCCGGATCATGAACGGAATAAGGGCTACCGCTCAAGATGACACCAATGACTGATGGGTCATCCTTTGGAAACTTGTTGTAAGGCATGATCTCGCAGAAGGTATCAAGTTCACGGACACGACGGCCGATGAGCTGTGTGGTCTGTGAACCGAAATCCAAAATAATAATCTTCTGTTGCATAATATCTAATTTTAATTTACAGTTTACAATTTATAGTTTATAGTAATCTTGCTATACGGCATAGCCGCTATTAACTATAAACTAATTAACTAACGATTTCAGGAATGCTTCCGCCTCTTTCAGCGTCTCCTGCTTTCCCACATCCATCAGCTTGAGGTCGTTCTTCACATATCCCTCAATGCGCACCTTGTCGCAATGCTTCAGATAGAAGTCCATGATAGGGAATTTATCCGGTTCCTCCTCCATCAGCGGGAAGAGCGATGGGGCAACCATGTGGATGCCCGAGAAAGCATACATCTTATAATCTTTAGGATTGAGGTCAGGATAAGGACTCTTCACCTCGCCCGTCTCTATATTCGTCCATCCCATCAGTCGCATGGTATCATCAAAGAGGAGATAACGCTTGGTTTTGCGTTCGCTCACCATCAGGCGTGCCGCTATCATATCCTGACTTTCCATCTGGTAGAATTTCTTCAGGTCTACATTACTCAAGATATCCACGTTATGGATGAGAATAGGCTCCGACTGGTTGAAGAGCGGCCATGCCTTCCTGATACCGCCACCTGTTTCGAGCAGCATTTCGCTCTCGTCGCTGATACGGATATCCATACCGAAGTTATCATTCTCACGGAGATAATCGATAATTTGTTGGGAGAAATGATGCACGTTCACTACAATGCGAGTGAAACCGGCATCCTTCAACTGAAAGATGACACGTTTGAGCAAAGGTTCTCCCCCGACACTTACCAGAGCCTTCGGAATGCGGTCGGTAAGTGGCTTAAGGCGAGTGCCCAAACCTGCTGCGAATATCATTGCTTGCATCATTGCTAAATAGCTATTTTAAAATGTGCGTGCAAATTTACTAACTTTTTGCGAGATAGCCAAATTTGCACGCTATTTTCTATTGTTTTGCCGGCAAAACCTGCTCAATATGCTGTTCACGATGACAAATCTGCACTTCTACACCAAACTTCTGATGAATATGTTCGGCAAGATGCTGGGCAGAATATACACTGCGATGCTGACCGCCTGTACATCCGAAACAGAACATCAGAGAGGTGAAACCACGCTGCATATAGCGGTTTACATGATGGTCGGCAAGTGCATAGACATGCTCAAGGAACTTCAATATCTCACCATCATCCTCCAGGAATCGGATAACAGGCTCGTCCAGACCCGTCAACTTCTTATAAGGTTCGTATCTACCAGGGTTATGGGTACTTCTGCAGTCGAAGACATAACCACCGCCATTGCCCGACGGATCCTCTGGAATACCCTTACGGAAAGAAAAACTATACACTCTTACCACCAGCGGTCCCTTACCATCATATTTAGAATAGGTGGCAGGTCCGTCCTGCGGATGCGCACGATAGATATTGTTGTCGGTAGTCTTATAGCCGTCTGCACGACTCAGCGCCACACTCTCTATCACCTTGAACTGTGGTAATTCGGTCAGTCTTCTCAACATATCCATCATATAAGGATAAGGGAACACCTTGTCACCCATCTTCAGAAGATCTCGCAGATTCTGGATAGCTGGCGGAATACTGTCGATGAAATGCTTCTTGCGTTCGAAATAGCCGCGGAATCCGTAGGCGCCCAAAACCTGTAAGGTACGGAAGAGCACAAAAAGACTCAACCGGTTTACAAAATGGCGCACCGATGGTACCTCGGTATAATGCTTCAATGACTGGTAGTATTCCCAAACCAGTTCTCTGCGCAGTTTGAACGGATACTTGGCTGATGCCTGCCAAAGGAATGAGGCGAGGTCATAATAGAATGGTCCCTTTCTGCCTCCCTGGAAATCGATAAAGTATGGATTTCCCTTATCATCCAGCATAACATTGCGTGCCTGAAAATCGCGATAAAGGAAACAATCCATCGGCTCTGAAGTCAGATCCTTGGCAAAAAGGCGGAAGTTGGCTTCGAGTTTCAGTTCATGAAAATCCAAATCGGTAGGCTTCAGGAAACAGTATTTGAAGTAGTTGAGGTCGAAAAGTACACTGTCTACATCAAATTCAGGCTGCGGATAGCAGTTCTGCCAGTCCAATCCTCTTGCACCGCGAATTTGGATATTCGGAAGTTCGCGAATGGTTTTCTTCAGGAGTTCCTTCTCTTTCTGATTGTATCGTCCGCCCGCATCACGTCCGCCCTTGATGGCATCGAAAAGCGAAGTACCGCCAAGGTCTGTCTGAAGATAGCAGAGTTCATCATCGCTCACCGCCAGAATCTGGGGAACAGGCAACTGTCTGAGCTGGAAATGCTGAGCCAGATATACAAAGGCATGATCCTCATCACGACTGGTTCCTATCACACCAATTACCGTATCACCATCCTGCCTGATGATACGGAAATACTGCCGGTTACTCCCCTGCCCTGCCAGTTTAATGACATCAGCCGGTTCTTCACCCGCCCATTTCTTATATAAATCAATCAGCTTTTCCATCATTATTCAGTTTACGTCGTTTCCGATCATCATCAATCTTCTGTGCGAAGTTATCTCCGATAAAGAGAAGCAATAAGATACCCAGCGTAGTAAGGAACGAGTTTGTAGTAGTCATTCCCAACTCTGCCTTTGTAATATAAATGAGTCCTCCGATAACAATCAGAAAGACCACTGCTTTTTTCCAATCAATATTGTTCATGCTATGAATTTTCTATTATGCTGCAAAATTACACAATTAAATTGAGAAAACAAAATAAAAACAAAAAAAAATCGGATGTCTCACGACAACCGATTTCCAAAAACAAACTACTTAAAAACTAATCTACTAAAACAAATCAAAAAAATATCTTTGCCATCCCTTAGGATGATACTTTCTTTTATTTACGATGCAAAGTTACAAAAAAAGATTATTCGAACCAAATAATTTTGCTATTTTTTGCATCTTTATGACTAAAAAAACAAAAAAATAGGGATAATTCGCTGAGAATCACCCCTATTTGATATTTTCGCTTTGCAAACTCGCAGTCTTACGATGTGCTTTGTTTGCTCAAATTATTCATCTAATTACATCATGCCACCCATACCAGGTGCTGCAGCTGGTGCAACTGGTGCAGGCTCTGGTTTGTCAACCAACACACACTCTGTTGTCAGGAACAAGCCTGCGATAGAAGCAGCATTCTCCAAAGCTACACGCTCTACCTTGGCAGGATCTACGATACCAGCCTGACGCATATCTTCGTAAACGTCCTTGCGAGCATTGTAACCGAAGTCACCCTCGCCCTCGCGTACCTTATTTACTACTACAGAACCCTCGCCACCGGCATTGGCAACAATCTGACGGAGAGGCTCCTCAATAGCACGCTCTACGATACGGATACCTGTTGTCTCGTCAGCGTTATCACCCTTCATATCCTTCAATGCCTCGAGAGCACGGATATAAGTAGTACCACCACCAGCAACGATACCTTCCTCGATAGCGGCACGGGTAGCGCAGAGTGCATCGTCAACACGATCCTTCTTCTCCTTCATCTCAACCTCTGAGTTGGCACCTACATAGAGGACAGCTACACCACCGGCGAGCTTAGCCAGACGCTCCTGAAGTTTCTCCTTATCATATGAAGACTTGGTATTCTCAATTTCGTTTTTAATCTGAGCTACGCGATCCTGGATATTAGCCTTCTCGCCATGACCATTAACGATAGTTGTATTGTCCTTATTGACGGTAACCTTGTCTGCAGAACCCAGCATATCCAAAGTTGCCTGTTCCAACTTCAAGCCCTTCTCCTCAGAGATAACAACACCGCCTGTCAATACTGCGATATCCTCCAACATGGCCTTGCGACGGTCACCGAAGCCTGGAGCCTTTACAGCACAAATCTTCAAACCGCCACGCAAACGGTTAACTACCAATGTAGTCAAAGCCTCAGAATCAACATCCTCAGCGATAACCAACAAAGGACGACCACTCTCAGCAGCAGGCTGGAGAATTGGCAAGAACTCCTTCAAGTTAGAAATCTTCTTATCATAAAGAAGGATGTATGGGTTATCCATTACACACTCCATCTTGTCTGCATCAGTCATGAAGTAACCGCTCAAATAACCACGGTCAAACTGCATACCCTCAACAACACCGATGTTGGTATCACGGCTCTTGCTCTCCTCGATAGTGATGACACCATCCTTAGAAACCTTGCGCATTGCGTCAGCCAAGAGCTTACCAATCTCAGCATCATTGTTGGCAGAAACAGTAGCCACCTGCTCAATCTTATCGTAGTTGTCATCTACCTGTTCAGCATGTTCCTTGATGAAGGCAACGACAGCAGCCACAGCCTTGTCGATACCACGCTTCAAGTCCATTGGGTTTGCACCTGCTGTAACGTTCTTCAAGCCCTCTGTTACGATAGCCTGAGTCAGGATAGTAGCAGTTGTTGTACCATCACCGGCATCATCACCAGTCTTGCTGGCAACGCTCTTAACAAGCTGAGCACCAGTATTTTCGAATTTATTCTCCAACTCTACTTCCTTAGCCACGGTAACACCATCCTTAGTAATCTGAGGAGCACCAAACTTCTTTTCGATTACCACGTTGCGGCCCTTAGGACCGAGAGTTACCTTTACTGCATTTGCCAACTGATCAACACCCTTCTTCAAGAGGTCGCGGGCATCCATATTATATTTAATATCTTTAGCCATTTTCTTTTATCTTTTTAATGTTGAATGTTAAATGTTGAATGTTGAGTTAAAACAAAGCAATTGAATCCTTCACTCTTCGTTCTTCACTCTTCACTTATTCTTACTCTTCTACTACAGCGAGTACATCGCTCTGACGCATCATGATATATTTAGTACCATCGAATTCGAGTTCTGTGCCAGCGTACTTACCATAGAGTACGGTATCACCTTCTTTGAGAATCATCTCTTCGTCTTTCGTACCCTTACCTGTAGCAACGACCTTACCACGCTGTGGTTTCTCTTTTGCTGTATCAGGGATAATAATTCCACCTACTTTTTCTTCAGCTGGTGCAGGAAGTACCAGCACTCTGTCTGCTAATGGTTTAATGTTCATGATTCTATAATATTTTAATTGTTATACATTTATTTTGTCGACAGGTATTGCTACCCGTCACCCCGCCAGTATACGAAAAACGTGCCAAAGCATCCATACTGACACTTTGACACGTTTAAATACTGACATTATATCACAAAAACTTGTGTTTTATTTCATTTTCCATTGATAATCGAATCTTTCAATATCCTCTTCAACCAGTGGATTACCATTCTGAACTTCGATGAAAGTCAGCTGTGTAATCGCCTTGATGGCATGATAATGCTCCAGAGGAATCACCACGGTATCACCAGCCTTCACATGTTTCTCCTCACCATCAAGTACAAAGATGCCCTCACCTTCTACGAATGTCCACACCTCTGAACGATGGTGATGAAGCTGATAACTGATATTCTTACCTGGCTTCAAGGTAATACTCTTGGTGAGCGAATGATTGCCGTCAGCATACTCAGAATCGTCAATCACCCGATAAGTACCCCATCTTCTTTCCTCATACATCGGACGCGGAGTAAGATGTTCTACCGCCTTCTTGATGTCCTCGGAATATTTCTTTGCACAGACGAAGATGCCATCAGGACTCGCTGCAACAACAGCATCCTTCAAGCCATCCACATACAGAGGCAACTGGAGTTCGTTGATGACATGCGTATTCTCGCAATGACTTCCCATCACCGCATTACCGATGATGGCATGATGCAGCTCATCAGTGAGTGTATTCCAGGTACCCAGGTCCTTCCATTCACCATTAAACGGTACTACCGCTACCGATTCAGCCTTCTCCGCCACCTCGTAGTCGAAAGAGATTTTTGGAAATTCGCTATATCTTGCACGAGTATCTTCAAAGTTCTCACTCTGCATATACTTACGTACAATCTGCATCATATAGCCCAAACGGAAAGCGAAGACACCACCATTCCAGTAAGCACCCTCCTCCAGGAGTTTCTCTGCTGTAGGCACATCCGGTTTCTCGGTAAATCTCTTCACTATCTGATACTTCTCTCCTTCGGCAAAAGGAACCACATAACCATATTTTGCACTTGGATAAGTAGGTTTGATACCCATCAGCACGAGGTCGGCGACGTTTTTCTCCACACATTCCACCATACGGGCTATGGTATGGAAATATTCCAACTCAGTATAAGGATCGCAAGGCATAATAACCACAACCTCATCATCCTCACATTTCTTCTTCAGTTTCAGATAACTTGCAGCTAAAGCGATAGCAGGGAAAGTATCACGCCTCTCCGGTTCGGTAACCACAGAAACCCGCTCTCCCAGCTGGTTCTGGATAATATCCAGCTGACTGGCGTTTGTAGCAAGCGTAATATCGTTGGTCAGATTTGCTTCCTGAGCCTGACGTACCACGCGCTGAACCATACTTTCCATCTCCCCATTCTCCTTTTCGAGCAATGGCAAGAACTGTTTGCTTCTAGCATTATTGCTAAGTGGCCAGAGCCTTTTACCCGAACCACCCGATAATAAAATTAATTGCATATTATTACTATCTAAATCGTTTATTGTTCATACTTAAGATTTCACAAATTAACAGTGAGAGACTGCATCACATCAGGAGTTTACTCCCTGTACCAACAGGTCTCAAAGAAGAATCATCCGTGATAATCCGGCTGCAAAAGTACGTTTTTCTTTTGAGACCACCAAGCAATTTCTAAAAAAACTACCTATTCTTATAAAAATACCTAGATATGCGCAAGAAAGTAAAAAGGAACAAAAAACATCATTTAAACAGATTAAAAACAAGAAAAGTTGGTTCAAGTTGGTTCAAGTTAGTCTATTTCGATATTTTTTTGCTGATTTATTTCCGATTTTCAACTATTATTATTACCTTTGCGACCAAATATCAGTTTAAGCAAACCTCAAATAACTTAAAAAGATATATAAATAACTAGGAGTATAAAAAACATAAGCAAATGACGAACAAGCATTATAAAGGAAATGAAATGATAAGGAGACTGGTGATAGGTGCCGATTTCGTTATTCTCAACATCGTACTGTTGTTCTATACCCAATATGGTCAAGAACTCATACCTGCGTATTTCGACAAAGCAACAAAGATTACCTTTTTTGTTGCCAATGCTGCCTTGTTCCTAGGCGAATACTTCTATTCCACCATCATTCATGTCAGAAAGATCGGGTTCCTGCAGGTTACAAGGCGTACTTTATATCTGGCTGCAGCAACAACATTCTGTTTCTTTACCTTCTCAAGACTACTCGGTCACGGGGGAAAGATGTTCTCCTTCAGCATTATCTTCGGCATAACATTCTATCTGTCTCTCATCATAAGCCGACTCTGCGAGCTCAAATTACTAAAGTATTTCCGCTCTAAGGGCCGCAACTCACGCACCGTCGTCTTTGTAGGTAACGATCCTGCCGTGAGCGAGATGTACAAGACGATGACAGAAGATCCCTCGGCAGGTTATATCGTAAAAGGATATTATGCAGATGAAGACATCACTGATAATCCGGAAGGGTTGAAAAGAATAGGAAACATGAAACAGCTCAAAGAGATTATCTCTTCTACCATGAATGATACCATCAATGGTGAACCTTCCAATATTGACGAGGTTTTCTGCTGCCTGTCGCATAAAGATCCTGAAATCATCAATATCATACACTTCTGTGATAAGAATGTGATACACTTCTACTACCTGCCACGTGTGTTTGGTGAGTACAAATTGCATCTTGATGCCCAGAATTTTATGGGAAGGACGGTATATTCAAACCGCATAGAACCCCTAACAAGCATGTCAAACCGCATTATCAAGCGTAGCTTCGACATCGTGGTGAGCGGGCTTGCATGTTTGTGCGTTCTACCATTCATTCCATTCATAGCTCTCATCATCAAGATTCAGAGTCCTGGTCCAATTTTCTTCAAACAGGCAAGAACGGGTCTGAATGGTGATACCTTCTACTGTCTTAAATTCCGTTCCATGCATGTGAACAAGGATGCAGACAAGGCACAGGCAACAAAGAACGACCCACGTAAATTTGCTTTCGGCAACTTTATGAGAAAGACGAACATAGATGAGTTTCCTCAATTCTTCAATGTTCTTAAGGGAGACATGAGTATTGTGGGTCCGCGCCCTCACATGCTGCATCATACAGAGGTGTATGGAAGCCTGATAGATAAGTATATGGTTCGCCACTTCTCCAAGCCGGGTATCACAGGTTGGGCTCAGGTTACCGGGTTCCGTGGTGAGACCAAGGAGCTCTGGCAGATGGAGGAACGTATCCGCCGTGATATCTGGTATATAGAGAACTGGTCGTTCTGGCTTGATATCAAGATTATCTTCATGACAGCCAAGAGCATTATCTGCCCTGACAAGAATGCTTATTAGGAGTCTATAAAAAGAAAAAAGAGGATGTGCCATAAGTTTGGAAAATAGTTGGCGCACAACAGTTGGTCACCGCATGCACATCAGCTGTTGTGCAAGCGCATATCAGCTGTTATGCAAGCGCACAACAGCTGTTGTGCGACCGGAGATACTAACTGTCTCAACAACATATACTAGCTCTTCCAACAACATATCCTAGCTCTTCAAACAACATATCCTAGCTCTTCAAACAACATATCCTATCTCTTCCAACAACATATCCTATCTCTTTCAACAAAAAGAAGAGGATGTATCATCAACTTATGATACATCCTCTTTTTAGATATTCTCTTTACTTATTACTTAGATTACTTAAACGGAAGCCTGTTGAGCCAACAGGTAAGGTCATTCAGCATTTGGTCGTGATACGGGAAGCCATGAGCGGCATCGCGGAACCCCCATCCATGTCCGGCAGTCGGATAGATATGCATGGTACACTCGTTGCCCGCCTTGCTCATGGCAGAATAATAGGCTACGCCATTGGTTACAGGAGGAACAACCTTATCATCAAAAGACATTAGTATGATGGCACGAGGGGTAATACCAGGACGCACAGCCTTATCATTAGACCACTCTTCTACCAGTTTCTTATTGGTATTACGCTCTTCACCCAAGAAATTCACACATGATCCCTTATGAGAGATACGCTCATCCATTGAAATCACCGGATAGAAAAGAATTGAGAAATCAGGTCGCACAGCCGCCTCAGCATGAGTACTGACGGAAGAAGCCAAATGACCGCCGGCAGAAAATCCCATAATTCCGACATCTTCCTTATTTATTCTCCATACTGCAGAACTGTCACGAACGGTACGCATCGCCTGATAGGCATCACTCAACGGAATATTGCGGTTTCCCTCAGGCATACGGTATTTCAAGACGAAGAAAGCGATACCCTGTTTGTTGAAATATTCTGCCCACTGATGCCCCTCATGGTCCATTGCAAGATGAGAATACCCACCTCCAGGACAATCTACTACAGCTCTTCCTGAAGGATTCTTAGGAAGATAACAGGTAAGTTCACTCAGACCGTCGCTACTGTTCTTCAATACGAACTTGCGAGCGGTAGATTGAGCTGATGCTGTAATTACTGTCAGCATCAGAAGAAAAAAAATCATTGTCTTTTTCATTTTTCTTTTTTGTTATGTTGTTTATATCTTTATTCTGTTTTGCTAAGATAATGCAAAGATAGGCATTTTTTCGTTAACCCTATGTTATTTTTTCTTCTTTTTTTGGTGTTTTTGTTCCAATCGCTTTGATTATTGGTTCTTTTTTGCTATATTTGCAGAAAAATTGCTGTAAACGGCAATCGGAGAAAACATCTCTCTTCTGCCGCTGGCATTTATTTAGGAGTCTCACTTATAAAATATTGACATAGAATAATGAAGGATTTTTTCAAGAACGTGGCAGCCACTATCGTAGGACTGTTTGCCTTCGGGCTGATCATGACCATCCTGGGATTCATCTGTATCATCGGAATGGTGGCATCGAGCAACAGTAAACCGGCACTGAAAGACAATGCGGTGATGGTGATGAAACTACAAGGACAGATTGAAGACCGTACTGAAGACAACTGGCTCGGCGAACTGACAGGCGAGCAGTTCAACAACATAGGCATGAACAGGATTCTCTCTTCTATTCGCAAGGCAAAGAATGAGGATAAAGTGAAGGGCATCTATCTGGAAACAGGTATCTTGGAGACAGATTATGCCACTTTGCAGGAAATCAGAAATGCACTTGCCGATTTCAAGAAGAGCGGCAAATGGATTATCGCATATGGTGATGCTCTCTCACAGGGTGGATATTATCTGGCTTCGGTTGCCAACAAGGTATATGTAAACCCAGAAGGCAATGTGGACTGGCATGGTATTGCATCGCAGCCACAATATATCAAAGATGTAGCAGCCAAATTTGGCGTTCACTTTACGGTAGTGAAGGTAGGCAAATACAAAAGCTATACTGAAACATACACCGAAGACAAAATGTCGGATGCCAACAGAGAGCAGGTTTCACGCTATATTAGTGGACTCTGGCTACAGATGTTGGGAGATGTGAGCAAAAGCAGAAACATCAGCAAGGATTCACTGAACCGCTATGCTGACGGGCTGATGGTGTTTGATGATACCAAACTACTGAAATCTCGAAAGATGGTAGATGGATTCTGCTATTATGATGAAATCAGAGACGTGGTAAAGAAACAGTTAGGACTGAAGGCAGACGAGACCATCAATCAGGTTGACTATAACGACGTAGATATGACTATAGACGACTCAAATCTGATGGGCGAAGAGATTGCCGTATACTACTGTCAGGGGTCCATTGTCAGGATGGAGACTCCTAGCATCTATGATTCTGAGCAACAGATAGTAAGTACAAAGGTCATCAAGGACCTTCAGGAACTTGCAGATAACAGTCAGGTAAAGGCCGTAGTTCTGCGTATCAATTCGGGCGGTGGCGATGCCTATGCTTCGGAACAGATCTGGAGAGCAGTTAAAGAATTAAATAAAAAGAAGCCGGTAGTGGTTTCGATGGGTGGTATGGCAGCATCGGGTGCTTATTATATGAGTATGGGTGCCCAATATATCATGGCACAACCTACAACATTGACCGGCAGCATCGGTATCTTTGGAGCCCTGCCAGATTTCAGTGACCTGATGACAAAGAAGTTAGGCTTCAAGTATGATGAAGTGAAGACTAACCGCAACAGTGCCTATGCCTCTGCAGGCATGTCACGCCCATGGAGTGCAGAAGAGATTGCCACCATGCAAAACTATGTGAACCGTGGATATAGCCTCTTCCGCAATCGTGTGGCTGAGGGCAGAAAAATGAGTACCGAACAGGTTGAGAAGATTGCTCAAGGAAGAGTATGGCTGGGTACAGACGCCAAGAAGATCAAGTTAATTGATGGATTCGGCGGCTTGAGCGACGCCATCGACAAGGCTGCAGAATTGGCTCATCTCAGCAGTTATCAGGCGGTAGAATATCCGGCATTGGCTGGATGGATGGAACAGTTGCTGGATATGGCGGGCGGAAACAAGGGAACATATCTCGACGAACAGTTGCGTCTGGCATTGGGTGATCTCTACCAGCCATTCATCATGATACGCAATATGAAGGAGAAAGAGCCTATACAGGCTGCACTTCCTTACGTACTGAACATACAATAACATTTATAATAAGGTATGCGTACATTATTATATAAACATACCGAATTAAGAGAAAGGAAACAGACATGAGAACAGAAGGCGATCTTATCAAGATCAACGACTGGCTGCTACCACTGAGTTGGATTTATGGTGGCATGGTCAGATTTCGCAATTGGCTCTTCGATATAGGACTGAAAAAGAGTCAATCATTCTCAATCCCGATCATCTCTGTGGGTAACATCACAGTGGGCGGATCGGGCAAGACTCCCCATGTGGAGTATCTGATACGCTTGTTGCACGACAAGGTAAAGATTGCTGTGCTATCACGTGGTTACAAAAGAAAGACCAGTGGCTATGTGCTGGCTGATAAAGATACTACAATGTCTGAGATTGGCGACGAGCCCTTCCAGATGCACAGCAAGTTTGACGATATCTATGTAGCCGTAGATGCCAAGCGTGTGAGAGGAATCGAAAAGTTGCAGAATGAAGAACCGACCAAGGATGTAGATGTTGTATTACTGGATGATGCCTTTCAGCATCGCTATGTGAAGCCAGGTATCAACATTCTGCTGGTAGATTATCACCGTCTGATCATCTATGACAAGATGTTGCCGGCAGGAAGACTGAGAGAGCCTCTGAGCGGCAAGAACCGTGCCGACATCGTGATTATCACCAAATGTCCAAAGGATTTGAAGCCAATGGAATTCCGTGTACTCACCAAGGCTATGGACCTCTACCCTTTCCAGAAGCTCTACTTCACCTGCATCAACTATGATACGCCAAAGGGCGTATTCGAAGAGCAGCAGCTAGCCAAGGAGGAGTTGAAAAACTACCATGCTCTGCTGGTTACTGGTATCGCATCGCCTAAGCAGATGGAACACGACCTGAAGCCGATGGTTAAAAGTATGCAGTCGCTGAGCTTCGGTGATCACCATCGATTCAAGAGTAAAGACATCACCCGCATCAACGAGGCGTTTGAACAGATGCCAGAACCCCGTCTGATTATCACGACAGAAAAAGATGCCGTGAGACTGAAAGAGACTGAGGGACTCTATGAAATGGTAAAGAAAAGCATATACGAACTGCCTATCAAGGTAAGTTTCATGCTGGAACAAGAAGATAATTTTAACGACAAAATCATTAGCTATGTACGAAAAAATTCAAGAAACAGCATCCTGGCTAAAAGAAAGGATGACAACAAGTCCGAAGACGGCAATCATACTGGGAACCGGTCTCGGACAATTAGCTTCAGAAATAACTGACAGTTATGAATTTCCATATAGTGAAATACCAAACTTCCCGGTATCTACCGTTCAAGGTCATGCAGGCAAACTGATTTTCGGTAAGTTAGGAGGTAAAGACATCATGGCTATGGAAGGAAGATTCCATTACTACGAGGGATACGACATGAAGGCTGTAACCTTCCCAGAACGTGTGATGTACGAGTTGGGCATCGAAACCCTCTTTGTAAGCAATGCTTCGGGCGGTATGAATCCGGAATTCCAAATTGGTGACCTGATGATTATCGACGATCACATCAACTTCTTCCCAGAACATCCATTGCACGGAAAGAACTTCCCTACCGGTCCACGTTTCCCGGATATGCACGAAGCATACGACAAGAAACTCCGCGACCTTGCCGATGAGATAGCTAAGGAGAAGGGAATTGATGCAAAGCATGGTGTATATGTTGGCGTTCAGGGACCAACCTTCGAAACACCGGCAGAGTATCGCATGTATCGTATATTGGGTGGTGACGCCGTAGGTATGAGTACCGTACCAGAGGTGATTGTTGCCCGCCATTGCGGAATCAAGGTTTTCGGCATCAGCATCATCACCGATCTTGGCGGTTTCGATGTACCTGTAGAAGTCAGTCATGAGGAGGTGCAGATTGCAGCCAATGCCGCACAGCCTAAGATGACAGAGATTATGCGAGAAATCATCCGCAGATCTTAAGTATAAATTATAAACTATTATTTATTTTGGATATCTCAAAGTTAGGTGAATTCGGTCTTATAAACCATCTCACCAAAGGTTATGAAAAGAAAAACGAGTCTACAGTTTATGGTGTAGGCGATGATTGTGCCGTGATGCATTATCCAGACAAGGAGGTGCTCATGACTACAGATATGCTGATGGAGGGCGTACATTTCGACCTTACCTATATTGACATGGTTCACTTGGGTTACAAGAGTGCAATGGTAAACATCAGTGATATCTTTGCTATGAACGGAACCCCACGTCAGATGGTAGTAAGCATAGCATTGAGTAAACGATTCAAAGTAGAAGACATTGATGAATTCTATAAGGGTCTTCGAATGGCATGCGACAAATGGGGAGTAGATATCGTGGGAGGTGATACTACCTCTTCTCTCACCGGTTTAGCCATCAGTATTACTTGTATCGGAGAAGCAGCAAAAGAAGAAATCGTATACCGCAACGGAGCCAAGGAAACAGACCTGATCTGTGTGTCGGGCGACTTGGGCGGTGCCTATATGGGACTTCAACTGCTGGAACGCGAAAAGGCTGTATACTACGGACAGATAGAAGATATCCGAAAGAAGATGGCTGAGGCTAAAGCAAATGGTGATAACGAGAAACTGGCTCTTCTGAACAGAGACTTAGAGAATATGCGCAACTTCCAGCCAGATTTCGCCGGTAAGGAATATCTCTTGGAAAGACAACTGCAGCCTGAGGCACGCGGAGATGTGATAGCACAACTGCGTGAGGCAGGTATCCGTCCTACCGCCATGATGGATGTGAGCGATGGTCTGAGCAGTGAATTGATGCATATCTGCGAACAGAGTCATTGCGGATGCAGAGTATATGAGAAGAACATACCTATCGACTACCAGACAGCCGTGCAGGCAGAAGAATTCAATATGAACCTTACCACCTGTGCTATGAATGGTGGCGAAGATTATGAACTTCTCTTTACCGTACCTATCGGTGACCACGAGAAGATTGAGACTATGGAGGGTGTAAGGCAGATTGGCTACATCACCAAAGAAAATCTGGGCAAGTTCCTCATTACCAGAGACGGACAGGAATTTGAACTGAAAGCACAAGGTTGGAATCCGCTGAAAGATTAATTTCAAGCAAGGGGATATTTAGTTAATAAACATTAAGCAAGAGAAAATATTTCGTTTTCTCTTGCTCAATTAAAATATTTATTGTACCTTTGCAACCGCAAAAAGCAAGATGGTGCCATAGCTCAGTTGGTAGAGCAAAGGACTGAAAATCCTTGTGTCCCCGGTTCGATTCCTGGTGGTACCACTCCTCCTTTCATAAAAGGCGGTTACTAACTGTGGTTAGGGCCGTCTTTTTTTTATATCCACACCTTAAGGTAACAGATATTACAAACAAGACAATGTATAGAATTTATTAAACAAACTAAACTTAAAAAGCTTATGAAGAAGATTTTAATAGCTTTATTGGTCTGTTTCTCATTTGTGACAGCCAATGCCAAAGATTACAGCAAGTATTATCAGAACTTACCAGTTCAGATGGAGCAACCTACATTGCCTAGCATCCCAGACAATCATGTCAGTATCTTGGAATGTGGCGGTAATGGTGACGGACTCACCATGAATACCCAGGCATTTGCCAAAGCCATCAGCAAACTGAACAAAATGGGCGGCGGTCATCTTAATGTGCCTGCAGGTATCTACCTTACCGGGCTCATCTCACTGAAGGACAATATTGACCTGCATCTGGAAAAGAATGCCATCATCGTTCTTTCAGAAGACAAGAACGACCACTTCAAGATAGACGAGACTACGGGAAAGAAAGAAAACCGTGCAACTCCTGCCATCAATGCCAGCAAGAGAAAGAATATCTCCATCACAGGCGAGGGCACTATTGACGGAAACGGAGAATGGTGGAGACCGGTAAAGCGGAGCAAGGTTAGTGACGTAGAATGGAAAGAATTCCAGGCTATGGGCGGAACACTAAATGAGAAGGGTGACATCTGGTATCCATTCAATCTGAAACATCAACCTAACGTGGCAGAGAATATGGATACACAGGAGAAAACCCGAACACACATGATCAGATTCACCAGTTGCGAGAATGTGCTCGTACAGGGAGTTACACTTCTGAATAGTCCTAAATTCCATATCATCCCTACCCGATGCAAGAATGTGACTATCGACGGAATCACCGTAAAATGTCCTTGGAATGCCCAAAACGGTGATGCGATTGACATCTCAAGCTGTAAGGATGTACTCATCGTAAACAATGTGATTGATGCAGGTGATGATGGTATCTGCATGAAGGGTGGCGCAGGCGCAGCAGGTGTGGCAGCAGGTCCTTGTGAAAACATCAATATCCAGGACAACACCGTATACCATGCCCATGGAGGTTTTGTTATCGGCAGCGAGTTCTCTGGCGGCATGAAGAATATTGTTGTTCGCAACAATACTTTCCAGGGAACAGATACCGGTTTACGCTTTAAAAGTGCAGTGAAGAGAGGCGGAACATCAGAGAACATCTATATCGACCATATCTACATGACCGATATCAAGGATGCAGCCATCACCTTTGAGACCACTTATTTTGACAACCATGTAGGTGCCCAGAAGCAGACAACTCCCGTAAAGCAGGAATTCCTGCCAAACTTTCAGGATATCCACATGAGCAACATCTACGTACGAGGTTGCAAAACAGGTATTGAAGCACATGGTGCAGAAGGTATGGTACACGATATCACCATCAAGAACTCCAATATCTTCTACACCAAGGAAGCCAAGAATATCGATGCTGCCTGCAAAATTCTGTTGGAAAACGTACGTTTTGAAAGTTTTGCAAAGTAAATTTTCTACTCAACATTCAAGAAGTCTACTTGACAACAGTAAGCGTATGATCACAAACCGTGAAATGAATATCAAGACCCTCATAAGGCATTCCATAGACCTTATGAGGGTCTTTCTGGTAATGCGGACGGGGATCTTGGGCAAGTACCTCTTTCAATATTTCAATCTTTTCTGCATTCAATCCCTGCAGACGCAGATGCCTGTCTACATCTTCAGAAATCTCTACATCAAGTTTCTGCCATTTGCGGTCATCAACAAAACCGCTCCTTGCCCCAGGATGAGAATCGGCATACACCACATACGGCTTGATGTCAAATATCGGTGTTTTGTCCATAAGATCAGCTCCCTTAACATGAATGACAGGACCATGAGGAGTCTCCCATTCGATATGAGAAATTTTTACCGATGAAAGACCTATATTATTGGGACGGAAAGGACTTCGAGTGGCAAAGACACCCACTTTCTCATTGCCTCCCAACACAGGAGGACGAACAACCGGACTGTGCGCTTTGTGCCTATTGGCAGAAAATTCCCAAATCAGCCAAAGATAATCAAAGCCCTCCATGCCACGCAACGCATCAGGGTTACGAAATTCGGGTTCAAAAACAATCTGTCCTTCCAGTTCTGCTACCAATCCAGCCTGTTTGGGTATGCCAAACTTGCTACTGAAGGGAGAACGAAAATATGCTATTGGTTTTATCTCCATATTTACTAATTATTACACCTTAATTATATATAAGACGAAAAAAGCCATGAATTATTTTGCCGTATGCACAAAATAATGTACCTTTGCAGACAGAACAAAAAACAAAAAGAAATGAAAATACAAAGACCATCGTATGAAATCTGGTTACAGAAACCAGGTGAGCTCGGTATCTACCAGCAGATAGAACGAGCAGGAAGAGTATGCTATAAAAGTGAGAATAATACCACTGTGAATTCTGCCAAACCTTTCGTGGATCGGATGGTGCAGAGTGAACACTTTGCCATGCTGGAACATGGAACCGTGTATCTGGTATGCAAACATGGAGAGTTGCCGCTTTATACCCACAACAAGTTCTCACGTCTGAAAACGTTAGACGGCAAAGACTATATTACAACCAATCTCCGAGTATTGGCAGAAAACAAGGCGATGGATGATTTGAAATACCTCAGCAACTATGAAGAAGGTAAGCACGAACTCCGTATTACCGTTCATTTTACTACTCAGATTTCCATAACCCGAGAATATAACCGTCATCGTGCCAACTCTATGGCAGAGCAGAGTACCCGATACTGCAACTATTCGAAGAATAAGTTTGATAACGAGATTACCATCAACCTGCCTACATGGGTAGAAGCAGAAGGCTTCGATGGTTCACAAGATCCCAGCGACTACCGAATAGAAGATATGTGTGCTGACATTGCAGAAGGAAGAACTGCAGAATGGAGTAAACTCACAACTTGGATATTCGCCAATCAGGCTGCCGAATATGCCTACATGAAACTGATAGAGGCAGGTTGCAAACCACAGGAAGCACGTGCCATCCTACCATTGGACTGCAACACAGAACTGGTTCATACCGCTTTCGTGAGTGACTGGAAACATTTCTTCGACCTTCGTGCATTAGGTACTACCGGTGCACCACATCCTGATGCCAAGATTTTAGCCTTGCCACTGATGGAAGAGTTTAAGCAGAAAGGTTACCTCTAAGGTTTAAAAAATATTAAAGCACCCTTTCAAAATACAGATTTTCTATTCTTTTGACATAACGAATAGATATATTTTGTATTTTTGCAATGTGTTTTTCATAGTATTAGATTTAAGGTTATCAAGATTGGGGCTACGGCGGTAGCCCTTTTTTATTGTCTTTTTCAGCCTTACCTCTCTATTTTTTGCCGATTTTGCCACATATTAGCCCCCAAAACGCATTTTTTTGAAGAAAAACAAAAAAAAGTTGGCAAAAAATTTGGTGGAACCAGAAAATAGTAGTACCTTTGCAACCGCTTAAGAAAACCAAGCTATAGTCATCCAGACTGAAATAATGGAGAGATGGTAGAGTGGTCGATTACAACGGTCTTGAAAACCGTCGTACCGAGAGGTACCGGGGGTTCGAATCCCTCTCTCTCCGCAAGAGCCTTCTGAAAGAAATTTCAGAAGGCTTTTTTATTTTCCATATTTGTATATTTCCTTCATATTCATTCACTATCCATTACAAGAAGACTTCAAATGTAAAATTATCCTATATTATTTGGTCATATCAAAGAAAACATGTAACTTTGCTCGAAAGTAAGCTACATGCAAGAAAAGACAAGACAATGATAGATCGCTGTTACATAGAAATCACCAATACATGCAATCTCAACTGCCACTTCTGTCCAAAACATACAAGGAAGAAAAGACAGTTGAGTGCTAAGGAATTCGACCTGCTCACCGACAAGATACGCGGGAAGGTCTGTTTTCTATATTTCCACATTATGGGCGAACCCCTACTACACCCTCTTCTACCCGAGTTTATCAATATGGCAAGAGAGAAAGGTTTCAAAACCGTACTTACATCCAACGGCACTCTGCTACCCAAAGCTATGGATCTCCTTGACACACTTCCCCACAAAATACAGCTCTCGCTCCACTCACACGAGAGTAATGCCAAGGGAGAGCTTGCCAGTTACATGAACGAGGTGATGACTTTTTCAACCCAAGCAGCAGAGAAAGGAACCTGCATAGTTCTCAGACTTTGGAACCAAGGAGGAAAAGACCGGGAAAATGAAGAAGTAATGGAGCACATCGAAAAATTTGTCCCCAAACCCTGGAAAGAACGACCTGACGGTTACAGACTTGCCAATAATCTCTATCTGGAGTTTGACAGAAAATTCGAATGGCCCAACTTTGATAACCATATCGAAGAAAAGGAAATGATAAAAGGAAATCAGAAATCAGGTATCAGAGAAGAAAAAAGAGAAGTTTTCTGTAAAGCCTTACTCAAACAGATAGGCGTATTGGCAGACGGAACATTGGTACCCTGCTGTTTGGACCACAACGGAGATGTAGCACTTGGGAACCTGCTTGAACAATCGCTGGAAGAAATTCTGGCTTCACCCCGTGCCCAAGCCATGATAGAAGGTTTCAAGCACCATCAAGCCACAGAACATCTCTGTGAGACCTGTGAATCAGCCCTGGTAAGAAACAGTTTTAGAGGAAAAGCAAGAAGTTAATAGGAATTATGAAATATTATACAGCAATGACAATAGCTGGCTCAGACAGTTGCGGAGGAGCCGGCGTACAAGCAGACATCAAGACAATGTCAGCACTAGGCGTATATGCCGCATCGGCCATTACAGCCATTACCGTACAGAACACCCTGGGAGTTTATGCCATCCAAGACATCAACCCCGAAATAGTAAAGGGCCAGATAGAAGCTGTGATGGACGACATCCACCCAGATGCCATCAAAGTAGGTATGGTGAACGACCGTGCCACCATCCAGGCTATTGCAGAAACCCTGAAGAGATACCAAGGGGAATACCAGCATCTCATCATTGACCCTGTGATGGTTTCCACCAGTGGTTGCAGACTCATGCAGGAGGACGCTCTCAGCATTTTCATACAGGAATTATTACCACTAGCTACCCTGCTAACACCTAACATCCCGGAAGCAGAGATACTGGCAGGAATGAAGATACAGAATAAGGAAGACATCCAGAACGCAGCTTTAGCCATCAGTAAGTTAGGCTGTAAATATGTACTCATCAAAGGCGGCCATTTCCAGGGAGCAGAAAAGATTGATTACCTCTTCGAAGACGGAAAGCCTATTACCAGTTATCGAGGCCTTAGCGTAAACACACGCAATACCCATGGTACAGGTTGTACCCTATCCTCAGCCATCACTTCTTATCTGGCAAGAGAAATGGATATGAATACAGCTATCGCCATGGCAAAGACCTATCTTTCAGGCGCAATTCTGGCAGGAAAAGATGTACAGATAGGAAAAGGTCATGGTCCGGTGAATCATTTCTATGAACCCAAGGCACTGTTTATCAAATAACAGCCAACACCTTTATATAAACAAATAAAGTCACAACGAATATGAAATGGATAGTAATCACTCTGCCCGATTTTATAGAGAATGAATCAACCTATATCAACCAACTCTTTAAAGCAGGTATAGACCTGCTACATCTGCGCAAACCAGAATCAAATATAGAGGAGTGTAAGCAACTGATACAGGAAATCGACGAGAAATGGCATAAAAAGATCGTAGTACACGATCACTTCGAACTTTGTCAGGAATTTCATCTTCATGGTATTCATCTTAACAGAAGAAACCACGAGATTCCAGAAGACTTTCAAGGAAGCATCTCACAATCCTGCCATAGTTTTAAGGAAGTAGAACAAGCTCTCCAGACTATATCACCCAAGAACAAAGACAAAAAGAGCGCGATTCTCAAACCTGCCTGCCATTATGTTTTCCTCAGTCCAATCTTTGACAGCATTTCAAAGAAAGGCTACAAGCATTCCTTCTCTAACAAAGACTTAGAGGAAGCAGGCATCAATGGAATCATCAATGAGCGAGTAGTTGCATTAGGAGGTGTCACCCCTGAATATATTCCACAATTGAGAGCATGGAACTTTGGCGGAGCTGCTTTTTTAGGCGACGTCTGGAACAGAAGAACTGATGCGAACTGGGCAAAATACCTTACCGGAATTAAGAAGAAACTTGCCCCCGGAAATGCCCAGAATAAGCTAAACAGTTCAAACATTTGGTAGAGGGAAATACACTACTTTCTAATAAGACAGGCCGAATCTCAACAATAAAAATAAAAAAATGCTTTTTTATTTTGTATTGTCTTCGATTTGCACTACCTTTGCACCCATGATATATCCAGATAATTTTGAAAATAAGATAGGATTCAACGAAATCCGCAAGATGTTGCGCGAAAGATGCCTCTCTCCACTCGGCAAGGAACAGGTAGACAAGATGGCATTCAGCAGCGATGCAGAACAAGTTAACGAATGGCTCATGCAGGTGCGTGAGTTCCGCAGACTGATGGAGGAAGTAGAAGACTTTCCCCTACAATATTTCTATGATGTAAGGGAGAGCATCCTCCGTATCCGCGTAGAAAACAGTCACCTTGAAGAGGACGAACTGTTTGACTTGCGACGTTCACTATCTACCATAGCAGATATGGTGAAAATATTGAATCACAGCGATGACGATGATGAGCCGGAAGATGGATGGAAAAGAGAGAAAAAGTATCCCTACCCAGCCCTACATCGCCTTTCGCAAGATGTAGTTACATTTCCACAACTGATTCAGCGCATCGACCAGATACTTGACAAATTCGGCAAGATAAGAGATAATGCAACCCCTGAACTTCTTCAGATTCGCAGAGAACTGGCAAAGACAGAGGGCAGCATCTCACGTACCTTATATAGTATATTGCGCTCGGCACAAAGTGAAGGCATCGTAGAAAAAGACGTAACCCCTACCCTGCGTGACGGCAGACTGGTTATTCCCGTCATCCCTACTCTTAAGCGTAAAATCAAAGGTATCGTACACGATGAGAGTGCCACAGGTAAAACAGTCTTTATAGAACCTACCGAGGTGGTAGAGGCAAACAACCGTGTACGTGAACTGGAGGGTGAAGAGAGAAAGGAAATCATCCGCATCCTCACTGACTTTACCAATAAGGTACGCCCATACTCCAAGGAAATTCTGGACAGTTACCGCTTTCTTGCCATCATTGACCTGATACAAGCCAAGCAAAAACTGGCAGAAATCTTCAAAGCCATAGAACCCGAGGTAGAAGACCACCCACACATAGACTGGACCCGTGCGATACACCCATTATTGCAGCTATCTCTACAGAAAAAAAACGAGAAAGTAGTTCCGTTGGATATCATGCTTACACAGGACAAACGCATTCTTATCATCTCCGGTCCAAATGCAGGCGGCAAATCTGTCTGTCTGAAAACCGTCGGATTATTACAGTATATGCTGCAATGCGGTTTGAGTATCCCTGTAAGTGAGCGTTCAAAGACAGGCGTCTTCCAAAACATCATGATTGATATCGGTGACGAACAGAGTCTGGAGAACGACTTGAGTACCTACTCATCTCATCTTCTGAACATGAAGAATATGATGAAGGCAGCCAATGGTGAGACCATCATTCTGATAGATGAGTTTGGTACAGGTACAGAGCCAGGAATCGGAGGTGCTATCGCCGAAGCTGTACTCGACAAGTTCTGCAAGCAGCAAGCTTATGGTGTGATTACCACCCACTATCAGAACCTGAAGCATTTTGCCGACAGCCATGAAGGAGTGGTAAACGGAGCCATGCTCTACGACCGTCATGAGATGAAAGCCCTCTTCCAATTAGCTATCGGCAGACCAGGTTCTTCTTTCGCTATCGAAATTGCAAGAAAGATAGGATTACCCGAAGAAGTAATCAAGGAAGCATCAGATATCGTTGGTTCAGAATACATTCAAAGCGACAAGTATCTTCAGGATATTGTTCGTGACAAGCGATATTGGGAAAACAAACGCCAGAATATCCATCAGCGTGAAAAAGACATGGAGAAAACAATCTCCAAGTACGAAAACGACATAGAGGATATTGAGCGAAGCAGAAAGGCTATTCTCAAAAAGGCAAAAGAAGAAGCCGCAGAACTTCTGAAAGAAAGTAACAAGAGAATCGAAAACGCCATCCGGGAAATCAAAGAAAGCCAGGCTGAAAAAGAAGAAACCCGCCGTATCCGTCAGGAACTTGATACCTTCAAGCAAGAGGTTCAAGAAATAGATACCAAGGAGACCGATGACAAAATTGCCCGCAAGATAGCCCAGATTCAACAACGCAAAGAGCGCCATGCCAAGCGCCAGGCTGAAAAGAAAGAGAATCAGGAGAAGGCTGCAGCAGCACTGAGGAATGCACAGAACAAGACTCAAGCAGATAGTAAACGTGATATTCAGATTGGCGATACGGTGCGCATCAAGGGACTGACTACTGTCGGAAAGATAGAAAACATTACTGGAGATACAGCAACTGCCGTATTTGGAGGAATGAGAACCAAGATGCGCCTGAACCGTCTGGAGCATGCCACAACTCCTGTTGAAAATGCAGACAAGACAGAAGAGCGCAAGGAAAATCTGGCTTCATACGGTATCAGTAAGGAAACCAGAAAGACCATTGACTCTCATAAATCCAACTTTCACCAGGATCTGGACGTTCGCGGAATGCGAGGCGATGAAGCACTTAATGCGGTACAATACTTCATCGATGATGCTATCCTGGTAGGAATGCCACGAGTCAGAATCCTTCACGGAAAGGGAAATGGCATCCTAAGACAGCTCATTCGCCAATATCTGAGTAGTGTGCCTAATGTGACCCATTATGCAGATGAACACGTACAATTTGGCGGATCAGGCATTACGGTAGTTGATTTTTAGCAAACAAACGTTAAATAGCTAAAGTTTTTTAGCAAAACGTTTGGCGGGTTCAAAGAAAAACCGTACCTTTGCACCCGCTTAAAAATTGAGACGGACAAGTCTCATACGACCAGCTCCCTCGGAATCCCCCAGGATGGGAACATAGCAAGGGTACTTGGTTGTAGCGGTGCGATATGAATCGCTTGTCCACCCGCCTCTTTAGCTCAGTTGGCCAGAGCACGTGATTTGTAATCTCGGGGTCGTTGGTTCGAATCCGACAAGAGGCTCAAAAAGGAATCTTCTTTTGGAAGGTTCCTTTTTTTATTTACATACATTTTACTTCTATATTGCATAACATTACAGTTGAAACCTCTATTTCACGAGGATCTATCTTTAATTATATATAAATATTTCCACCCTTTACACCTTATATAATAAAAAAGTTGTATTTTTGCAAATTGATATGTTACATCCGTAGAAATACAATAAAAACAATGAATACAGAAAATAACGAGAATCAGGAAGAAAAGAAGACAAGCCAGCAAATGCATAAGGTTAAAACGATAATCATTGACACTGGTAAGATAAGACAAACCAAAGCATTCGCCCGGCAAGACGGCGCCATCCTCGGAGTTGTCTGGATTGTCAGTTTCGTATGTACCATGCTGGCAGTAGACCCGCAATACCAGATGCTAGGATTCATTTCCAACATTCTCATCATAGCAACCCCATTTGTTGTAGCCAAGCGACTGAAGGCATTCCGTGACTATGCAAGAGACGGACATATCTCTTTCCGTCATGCATTCTACTATTGCATCCAGACATTCTTCAATGCAACACTTCTGCTTACCCTTGTACAATATCTCTGGTTCCGTTTTATGGATACAGGCCTGTTCATGAACCAACTGCAAACCAACTATCAGATTGTAGCACAAGCGTATCAGTTAACTGCAGAAGAATCTAAAACCCTCCTCGATGCCATCAGTATGATGAAACCGATAGCCTGGGCTTCGATGTTTATGATTACCGACCTGGTAGCAGGTGCTGTACTCAGTCCGATTATTGCTGCTGTAATTGCAAAGAAGAACAAACAACAGCATACAAAATAACAATAAATAAGAAACAAACAGATAAATACAAGATAATGGATATTTCAGTAATAATTCCTCTTTTCAATGAGGAAGAGTCGTTACCAGAACTCTTCGCCTGGATAAAGCGAGTAATGGACGCAAACGATTTTACTTATGAAGTCATCTTTGTGAACGATGGTTCTACCGACCGTTCATGGAACGTCATAGAAGAACTTGCTGAGAAGAATGAGCAAGTAAAGGGTATCAAATTCCGCAGAAACTATGGAAAGAGCCCAGCACTCTTCTGTGGTTTCAAAGAAGCGCAGGGCGATGTTGTCATCACCATGGATGCCGATCTGCAGGATTCTCCAGACGAGATTCCGGGACTCTACCAGATGATTAAGAAAGAGGGATACGACCTCGTGTCAGGTTACAAGCAGAACCGTAAAGAAGGAGATCCTCTGAGCAAGACCATCCCTACCAAACTCTTCAATGCTACTGCACGCAAGGTAAGCGGCATACACAATCTGCACGACTTCAACTGCGGTCTGAAAGCTTATCGCCTCGACGTAGTTAAGAATATCGAGGTATATGGTGAGATGCATCGTTATATCCCATATCTAGCCAAGAATGCAGGTTTTGCCAAGATAGGCGAAAAGCCTGTTCATCATCAGGCAAGAAAGTTCGGCAAATCAAAGTTTATGGGATGGAACCGCTTTGTAAATGGTTATCTTGACCTGATGACTCTCTGGTTCCTGAGCAATTTTGGCAAAAAGCCAATGCACGTATTCGGCTTCCTGGGCAGCGTCGTATTCTTCATAGCCTTCCTATCGCTCATCGGCTTAGGCATAGACAAGGCCATCGACCTGCACAACGGCATCTACGGACATCTCATTACCGATTCACCTTACTTCTTCATTGCTCTTGTAGCGATGGTTTTGGGTAGCCAGCTGTTCCTTGCCGGATTCCTGGGCGACCTTATCAGCCGTCAGAACCCGAACCGTAACGATTATCAAATAGAAAAAGAAATAAGATGCGGAAAATAATACCTTTCGTCATTTTCATGGTTCTCGCCATGGTGGGATGTACATCTCTCGACTGCCCACTCAACAATACTGTATATACCAAATACAAGTTGATGGGCGACAACAAGACGCTAAAAGACACGCTAACGATTTCTACGAAAAAGATAGAAGGAACAGATAGTGTGCTGATCAATAAGGATGTAAACGTAGACAGTTTCAGCCTGCCTATGAGTTACAGCCTGGATGAAGACGTATTGTTTTTCGAGATACATACCCTATCGAAGCAAGTATTCAAGGACACCGTGACAGTATCAAAGGAAAACCGCTCTCATTTTGAGTCGGTAGACTGCAGTCCATCGTTCTTCCATACGATAACCGATGTTAAGACTACTCACAATTATATTGACTCAATAGTCATCAATCAAAAAGAGGTAAATTATGATGCATCCAAAGCACATTTCTACATATATTTTGGCAGCCGCAACTAGTATGCTATCCCTATTTGCTGTTCTCCCCTGTCATGCCCAAAGCAAGAAGAAGATTATAGAGCAGCAGCCTGATACCATACCTTTTTTTAGAGGTATGGCTGTGGGAGTTGACCTGATAGGTCCCGTACAGTTGATGGTTAGCGACTATGGCCAGTACGAAGCATCTCTCCGTATCAATCTGAAAGACAAGTATTATCCTGTTTTCGAATTGGGTTATGGAAAGGCAGATGCCAGCGATGAGGCAACCCAAATCACCTACAAGACAAGCGCTCCCTATTTCAGATTGGGTGTAGACTGGAATCTTCTGAAGAACAAGCACGACGACTACCGTCTGTTTGGCGGTTTCCGTTATGCCTGCACCTATTATGAATATGACCTGAGTGCCCCACCCGTTACAGACCCAGTATGGGGCGGCGAAACACTCTATGGCGGAAATGGCATTTCCTGCAACTATCATTGGTTGGAAGGCGTAATAGGTATAGATGCCAAGATTTGGGGTCCCGTCCGTATGGGCTGGAGTTTCAGATACAAACGCCGCCTCTTCAAGAACGATGGAGAATTAGGCAACACCTGGTATGTGCCAGGCTACGGCAAACAAGGAGGTTCCCGCCTTGGCGGAACATTCAATGTAACCCTAGAGATTTAAAGACTTCATAATGTGTAAAGAATGAAAAAAAAGAAACTTATCTGGCAAATTCCGTTTCTGTTGATACTCATCGTTGGTACCATCGTTATCATACGTCAGCAGCATAATACGCCCTATCAGAAAGATACCGGCTTTATCTTTGGCACCATCTATCACATTACCTATCAGAGTGATACCAACTACCAGCAAGAGATAGAAACAGAACTCAAGAAGGTAGACCAATCCTTGTCTCCCTTCAACAAAACCTCTGTCATCACACAGGTAAACCAAGGTAAAGATATCGAAGTAGACGAAATGTTTACCGAAGTATTCCGCATGGCAGAAAGCATCTCAAAAGAAACCAATGGAGCCTTTGATATCACGGTTGCCCCAATGGTAAACCTCTGGGGCTTTGGATTCAAGCAGGGGGTACCTCCTACGAAAGCCAAGATAGACAGTATCAAAACACTGGTTGGTTATGAGAAAGTAGCCCTGGAAAACGGACGCATCATCAAGCAAAATCCTAAGATCATGCTTGACTGTTCTGCTATCGCCAAAGGATATGGCAGCGACATTGTTGCCAGATTCCTGAAAAAGAAAGGTATCAGCAACTTTATGGTTGAGATTGGTGGAGAAATTGTAGTAAACGGTGTTAGCGAGAAACAAGTGCCTTGGCATATTGGTATCAACAAGCCAACAGACGATTCTACCAATACAAGCCAGGAGATACAGGATGTACTTGATATTACCGACATAGCCATGGCTACAAGCGGTAACTACAGAAACTTCTACTATAAAAACGGCAAGAAGTATGCACATACCATAGACCCGAAAACAGGCTATCCTGTACAGCATAACATCTTATCAGCAACGGTTTTAGCCAAGAACTGTGCTACAGCCGATGCCTATGCTACCTCGTTTATGGTGATGGGAATGGAGGGCGCAAAACAGATTCTGAAAAAGCATCCCGATCTCTGTGCTTATCTTATCTATGCTGACGAGAAAGGACAAAATAAGATTTGGTATTCACCATCTCTACAAAACAAGATATTAAATAAATAACTGAACTTTCGCATATCAGGAAGTTAAAGGAGTTAAAGGAGTTAAGGAGTTAAGACGTATGTCTTGCTGCTTAAAAAATACGCCAAAAAGACTATTGTCTTAACTCCTCAGCGACCGTAGGGAGCGATAACTCCTTTAACTCCTTTAACTTCTGAACTTGCGAAACTTGAATAAATAAACTTACATGTCAACCGATAGACTATACGACAGTTTGTTGTCTCTCCCGTTATTCCTGGGAATGACTCGCTATGACTTCCAAAATGTAGCAGGTAAAACCCGTTTTGACTTTCAAAAACTGGAAGCGGGTGAAACTATAGTTGAAGAAGGCACCAGTTGTACACGTCTATATTATTTAATCAGTGGAGATATTAAGGTGATAACCCAGGCAGATGACTACGGCTATCAGGTAGAAGAAGACATTTCGGCACCGGAATCATTCCAGCTGGAACGACTTTTCGGTCTTACCCAGCGCTTCACCCACACTTATGTGGCAAAGAACAACTGCAGCATCATGTCAGTCAGCAAGCAAGAGATCATGAAGTTATCCGATGAATATGAAATATTCCGCATCAATCTTCTGAACCTGGTCTGCACCCAATCCCAGAAGAACAACCGCAGACTGTTCAGAGTTCCTGCCAAGACACTGAGTGAGCGCCTGATTCGTTTCTTCGAGAGCCACAGCGTGCGCCCGGCAGGCGAGAAAATCTTTCATATCAAGATGACCCGTTTAGCAGAAGAGATGAATGTAAAGCGCATCTATGTATCCAAAGCCCTCAACGAACTACAATCAGAAGGACTTATCCAGCTAGAACGAGGCAGAATCTATATCCCTGCACTGGAAAATCTCATCAAACGCTAAAGAAAGTATAACGACCGATAAATATAAGTTAAAAACGTTTATTATCAAGGCAATAAAGCATTTTTTTGCTAACTTTGCAGCTAAAAAGTAACAATATGCAAGACAATACAATACAAAATAGAACCAACCCATTCTTCGTGCCTTACAATACACCGCACGATACAGTACCATTCGAACGAATCCGTCTCGAAGATTATGAACCAGCATTCATGGAGGGAATCCGCCGTGATGACGAGGCTACAGACAAGATTGTAAACGATCCGGCAGAACCAACCTTTGAGAATACCATTGCAAGAGTTGATACAGAAAAGGGCGAACACTATTACGACCTCTTGAGCCGTGTATCTAACGTTTTCTCATGCATGATGAGTGCTGAAACCTGCGATGAGATGGAAGAGATTGCGCAGAAGATGAGTCCGATTCTCACCAAGCACGCAAATGACATCACGCTGAACAAGAAGCTCTTCGAGCGCATCAAGTTCGTTCACGACCATCCAAACAGAGAACTGACTCCAGAAGAGAAGATGCTTCTGGACACCAGCTATGACGGATTCGTACGCAGCGGTGCACTCTTAGATGAAGAAGGCAAAGAGAAGCTTCGCGAACTTACAGAAGAAGCCAGTATGCTCACTCTGCAGTTCTCACAGAATCTCTTAAAAGAGAACAAGGCATTTACGCTCCATATCACAGACGAAGCTCAGCTCGACGGACTTCCAGAAACAGCAAAAGCTGCCGCTGCACATACCGCCAAAGAGCAGGAAAAAGAAGGCTGGATCTTTACACTCGATTATCCAAGTTATTCTCCTTTCATGACCTACTCTACCCAGCGTGAGCTCCGCAAACAGATGTATATGGCACGCAATACGGTATGTACCCATGATAACGAGCAGAACAACCTGGAAATCTGCAAACGACTGGTAAACCTGCGCAGAGAACTCGCCCAGTTGCTCGGTTTCGAAACCTATGCCGACTATGTTCTTCGCCACCGTATGGCAAGCAATACAGAACATGTATATAAACTTCTCAACGACCTGATAGAGGCTTATAAGCCAACGGCAGAAAAGGAAGTGAAAGAAGTGGAAGCCCTTGCCAAGAAGCTGGAGGGTAAAGATTTCGAAATGAAACCATGGGATTTCGGCTTCTATTCTCATAAACTCCAGATGGAGAAATACAATCTCGATGCAGAAATGCTTCGCCCTTATTTCCAGCTGGACAAAGTGATAGACGGTGTGTTCGGACTCGCCAACAAACTGTATGGCATCACCTTTAAGGAGAACAAAGAGATACCGGTATACCACCCAGACGTCAAGGCATACGAAGTATTTGATAAAGACGGAAGCTATCTGGCTGTATTCTATGCCGACTTCTTCCCTCGCAAGGGCAAACAAGGAGGTGCCTGGATGACAGAATTCCAGGGACAGTGGATAGACCATAAGGGCAACAACATACGTCCTCACGTAAGTGTGGTAATGAACTTTACCAAGCCAACAGAGGAAAAGCCTGCTCTCCTGACATTAGGAGAAGTAGAAACCTTCCTCCATGAGTTTGGGCACAGTCTTCACGGCATGTTTGCCAATACCCGCTTCGAGAGTCTTTCGGGAACCAACGTATGGTGGGACTTCGTAGAGTTGCCATCACAGTTTATGGAGAATTATGCAATAGAGAAAGATTTTCTCCGTACATTTGCCTTCCACTATCAGACAGGCGAACCATTGCCGGATGAACTCATAGAGCGCATCATGAAGAGTCGCAACTTCATGACAGCCTACGGTTGCTTGCGCCAGGTAAGTTTCGGATTGCTTGACATGGCATACTACACCCAAGAGAAAGAATTTACTGCCGACATCATGCCTTATGAAAAGGAAGCCTGGAAAAAGGCGATGATATTGCCACAGTTGCAGGAAACATGTATGACCGTACAGTTCTCCCACATCATGGCAGGAGGTTATGCCGCAGGATACTATAGCTACAAATGGGCAGAAGTACTGGATGCTGATGCTTTCAGTGTATTCAAGAAGAATGGAATCTTCGACCAGAAGACTGCTCAAAGTTTCCGTGACAACGTACTCTCTAAGGGTGGAACAGAGCATCCTATGGTTCTCTACAAACGGTTCCGTGGACAAGAGCCAACCATCGATGCACTGCTGGAACGTAACGAAATCAAGGTACAACATAAAGGATAAAAGGATGGCAAACGAACTTTCCAAACAAACCAAGCTCGACCTTCGCTATTTGCGAATGGCACGTATATGGGCAGAAAACAGCTATTGCAAACGCCGACAGGTAGGTGCACTGGTTGTAAAAGATAAAATGATTATCAGTGATGGCTACAACGGTACACCGAGCGGATTTGAAAATGTCTGTGAGGATAACAACGTGACCAAGCCATACGTTCTCCATGCGGAGGCTAATGCTATTACGAAACTGGCTCGCAGCAGCAATAACAGTGAGGGAAGTACGCTTTACGTCACCGCCTCTCCATGTATAGAATGTGCCAAACTGATTATACAGTCGGGCATCAAACGTGTTGTATATGCAGAGAAATACCGTCTGGACGATGGTATCAAACTGATGCAACGAGCAGGAATCAAGGTAGAATACCTCAATCCTGATGAAAAGACATCTTCTGTAGAAGATTAGAGATAAGATAGATAAAACGTTAGTAAAAAGAGAATTGTTATGAACATGAGTAAGAATAAGACCAACCGCTTTATGCCATTCATCATGGCATTCTGTGTTGTGATAGGTATTATCATCGGAACATTCTTTTCCAACCATTTCTCTGGAAATCGCCTCAACGTTATCAATAGTGGAAGCAACCGTCTGAACAACCTGCTCCATCTTATTGATGACCAATATGTAGATCCCGTGAACATCGACTCGCTGGTAGATAAGGCAATTCCACAGATTTTAGCAGAACTGGATCCACATTCCGTATATATCAGTGCTAAAGACGCAGCTCAGGCCACCGACGATCTGAAAGGTTCGTTCTCGGGTGTAGGCGTAGAGTTTGTCATCCGCCAAGATACGATACATATACAGAATGTGATACAGAATGGACCTGCCGAGAAAGCCGGACTTTTGGCAGGAGATAAGATTGTAGCCGTAGACGGCAAACCTTTTGTCGGCAAGATTGTAACCAATCAGGAGGCAATGCATCGCCTGAAGGGTCCAAAGGATACCAAGGTGAAAATCGGAGTTATACGATATGGAAGCAAGAAGGTTCAGACCTTTACCGTAACCCGAGGTGAAATACCGACAAAGAGTGTTACTGCTGCTTACATGCTTAACGACAAAACGGGCTATATCCGTATCAAGAACTTTGGCGAGAACACCTATCCGGAAATGCTGATTGCCCTTGCCAAACTCTCACAGCAGGGATTCACCAACCTCTGTATTGACCTTCGCGATAACTCTGGAGGTTACCTGACGGCTGCAGTAAATATGGCAAACGAATTCTTGCCAGACAAGAAGCTCATCGTTTACACCCAGGGACGCAAATCGCCTAGACATAACTATATGAGTGATGGTAAAGGTGCCTACCAGAAGATTCCGATGGTAGTTCTCATCAATGAAGGTTCTGCATCATCTGCAGAAATCTTTGCGGGTGCCATGCAGGATAATGACCGTGCTACCATCATCGGACGACGCTCGTTTGGTAAGGGACTGGTTCAGCAACAGATAGAATTCCCTGACCACAGCCTCATCCGCCTGACCATTGCGCGCTACTATACTCCTTCAGGAAGATGCATCCAGAAGCCATATACTCTGGGCGATGACAAGGATTATGAGCAAGACTTGCTTGACAGATACCAGCACGGAGAGTTCTTCTCACAGGATAGCATCAAGCATACAGGACCAGCTTATCATACAAATAACGGTCGTATTGTCTATGGCGGAGGTGGTATCACCCCAGACATCTTTGTTCCTGAAGATACGCTCGGCATGACATCCTATTTCAAGGAGGCCAGTCTGAGTGGTCTCATCTTGCAGTTTGCCTTCACTTATACAGACGATAACCGTCCGAAGTTGAACAACTTCAAGGAGATGATGGAACTTGCCGATTATCTTGACAGTCAGGACATGGTTGAAAAGTTTGCCAGCTATGCTGATAAACGTGGTTTGAAACGTAGAAATCTTTTAATCAAGAAATCACACAAACTGTTAGACCGTGTCATCGACAGCCGTATCATCTACAATATGTTGGACGAGCAGGCATGGACCCAGTACATCAATCTTGATGATCCAGTCATCAAAAAGACGCTGGATGTATTTGAGAACCATGCAGCATTTCCAAAGAAACCAGAGCCAGCCAAAAAACGCGCTGCGAAGAAAGAAAAGATAGCTATGGCGAATACGCCCTACAACTATTCTTCCTTACACCATAATAATTGTATGATAGCAAATGCTTAAGGCATGGACAAGAAAGAATTAAGAAAAATCATAAAAGACAGAAAGCGACAGTATTCCTCAAGACAGCTTGAGGAACTGTCGCTTTCTTTATTATCACGTTTAGATTCCAACCCGCATCTTCAGAATGCCCAAACCATACTGATGTACTATTCGCTTCCTGATGAAGTGGACACCCATCATTATATAGACCAACTTGTTTCCAGGGGAAAACGGGTGATACTGCCCGTTGTGCTGGACGATACGAATATGGAACTGAGAGAATATTCCGGAGTTCAAGACCTGAAGGAAGGAGCCTATCATATACTTGAACCAAAAGGCAAGATTTATCCGGAAGAGAAATATCCTGAGATAGAACTTGCCGTAATCCCAGGTATGAGTTTCGATATGAAAGGCAACCGGTTAGGAAGAGGAAAAGGCTATTACGACAGATTTCTTGCCCAGATTCCACATGCATACAAAATAGGAATCTGTTTCGACTTCCAGAAAATCAAAGAGGAAGGACTCCTTCCTGTTACCCCTACAGATATACGCATGGACGAAATCATATAGCATATAGAGCGGGGAATATTAATAAAAGCGTATATCTGCAATAACCTGTGCACCAACCTGTTCATTCAAACGGCGAACAAGGGTAGCACGGCTCATCGTGAGGTCAGCCCTCAATGCAGCATTCTCTATCTTTACATAGAGAGTCTGGTTCTTGATAAACTTATCACCACAATATGCAGCAATATTTTCCCCTACAACAGAATCCCAACTCATTATCAGGCGTTTCTGCTGTAAAGGAGTCTCCAAGCCTTCCTTTCTCAGAAATTCGGGCAAGAGTTCTGCTATTGACTTAACTTTTCTTTTAAACATATTCTTACTTTATTATTTCCCCATTCTCTACATAGAATATCGTATGATCTCCCTGCATGTTCTGGAGAATCTTATCCAAATGATCACGGTTCGTATCCGTAATAAAAATCTGTCCGAAATGGTCACCGGCAACCAGTTTCACTATAGCCTCAACCCGCTGTGCATCCAACTTATCGAAGATATCATCTAAGAGGAGCAAAGGAAGTGTATTGGAACTCGTGCGCTGCAGGAATGTAAATTGAGCCAGTTTCAGGGCAATCACGAAAGTTTTGTTCTGCCCCTGACTTCCCTCTCTCTTCATCGGATAATCACCCAGCAAAAACTCCAGATCATCACGGTGAACACCATGCAGAGAATACCCTACAGCACGATCCTTAAACCGGTCGCGCTGGATAACATCCAGCAAAGGACCTCTCTGGCAATGAGAAACATAGTGAAGACGGACCTGCTCCTTATCACCCGAAATCTGCTGATAAATCTGCTGAAACAGCGGAACCAGTTCGTCAACGAAAGCCTGCCGTTTCCGGTACAGCAATTCACCATTACTCGCCATCTGCTGCTCCCAAAGTTCCAGCAGCGTAATATCAGGCTCCTCCTCCATTTTCAGCAAAGCATTTCTCTGTTGCAAAGCCTTATTATAGTTGGACAAAGCCTCTATATAAGAGTAATCATACTGAGAGATGACCACATCCATCAGTTTTCTGCGCTCTTCACTTCCCCCTTCTATCAGAGAAACATCAGATGGAGAAACCAGAATCAGAGGGATAAGCCCAATATGTTGCGAAAGACGTTTATACTCCTTCTTGTTTCTCTTGAAATGCTTCTTGGTACCCCGTTTCATGCCACAGTAAACATTCTCTATCTCCCCCTTATCATTATCATAATTTCCCTCCAGCATAAAGAAAGGCTCATCATGAGTAATAATCTGGGAATCGATAGAATTATAGGCACTCCTACAGAAAGAGAGATAGTAGATGGCATCAAGGAAATTAGTCTTTCCCATGCCATTATGTCCTATCAGACAATTGATTTTGGGCGACAACTCCAGATTGGCGCTCTTTATATTTTTAAAGTTAATAATGGAAATATTCTTTAAAATCATAGTCTCTTTTCTGCTTTTATAGTGCAAAGTTAGCAGAAAAAGAGGAAAAAACAAAAAAAATAGGCTAGAAATTTCAATAATTGAATAAAATTGAGTAAATTTGCAGAAGTTTAGCGGCATTCCACAATTTGAAAGCTAACTTTCTATTGAACAGATTGCCCCGAAACCAGAAACGAAAAAGTATAGAATAATAAAAAAGCAAAATAAAAATGGCAAACAACAACGTACAGGCTCAGGAAACAGAGAGCCTAAACATTCGTGAGGCCTTCTTCTTGAAGAACAAGAAGGCTATTATCATTGCAGTAGTAGCTATCATTGTTATCATTGCAGGTGTATTCGGTTATGTATCTCAGATCTCAGGTCCTCGTGAGGACAAGGCTAGCACTATGCTTGCTAAGGGTCAGACCTACTTTGCTAACCAGATGTATGAGCAGGCATTGAAGGGTGATGGCGCTGGCTATGTAGGTTTTACTAAGATTGCTGACGAATACAGCAGCACAGATGCAGGTAACCTGGCAAACCTCTATGCAGGTCTTTGCTATGCAAACCTCGGCAAATGGGCAGAAGCTCAGAAGAGTCTGGAATCTTTCTCTTCAGAAGACGACCAGATGATCAGTCCTGCTGCTGAAGCTGCCTTAGGTGATGCTTATGCGCATCTCAACCAGCTCGACAAGGCTGTAGATGCTTTCAAGAAGGCTGCTTCTATGGCTGACAGCAAGGCCGAGGATGGTACAAACAACAGTCTTTCTCCTACATTCATTATCAAGGCAGGCGAAATCCTCGAAAGCCAGGGTAAGAAAGACGAAGCTTTGAAGCTTTATCAGGATGCTAAGAAGAAGTATGTTAACGCTATGCTCGTACAGAGTGGCGAAATCGACAAGTACATCGAGCGCGCTTCTAACTAATCTGTACTGATAACAATTCGAAATCAATATGGCAACAGCACTTCATAATTTATCTGAATACGACTTTACTAAAATACCAGACGCCAGCAACATGTGCTTTGGTATCGTTGTAGCAGAATGGAATCCTGAGATAACGGGCGCATTGCTCGATGGAGCAGTAAAAACACTCGAAAAACATGGAGCTCTCACCGAGAACATCCATGTGAAAACTGTTCCAGGCAGCTTTGAGCTTATCTATGGAGCCCATCAAATGGTTTTGAATGGCGGCTATGATGCTGTCATCATTTTAGGTAGTGTGATACGTGGTGAAACTCCTCACTTCGATTACATCTGCGAGGGTGTTACCTACGGAATTGCCCGTCTGAATGCTACTCAGGAAATTCCTGTTATCTATGGTCTCTTGACTACCAACGATCTGCAGCAGGCTAAGGATCGTAGCGGCGGCAAGTTGGGCAACAAGGGTGATGAGTGTGCTATAGATGCTATCAAGATGGCTAAGTTCTAGTCTTCACAACGAGAGTTGACAAACTGAATGTTATATATATAATAAGGTATAAGCATATGAAACTCTACCAGCTATTGCAGTCGTTTGAATTTGAAGAGATTTTTCCGACAGTCAATGTGATGTTTCCAAATGCACAGTTGCATCGCGATATTTTTGAAAAAGCATTCGATATGCTTTGCAATATCCAACCTATCACATCCAAAAAGGTTATCAAGTTTGAACTGATGGAAGATCCTAACTCAAATGATATGTTTGTTGGAGCAAATGATAGCTGTTTCCAGTCCACATGGGATGTATGCCTGGGAAAGGAAGTCAAAAAAGGCAAAGGCGCTGATCTGAATGATGTAGAACTGGCTGCCAACTGCTTACTCAATGTTCTTTTCATCGGACGTCATCCTCAAGGATTTGACAAGGACTACAAAAAGTTATTGAAATAAACTATCAATACATAATAAAAAAACTCCTGAAGTTGTTTGAAACAAACTTCAGGAGTTTTTTTATTTAACATTCAACATTCAACATTCAACATTCAACATTCAACATTCAACATTCAACATTCAACATTCCCTATTCCGCCCCCGGCTCGCCCAGATATTCGAAGATGGTGGATACCTGGCGGGGAGGGAAATACTGGCTATGCTCCTGGTAGCCTAAACGCTGCAGCTCGTTCCAGAGGGGCTCGCAACGCTTAATCCATCCCATGATATGACGGCGCGCTGTTGCCCCGTCGGTTGTGTCGGGAAAGTAGAGCAGACCCAGCTCGGTCTTGCTGTACATACGTTGGGGATAATTCATAAGCTTTATATTTTTTACAATCCTTCTACACCATGATCCTTAAAGAAACCTACCATGGCTGTGGTCATATAGCCACCCGTGTTCATCTTCTTGTTCGAACGCCTGCAGTTGGCTATGTAATAATCCTTTCGCTGGAAAAAGTCCTCCAGGTCACCAATCATATCTAGCCTGAGGTAGCCGCTCAACTGCTCAGCCTTCTTCTCGCTCACATCATAATTGCATTGCAGCCGGAGTTTCAGTTTGCTCCGCTGTCCTCTCAGTTCGCTGCTCACTTCTCCACCCTCCGCAGTTTCGCCTGAAGTGCGACGGTCGTGCAGGGTAAAGGTGATGTGTTCGGGCAGGTGATGCTTCACTTTTTCACCCTCTTCCAGAAAGAAAGGCTTATAGGTAAGATACTGGTCGATGATGCGGTTCCGGTAAAGGCGCTTGAGGTCTTTGCAGGCGAAAGTCAGACATTTTCTGTCCAGTTCCGACCAGGTCTTGTAGTAATCTTCCCTGCCATGCATCAGTTGCTGGAAATGCGCCGTTTTGCTGATGGTGAATCCATTTGCAGCCCAGCAATTCATGATGAGATATAACTTGATGCTCGATGCGCTGCGGCATTGGTTGATGGCATTGAGGTCGATACGGCTGACTCCCTTGTCGAAATTGTAGAAAAACCGTATCACGTTGTTGTCGAAGCGGAATTTTACCATCCAGTTCTTGTGCCGGTCTTGGTATATCTCACTCTTAAACAGGCATGCAAATTTCCGGTAGTAGGTCTGGTCGCCCTGCTTGAACGGCAGCTGGATGGGCTTGGATTCTATACGCTGGATGGCATCGCGCAATTGCGGATAATGTCCAGCTCCAAATTTAAACTCCGACAGTTTCATGATGACATCGGTGTGGCCTGCTGCTCTCTGTTCTGCGGTGAAGCCATTAAAAGTCTGTGAAGTTAATCGATAAGGGATAACATAGCCCAAGATTGCTTTCTGGGCATGCTTGATAATCTGTAGAACGATTTTGAGTTCTACCACCGAATAGTTCTGGTAAGACAATCCCTGTACGCCAAGGATGGCTATCAGTTGTTTCTCTTGTTGATTTGTCTGAGGGAAGGACTGCTGCCCGCCCGGAGGCTGTTGATTTACTTTTTCCATATTCGTTTTTCTGTTTAAATCGTTAGTGGCCTACCGATTGGGGCAAGTCTTGTTGTTGTTTATTGAAAACCGGCATGGAATTGGAGTAAGGTATAACATTGCAAGATAAAAAATTTCAATCCGTGAAGGAATGAGTTTCAGCCTTTTCTCTTGCTATCAAATAATTAACCTTACTCTGCATCCATGCCGATAAATTTTCATCAAATTTATCAGGCATAGAATGCCCTGTAAGGATTACTATTTGATCACTCACCTTTTGGGGCTGAATCCTACTCAATGAGCTATGTTCTAATCCTTAACCGAAAGCATATCCCGGTGTCCTTCATCGGGAGGAGAAATGCATTCTCCGCGCTTTCATGTTGCAAAAGTAATATTTATTTCAGACTTATGCAAATTTTTTGAAGAGAAAAATGCATTTTAGTGGCTGATTTGTTGAAAAAAAAATCTTTTTCCTCACGTATTACGTATAGTGTAAAAGGTGTAAATGTATATATATAATATACTTGGTATAGTATAGGAAAGAAAATTCTTATCTAACCATCTGATATTCAGTGATATATGTTTTTGTGATTTGCCCTGGTAGTCATTCGGGCATATCAGAACACACATGATTGGCCCTGATGGTACCTATTATTGGCCCTCATGGTACCCTCTGAAAGACTAAATTGCCCTGATAGTCATTGCCCACCCAAATGAGGTGAAAAAATGATGTGCTTCCGTTTACCAACTGATGCGGCTGCGTCGGGTTAAGGATATAACTGAACTGGGTTACGCAGACGGCTGGACTCGCTTACGCAGACGGCTGGACTCGCTGATTGAGCCACTTGAGTAATCTGATTGAGCCACTTGAGTAAGCTGACTGAGCCACTTGAGTAAGCTGATTGAGCCACTTGATTAAGTTAACTGAGCCACTTGAATATTCTGCTGCATACGCTTGCGTGCAAAAGTATACATAATTGAGCCAAATAGAGCACAACTGGTACTTATCGTACCAAAGTGGACAAGTGGGGCACCGCCGATGTTGTATCTTTGTATCAGCATTCGGGAAGAGACCGGTGCACAACATGATTATTCACAATTTTAAAATTTTATGTATTATGGCAATTAATTACAGTTTAGTAAAGCTTTCGTCAAAATTTGGTGACAAAGCAGGAGTTCCTCTTTTCTACGCCCGTGCTCAGATGAAAGACTCCATTTCGCTCAAGCAGTTTGCGAAGTTGATCTCTATGCAGACCACCGTATCCTATGCGGATGTAACAGCCGTTCTGGTCAGTATGCAGGAGAACATGGTCATCGAGTTGCAGCGTGGCAACCAGATTGATTTCGGCGAGTTGGGCAAGTTCCGCCTCCAGCTTACCAGTGAGGGTGCGGCAACCGCAGCCGAATTCAAGAGCGACATCAACATCAAGGGTGTGAACATCCAGTTTATCCCGGGCAGCGATCTTGCCAACATCTTCGTAGGTATGGAGTTTGAGCAGGTTGCATCACGTGCCGTACAGAAGGCTGCCCTCAAGGCTGAGAAGGAGGGTGCCAAGACTCTCGACATCGAGGAGGCTAAGAAAAAGCCTGCCAAGGACAATGCTCCTTCTGGCGGCGATACCACGGGTGGCAACACCTCTGGCGAACAGACTGGCGGAACAGGCAGTACCGGCAACGGTGACACTGGAGACGGATTAGAATAATTAACCTTTTAAAACAGAATAGATTATGACAGAAAAGAACAAGCAGAAATGGAATGAGATTCTCAAGTTTGCAGTAACCGTACTGACAGCTCTCCTCGGGGCGTTGGGCGTTTCGGCAGGTGGACTTTAGAGTGATGCCTATGAGAGACATCGATATGATAGTGGTGCATTGCAGCGGTAGCCGCTGCAATCACCGTTATACGATGAAGATGCTGCGCTACGACCATGTTCATAACAACGGCTGGACCGACATCGGCTACCATTTCTACATCACGTTGGATGGAGTGGTTCATGCGTGTCGCCCGGTAGAGCGTATGGGCTCTCATGCCCTCGGTTACAATGCGCACAGCATAGGCATCTGTTACGAGGGTGGTCTTTCGCCATCGGGCTGCATCAGCGACACCCGCACTCCTAAGCAGAAGGAGTCGATGAAGCATCTGATTCAGGAACTTCACCACCGTTTTCCGGGCATCCGTACCATCCTGGGCCATCGCGATTTGCCTGGCGTTCAGAAAGCCTGTCCGTGTTTTGATGCCACGAAGCTCCAGTACCTCCTGGATGCTTCCTGATTCTCTTCCGTTAAGAGGGTTTTTCAAGAGCAGAATCCCTCCGATTTTATTTAACAAGTTAGGGCGCATCCAATCCGGATGCGCCCTTTTTCTTTGTCGTCATATTTCTTTCATTCAACACTCAACATTCAACATTCAACATTAAACATTCACCATTAAACTATCCCAATACAACATTGGCAGGAACGCCGAGGTTGTGGTATATGTTTCTTGCAACATCAAAATTAATTGCACGACGTCCATGGAGAATATCACTTAATGCGGTTGTTGACACGCCTATAGCTTTTGCAGCCTCCTTTTGCTTGTAGCCTTTTTGGCGAAAAGCAACTTTGATGGCAGCTATGAGTGAAGGCTTAACTCGCCATGGATGGGGATCAACTTCGCATTCCCAATCGTAAGCAGCTTCGCTGAGGACCTTTAATTCTTCCTTTTCTACTTCGCTGAGAAAGTCCATGCCGCCCAATTGGGTGCCCTTTGCAAGCAGAGCCTCCATTCGCTCTTCAATTTCATTATATGTTTTTTCGTCTTTAATAGTCATAGTTATATATTTTTGACTTAAGTTTCGCAAGTGGTTCAAGAACGGGCTGAAGGCCCAAAAGCTCCTAGCCCAGGGCATCGCCCTGGGTATAATTGCAGTCAGCAAGGCGCCCTGTAAGGGAAAAAGCCTTATAAAATTCTTGGTTTTTGAAAGCTTTTGCCCTTACAGGGCGACAAGTTTGCGTCCATAATAACCCAGGGCGCTGCCCTGGGCTAGGAGCTTCTGCCCTTTCAGGGCGTTTGGGGCTTACTTGCGAAATTTCAGTTATTAATGTTTCCTTGCAAAATCTTTCAGCAATTTGAACTTTAATATCTTCATAATCGTTTATTTTTGCTGCAAAAATAGCGAAAAGTTCTCGATACAGAGAACTTTTCGCAAGAAAAGAAATAAATGTTTGCAATATTTAACTTATACGTACAGAAATCTCTTGCAGAAATGAAAATAAAACCGTAACTTTGCGGCATGGAATTTTAAAACAGATGGTTATGAAGTACTTAGATCCTAAGGCAGACCTTACGTTCAAGAAGATATTCGGCAATCATCCCGATCGATTGAAAAACCTTCTGAATACCCTTCAGTCACTTAATGAAGATGAACTGATACAACAGCAACAATATCTGCCGACAACAGAAGATCTTGAAGTTTCCGGCTTTACAGATGCCGAGCTCCGTGCCTATGATAAATTCTGGGATTCGGTAAGTGTTGAAAGAACCCTTCTGGATGACAGATATCAGAAAGGTATGGAAAAAGGTATGGAGAAAGGTAGAGCAGAAGGCAAGCATGAGGCCAACACAGAAACAGCACAACGATTGCTGGCAATGGGACTTTCTGCCG
>JAJVTK010000048.1:0-21556 GCA_021622245.1 Segatella copri | reverse complement strand
AAGCGGGGTGTAGCGCAGCCCGGTAGCGCTCCTGTTTTGGGAACAGGTGGTCGCAGGTTCGAATCCTGTCGCCCCGACACAAGAAAGCTAAGAAGAGTCAAATCTTCTTAGCTTTTTTGCTATATGCAATTCCCGCCATGGATGGCTGGGAGAGGATAACGGAACTGAGTAATTAATATATAAGTTTTAAATTTATAGAATCATGATTATTACGATAGCGCGCCAGTGTGGATGTGGCGCTATTCGCGTGGGCAAGCTGCTCGCCGAAAAGTATGGTATTCCTTTTTATACCCGTAAGAATTTGATGGAAATGGCTGAACAGAGAGGAGTGCTCGACGAGATGGAGGCTTTCTTCGATGAGCGGCCGGTAGATGAACTGCTCTTCTCGATGTCGTCGCTTGGCGAAACGCAGAGGGCGCTGACAGAAAAACCGCTCCATACACTTGCCGATATGATAGGCGATGAAGACTGTATCATCATCGGCCGTTGCGGCAACTATATCTTCCGCGAGCGCAAAGACCTGATTTCTGTTTTCCTGAGCGGCAATCTGGAGGCTCGCATTAAGGATATTCAGGAGGAGAAGGGCTTTTCGTATGAGGAAGCTGAGGAGTTTGTGGAGCACACCGAGGATTGCAGAGTGGCTTATCATAAGTATTATACAGGCCTTACCTGGGGAAATGCCGATGATTACGACATCTGCTTGGATACTGTGCGCCTGGGCGTAGAAGAGACGGCAAGCCTCATTGAGCAGTACGTTAGCTTGATATAAATTTAAAGTAGATCAACATGAAGTTTTTAATTCAATTTTTGATAATCATAGCGTTCTCCTTTGCTGGGGAATTGCTCCATTTTTTGCTGCCATTGCCTATTCCGGCAAGCATCTATGGCATCATTCTGCTCTTCCTTGCGCTGGAAACTAAACTGATCAAGGTGAAGCATATCCGCGAAACCAGCAGTTTCCTCATTGCCATCATGCCCGTGATGTTTATTCCGGCTGCCGTAGGACTGATTGATTCTTATCAGGACATCGGCAATGCATGGTTCCAGTATATCGTAGTTACGGTGGTCAGCACCTTCGTCGTGATGGGTGCTTCGGGCTGGATTACGCAGTTGGTAATCAGAAAAGGAAAGGAGGCGAAGAAATGAACCAGTTGTTCCAGAATTCTGTCTTCTTCGGCGTTCTCATCAGTCTGGCAGCCTACGGCATAGGCATGCTGCTGAAGCTGAAGACGGGATGGTCGCTGATGAACCCGCTGCTCATCTCCATCATCCTCGTCATCATCACGCTCCTGCTGACGGGCGTAGATTACAAGACCTATTCGGCGGGCGCCAACAGCATCAGCTATCTGCTCACACCAGCCACCATCTGTCTGGCTGTGCCGCTTTATCAGCAGGTTGAGCTTCTGAAGAAGAATTATCGGGCTGTGCTGATCGGCATTGTTTCGGGCGTGCTGGCGAGTCTCTGCTCCGTGCTCATTCTCGCCCTCATCTTCCATTTCGACCATGCGTCCTACGTTACCTTCCTGCCTAAGAGCATCACTACCGCCATCGGTATTGGCGTTTCTGAGGAGTTGGGCGGTCATGTTTCGGTTTCGGTGGTTGTCATCATCGTGACGGGTGTGCTGGGCAACATCTTTGCCGAGAAGTTCCTGAAGCTTCTCTCCATCAAGGAGCCTATTGCCAAAGGTATCGCCATCGGCTGTTCTGCCCATGCACTGGGTACGGCAAAGGCGATGGAAATGGGTACCATAGAGGGAGCCATGAGTAGTCTGAGCATCGTGGTCTGCGGTGTGATGACGGTTGTGGGCTCATCCATCTTTGCTTTGTTTATGTAGAGAAAGATACAATAATAATTCCCTTTTTCCGTTTTTATAGATATGAAACGGAAAAAGGGATTTTTGTATATAATGGGTGTAGGGATGGCGATGAGCGCCCTGCTTGCCAGTTGTGCCGACGATGAGAGTTTCTCAACGTCGAGGGGAGATGTGCTCTCGTTTTCGGTAGATGCGCTGAAGATGGACACCACCTTCTCGAATGTGCCTACGCCTACCCGAAGCTTCTGGGTTTACAACCGTACGGGCAAGGCTCTGCGCTGCCAGTCGGTGCGTCTGGAAAATGGTAACCAGAAGGGCTACCGGGTGAATGTTGACGGTTCTTTCCTGAGCAGTGAAGCGGGATTCCAGACGCAGAATGTGGAGATCAGGAAGGGCGACAGTATACGTGTGTATGTTGAGCTGACTTCGGCGATGCAGAACAGCGAAGAGCCGCAGCTGGTGAGCGACAACCTGGTGTTTGCGCTGGAAAGCGGCGTGGAGCAGAAGGTGAATCTGAGGGCGTTTTCATGGGATGCGATGAAACTCAATTCGCTCGAGGTGAAGCAGGACCAGCTGCTGGAGAGCACGCTGCCGGTAGTGGTTTATGGCGGCATCAGGGTTGATGAGGCGGCTACGCTGACCATTGCTCCGGGCACCCAACTCTATTTCCACGAGAATGCGGGTTTGCAGGTGTTCGGGTCGTTGAAGATTGAGGGCGAAAAGGACAGGGAAGTGGTGATGCGGGGCGACCGACTGGACCACATGTTCGATTATCTGCCTTATGACCGCACACCGGGACAATGGCAGGGAATCAGACTGATGTCTTCGGCTCATGACTGCGAGATTTCGTTTGCTGATATTCATAGTGCTTACGATGCTGTGATGATAGAAGCGGGCGATGCTACGAAGCAGAAACTGCTCATCGAGAACGCTACGATTCATAATAACCAGGGCTACGGAGTGAGGGTTGATTCTGCCAAGGTGCAGATTCTTAACTCGCAGATAACCAACTGTCTGAACCATCCGCTCTATGTTGAGGGTGGCGATGTGGAGGTAAACGGCTGCACCATAGCCCAGTTCTATCCGTTTGACGGTCGTCGGGAGTCTGCCATCGGTTTTGCCTCTCCGCTGCCTCGTTTCGAGGTGAGAAATTCGCTCGTAACGGGTTATCATGATGACGAGGTGGTCTGGTCGACTCCGAAAGAAGAGGATGCCTTCAATTTCCTCTTCGACCATTGTGTGTTGCGCACGGAGAAGATGGAGACCGACGACAGTCTGAAGTTCACCCATGTGGTTTATGAGGACATCAAGGATACGACGGTGTTTGCCGAAAAGCATTTCCGTCTTTTCGACACCGATAATCTGAAGTATGATTTCCATCTGCGCAAGGAGTCGGCAGCCATAGGAAAGGCAGATGCCGAAACGCTTCCGGCAACCGACCGTGATGGTTTGCCGAGAAAGAAAGAGCAGCCTGCCGCAGGATGCTTTGAGTATAAGGAGGAATAATGAGTATAAGGAGGAATAATGATTATAAGGCGAAATAATGACTGAACTTTCGAATTTTTTCGCCACACGCCCTGAAAGGGCAGAAGCTCCTAGCCCAGGGCATCGCCCTGGGTGTAATAGCAATCAGCAAGTCGCCCTGTAAGGGCAAAAGCTTTATTAATTCCGGTATTTTAAAGCTTTTGCCCTTACAGGGCGACAGGTTTGCGTCCGTAATTACCCAGGGCGTTGCCCTGGGCTAGGAGCTTCTGCCCTTTCAGGGCGTGCTGCTTCTAGGAGTTTCTGTCCTTTCAGGGCGTGCTGCTTCTAGGAGTTTCTGCCCTTTCAGGGCGTGCTGCTTCTAGAACTTTGGTTCTTTACCTTTCTTATTCCTTCATGTTCGAATCTACGAAGCAGAAGGGGAGAAGGTCTTTGATGCTGTCGAAGCAGTAGGTGCCGTTCTCGCCATAGAGCAGGATGCGTACGGGGCGCTGGTAGCGGTCTTCCATCTCCAGTATCACCTGGCGGCAGGCTCCGCATGGCGAGATAGGCGACTTGAGGAAGCCATTCCCGTTTCTCGCAGCAATGGCGAGCGTCAGTACAGGCTGGTCGGGATAATTGCTCTGGGCACCGAAGATGGCGCTGCGCTCGGCACAGAGCCCCGACGGGAAGGCGGCGTTCTCCTGGTTGGCTCCAATCACTATTCTGCCGTCGCCCAGGAGCAGGGCTGCTCCCACATAGAAGTGGCTGTAGTTAGCATAGGCATTGCTGGTGGCAGCCTTCGCCCTGTTTACGAGCTCCTGCTCCTGCTGGCTCAACTCAGAGAGCTGAGCCACCATGTATCTGATGTTTAGGTTTTGCTCTTTCATAGATATAATGTTTTTATGATTTCTTTATTTCGTGTAGAAGTCGATGATGTCTTGCAGCGCCTTCTTGCATACCGGGCAGAATTCCGGCGTTTCGTTGATGCGCATACGGCAGTCCTGCACACCGCGGTAAACGCCCTTCAGGCTGTATCCGGCACCTTCGAAGACACCCACCTTGCTCACCGCTTCCTTCTCTTTCTTAGAGAGTGGAGTAGGAATCTTGGTCTTTTTGTCTATCATGTTCTCCCATTTTCCGTGGAAATCGGCAAGGGTGGTGATGTTCTTCTCCCAAGGCTCTACATCGTGAGGATACATCGGTATCTGCTCCTGCTCGTAGGCGTATTCATCGGCAAGTCCGGCAAAGGAATGGCCAAACTCATGCACCACTACCGGCTTGAACCATTTCTGGTGGCAGGTGGTGAGATTGTATGAATTGAGGATGCCGCCACCGCCATACTTATCCGAATTTACCAGCACGATGATGTGCTCGTAAGGGGTACCTGCCAGCCAGTTGTGCAGGTCTTTGAGATGCAGGGTGGTAAGATAGCGGTCGCTGTAGAAGGTGTCGAAATGAGAGCTGAGGGCGGTCTCGTGCCAGATGCCCTGGGCTGGGATGCTTGGTCCGCTCTGCTTGGAAGGCGACTTCACGGCTACGATGTTGAAGCGGTCTCTCATGCTCTTGAAAGGTTCGTGGGCGAAGATGGCCTCTGTAGCCTCCTGCGCATCTTTCAGGAAGACAGGCATTTCTGCATCGGTATAGCCTTCTGCCACGTATGCGATGTGGATGCATCGGGTGGTGTCGGCAGCCTGCTGCAGGGTGACGTATGGTGTAGGCTTGTTGCCTTTCTGATGAATCAGAATGTCTTTCGGCGCTACCTGGTGGGTGAGCGTGGTGGTTATCTCGCGGCGGTTGTTGCGCAGGTCGAGGGTGATGTCGACGGTATCTTTCGGCATCGGCACGAGGAATACGTTCTCGAAACTCTGCGTATTCTTCTCAGCTTCAGGATAGGAGAGCCATTCCTGGAAGAGGGTGGAGAAGGAGTTGCGGTAGATGATTTTGCCCGAGCGGTGGTCGCGTACGGTTATCTGTCCGTTGCCCTCTACCGGGAGTTCGGCCAGTCGCTGCCGTTTGCCGTACCAGCGTGGCATTACGTTGAGTTCGTCTACGGCTATCATCTGCTGCTTCTGGTTGCCGGCAAAGGTATAGTCTACCCGCAGCGTCTTGTCTGTGAAATAGTCGTCAAAGTTTTGCGCCTTTACTGTGCCTGGCGCCATCAGCATCGCCATGGTGGCGAGGGATAATATCATTCTCTTCATTGTCTTTTCATTTTAAATTCACATTCACATTCACATTTCTCACCGAATCACCAAGTGACCGAATCACTAATCACTTATCTCACCCTCAGCCTTGTTCCTACGCTTACCGGGATGTTAGGGTCGAGATGGTTCATCTTGTAGAGTTTCTCCAGTCGGATGCCATACTTCTGCGAGATGGCGTACATGCTTTCGCCCGGCTGTATCACGTGAGGGCGCTTCTTATACTGCTTAGGTGCCTTGGAACGTTTCTTCTTCAGATAGATGATGTCGCCCTTGTGCAGCACGGTATGCTTGTCGCGCTCGTTGTAGCGTGCCAGTTTGCGCCAGCTGATGCCCACCTCCTTGCCTATGCTCTTGAAGGTGTCGCCTTCGCGGGCATAGAGATAGTAATTCTTGTTGAAGATATGGATAGGGTGCAGCAATCCTTCGGCGTTTACAGGCTGGTCGGTACCGCTGTGGGTAGCCATGAAGCGGTCGTAGCGCTTGGCCTTGTCATACTGGTTGAGCTTGTAGAGCTCTATAATCTGTATCAGCTTGCTGGCATACTGCGGGTTGGTGGCGTAGCCGCAGGCTTTCAGTCCGCGAGCCCATCCCTTGTAGTCGTGCTGCGAGAGTTCGAAGAGGCGTGCATAGCGTGGCTGGCGGGCGAGGAACTTGCTGTGGTCTTCGTAGCTGTCTCTTGCGTCCTGGTATACGCGGAAGCATTCGCCACGGGCATCATCGTCGTGGTATTGGGTAGGTCCCGTCCAGTTGTGACATTTTATGCCGAAGTGGTTGTTGCCCTGGCGTACGAGGTCGCTCCTTCCTGCCGCACTCTCAAACAGTCCCTGTGCTAGGGTGATGCTGGCTGGAATGCGGTAACGGAGCATCTGCTCGATGGCAAGATCCTTATACTGATTGATGTATGTCTGATAGGCCTGGTTCCACTTCAGCTGTGCGCTCATCGGGAGGCAGCAGAGCAGAGCGAGCCCTAAAATGTTTGCTTTTAGATGATTCATTCTGCAAAAATATAAAAAAAAACGGATAAATCGCGGTTTATTACAAAATTTTTAATATCTTTGCACAAAATATTGCATATTGAACTTTTGCATGTGGCTTAAGTACGGGCTGAAGGCCCAAAAGCTCCAGAAGCAGCACGCCCTGAAAGGGCAGAAGCTCCTAGCCCAGGGCATCGCCCTGGGTATAATAGCAATCAGCAAGGCGCCCTGTAAGGGCAAAAGCCTTATGTTTTGCCTGGAGTTTTAAAGCTTTTGCCCTTACAGGGCGACAGGTTTGCGTCCGTAATAACCCAGGGCGATGCCCTGGGCTAGGGGCTTCTGCCCTTTCAGGGCGTGTGGGGTAAAACTTGCGAAAGTTCAGTGACATACAAATGCAGGGGCTATCTGTCTTTTCTGAGAGATACTGACTTGTTTTGTAGAAATAAAGATTTTAATAATGAAAACTCGTACAAAAGTAATTATAGCTATCGGCTCTAACAGAAATCAGGAGGAGAATGTGTTGAAGGCACATGAACATCTGAGATGGATGTTCAAGAACTGCCTCTTCGGTCCGCGCATGTGGACTGAGCCTATCGGACTGGAGAATTCAGACAAGTTTCTGAATCAGGTGATGTTGGGGGAGACCATCTGCTCCAAGAAGTCTGTGCTTGCCGCGCTGCGGAGTGTAGAGCAGAGATGCGGACGCAGAATCCGCGGTCCCTATCGTAAGGTAGATGTTCCGCTGGATCTCGACCTTCTGCTCTATGGCGATGAGAAATTGCACGAGAGCGAGTGGGAGCGTGACTATATTCAGAGTTCTATCAACTACCTCGAAGAAACGGATGCTAAGAGGGATAGGAGATATTTAAGATAAGAAAATCCGTGTAATCCGTGCCCGAAAAAGAAACGGGAAACCCGAATCTGGTATGTAGATTTACAATACCGGATTCGGGTTTTCTGTTGTAAGATTGAGTTCTATCACTCTTCCTTCTTTCAGCGACTTCTGCACGTTGATGATGCGCTGGTTGCTGCTGCCCCTGAAGAAGAGGTCTTCATCGCGCAATGCCTGTACGAAGGGGCCGTCTACCAATACATCGATTTGGCGGAGGAGTTCCAGCTGCTCGGGATTCTTCACGAGGTTTTCGAAGAGATAGCCCGTAAAGCACCAGATGCTCTTGCTGCTCTGCTCCCTGATGGCGCGTGCCAGCTCGGCAAAGCCCTTTGCCTGAAACATAGGGTCGCCGCCCGAGAAGGTGACGTTGGCGAAGGGGTCGCTCATGATTTCCTTCATCAGCTCGTCGGTAGAGGTCATCGTGCCGTGGCTGATGTCCCACGACTGCGGATTATGGCAGCCCGGACAATGGTTGGGGCATCCCGCACAATAAATGGATGTGCGGAAGCCCGGACCGTCTACCATCGTATCATGTACGATGCTTAATACGCTGATCATTTTACTTTTCCCCTCCGATATGGGTTACTCGGTCGTGGAGCTCGGCAAGCTTGCCGCTGTTCCAGCGGTCTGTAGTACCTACCAGATAACCGGTGATGCGCTGCAGCTTGTCGATGTGGTGGCTGCCGCACTTAGGACAAACCTCGAGGTGGGCGTCAGCATTCTCGTAGCCGCAGTCGAGACAGCGGTTGCGGTTGTGGTTTACTGAGCCGTAACCCATGTTGTACTTATCCATCATGTCTACCACGCTCTCGATAACAGAAGGGTTGTGGGTAGCATCGCCGTCAATCTCTACATAGAAGATGTGGCCGCCGCGGGTCAGGTCGTGGTATGGAGCCTCGACCTGTGCCTTCTTCAGGGCTGTACACTTATAGTATACAGGCACGTGGTTGGAGTTGGTATAATAGTCGCGGTCTGTAACGCCAGGGATGACGCCAAACTGCTTTCTGTCCTTCTTAGTGAACTTACCGCTCAATCCCTCGGCTGGAGTAGCCAGGATAGAGTAGTTGTGATGATACTGCTCGCTGAACTCGTTGGCACGGTCGCGCATGTAGGTAACAATCTTCAGTCCCAGCTCCTGTGCCTTCTCGCTCTCGCCGTGGTGCTTGCCGATGAGGGCAACGAGGCATTCTGCCAATCCGATGAAGCCGATACCCAGGGTTCCGTGGTTGATGACGCTCTCGATGGTCTCTTCCGGCTTCAGGTTTTCTGCGCCTACCCAGAGATACTTCATGAGCAGAGGGAACTGCTTAGCCATCGCCGTCTTCTGGAACTGGAAGCGCTCGTCGAGCTGCTTGGCTGTGATGTCGAGGATATTGTCGAGCTTGGCAAAGAACATGTCGATGCGCTGCTTTTCGTCTTCGATGCCCATGCACTCGATGGCGAGCTTCACGATGTTGATGGTAGAGAAGCTCAGGTTACCGCGGGCGATGCTGGTCTTCTCGCCCCAGCGGTCTTCGAACACGCGGGTACGGCAGCCCATGGTTGCAATCTCCCACTTGTAGCGCTCCGGATCATCAGCACGCCACTTCTCGTTCTGGTTGAAGGTAGCGTCGAGGTTCAGGAAGTTAGGGAAGAAACGGCGGGCTGTTACCTTGCAGGCCAGCTTGTAGAGGTCGTAGTTTCTGTCCTCAGGCAGATAGTTTACGCCTCTCTTCTTCTTCCATATCTGGATAGGGAAGATGGCTGTTTCGCCATTGCCTACGCCCTGATAGGTGCTCTGCAGGATTTCGCGCATGATGCAGCGGCCCTCGGCACTGGTATCGGTACCATAGTTGATGCTTGAGAATACTACCTGGTTACCGCCGCGGCTGTGGATGGTGTTCATGTTGTGGATGAATGCCTCCATTGCCTGATGCACGCGGTTCACGGTCTTGTTGATGGCGTGCTGCTCCAGGCGTTCGCGGCCCTGCAGTCCGTCGAGCGGCTTCTCCAGGTAGTCGTCGATAGGCGCATCATAGAGGTTGCTCAGGTCTTCGCCTGTCAGTTTCTCCAGGTTCTTCACCTCTTCCTGGTACGACATGCGTACGTATGGAGCCAGATAGAAGTCGAAGGCTGGGATAGCCTGGCCGCCGTGCATCTCGTTCTGGCAGGTCTCGAGAGAGATACATGCCAGCACGGCTGCGGTCTCGATGCGCTTGGCAGGACGGCTTGAACCGTGACCGGCTGTGAATCCGTGGTTCAGAATCACGTCGAGCGGATGCTGCACGCAGGTGAGACTCTTGGTTGGGTAATAGTCCTTATCGTGAATATGTATATAGTTGTGCATGACGGCGTCGCGTACATCCTCAGAGAGGAGGTAGTCGTCGACGAATGGTTTAGTGGTTTCTGAAGCGAACTTCATCATCATGCCGGCTGGTGTGTCGGCATTCATGTTGGCGTTTTCACGGGTGATGTCGTTGTTCTTGGCATTGACGATGCTCATGAATACGTCGCGTGTCTTCGCCTTGCGGGCGATGTTACGCTGGTTGCGGTATGCGATATACTTCTGGGCTACATCTTTGCGGGCACTCTTCATGAGCTCCATCTCGATGGCGTCCTGAATGGCCTCAACGCTCATCTGGCTCTTGCCGCGATAAGAGATGTGGTCGGTTATCTGCTCGATAAGAGTGGTATCTTCACCCTTGTCGGTATGCAACATGGCCTTGCGAATGGCTGCCATGATTTTCTGTTCGTTGAATCCAACGATGCGTCCGTCACGCTTTACTACTGTCTGGATCATTTTAGTATTACTTTTACGATTGATGTTTAAATTACTTAGTATTAAGTCATTATGACTTGAAGAGGTAGATAGGTACCTCCTTTTGACATTGCAAAGATATAAAATATTTCTGAAAGTAATTGCTTTTGGACAACTTTTTTATCGTTAAAAAATATTAAGTCGCTGATAATCAGAAGGAAACGAAAAAGTTTTGGAAAACTTTGACAAATTTCCGTTTTCCGAAACGTTTAAGTTGTTATCTATCAGCGTGTTGCGCATTTTGTGCGCTTGTGTGCGTTTTTCCCTTGTTGTCTGTGCTTTGTGACAGGATGGAGAAAGCAAATCGCCGCAACGCCCGTGTATAGGGCATTGCGGCGATTCGGGGGTGATTATTTTGCTTGTCGCTTATAGTCGAGCGCAGCTCCGATGGCGGTGCAGAATTCCGAGTATTTCGGTATCCTGAACCTCACTCCGTAGAGTTTCTCCATGGCTGGGAACACCTCGCGGCATTGTGGCAGCAGGGTGAGGTTGCCGATGAGCACGAAATCCTTGATGCCCGATTCGAGCGATGAGAGGATGGTAGCCGAACCTATCGACTGCAGCACCATCCAGATGAGTCCCATGGCGATGTCTTCGCGCGAAGCGTTGGCCTTGGCGTTGCTGAAGAGCGATGCGGTGGCGTTCATCGGGAGTCCGGGCAGAGGCTTGGCGCTGATGTCGCCTATCAGCAGGTTTATCTTGCTCACGTCGCCGTCTTTGGCGAGGTTGATGATCTGCTTGATGTCGTCGGTCTTCAGCATGATGCGGCTCAGTCCTGCCAGGGTTCCGCCGCCTATGCCGATGCCTCCGATGTGCCTTATCTCGTTGTCATCGCATTTTACGAGCGATGTTCCGGTTCCCATGCTCACCACAATCATGCGGTCGAGCTTACTCTCGTATCGGGCGCCCAGTCCGTCGGCCACGAACTCCTCGCTCTTCGAGGTAGGCAGTCCGTAGATGGGCTCGTCGATGTAGGCAGAACCTACGCCTGTGAGCATCACCTGTTCTACATCGCTCAGCGCAATCTTGTTGTCGTGCAGATACTTGCCGAAGGCTCCGTAGAGCGAGGTGATAGGGTCGGTGGCCTTGATGCGGATGGGGCTTACCACCACGCCGCTTTCATCGATGCCCACAATCTTGGTCGTAGAGATGCCTACGTCGATTCCTATAACAATCTTTTTCATTCCTTTATATATATAATAATGTGTATTTTCGCAGATGATGCCCCTCTAGAGCACGCCCATCTTGCAGAAGGTGATGAGCACGGCGTAGCCCACTATCATGCTCAGGATGCCCACCGTGAGTCCTGCCTTCACCATGTCGGTCTGCTGGATGAGTCCGGTAGAGTAGGCGATGGCGTTAGGAGGGGTTGAGATAGGCAGCGACATGGCGCAGCTGGCTGATACCGCTACTCCGATAAGGATGGTAGAGGTGCCGCCGATGGTGTTGAGCTTGTCGCCCATGCCGGCGCATACCACCGTGAGGATAGGGATGAGCAGGGCGGCGGTGGCGGTGTTCGAGATGAAGTTACTCAGGATGAAGCATACCAGTCCGGATACAATCATGATGACCAGCGGATTGAATTCTGCAAACGGAATGCTCTTTACGGCTGCCTCGGCCAGACCGGTGCCGTTCATCGCCAAACCGAGGGCGAATCCGCCTGCCACCATCCAGATGACAGCCCAGTCAATCTCCTTCAGGTCCTTGGCTGTAATCACTCCCGTAAGGGCGAATACGGCGATAGGGAGCATCGCCACGGTGTTGGCGTTGATGCCCAGCTGCTTGCCGAATACCCAGAGCAGGATGGTTACGAGGAAGGTGACGGCCACTACCGTGGTGCGCCAGTTATGCTGCATGTTGCCCTCGATATTGAGCTCGATGGTCTTGGCAGAGAACGGGAACATCTTGCGGATGATGACCCATGCCATCAGGAGCATGATGAGCACCATAGGAGCCATGATGAGCATCCAGTCGCCGAAGCTGAGACCCAGGTTCAGACCTGCAGGGTCGTTCAATACCTTGAAGGCGAAGGCGTTAGGAGGGGTTCCGATAGGGGTTCCCATACCGCCCAGGTTGGCTCCGATAGGGATAGCCATGGTGAGCGCCACGCGACCCTTGCCCGAAGGCGGCAACGATTTGAACACCGGTGTGAGGAAGGTGAGCATCATGGCAGCGGTGGCTGTATTAGAAATGAACATCGAGAAGATGCCGGTGATGAGCATGAAGCCCAGCAGCACGTTCTCAGAACGTTTGCCGAATGGCGCAATCAGGGCCTTCGCCATCATCACGTCGAGTCCGCTCTTGGTAGCGGCTATGGCGAGCACGAAACCGCCCAGGAAGAGGATGATGGTAGGGTCGGCGAAGCACGCCATCACACCCTGATAGTCGAGCAGCTTGCCCATCTCAGCCTCCGAGCCTTGCATAATCTTGAAGGCGGAGTCGCTGACGAAGAACAGCAGCACGAAGATGATCACTACGCTGGTTGCCCATGCCGGTATGGCCTCGGTGAGCCAGAGCATCACGGCCATGACGAAGATGGCGATGACGCGCTGCTGCACGATGGTGAGTCCATCGATGCCGAAGCTGTCGATGGGCAGGTTCCAGACGATAACGGTAAGCAGAGCCGTTATGAGGAACAGCAATGCTTTCTTGCGATTAAAATCGCCATTCAATACTTTCTTTACAGTTTCTTGCATTATCTTTCTGTCTTAAGGATTATTTTCTTGCAAAAATACGTGTTTTTTTTGTATTTAGCAAGTTTTTTTGCAGAAATAGTGAAAAAAATGCCGAAAAATGTTGTTGTTTCAAGAAAAAATGCTATATTTGCAGTGGATTTACCGATAACGGCTATCGGTGATGCAGAAAACCTGGAGAACCCAGAAGGGTGATTCAGCGAACCTGATATGTCTAATAAATAAATTAGGAGATAAAGAAATGAATAAGTCTGTAGTATTTATCATCATCCTGCTCGTGATAGTTCTCTCTATCATCGTATCGCAGTACTTCCACAAGCGCCACCATGAATATAAGATGGCAGATATCGAGAAGGCTATCCGCAAGGCTTATCCTAAGGGTATAGGCTCGATACGCAAGGAAGAACTGGTAACAGCTGTGAAGAAATACTTCCACTGTTCGGCGAAGGAGGCTCATTATATAATAGGTGTAGCCCGCCGCAAGAAGCTGGTTGATATCGCTGCAGAATATGTTACCATCATGTTTTGAAATAAGGTAAAAACATTATATACGTTTTAGCCGTGAGGCTAGGATTCAATTTAGTTTGAAAAAAAGTATTATTTATTTGAGGCACAAAGGATTGTTAATGACATGCTGATTCCGTAAGGGGAAAGGTGGGTTAGCATGTTGTATTCGGGCGTCTGGTATGGTACATTGCGTAAACAATTTAACTGCCAGACAAAGTTTACCCTCCCTAGGACTTTTTAAGACCTGGGGAGGGTTTTACTTTTCAGGCTCAGCACCTTTTATTCAAGTCCGTCGCCGCTGTTTTCGCTTCCGGTTCCGCCAGTAGAATCGCCGCCCGATGGGGTGTCGCCTCCGGATGGATTATCGCCTCCGGACGGATTATCGCCTCCGGATGGGGTAGTAGGAGGCGTATCGGTAGAGGTAACCTGCTTCACCACCTTGCCGTTTCGGTCGTAGCAGGTGATGTTGACGGAAGTCTCTTCGAGTTCCTTCTTGATGTCGGTGTTAGGCACGAAGATGATGTATCGGCGGGTGATGAGGTTGGCGCTCACCTTGTTCACATCCTCTACGGCGGTAGAGTTAAGACCGAATCGGAGGCTGCCCAGTCCTGGTACAGCCACGCTGTGGCCCTCGGTGGCCCATGCAGCAATCACTTCGCCGATGGCCGACCATCCGGCGTTGATTACCGCCTTAGGCAATCCGCTGCGAACGGCAGCTTCTTCTATCACCTTCGTGGCGTTGAGCTGGCTGTAGAGTTCAGCCTGCATCACGAATGCCCACTTTTGCTTACCTTTTTCGAACGCTACGTTGCGCTCAATTGCTTTTACTTTAATACCCATAATTCAAATCTTTTTTTAATGGTTAAACAAATCAGTCTACATGCAGCTGGTAACGCCGAGCGTAGTGCCTACGGCAGTAAGTACAGCGATAATCACCTGCAAGATAGTTTTCCAAACTTCCTTTTTCATTTTCTTTTTCCTTTCTTTTTTTTAATGGTTCAACATTTAGAAAGAGATTGGGCAGGTGTGCACCCCTGTCGTTTTCCCCCTCCGTTTTTTAGTGGTTAATTTCCCATTTGCCGTTCTTAATGAATGACAGTGCAAAGATACAACATTTTTCTCTGAAAAACAATAGTTGTCCCGAATCACGTGCATCCTTGTCCCGAATCACGTGCATTCCTTCCTCATTAATCATGTATTTGCTTGACGCCACACGCCCTGAAAGGGCAGAAGCTCCTAGCCCAGGGCAACGCCCTGGGTTTTAAGGATGTAGCCAATACGCCCTGTAAGGGCAAAAGCTTTATATTTTTTGCTTGAGGTTTTAAAGCTTTTGCCCTTACAGGGCGCCGGGATTGCGTCAATAGCTACCCAGGGCGTTGCCCTGGGCTAGGAGCTTCTGCCCTTTCAGGGCGTGTCCCAACGTACCCCCAACTGCGTGGCGACGCAGTCGGCGCTACGTCCCGACGTATCGCCAGCTACGTCGGGACGCAGCTGGTGGTGCGTCGCCACGCAGTTTTAGGGGCATCGGGCGCACAGTTACTTGCTATGTGGGTTAGCTGGTGGATAGAAGGAAAGGCAAAAATGTGAATGTGAATGTGAATTTGAAATGTTTTTCAATGTTACCTGAAGGAGAAGCGTATAATCGTGTTTAAGTAATAGTAGCCATTATAACAGGTTTATATTATATATATAATAAGGTACGCGCGCGAGGACTGAATTTCATTCACAATATCCTATAAAAGGAATGGATGGAATAACCTGATACATTGATTTACATTTCAAATTCACATTCACATTCACATTTTGTTTTGATGGTTTTATGAAAAAAGACAATTTGGTAAAAAATAATTTAGAATTTATTTGTTTATTCGGGGAAAAAGTATTACTTTTGTAGATGCTATGAAAAATAACTTTCATGGTATAACTTAAATCGCAAGCCAATGACTGGACGAATCAAAAACAGCACAGAAAAGACTTCTTTTGTTGTCTTCAAGTATGATTTCTGCAAAAGCCGGAATCTTTCAAGTATCGAGGGTACTTTACCCTTGGATTTTCTCGAAATGTCATCGCCTGAAAAATATCAGGAATGTCAGACTGGTTTCGAGAAGGTAATGGACAGTTTGCTGAAAAGCAAGAAAATGACTTTGGTGGAATCACGGAAGAATGAGGAAGATGTTATTCACGACAACCGAATATTGGGATTTCGCGAAGGTGTGGCTGTGCTGGATGTATGCGCAGACAAAAAAGAATTTTATTGGAGTAACTTTAAGGAGAATGAAATTCACAACCAGCCTTTCTGTAAGGTAATCATTGATAATCGCCCCAACAGAGGTTTCCTTTTTGTGGAAGAATCTAGAATCTTCGGCGGCAAAAGAGGACAGGACAAGGTGGTGGCTCTTCTGCGTGATAATATCAACAGGGTGGCGAATCAATATGGCTGGAATATGGTGATTTCTGCCAAGTTGCCACCTGGTGATTTCTTTGATGCCGTGGCTGAGAGAATCAAGGCTGGCTACAGGCCAAGGGCTGTGGTGTTTTCTTTTCCTCGCCATCAGTCTCTCAGCGATGCGCCATATTCCTTTGTCATGCAATTACAGATGCAGCAGTCATTAATGGAGTGTCTCAATGCCAGTATGTATGAGGTAAAATTTGGTACAGATAAAGGTAAGCAGTTGCGCTTGGACAAGGCAAACAGAGACGTTGCCTTGATGGTGAACCTGTGCAGCAAGGAAGATTACGGCATCAAGGTATATTATTGGAAAGGTCCGTGCACCTCTTCCCGTTCGCTGAAACGAACCAAGGTGAAAATCTCCGATGTTGAGATTGTTGCTCTGGTTAATGGAGATGCTGTCTGTTGCGATTGTCATGGGAATTCTCAGTTTGCTTTGATCAATTCTCTTGATGTGATTCTTGATGATTTAAATGGTTACGACGATGAGGTTATTTAAGATGAAGACCAGACAGATGGTAGATAAATCTTTTTCGCAACACATGATTTATCAGGTTTTCAGAGCCATCACCCATGATATCTTCAATGATAAGACGTGGTTTCCTACGTCCAGATGTTCATGCGAGGATGTTTTTTATGAGGTATTCTGCATCGTAGACAAAATGATGTTTTCGCATACCGATACCGAGAGCCGCCTAGCCTTTGTGGAAGGAATAGGGCAATATGAGAAAAACTATGTTGACGAGGATGGGTATGCTACAGCTCAGGACGAGCGGCAGAGAATCGTATTTGTCATCCTGTATATGGCAGCTGTGATACTTCAGATGATGCCTTTGGAGTCGAAAGTATTTCAATTTTGCTCAATGATTATGGGGCAATGGAGAAGCTACGTAACTCAGGAGTTTTCTCAGCGGTGCCTCGGAGCAGTCGTGAAGAACCATGAGGTGGTTGAGCGGCTGGCAGCCAATATCGGTTATTATGGCGAGGATGGTTTCTTCGTTTCATCTCAGATTAATGAACTGATGCGCCAGAACAATGATGAAGATTATCTGCACGGATTCGAGCCTGAACCGCAGAGGGCATTGGAATTGGAAGTGACAGACGATGAGCATCAGGAAAACGGCGGGCAGGAAAAAACGGAAGAAGATAATGAGAGGAAATGGGGCGACTTGAGCCAGGGAGAAAGAGTAAAGCGAGCCTTGCAGAAGATGATAGACGAGAAGGCTATTCCTTTGAAGAAAGACTATGCCCTGATTATGGTGGCGCTCTCTGATATCAAAGATTTTGAAGGCAAATTTGATAATGGCGCATCTTTCTGCAAGTATCTTACAGAGCAGCTGAAATTGCCTTCCGACCTGACCAATGCCAGTGTCATCTCCAAGCGTTTCTCCAAGATGCGTGGCGAATTTCCCAACTGGAGTTTTGATGATGTAAGTGATCCTAACGCCCGGCAGAAACTCATCAATATCGCTAACCGCTTTGTTGCCATCTACCGTAAGGGTCAGTAGGAAGCGGGGAAATGATTGCTTCTTGTGAGTGTTGGCAAGTTTTAGATGGAATGTTAAAAACGTAAAATAGAGCAATTTTTAGGCATATTCTACGTTTAATCAGAATAGGTTTAATAAACAAATTAGGATATGAAGTATTTAGTAAAAAAATCAGTCTTACTACTGTTGGTAGTCTTGGCTTTTTGTGCGTGTGACAACAGCAATGACAATGGTGAAGGTATTCAGCCAAATCCACAGCCATCGAAATCTGTCGTCAATTATACTGGCGAAGTAGAGTTTGTGGTGGATGCGCCACAAATTCGTGAGGATATAGAGCAGGATTTGAAGGCAAACCCTCCTTTTGGAGGAAGCAAGAAATATCAGTTTATCATAAAAAGCTACTCGACGCTTTCTCCTTTATATATGCTATATGCGGTGAATCCTGAGGACGATAAGTCTGCTGACGAATATACACTGAACATCGCTGGTAAAGTGGAGAGTAAGGACAATTATAGATTGTTCCCTGCCGCATCTGTACGAGGTTGGTATAAGATGGATATTGTGCCTATCGCCACAAAGGATGGCAAGCCTGTTGCAACATACGATGTGTTTATGCATCAAAATATTCCTTCTTCTTTGGTTGATAGCAAGATGTATTTCTGTGAAGACCTTACGGCAGAATATCGCCAAAAGTTCCCTAATGAAGACATTCATGCCGTGGTTCGCCGTTTGGTTCTTTCTTATGTCAGTGAGGGTGATAATATAAATGAATAGAAACATATCTGAACAGAAGATTTTTTAGAAATAATACAGTATCAGCACTTTTTGCTTCGTTTGCAAGCAAAGAGTGCTTTTTTTATGCCTTCAGATGAGCTGGAGGCTTAGCGGAAGGCTTAGTTGCCGGCGATGAGGCTTAGTAGGAGGCGAACCGGCAGGACGCCTATTGCCAGGGAGGCTTTTTTTCCTTACTTTTGCATTCAGAAATAATCAATGATTGGGATTATGGAAAAAGGAAAGAAAATACCTCCACAGGAAGCGTCTCGGACTAATCCAGTGGCAAAGCCTGAGGATACCAAGGGCGGAATCAATAACAAGGTATCATCTGGGTTGATAGGAAAAAAGCTGGCTGAACAGGCTGAAGAGAATGAAGAGATGCCCATGCATCACCTGATTGCCGATAAGGATTATCCGTCGGGCATCAGAGAATGGATGATCACTTCGCCTTCTGACCTCAAGTATCCTACGCTGGTGGTGGCTGCTGCCATGCTCAGCGTTTATCTTACACGTGTCAGAATACAGTATGTGTATGATAATCAGGGAGAAAAATCGGCCATCGTGTTGCAGGTCATCGTAGAGGGCGAGCAGTCGAGCGGAAAGTCGTTTGCCAGATACATCATGCGTACCCTGATGAAACCTTTCATCGAGCGCGACAGCGAAATGAGAGCCAAGGAGCAGGAGTATGCCGCCCTGAAGCGACGCCAGGGAAAGAAGGACGGCAAGCTGCCACCCGAACCGAAGACCGACATCACCATCCTGCCCGAAACCGTATCGCTCACCATGTTTATCAAGCGATGCGATGCAGCAGTCAAACTTTATGGTGCTCCGAAGACGCTCTTCGAATTTGCCGATGAGATTTCTGCCATCGTGCATTCTGCCAAGCGCCAGTTTGCCGACCTCTCGCAGGTTATCAAGACGGCTTACGATTTGGGCAGCGTATATGGTCAGGATTTCATGAGCGAATCCAGCTATAGTGCCATGGTAGATGCCTTGCTCTCGTTCGTATTCTGCGGCACCCAGAGTGCGGTGAGCAGATATATGAACAAGGCTGCCATTGAGGGCGGTGCTGTAACCCGAACTATCTTATGCCCGCTCATCAGTCATCTGGGCGACAATCCGCCACAGTTTCAGGCGTTGACCGATACGCAGCGTAATGAGCTGGAGAATACATTGGATAAGCTCTTCGGGTTGTGCTACGAGGAAGAAGGAAAATTCCATCAGGAGATAGAGGAAGATATGAGCTGGCTCTACAAGACGGTGGTAAAATGGTGTAACGACTGCCGCCAGCAGGTGGTGAAAACCATGTCTAAGTCGATGGATGTCTTCTACAAGCGCAGTTCGGTTTCAGCCTTCCGCATCGCTGCCCTCATGCAAGTGCTTTACAAAGTGGAAGGGAAGAAGAGCGAGAAGGAAATCCGGAAACTGGTAAGGCAGACCTATCTGGCTTGTGCCGACCGCATCTTGCAGAATATGTTGCAGCGGTGGGGCAAGGCTTTCGAGCAGATTTCTGCCGAGGGCGAAGGAGAGCCTTATCATACTGTAGACTATTTCAGCGAGTTGCCGCAGGAATTCTCTTATCAGTTCCTGGAGGAATTTCTGAAGCAGAAGGGGCTCAAGACCCCTGCCCGCAACATGGTGTGCAACTGGCGCAGATGGGGATGGCTCGAAAAACCGGCAAAGGGCGAGGATAGAAAGGTGCTTAGAAAGACGCAGCAGAAAGGCACTATGGGTGATGGTAATACTAAAAAAGACAATTAGAAGATGGCAGAATATATTGATTCAAATACGCTCTCTAAACTTAGAGCTATCAGCATCCTGGAGGTTGCTGATGAATTGGGAATGGGTTTGCGGTATCATAATGCCCTTTGTATCAGTCATAATGATAAAAATCCGAGTTTGCATTTCTGGACATCCACCAACACTTGTCATTGCTTTGCGTGCGGGTGGGGTGGAGATAATATCGACCTGGTGATGAAACGGGAGAATCTCTCTTTTTCGGAGGCTTGCCAATGGCTGTGCAGAAGATTCAAAATCAGCGCTGCTAATCAGTCTACGGGAAACCGAAAGGATGTGCAACATCGGGATAAAGCTGTTGCTGAGCATAGAAAATCAGAATGTGATACGGACAGACTCAATCTCAGAGGCGAGTTTCAGCATAAGCCTGACGTAGATTATCTGATGCGTATGCTCATGGGCAAGAAACTGACAGATAAAGCCAAGGATTTCCTGTTCTATCAGAGAAAGTTGCGCCCGGAATATATCTATTGGTGTAGAGTGGTGAGCACAGATTTCTCCATTGCTGGCTATCGCTTTGGTGGAAAGTTTTTTGATGGTCCTTCCTTGTTGATTCCCTATTATGACGTTCATGGCAATCTGCTGACGGTTCAGAGCAGATATCTGGGGGATAAGACTGAAGAAAAACCGCGGTTTAAGTTTGCACCAGGTAGCAAGCCGATGGTATATGGGATGCAGATCTTGCCGCAGGTGACAGAAAAAGAGCCATTGGTTATTACTGAGGGATGTACCGACTGCTGGAGTGCTATGTCTATGGGTTACAAGGCAATAGCCATCCCGAGTGCGACGCTTTGTAACGAAGAATGCCGCAATCTTTTAGTGGGAAGGAATCTTCACATGTGGCCTGATCAGGACAAGCCGGGCATCGGTCTTTATATGAAACTGAAGGAGATGTTTCCTCAGCTGGTGTACCATCAGTTGCCGGAAGGTTGCAAGGATTTGTCTGATTATTACCAGTCGTTTTACGTTCAGAAAATGTGAAAGTGAATGTGAATTTCAAATGTTTTTCTATTGTTGTTTTTAAGTTGTTGCGTGTTATGATGAAGTTAGTTTTAAATCGTTTACGTAGAGATCATGGCGCCATTGTTGGTCGCCTTAGTCAGGAAGTAGTTAATCGCCAGGGTATCGTTGTAGGCCATCAGTACATTTGTGATACGATGGAGCGTGAGGGTGGCTGTCTGGAGCCGGGTGAATATCACATCATGGTGGCAAAATGCAAATGCTTCGCCCGCCAGATGCTTTTCCTCGAACCGATAAGGGATGATTCTTCTTCATCTTCCTCTCTTCCTCTCCCCGAAACCTGCAAGCTTTGCCGCATGGAGCGCAAGAGTCATGAGTTCGGGTGTCTGGAAGGACTTTATGCCCTTCCTTGTCCCATGATGCAGCCGGGCAATGGTCCGTTCCGTCTGCGCCAGGGTGGCATCCTCATCGGTGAGGCCCATGCGCCCGGCTTCGTACTGAGGAGCCAGGAACTCTTCCTCCAACTCTTCGACCGCGTGAAGAAGGCGATGGTCAGGGGCAGCGAGGTAGTGGTGGAAGTGGGGTAAGGGATATCTTGAATACCACCTTGAGACCCATCTAGAGTAACATCTTGAGTAACATCATCTTCTTCGATATAATTCACTTCAATATCATGGTGTTGTATTTTAGCATGTGGTTCAAGAACGGGCTGAAGGCCCAAAAGCTCCTAGCCCAGGGCATCGC
>JAJVTK010000047.1:0-23184 GCA_021622245.1 Segatella copri | reverse complement strand
TGGTGCATTTATTCCTAACATAATTATATCATTTAAATGTTTGTGATGCAAACGAGCGCAATGAAAGCTTGCTTTCAAATTGCCGTGGGCAACTTTTCTTTTGCAAAATTAAGCAATATTTCTGTAACTTCCAAATATTTAGCAGGTTATTTTGTTCTTTTTTGTATTAAAGCGCATATGTAAAGCTTTTGGGCCTTCAGCCCGTACTTAAACCACATGCGAAAGTTCAGTCTATATTTGTCGGAATCTCCAAATGTTTTCTAAGAAATCTGCTTATCAAGCATGGAATTTAATCCAAAAAGTTCTAATTGCCATAAATTTCTCATTATGAATCAAAGGAAGAACCGCTTTATACCCCATCTTCTTCATCTTCTTCCTCTTCAGCAGAAGCGTTGGTATCCAACTTCTCATCCTTTGATATAGAGATACTACCCATTCGGGAAATCTTAAGTACCAGAGGTACATATTCATCACTGGTAACATCAGGCGACCCTACACTTGCTGCGAAGTAAAGATAATCACCTTCTGCTTTCACATACACAATACCAAGCAAAGCACCCATGTCCTGTGTATGTTTGTCAATATAAGACGTGAAATCTTTCTTTGTGAAAGTACGGCTAAAGAATTCTGTGCCATCGCTTCTCAATACCTTAACCGAAATTCTGTTATCATAATACTTGGTGTTTTCGTCCAACTGGAGAACCGGAAGTTCCTTGTCAGAACAACGTTTCACCACCACTTTATAATGGGAACCAACCCAGTCAGCCTCTCTGGTCTGCTCATAATCACTCATTTTCTGAGTAGCTTTGTTCACAACCTTAGCCACGGGTTTAGGAGCAATAATGATATTACTCTTCTTCTTTTCTGTACAAGCCGTCAAGCTAGAAATAGCCAAAAGACCTATTAATATATAATCAATTCGTTTCATTCCGTTATTTTTTCTTACTGCAAAAGTACATTTTTCTTTTGAAATAGCCAAAGAAAAGAACCGAAATCTACATTCTTACACAAAATCAGACGCAAAAAGGCGTCTACTTTCACAAGCAGGCGCCCTACATACCTAAATACTAACTAATAAATTTCCTATTGAATCTTACACGATATAATAAAAGTTCAGTTTATGAATTCTAATCGTAACTTTGACGAAAAGAAAATGAAAAGGTTTAATCAAGATATAAAAAAAAGTGCTTTTTCTGCTTTTTTTTTCATTTCTTAGCAAAAGAACATCAAAAAAAACGATTTTGTTTTGTTTTTCGAACAATTTGCCGTACCTTTGCAGCATAATAAAGACATTTAGTATGAAAAAGAGGTTAATATTTATCATTTCTGTATTTTTAGCCTTCGTTTCATGTTCGCATCAGCAAACAGAAAAGAAGGAGCAAGTCATCGACACAATACCTGTGATGGTGATGCAGATACAGAAATGCAATCGCTTATATACAGCAGAAGCCCATGTTCATAAGATTATAACACATGATGACCAGCTCAATCTGAAGGGCTCACTGTTCAAGAAAGACTTTAATATTCATGTTCCCGGCTCAAACCGCAAGGTGGCCATTCCGATGGATGCGACATTAAAAGCTTATGTAGACTTTTCAGGATTCTCTGCTAAGAACGTTAACCGACAAGGTGACAAGATAGAAATCATCTTACCAGACCCAAAAGTGATACTCACCAGCAGTAAAATCAATCATGAAGGAGTAAGACAATTCGTTTCACTCACCAGAAAGAACTACAGTGATGCAGAACTGTCACAATTCGAACAACAAGGTAGGGAAAGTATCATTCGCGATATCCCGAACCTAGATATTCTTGAACAGGCACGCCAAAGTGCAGCAAACACCCTGATTCCGATGCTACAGGACATGGGATTCGCTGAAGAGAATATCAAAATCAGTTTCAGGAAGAAATTCACTTTCAACGATCTGAAGACTCTTCTGGATAAGACAACTATTGAAAAGAATCACTAAGCGAGGAGAACTATGATATGAAAAGAATACAAATCATCGTACTATTAGCACTGATCCTTATTCTGGGTGGAGCCTTTTATTGGCTCACCAAAGACAACGAGGTCAGCGTGGTACAGGAAGATAAGACAACCCTCTCACCCACTCAGGTAGAAAGCATCGAGAATATCGGCCAATGGGAATTTCTATCTGTAAGTGATGAAGAACTGATAGATACAATACGCCGTGGCTTTTTTGGCGATGACCAACTGGTACGTATCTATTACGGAACGTTGCGCTTGGGTATCGATATGAAGGATGTAAAAAAAGGATGGCTACAAGCCAGCCAGGACAGCATCGTTTGCACTTTACCTCCTATCAAACTGCTGGACCATAACTTCATTGACGAAGCGAAGACCAAAAGTTTCTTTGAAGAAGGCAAATGGACAGGCAGCGACAGACAGGCTATGTATGAGCGTGCTTATCAAGCCATGAAGAAACGTTGCTTAAACCGCACCAATATCTATACTGCACAGGCGAATGCCAAAACTCAGTTTAGAGAGATGCTGAAAGCAATGGGATTCAAAAACGTAAAGATAGAATTTGAGAAATAACAAGGTTATAACACATAAGTAACTGCGTTATCAGGTATAAAAAATATAGATATAAGATAAACATAAAATTTTTAAGAGATGGATGCAATAAACGATTTTTTCACCGCATTTAGTTCATTCCTCTGGGGATGGCCTATGATTATCCTGCTGTTGGGAACCCACATCTTTCTGACCATCCGCTTGCGCTTTCCACAACGCAAGATTTTCAAGGCAATCAAACTGTCTGTAAAGAAAGACAAGAATGCCACAGGAGATGTTTCACAGTTCAGAGCACTGGCAACAGCATTGGCAGCTACAATTGGTACCGGTAACATCATCGGTGTGGCTACAGCTATCGCTCTTGGCGGACCAGGAGCCGTACTCTGGTGCTGGTTAACCGGTGTTTTTGGTATTTCTACCAAATATGCCGAAGGATTACTCGCCGTAAAATATCGCGTAAAGACCAAGCGAGGCACGATGTTGGGTGGTCCTATGTATGCCCTGGAAAAAGGATTGGGCTGGAAATGGCTTGCAGTTCTGTTCGCCCTCTTTGCCGCATTGGCATCATTCGGAATCGGTAGCACGGTACAGGCAAATGCCATCTCAACCCTGGTAGAAAACCAATACGGCATTTCTCCATACATTACTGGAACCATCGTTACGGCTTTAGGAGCAGCTGTGATTCTTGGAGGCGTGAAAAGTATCTCCAAGGTTTGTGGCATGCTGGTACCTTTCATGGCACTCTTTTATGTATTAGGCTGCATCTACATTCTCTGTGTAAATCATGCTTATTTATTGCCTGCCATCCACGTAATCTTAGACTCTGCATTCACAACAAAGGCTGCAGGTGGCGGCTTCGCTGGAAGTACCGTGATGATTGCAGCCCGCTATGGTATAGCCCGCGGATTGTTCTCTAACGAAAGTGGTCTGGGTTCGGCACCCATCGTTGCTGCAGCAGCCCAAACCCGTAACCCTGTGCGTCAGGCATTGGTTTCATCTACCGGTACCTTTTGGGATACTGTCATCATCTGTGCCCTTACAGGTCTTGTCATCACCTCAAGTATCATAGCATACCCAGACATTGACTACCATAACGGAGCAGCACTCACCAAGGCTGCCTTCAGTAAGATTCCATATATCGGAGCTCCGATATTGACCATCGGACTGGCAACATTTGCATTCAGTACGACATTGGGATGGAGTTATTATGGAGAACGATGCGTAGAATATCTGAAAGGCAAAAAGTGGATGCTCTGTTTCCGCATAGTCTATATTGCTACTATCTTCCTGGGTAGTGTCATCAGTCTGGGACTGGTTTGGAACATTGCCGACTGCATGAATGCTTTAATGGCGATTCCAAACCTTATCTCCTTGCTCTGCCTGAGTGGTATCATAGTGCATGAAACCAGAAAGTATCTGTGGAGAGATCAGTTAGATAAAGACATGGACGAAAAAGAAATAGAGGAATTAGAATAAAAGACCCAGAAAGGAAATACCCTGAAAGGGATAAAAATACAAAAGCTCGGCATTGCATCACTGCAGACCGAGCTTTTATTATTAAATCAACAAAAACTAATAAAATATCTTTTCTAAAAACCAAAAAACCTATTCGTTATGAACTTATGGTGCAAAGATACTACCATTTGCGCAATAAACAGCACATTTTCTGTTGATTTCTATACTTTTTATTGGGCAAACGTTTGCACAGTTTGCCCTATCAGATTACAATTTATACTGAAGATGTTTCATTGCATGACCACCCCAAGTGGTATCATTGACATATTGGAAACCAACCTTCGCATAGAGACGCTCCGCTTTCGGATTGCCTTTATCACAAAGCAAACCTATAGCAGGAAGTCCTAATTCTCTTGCGCGAGAGATAGCAGCATCCAACAGTTTAGATGCAATACCTTTTCCACGGTATTGGTTAGAAACTGCCAAACTATCCAAATAGAACTCACCTTCCTCTGTTTCAAGCTCCATAGCCGAATAGTCTATTCCAAAAGCCACGATTGCAGCCTCAATAAAGCGCTTACGTAATCTTTTGACGTCAGCACCATCGTATGCAACCAAGATGCCAACAAGAATGCCATCATTAGACATAGCAACTAATGTGTTCTTATAACTATACTGACTGTCCTCCATCTCTACAAGTTTAGTCATCATACGGTGAAAATCAACCAATGTATGCTGAGGACCAGCAAAATTTTGGCAACACTGCGCATTCATCGCCTCCATGATAAGCGATGCGATATGCGAAGCCTTGTCTGGCGTAGCCTGTTCTATTTGAATTTTCATTTTACTATTTTTATTTTATTGCTTTATTATTGTTATTTCTTTCATGCTCCAGCATCGTGAGGAAATTCTACAATTACTTTTTTCATGATTGCAGATTGGGTTTGATGCCTTATCGTTTACAAAGTTACGTATATTTTTTGATAAGAGCAAGTTTTTTATATTTTTTATTCGAAAAAGTTTTTTTATTCGAAAAAAAGATGTATCTTTGCCGCAGGTTTTGAAGCTAAATTTCTATTACTAGCATAATAGAGATACCCAAATCCCTTGGGTCCCAATGCTTCAAAACCTTTTTCGTTTTTAAGAGCGAAAAAGGTATACACCGAAAGAGTGTATCCTTCTTCGCAATATAAATCCTTAATGTTTTGATTTTCAGAATATTACTATAATCACAGAGCTACAGAAGCATCCTTTAAGTCTACTGCCTGCGCCTTGAGGGTTCCCTTACCTTTTATCACAACGACACATTTTCCGAAGAATGCCTTGCGATGTGAATCGGTGAAACGCTCCAAAGAAGTCTGACAACCGTTATCTGTTCCCAGAATTTTTGGTGTATTCTGGTTGTTTTGGTCATTTGCCTCCTGTTCACCAGAAACAGAGAAGAAAATCTGGTTATCTGCATTCGGACAGAGATTGCCGTCTTTATCTACCACATTCACCTCGACAAAGGTGGTCGGATCAGAAGAGCCAAAAGCCTGACAGCCCTGATAAGTCTTCTTCAAGACTAGATGATGAGGAGCTCCAGCTGTCTTGATAACCTGCTCTCTAAGAACTTTACCATTCTTTCTGGCTACAACTTTCACTTCTCCCGGTTCAAAGTTTACTCGCCACATCACGTGATATTCAGTACTCTTCCTGAAAGCATCGCCTTCGTTCTTTGCACCATAGACCGTCTTCTTACGGATGCCCTGGCTCTTGCCATTGATAAAGAGTTCCACCTCATCGGCATGATTATAATAACACCACATGTCGATGGTCTGTCCCGGCAGCCAGTTCCAATGAGGGAAGAGATGCAGCACATCTTTCTGAGTCCATTCACTCTGATACATATAATAGCTGTCTTTTGGAAGACCCGCCAAATCGATAATGCCAAAATAACTGCTACGGGCAGGATAAGCATAAGGAGTAGGTTCACCGATATAATCGAAACCGGTCCAGATAAACTGTCCGCCCACAAAATCGTTGTGCTTCACTACATCCCATGTTTCTTCGTGGGTACTACTCCATGAGGCATGGAAGTTATCATAAGCCGAACACATAAACGATGGATCGGTATAAGGCAACCACCATTCCTTTGGCGCAGTATAAATGCTGTCGCTAGGCATCATATAGTAGCCACGAGTCTGCAAGGCAGAAACACTCTCCGACAGAATGAAAGGCTTGCCAGGGAAATTCTTCGGCACATCCTTCACCCACTGATGGTGATAATTGAAACCTATAACATCAATAGCCCCACTCTTAAAGAGGTGATTCTTCGGGTCAGGCTCATTACAGCCAGCAGTAACAGGGCGATAGCCCCAAGGATCATACTCCTTCACGATTTTGGCAAGATGCTGGGTAAGAAGCGAATTGACACTCAGTTCATCACTATGTGCCAAAGTTGAAGCATCATGACCGGCATTCAGAATCAGGTTAGCCTGCTCCAGACTGAGCGTATCAGCAGCCGCATTCGACCATTGTTCGAGAACTTCATTACCGATACTCCACATGATGATACTTGGATGATTACGGTCGCGCTTGATGAGATCAGACAGATCTTTCTTATGCCATTCATCGAAGAAACGGGCATAATCGCCATTCGATTTCTTTCGGCGCCACATGTCGAAACTCTCGTCCATTACGAGGATACCCATCGAATCGCACATGTTCAGGAGTTCTGGTGCCGGAGGATTATGACTGCTTCGGATAGCGTTCACGCCCATATCGCGAAGGATGATAAGCTTGCGATGCATCGCATCTTCATTGACAGCAGCGCCCAGGCAACCGAAATCATGATGCTCACAGACACCATTTATCTTGAGATTCTTGCCATTGAGGAAGAAACCCTTCTTTGCATCAAACTTCACATCGCGGAAACCGGCAGTTGTCGTAGCAGCATCCACTACCTTCCCATTTACTAACAGCTCGCTCTTGACAGTATAGAGATATCCCTTTCCGATGTCCCAGAGATGCGGATTCTGTACCTTGAGTTTCTGTTCCCGAACACCCTGGCTCTTGGCTACGATCTTTCCTGCAGCATCATAGATGGTGTTACGGACAGAGAGTTTCATCTTATTACCGGAAGCAGCGAAATCCACCTTCACCCTGACATCACCCTGTGGAGAAGTTGCTACATACTGTCCCCATTGGGGAATATAAGCAGATTTCATGGTTTTGGTGAACCAGACATGGCGGTAAATACCGCAACCGGAATACCAGCGGCTGTTAGGCTGGTCGCTGTTGTCTACCTTCACAGCAATGACATTATCACCCTTCTTATTAATATAAGGTGTAAGATCATACTCGAATGTACTGTATCCATAAGGACGGGTTCCGAGTTTATGACCATTGATATACACGGTAGAATTCATATATACTCCATCAAAGGTGATGGTAAAGCGGTCATACTTTTCCTTTGGATTCACCGAGAAGTGCTTACGGTACCATCCGATGCCGCCCGGCAATGCACCACCACTGGCTCCCGAAGGATTCGAAGGAGAGAAATCGCCCTCTATCGCCCAATCGTGAGGAAGATTCAAACTTCGCCAATGCCTGTCTGAATAATCAGATTTCGACATTCCGGCACTATCTGCTAAAGTGAAAAGCCAGCCTTTATCAAAAGACTGGCGTTCACGGGCGCTCAACGACTGAGCGCCCAATAGAAAGATTGCTAAAGCAAATATTTTCTTCATATTACTTCAGTTTTACAGTAACTGCCTTACCAGCATACTTCACCATCTTGCCCTTAGGCGCCTTGGCGAGGCTGATGCCCTGCTGGTTGTTATCACTAACAAGTACGATATTGAAGCGACGCTTCTGGAGCATACCGTCGAAAGAACCCTTACGGGCAGCGATAGTAACGGTCTTCTGAGCATCATTATACTTGAAATCGATCATAGCATACTTACCCTTCTCGTAGTTGTAGTTGGTTCCCTCATCCTCATAGAGTGTATAAGAACCGTCCTTGCCTGCATAAACATAGAGATCGATGAGTTCAGCCTTCTTCTGATCGCTCCACTCCATCTCAGGACCCACAGGAAGAATAGACCCCTCTGGAACAAAGACAGGAATCTTATCATAAGGTGCATCGGCTTCGATAGTCTGTCCACCGGCATAGTGCTTACCTGTATAGAAATCATACCAACCCTTCTGCTTAGGAAGATAAACATTGCGGCTGTACTTCTGATACTCGCCTACAGGACAAGCCATGAGAGCAGAACCGAACATCCACTGGTCCTTGATGTCGTAAACATTGTCATCGCCGTTGAAGTCCATCACCAAACCACGCATCATGGTATAGTCCTTGAAGTGAACCATACCAGCCATACTGTAGAGGTAAGGCATCAGACGGTAACGGAGTTTATCGTAAGCCACGATGGTCTTGTAAGCCGGATGATCTGCCGGAGCAATGTTCCAGACCTCACGGGTAGGCCACTGACCATGAGTACGATAAAGAGGTACGAAGCAGCCGAACTGGTTCCAACGCGCCTGCAACTCGCGCCATTCCTTCAAGTCAGCATTCTCCTTACCGGTCTTATCAAACTCCTGCTGGGCAGCCACATAACGGTTTTCTACACAGAAACCGCCCTGGTCCATTCCCCAGAAAGGCAGACCTGCCATAGAATAGTTCAAACCGGCTGTCATCTGGGCACGCATATCTTCCCAACGGGTAGCGATGTCACCAGACCATGTAGCCGTACTGTAGCGCTGTTCACCTGCAAAGCCCGAACGGGTCAGGAGGAAGACACGCTGGTTAGGATTCACGCTGCGCTGTCCGTTATAGATAGCATCAGCATTCACGATGCTGTAAGCATTGAAATATTCGGTTGATGTACCGAGGGCTGTAGGACCGGAAAGAGCCTTGCGGTACCACATCGGGGTACAGTCGCGAACGTTTGGTTCTGATGCGTCCATCCACCATGCATCGATTCCGAACTTATACTTGGTATAAAGATTCTCGTCCATCTGGCGCCAGAACATCTTGCGGGCACCATCAGAATAGGCATCATAGAATGAACCGCGGAAGCCGAGCCAGTCGTGAATATCATCCTTGATAGCCTGATGATACATCCAACCCTTGCTGTCGAGTTCCTTATAATTCTTGACAGTATCATAGAACTTAGGCCATACGGAAATCATGAAGCGGCCATTCATCGCATGTACGCTGTCGAGCATCGCCTGTGGGTTTGGATAGCGGGCAGCCTCAAACTCATGACTTCCCCATGAATCCAGTTTCCAGTAGTTCCAGTCCTGAACGATATTGTCTACAGGAATATGCAGGTCGCGGAACTTCTTCAGGTTCTCTTCGATGTCCTTGCTGCTCTGATAGCGCTCACGGCTCTGCCAGAAACCGAGGGTCCACTTAGGATAAAGCGAAGCCTTACCTGTCAAAGTACGGTAGCCTGAGATTACCTCATCGAGATTCTGACCGGCGATGAAATAATAGTCCATATCCGGCGACATCTCACTCCAGATACTCAACTGGTTCTTCTCTGCCTCTGAACGAGGAGCTGCTACGCGAAGACCGCAGTAAGAAACATCACCATCTGGCTGCCACTCGATGCGGATAGGAATCTTTACGCCCTTCTTGATTGGAGTTTCAAACTTATAAGAGTTCGGATTCCAGGCTGTACGCCAGCGCTCAGGCACTACCAGTTTGCCATCGATATAAATCTTCATGTAGCCGGCATAATAGAGGATAAACTGATAGAAGCTGTTGGTTGGAGCCTCTACATAACCCTCGTAAACCACCTTGGAACCATTCAGCGCAAAACCCTTTGGCAGGTTCTGAATACCGCCCTTGTCGGTCTTGTTGCAAACCTCAGAAGCCTCAGGCATTGCATACTCAAAGTAAATGCTATCTTCGCCTCGAACAATCTTCTGTCCATTCTTATCCACGTAAGTACCGGTCAGCTGACCTTCCTTTCCATCCTTATCATAGAGTTTGAAGGCACGGTTGAGCTGGAGATAATCTTCCGGATTACCCCAACGGCAATAAGAATAAGAATCCCAGAGGATGCCGTAGTTTTTATTAGAGATGACGAAAGGCACACTCACCTTAGTATTATACTGGAAGAGGTCTTCGTTCTTACCCTTCATGTTGAGTTCCTCACTCTGATGCTGACCGAGACCATAGAACGCCTCGTTATCAGGAGAGTTGAAGAGCGCACGCCATGACCATCCATGCTTCTGTGCTTCAGGAACCTTGGCAATGTCTACACCGATTTCACGGTCAGGCACAGTGAACGGCTTGAAAGTCTTTCCGCCCTGAGCCACCTCATTGAGAAGGACATTGTCTTTCAAGTCATAGAAAGTAATCTGACCCGTAGCCTCGTTCATGACAGCACGCATAGCTGCAGTGGTAATGATGAGATTGTCTCCCTGCTCTTCCACCTTATAATTTGCCTTGCTGTTTTGAGGCACAATAATCAGACTCTGTTTGTTACGGAAACTCTGTTCGGCTGTAGCCTGAACACGGATAATCTTATCGCTCACCACCTGGAGGCGAATCTGACTAGGACCAAAATTCTGGTGTTGCTTCAACTGAACAGTGAGATAATTACCATTCTGGTTGAAACCTGCTGCCTGCATGCCTGTGGCACTCATCAGCAGCACTGCTGAAATCAATAATGTTTTAGTTAGTCTCATTTTATACGTTTAAAGGAAAGTTTAAAAATCTGCGGCAAAGATACGAGAAAATTCCCGTATCTTTGTGCGCAAATGTTTTATGTATGTGTATAAAATGTTAATCAGATGCGTAAATTACTCTGATTCTGATAGATTCTTACGATATTGAGACGGCGTAACGCCATACGCGTCTTGGAAGTATTTGGTGAAATAGCGTGGATTATTGAAGCCCACCTTATAGGCTATTTCACTGATATTCAAGTCACCTGAGCGCAGCAGATGCTCTGCAAATTTGATACGCTTGGTTCTGAGATACTCTGAAGGCGTAATGCCCGTCAGCGAAATCATGCGCTTATATAATTGTACGCGTGAAATGCTAAGATGAGTACTCAGCGATTCTACCGATGTTTCAGGATTGCTCATATTGTCGCGGATATAAACATTCACCTCATCGATAAATTTGCGGTCGGTCTCTGTGATTACATATTCTGTATTCACATTCTTGCGTTTCTTCAAGAGGTTCAGAATACAGAGATTCAACATATCAATATCGAATGGTTTGGCAATATACTCGTCAGCACCACACTTCAGACTTTCCTTGCGTTGCTCATCTCCCATACGGGCTGAGAGCATGATGAAAGGTATGGCTGTTGTTTCGTCATTGTCCTTACACATCCGGCAGAGTTCGTTACCATCCATCACAGGCATCATCACGTCGCTCAGGATGATGTCTGGACGACGGTCGATAATCTTGTTCCAGGCATCCTGACCATTGACAGCCTCAACAACCGTATAGTCTGTCAATACTTCGTTCATAAACTCACGGAAGTCGTCGCTGTCGTCAACGAGGAGCACTACCGGCTTCTTGATCATCGATTCTCCAGGCTGGTGCGCATGTTTACTCATTCCGTAGAGAACGTTCTTACCTGCATCCGGATCATCATCAGCAGCCTGATGCACCGTGGTTATGATAGGTGCTGCGCGCAGCGAACCGAGATGTGCCGTAGAATTGGAGGTAGTACTGGTCTCTATCGGAAGGTCAACCATAAAGATGGTTCCTCCGCTTGGATTATCTGTAACATCCACTTTTCCGCCATGCAGTTCGGCAAACTTCTTAACCAGGTTCAAGCCTATTCCGCTACCACCCTGAGGCTGCATTTCGGTGCCATTGACCTGATAGAAACGCTCAAACACATGTTCCTTCTCCTTATCGCTGATGCCCTTGCCCGTATCAGATACTGAGATGCGGAGCATATCCGAATCCTTGTCTCCTACACGCTGGCGGAGTGCAACACTCAGAGAAACGGTGATAAATCCTCCATCTGGCGTAAACTTATAAGCATTGCTCAAGAGGTTGTTCACAATCTTTCCTACCTTATCAGCATCGAATGACATCTGCAGACTAGGCACCGTAGAATCAAAGGCAAGCGTTACCTTGCTGTTTGCCAATGTACGGAACGAAGTACAGATATTGTCCACGAAGCTCACGATGTCGATATGCGACAGGGTAAGTTTCTCCTTGTTCTGGTCTATCTTGCGGAAGTCGAGAATCTGGTTTACCAGATTGAGCAAACGGGTAGCATTGCGATGAATCATCTCCAGTTTTCTGCGTTTAGACTCTTCTCTTTCTTCCCGAATCATATTAACCAGCGGCGAGATAATCAAGGTGAGCGGTGTACGGAGTTCGTGGCTCACATTGGTGAAGAAGTTGAGTTTGAGTTCGTTCAACTCCTTGGTCTTCTTGATACTGTCTTCCTTGCTCTGGAGTTCGAATTTAACACGCTGCTTTTCGAGCATACGTTTACGGTAGAGATAGAAAGCTACACCTATTAATATAATATATACGATGAACGCCCAGATAGAGAGATAGAAAGGCGGGTGAATATGAATCTTCAGCGTGCTCACCTCTTCGCTCACACTACCATCCGCATTCACCACCTTTGCCTCCAAGACATAACTGCCTGAAGAGAGATTGGTAAAGGTCGCCTCCGGACGTCCCTCCGCTGTCAGCATCCATTTGTCATCAAGTCCCTTCATGCGATAGAGGAAACGGCAACGTGCCGGAATACTTACCTGGTCGGAAGCCAGCTGTATGGTAAACGCCTTATCCTTATAACTGAGATCCAGTTCAGGATTCGTATCGAGCGATTTTTCCAGAGGCACTCTTCCCTCAAACTCCTCACCAGCCTTGAGCGGATGATCGAAGAGTACGAGACCGCTAAACAAGACTTTTGCATGTTTCTGGGCAGGACGAATCTTGGCAGGATTGATGATATTAATACCATCCTGACCACCGATGGCGATGGCTCCATTTCTCATCAGACAGGCAGAACGCTGGTTAAACTGGCGGCTCTGCAAGCCATCGAGCGAATTGAAGCTGATCATCGTAATGTCCCATTTGCCCTGATTGTTCTTGGTCAGCGTAACACGGGTAACGATAAATTCAGAAACCAGCCAGATGTTATGCTGCTTATCTTCGAGCACCATACAGCCTACCGTACCCTGCGTACCATTGAGGTCATTGATTGACTCCAACTGTCCTGAACCCTCATCATACATGGTGACGCCCGCAGGCGAAGCCATCCACAAGATGCCTCGGCTATCCTTCATCATGTAATTCAGGGAAGGACTAGGGAAAGGCTGTCCGTCCTTGGTTGTATTCACATTGGTTACCTTTCGGGTTCCGAAATTAAAGATAGAATAGTTCTGCGAATGACCTATCAGAATTTCATCTTTATTCGGCAGGAAGAGCGAGTTGATAAAATCGCTGGTAATCCCCGAATTCTGAACATTGTAGGTTGTAAACTTTCCGCTCTCAGGATTATAAATCTGGAAGCCTGAGCCCAAGGTTCCGATAATCAGGCGATGATACGGATCTTCGGCAAGACACCAGACGCTGTTATTGGCAAGTCCGCCAGGAGCTGCCTGAAAACTCTTCCATTTACCATTTTTATATTGGGCAAGTCCACCATTGAAGGTTCCGAAATACATCGTACCATCAGCCATGGTTACGCTGCTGACCACAATATCCGAAGCCAAACCGGTTTCAGCCTGTGAGAATCGCCAGCTCTGTCCGGTAAGCGGACTGTAGCAAACAATACCGCTATCATTGGTTCCACACCAGAGATTACCATTCAGATCCTGCGTGATTGTACACACATCACCAAGCGGAATAGTTGTGAATTTCTGAGCGGCAGGCGAATAATAAGCCACGCCGTTCTTGTAACTACCTACCCAGATAGCTCCCTCATCATCCACATAAACCTTCTGCAGGGAATTGTCAACGATACTTCCCTTTGCTTCGGAATGAACATATTGACGGCAGATTTTGCGTTTGAAATCTACAAAGAAGAGACCGTTATGGTCGGAAGCCACCCAGAGATTGCCTGCCTTATCGCAGGCAATATCACGCATCAGAATACGGGTTGGACAAGGAATAGCAATGCCCATGTTTGTAAGATAAGAACGGGCATCGGTCCATTTTCCGGTTTTAGACTGATACACATAATTGGCATTACTTACTGAAACCCAGAAACCACCTATACCATCATAGAAAGTATAGGCACCATTATCACCGGCAGCTTTATGGGTGGCAAGGAAGGAATTGTACCAGAGAGCCTGCTGTTTCTCGCCGTTGACACGGCAGAGCGTACCATCAGAATAGGTAATGAGCGCATCGCCGTCAACCTCGGTTATCTTACTGATGTTTCCTTCTTTCAGACAACCCTTCTGAGCCTTTTTGGTAAATTTAAAAAGGTAGGTATTTCTGGTTTTGGCATTATGATAGTAGAGTCCCTGGCCGTAGACAGCAATCCACATGTTCTTATCCTTATCTATCAAAAGTTTGAAAGGAGGTCCCTGCACATGGATGCTTTTGAGCCATTCTTCCGGTTTGCGGTCAAACTGCTCTTCATCGTATTTGTAGATGCTGTAGCCCACAGAGGTATGGACCCAGATATTTCCATCATAGTCTTGCTGAAGTTCATCTACCGAGTTATTCGGCAGCGACTTATCATCAGTATTGCTGTAATAGAAAGTTTTCATACGGAAGCCGTCAAAGCGGCACAGTCCCGACTGGGTGCCGAACCAGATGTAGCCTCTGGTGTCCTTGAGGATGGCACCCACCTGACTGTTCGTAAGTCCATCATGATTGGTGAGGCTGCTGAATTCTACGTTTTCATAGCCAGCCCATGCCCTACCCGGCTGCATGAGCAGCAAGAGCAGAAACAGCACGATGGCATGTTTCAAGTAGTTTTGTTTTATATTCATCATAATCGTAGGTTTATTAAATACTTATCTAAAAAGATTTATTACTTTAAATAGGAATTATTTCACGTCGTTCTTCTCAGAGCTTTCACGTATTTTCAGAATCATCGGAACCACTTTCTTATAGATTTTCTCATCACCATTGATACTTCTCATGAGAAGATCGCAGGCTGTGGTTCCCTGTTCGTGCGCCTTGTCCATGATAGCCGAGAGTTTCGGCGTAACGAAGGCAGCAGTATCACCATCGGTAAAACCGATGATAGCAACATCCTCTGGTATGCGGAGCCCTTTTTCCTTGATAGCATCGAAGGCGGCATAAGTGATAATATCGTTAAAGGCGAGGATAGCATCAGGTCTGTCCTCCTTTTCGAGGAGACGGAGGGTAGCGTTTCGTGCCACATCGAAATCGATTCTGTCGCAGACTACGAGGTCGCGGTCGATAGGGATACGGTTCTCTCTCAGAGCCTCCAGATAACCGTGTTTTCTGCGGCGCACCATATCAAGATGGTTTGGACCGCCGATAAAGGCGATGCGGCGCGAACCGGTGTCTATCATGTGCTGGGTAGCCTCCTGGGCTGCAACATCACCATTGCCTACTACCTGGGAGAACTTATCGTCCAGACAGCAACGGGCAAAGAACACCAGCGGCACTCCCATCTTATGCAACTGCTCGAAGTGAGAATAGTCAACCGTATCCTGTGCCAGGCAGGCGATGATGCCTTCCACATGCATATTCAGGAAGTTTTCTACCGCTCTCTTCTCGTGCTCTGTATTCTCATGACTGTTGGCGCTGATCACCGAGTAGCCATTTCTAACGGCATAATCTTCTATACCATCCAGCACGGCAGCATAATAATGGGTCACCAAGTTTGGCACAATCACACCAATCACCCTAGGTGCTTCTTTTCTAAGGCTTTGTGCAAAGGGATTCGGGCGATAATTGAGCTCCTTGGCAAGGTTTTTCACCTTTTGAGTCATCTCCTCTCCTACTTCATGGCTGTTTCGCAGAGCTCTAGATACGGTTGCTATGCTAACGCCAAGTTGGTCGGCGAGGTCTTTCAAGGATGTTCTTCGTTGTTTCATATTTAGTTTACGCTTATTATTGACATTCATTTTTGTATCCACATATTCTGCATATTTGTCTTTTCAGACTGCAAAGTTAGTGAATTCTCTGCAAAGATAACAAAATCTTTCGAATGCGCAAACGTTTACGTTATTATTTTTCTGAAAAAATTTATTTTATAAGAAAAAAACTCGTAATTTTGCAAACTGAAAAGTAATGAATAGTTGATAATAAGTTAGTTAGAAACAAGCGTGGGTTTGGAATGTCGGGAGACAATCCAAACTCTTTTTTTATGTCCCGATGTCAGCAGATTACCTGCCAGGATACAAAAAAAGATGAGGGCACATACTGAATACTGCCCCCATCTGATATGGTTATTACTGCTTAAAAACAAATTTCTTCTGTCCGGGATAGTTAACGAATATCGCTACCAGCAGAGATACAATACTCTTCGGAATCATATAATGCAACTGAATATGTTCGTGCGCATTCAGAAATTCGGTCAGGGCGATCGTGCCGCCCGAATTGAGCATCCAGCTGATGCCCCAGATGATAAAATAGCGCCAGGCTACACTCTTTTTCTTGCTCTTGGAATCGCCGAACACATAGCGGTAATTCAGAATGCAGTTGGTAATGCCGCCACTTATCACTCCCAGCGCATTGGCAAGTCCGTAATAAATGCCGATGATATCTGAGAGGAAGAATGCCAGTCCGAAGTCTATCACAGAGGCGCAGGAGGCAGTCAGTTCCGCCTTGCCGAAGGTTACGAGTTCTTCTTTAATCTTGCCCATAATCTTCTTGCTTCCATTAGCAGTACGCCTACTATCGTAGTAAGAATACCCAACATGACATCGATGATATAATGATGACCGGAATAAACTGCCGTCCACCAGATGCCCAGACAGATGCAGGCGAAGAGTACCACCGTATACCAGCGTTTACGGCTCATCACAGCATAAATCGTGGTGAGGAACATATAGGCAGCATGCAGGCTAGGCACGGCAGCAAAGACATTGGCATTCTTGCCGTAGAGTCCGTGGAACACGTGCAGTCCGGTCATTTCGTCCCATCTGCCCAGACCAGCCACATTGCCCGGTGTATTGAGCACAGCCTCGAAGCCATAGTTCATCGCATACCAGGGCGGAGCAGCCGGATAGATGTAGTAGCCGATGAAGCCGATGACATTCACCAGCAGGAAAGCCCAGGAGAAACGTCTGAACCATTTAAGCTGTTTCGTAAGATACAGATAAAGGGCAAAGGCGATAGGCACCGGAACCCAGCAGAGATAGAAGATGCCTGCCCAGAAATCGGCAAAACCGCAATGGTGAACCTTGAAGTATTCGCCCGGAATCATCAGCTGGCTATGGTCGGCTACAGCCTGCAGTTCTGCGCTGGATGAAGCAGCAATGCCGAAGAGCGACTTTTCTGCATGATAGAGATTCGCCACATCAATATCGTTCACCATATAGTTAGGATAAAGGCGCATCGAATCGTAGATGATTCCAAAGAGGAACCAAGGCAGAAAATAGAAGGCAAAACGGCGTGTCTTCTTCCAAGCTGCGAGTACCGCCAGGAGGATAATCAGATAGATACTAAACACTTTTTTCTATTTTTTTTTATTGATAGAACTTGAGTTTATTATTTATGAGCGTTCATCACAACATAACAATGCCAGATGCGCCAGAAAGCGGTGATGTTTGCCAGAACGGCAATCAGAATCATTCCGCCAGCCAGCCACCAGATATTGCCTGTAAAGCCGGTAATCATCGCAGTAACAGCGGTAACCACAACGCGCTCAGGACGCTGCATGAAACCCACCTTGCACTCAATATCCAAACCCTCAGCACGGGCACGGACATAACTTACCATCACAGAACCGATCATCGCTGCAAAGGTGACTACGCCCATCCAGAACCAGGTCATATCGCCCTGCATACGTACGAAGATGAGGCAGATGCCAAAGAGACTTACCAGCTCGCTGTAGCGGTCGAGTGTAGAATCCCAGAGTGCACCGAAGAGACTGCTCTTGCCGCTCATACGTGCCAATCGGCCATCCATCATATCGAAGAGACCGGCTGCGAGGATAATAAATCCACCCCATCCTACAGTAACCATGCAAGATGCATAATCAGCCTGCTCTGTTCCGAGCATCCATGCAGCATCGAGGAAGAAACCGGCTGCCACGATATTGCCCAGGAATCCTACGAAGGTAACAATGTTAGGAGTAATACCTACTGCTATCATCGCCTTGATAAGTGGATTGATGATGGCATAGATAACTTTTTGTAAGAAATCTCTATAATTCATATTTTAATCTATTTTTTATTGCCTGTTTAAGAAATGTCTGTTTAAGAATTTGTTTCTTTAAGAAATGCCAGACTAGATGATTCCAGCCGAAACCAGTATGATCTTGATGATGATTAAAGAAACGGCTGCATAGAGGCCGCCCAGCAAATCATCAGCCATCACATAGAAGGCGCCTTGCCTGTTATCCAGTTTCTTGATGCCCAGCGGTTTCACCATATCAAAGAAGCGGAAGAGAACAAGTGCCACCAATGCCCACCACCAGGCATCTTTCACTTCGCCCTGTGCCGTAAGCGGGGTCAGCAACGACAGGGGAATCCACACGCCAGCCATCTCATCGATGACCACACGGCTGGGATCCTCACCCCAGTAAGGCTGCAACTGCGCTGTTGCCCAAGTGCCCAGAATGGTAGAAACAATGACGAGAAAGAAGGTGATACTCTGCAGACTCTCGCCCGTAATACCGAGTCCGTAAGCCAGGGCTGCCCAGATGAGGGTTGCCAATACAGAGCCAGCCGTTCCCGGTCCCCAAGGCCAGAAGCCACTGCCGAAACCGGTGCCTATGATGACGGGCAGCAAAGGAGGCCGCTCGTCGGTAAGATTTCCCTTGTTATTCATTCTCTTAATGTTTAATAAGCCCGCAGAAGGGCGTTACTTCTTTAAATTTCAGTGTGCAAAATTACGCTAAAAAATTAAATTAACCAAATAGTTTTCTCATATTTTTCTGATTTTCATCATATATTGACAGATAAACAGGTGAAATAGAGCAATATCAAGGGGATTTATACCACTCTGGCTCGCACGGCGAAGAGCTAGAACAGGCAGCAGAAGGAACTGCATGGAAGCCTTTTTCTGAAAATCTCATAAAAAACTGAAATAATGAATAGGTTTTTGCGTCTATTTACGAATAATGTTATAACTTTGCACCCTGAAAAGATTAAATCATGGGCAGAGAGCCCCTATATATAATAAGGTATAAAAATGAAAGGTATTAAAAAGTTGTATTTTACAGTCATCCTTCTGATGATTTCTACGCTTCAGATGATGGCCCAGCAGAAGATAACAGGCCGTGTCATCGATGACGACGGTTTTGCCGTTCCGTATGCAAGCGTGCAATACAAAGGGCATAAAATTGCGGTTTCCAGCAACGGAGAAGGTAAGTTTACCATTGATAAGAAACCGGGACTCATGCTCACCGTCAGCGCACTGAGCTACAAGAGCGCCACGGTAAAGGTAGACGAGAAGACCAACTTCCTGGAAATCAAACTGAAAGACGACACCCACAAACTTACCGAAGTGGTGGTGAAATCGAAAAAAGGCCGCTACAAGCGTAAGGATAATCCTGCCGTAGAACTGATGCGCCGCGTGATTGCAGCCAAGAAAAAGAGCGACCTGAGCAACCACGACTATGTGCAATATGATAAGTATCAGAAGATTACACTCGCGCTCAACGATCTGAAGAAAGAGCAGCTCGAAAGCAAGTTCTTCCAGCGCCGACAGTATCTCCTCGACCAGGTAGAAACCTCTCCATACAACGGAAAGCTCACCCTGCCTGTCAGCATCGACGAGACTGTTTCACAGCATATTTACCGCAAAGATCCGAAGACCGAAAAGGACATCATCAAGGGTCAGCAGAGCAATGGAATCGGACAGGTAATCCAGACCGGAGAGATTCTCAACACCGCCCTGAAAGAGGTGTTCACCGATGTGGACATCTACGATGATTACGTGCGCCTGCTGCAGTATCCCTTCCCATCTCCTATCGGCAAGACTGCCATCAGCTTCTACCATTATTACATCGAAGATACGGTGTATGTGGAAAGAGACCTCTGCTACCATCTGCAGTTTATCCCAGCCAACAGCCAGGACTTCGGATTCCGAGGCGAACTCTATGTGCTTGCCGACAGCAGCCTGCACGTGAAGAAATGTAACCTCTACATGCCTCACAACAGCGATGTAAACTGGGTTACTGACATGAAGATTGAACAGGAGTACACCAAGCTCGACAACGGCGAGTGGGTGCTCTCTAAAGACGATATGATAGCCGAACTGCACGTCAACAAGCTCCTTCAGGACCTGCTGGTAGTGCGAAACACGCGAATCACCGATTATGCCTTCGATGCCTTGCCGAAGCAGCTCTTCAAGGGCAAGGCGAAGATCAGGCACGATATGGATGCGATGAACCGCGATGAGGCTTACTGGAACAAATACCGACAGGTGGGCCTCACGAAGAGCGAATCGTCGATGGACAGCTTTATCCACCGCATGGAGAACTCCAAGGGATTCAAATACATCATCTTCGGTGTGAGAGCCCTGATGGAGAACTATGTGGAAGTGGCTCATACCAAGGGAAAGAAGATAACGGTGAAAGACAGTCTGGGTGTTGAAAGAGACAGCATCATCAACGACCGCCGCAGCCTCTTCGACCTGGGACCTATCAACACGTTCCTCTCCAACAACTACGTAGACGGTGTGCGTCTGCGCCTGGCGGGCAGAACGATGGCAGCCCTCAACCCTCACTTCTTCTGGGATGGTTACGGCGCCTACGGTCTGAAGAGCAACAAGTGGTATTACGGCCATGTGCTCACCTATTCGTTCAACAAGAAGAAGAACAGTCCGTTCGAGTTCCCGATGCGCAAGCTTACCTTCGAGCTGGGGCATGATATTACATCTCCATCCGATGATAACCTGCTGCACAACAAGGACAACTTCTTCATGACCCTCCGTGCCACTACGCAGGATCAGATGTATCAGTATCACCGCCAGAAGGTGACCTTCACCTACGAAACCGACTGGGGTTTCCGCTTCGACACCAGCCTCCGCTGGCAGAGCAACCGCACCGTGGGCAATCTCCACTACTACAGGGTGAGCGACGGCGAGGAAATACGCAAGATACGCACCACAGAGGCAAGTATAGGCTTAGATTACAACCCGGGTGTTACCTATGTCAACACCAAGCAGCAGCGCCTGCCAATCAACCTCGACAGTCCTGAAATCTCGCTTCGCCACACCATGGGCTTAGACGGATTCATGGGCGGCCAGTATCAGAGCAACCTCACCACGCTGGGCATTTACAAGCGCCAGTGGCTGGGAAGCTTCGGTTATATGGATTTCAACATCGTGGGCAAGGCGCAGTGGAGCAAAGTGCCTTTCACCATGCTCATCCAGCCACCGGTCAACCTCTCTCTCTTCGAGCAGGAGGCAACCATCAGCATGATGAAGGACTGGGAGTTCCTGAGCGACCGCCAGTTGTTCTGGTCAGTAGCCTGGGATATGAACGGCAAGCTGCTCAACCGCATTCCGCTCATCAAGAAGCTGAAGTGGCGTGAATATGTAGCCATCAAGGGTGTTTGGGGCGATTTGACCAGCAAGAACGACCCGAGCAAGAACATCAATGATGAGAAGCTCTTCAAGTTCCCTACCAACTCCTATACCTTTGGCAAGACGCCATACTGGGAGTTTGTAGCCGGCGTGCACAACATCTTCAAGTTCTTCGGAATCGATTATGTTCGCCGCCTCAACTATTATGACCATGCAAACATTTCAAAATGGGGCATCCGTATGGGTTTCCTCATGTCATTCTAATAAGAAAAAAGATGCCTTGATGCAGTTTTTTTACTGCATCAAGGCATCTGCGTACATATATAAACAACATATAAGAGAGTAAACACAATGAAGATTCTATTAGCAGACAAACAGGACATCACAAGAGCCGGATTGAGCTATGTGATCAGTAAGATAGAGGGTTTGGAAACCCGGACCATCGAAGACAAGGCAGACCTGATGCTTGCCTTAAAGGAAAATGAGGATACGGTTGTAATACTCGACTACACCCTTTTCGACATCAATGATGCTGCCGAATTACTTATTTTAAACCAGCGTTTCCCATACACGCGCTGGCTACTGTTCAGTGAGGATCTGAGTGCCGATTTCGTGAAGATTCTCATCGCCAGCAGTACGCAGTTCAGCGTATTACTGAAGGAGTGTTCGCTAATGGAAATCAAGGAGGCGATACGTTTCTGTGTGGCAAGCAACCGTTTTGTCTGCCAGCGCATGATGGAGGTACTTCTGGCTCCGAAACAGGAGGAGCAGGAGAAAATCAACCTCACCAAGACTGAGACTGAGATTCTGAAGGACATTGCGCTGGGAATGACGACGAAAGAAATAGCCGAGAAGCGCTTTTCCAGCTTCCATACGGTCAATACCCACCGCAAGAACATCTTCCGCAAGCTAGGCGTAAACAACGTTCACGAGGCTACGAAATATGCGCTGAGAGCCGGTTTGGTAGATTCGGCAGAATACTATATTTAACTATCAACTTTTCATTGGGGGGTTAACAGGGTTAACAGTTAACAGCTGTTTTTTGCATGGTCCCCCTCGCGTACCTTATTATATAATAATATATATACTTATTTTTATATAAGTGTGTGGATGGAAGTATGCATTTTTGGGGTGTTAACTGTTAACCTGTTAACCCCCATCTTAATTTTCTCTTTCCAGAGCGCATCTTTTTATCTTGGCAAGCGTCTTATATTAAGACGGAGAAGTGCCTTATATTAAGACAGATAAGAGGCTTAAATGATGACCAGCGTGAGGCTTCAATGATGCTTCACGAGGGGGCAATTAATGCGTCGCGACGGAAGATTTGGTGCGTCGCGACGGAAATAATTGTGCGTCGCGACGCAAAAAATAATGCATCGCGATGGAAAAAAACAGCCATTTTACAGCCATTTTTCATCCTATCGCGATGCATTTTTCATTTTCTCAACTGGAAAGCTATGAGTTGAGAACTGGAAAACTATGAGTTGAGAACCACAAAACTATGAGTTAGGATTATTAACATAAAGCTCTAAAGCAGCCAAAGGAGAATAAGAGAGGTTGGAACGTAAAC
>JAJVTK010000046.1:0-23353 GCA_021622245.1 Segatella copri | reverse complement strand
GCCCTGGGCTAGGAGCTTCTGCCCTTTCAGGGCGTGCTGCTTCTGGAGCTTTTGGACCTTCAGTCCGTACTTGAACCACATGCGAAAGCTCAGTCTATTCTTACCTTTTTCTCGCTGTCAGCGTGATGAGCGGGATGAGCATTTCCTCCATCGAGATGCCACCGTGCTGGAAGGTATCCTTGTAGTATTGCACATAATAGTTGTAATTATTCGGATAGGCGAAGAAACTGTCGCCCGTGGCAAATACATACGAGGTACTCAGGTTAGGTGCTGGCAACTGGGCGCGCTGAGGCTCCTTGATGGTGAAAACTTCCTTGCTCTGGTAAGCCAGATTCTTGCCCAACTTGTAGCGCAGGTTGGTGTTCGTATTACGGTCGCCTACAATCTTGATTGGTTTCGATGCCCTGATGCTGCCGTGGTCGGTGGTGAGCACTACCTGGTAATCGCTCTGCGAAAGGAGCTTGAAGAGCTCGGAGAGAACCGAATGGCGGAGCCAGCTCTGCGTGATGCTGCGGTAGGCACTCTCGTTGTTGGCAAGCTCGCGCACCATCTTAGATTCGGTACGCGCGTGAGAGAGCATGTCGATGAAGTTAATCACCAGCACGTTCAGGTCGTTGTTCCGGCACTCGTTGTAATGCTCCAGGAAGCGGTCGGCACCCTGCGAATCGTTCACCTTGTGATAACTGAAGGTATAGTGCTTTCTGAATCGCTCTATCTGGGTCTGTATCAGCGGCGCCTCGTTCAGGTTCTTGCCTTCCTCCTCGTCCTCATCTACCCAGAGGTCAGGGAACATTTCGGCTATCTTGTTCGGCATCAGACCGCTGAAGATGGCGTTGCGCGCATATTGCGTGGCAGTAGGAAGGATGCTCATGTAGAGCTGCTCGTCGATGTCGAACAGGTCGCCGATGTCTTCAGCCAGCATGCGCCACTGGTCATAGCGGAAGTTATCTATCACAATCAGGAACACCTTCTTGCCCTCATCGAGCAGCGGGAATATCTTGCGCTTGAAGATGTCGGGACTCATCAGATGGCGGCCTCTGTTGTCGGGACTCACCCAGTCTAGATAGTTCTTGGCTATGTATTTGGCGAAACCCTGGTTAGCCTCTTCCTTCTGCATGCTCAGCATCTCTGCCATCGGACTTGCCGTATCGCTCAGCTTCAGTTCCCAGCTTACCAGTCGCCTGTAAATCTCCATCCAGTCTTCCGCACTTCTGCATTCCATCATCTGCATGGCTATCTGCTGGTAGTCTTGCTGGTATCCGCTCTGTGTCACCTCCGCCACGATGTCTTTGCGGTGGATGTTCTTCTTGAGCGACAGCAGAATCTGGTTCGGGTTTACGGGTTTGATCAGATAGTCGGCTATCTTTGAACCGATTGCCTGGTCCATGATGTTTTCTTCTTCGCTCTTGGTGCACATCACTACCGGTGTGGCAGGCTGGATGTCTTTGATGCGTAGCAGGGTTTCCAGTCCGCTGAGTCCCGGCATCATCTCATCGAGCAGGATGAGGTCGAAGGTCTGCTGGCGGCAAAGTTCAATGGCATCAGGGCCGTTGCTTACCGTCTGCACTTCGTATCCTTTCTTTTCCAGAAAGATGATGTGTGCCTTGAGAAGTTCTATCTCGTCGTCTATCCAAAGTAATAATCCGTTGCTCATATTTTATATCCTTTTTCTTTTCGGGGTGCTAAAGTACAAAGAAAAATGGAATGGTGGATACGACTTTGTGTTAAAGAGAGTTAATGGTGAAGATTCTTTGGTACTTTTTATGAAAACGTTTGTATTACCTAGTGACAAAACCTAAAAACATAGGTTAAGTAAAACTTATTTGTATAACTAAACGTAAACATTATGATCAGACGCAATTACTTGAAAAGTTTGATGATCTTCATCCTGATGTGCCTTCCTCTCTTGGGAGCATCGGCACAGCAGAAAGTAACTGTCAATGTTGTGAATGCCTCCTTGAAGCAGGTGTTCAGTACAATCGAAAACCAGACATCTTACAGGTTTTCTTACAAGAGTGATATCATTGACCATCGCAAGGATATCACCATCAGGAAGAGTGGCGTTCCTGTAACAGCTGTACTTGATGCGGCTTTTGTGGGACGCAACTTGAAATACTCTGTGGTTTCACAGAAATCTATCGTTGTTTCTGAGAAGCATGCAAATGTTGCCGCTCCTCAGCAGAACAACAAGCGCAAGATGCAGGGTGTAGTGAAGGACGACAATGGTGAGCCTGTGATTGGTGCTACAGTTTCTGTAGTTGGTACCGACGAACTCGCAGTAACCGATATGGACGGCCGATTCACTATCAATGCAGCCAAGGGCGCTAAGGTGAAGGTTTCTTACCTCGGTTTCGTAGACCGCGAGGTGAAGGCTTCAGAAAACATGAGCATCGCCATGAGCGAGGACACCCAGGCTTTGAGCGAAGTGGTTGTAGTAGGTTACGGTACCATGAAGCGTAGCGATATGACCGGTGCTCTTTCTTCTGTCAATACCAAGGAGATGGCTAAGCGCACCACTACCAACCCAGCTGAGGCTTTGCAGGGTAAGGTGGCCGGTGTAAACATCCTGAGAAGTGGTGGTAACGCCGGTGCAGGTGTGAGCATCAAGATTCGTGGTATCAAGACAACCGGTAGCAACGAGCCTCTTTATATCGTGGACGGTTTCCCAGGCGATATCAACAGCGTGAACCCTCAGGACATCGAGTCTATGGAGATTCTGAAGGATGGTGCTGCAGCTGCCATCTATGGTTCTGTAGCTGCTAACGGTGTGGTTCTGATTACAACCAAGAACGGTAAGAAGGGCGAAACTAAGGTAGATTTCAGTTCTTACCTCAGCTTTACTCAGGTATCTAAGGACCTCGACCTCCTGGATGCTGAAGGCTATAAGAAGGTGCATAAGATGATGTACGAGAATGCCGGTGAACCTTTGCCAGCATACGTAACTCATGAGACAGGTGTGAACTCTGACTGGGTAGATGCTATCCGTCGTAAGGGTCTGGCTCAGAGCTACATGGTAAGTTTGCGCGGTGGTGCAGAAAAGGGTCAGTACTCTGTATCTTACAACCACGCTGACGAGAAGGGTATCTTCCTCGGTAACAGCGAGCGCCATGACATCGCACGTATGAAGGTACATGCTACCAAGGGAATCATCGACCTCGATGCCAATGTAGACTTCAAGTTTACCAAGGGTCATCAGCCACAGTATCAGTTGAAAGAGGCTTATATGATGTCTCCTCTCGTACCTATTTATGATGAGAGCAGAAAGTATGGCTTCGGCTTGAGCGACTTCGATGGTCTTCCAAACAACCGTAACGTTGTAGCCGACGACTATTACAAGAAGAATACTTATAAGAAGTATCATACCACAGCCAATGCTGCCTTGACATTCAACTTCTTCCCATGGCTCAACTTCAAGACAAGCTACGGTTACCGTGGTGAGCATGAGATAGATAATTCCCACTATCCTGATTATACAGCCGACTACAAGAGTCCTAACCTCTATCCAAACAGCTACGAGTATCGTGCATACTGGCAGGAGCAGGTATTTGAGAACGTGCTTTCTTTCAACAAGCAGATTCAGAAGCACAGCATCAACGCCATGCTCGGTACCTCTCTCAGCATGATTAAATATAACTGGGAATCAGTATCTGTAGAAGGTAAAACCAATGTGAACGAGGTTATCAACGGTCAGCTCAATACCAGCGATAAGCCAGCCGGCTTCCTCGATCCTAACTTCCCAACCATCAGTGGTGGTGTAGGTGGTACTTACTTCGGTACAGGTTCTTACTGGGAGTATAACCGTGCTTCTTTCTTCGGCCGTATTAACTACAATTTCAACGACCGTTACCTCTTCCAGTTTACCTTCCGTGAGGATGGATCTTCTAAGTTCGGTGCAGACAGCCGTTGGGGTTTCTTCCCATCAGTAGCTGTAGGTTGGAGAATCAGCGAGGAGCCTTTCTTCCCTAAGAATACTGTAATCAGCAACTTGAAATTCCGTGCCAGCTGGGGTCAGCTAGGTAACGAGAATGCGCTCGGCAAATACGACTTCCTGGCTAGAATCGCCAGCTACAACGATATGTACATGGGTTATGTACAGGGTGCAGGTTCAAACCCTTGGACCGGTAGCATCGCACGTGCATTGGAGAACCGCTCTTTGAAGTGGGAAACTACAGATACCAAGAATATCGGTTTCGACTTCGGTCTCTTCGGTAACCACCTGAATGGTAACATCAACTACTATATCAACGAGACACGTGATCTCCTGATTACCCGTAGAATCGCTCCTTCTGCTGGTCTTGACAACCCTACCTTGAACGTAGGTAAGATGCGCAACCAGGGCTTTGAGTTGGAGTTGAACTGGAACGATAAGATCAATGATTTCGAATATAACGTAGGTTTCAACATCAGTACCATTGCCAACAAGGTGGTAGCTCTTGCCAACGAAGACCAGACAATCTATGGTGTAGGTTTGAAGTATGGTACAGAGCACTTCCCAACCCAGACCAAGGTAGGCAAGCCAATCGGAGCTTTCTATCTCTATCAGGCAGACGGCATCTTCCAAAGCCTTGAAGAGGTTCAGGCTCATAAGAACAGCAAGGGCGAACTCCTTCAGCCAAATGCTCAGCCTGGTGATGTACGTTTCAAGGATATGAATGGTGATGGTGTGATTGATGAGGACGACAAGACTTACTCAGGTACAGGTATTGCCAAGGTAGAGGCTAACCTCAACCTCGGTGCCAGCTACAAGGGTTTCGACTTCTCTGCAGTTATCGGTAGTGCATTCGGCAACAAGCTTTATAATGGTATCCGCTACTACTACGAGGGTATGAACTCAGGTTCTAACTTCCTCAAGACAACTCTCAATGCCTGGACTCCTACTAACACCAAGACCGATATTCCACGTGCAGTCTTCGGAGATCCTAACCAGAACACCCGCGAGTCAACCCGCTTCCTTGAGAACGGCGACTTCGTACGTCTGCGCCAGGTACAGTTGGGTTACACCTTGCCAAAGGCATTGTCTAAGCATATTTACTGCGAGAGCATCCGTTTCTACGTGAGTGCAGAAAACGTGTTCACCATCACTGGCTATTCTGGTGCTAACCCAGAGTTCTCACAGGGCGTATTGAACAGTGGTATCGACCGCTTTACCTATCCGTTCTCTCGCTCTTACACAGTAGGTGCACAGGTATCTTTCTAAATAAATAACTAAGGAGAAATCATTATGAAAGCATTAAAATATATAGCAGGCATTTGCCTTGCACTGTCACTCACTTCTTGTGATGACTTTCTTACAAAGACTTCGCCAGATGAATTGACTTCTGGTAACTACTGGCGTAACAAAAGCGATGCAGAATCAGGTATGGCTGCCGTTTACTCACAGATGTATTTCGGTGATGAGTGGAGCTTCCCTGAGGTGAAATGGCCTGTTGAGGCTTATCGCCAGGACGATGTGGAAATGGGTTCAGACGCCCAGAACTATCAGAACTGGGTACAGTTGAGAGATTTTACCTTTACCAACGGTAACTCTCAGTTTACCTCTTACTGGTGGTACTACTATCATGGTATCAGCTTTGCCAACCAGGTAATGACTAAGGTTGGGGCCATGACCGATGCACAGATTGATGCAAAGGATAGAACTGAAATCGTAGCTGAGGCTCGTTTCATGCGTGCTTTCTACCACATGCAGCTCTTGCTCAACTGGGAGAAGATTGTAAACCGTGATGTATATATCACTTCTTCAGGCGAACTTGATAAGGCTATGTCTGAGCGTCCTGACAGTTGGAACTTCATCGTGGATGATTTGCAGAAGGCTGGTGCTGATTTACCACAGAAGCGTCCTGCTGATAATCTGGGTCGTGCTACTTCCGGTTCAGCTTATGCTTACCTCGGTTTTGCATACCTCACCATGGCTTCAGAGCAGCCTGAGAAGAAAACTGAGTATCTGAACGAGGCACTTAAGGCTTTTGACAATGTCAAGGGATATGAGCTTGAAAGCAATTTCCTGAGCATGTTCAATGGTACCAACAAGAACTGTAAGGAATCTATCTTCGAAATCCAGTTCTCTATGAGTAGTGTCAGTGGCGCATGGTATCGTACCTATCTGCACAAATGGATTGGTACCAGTGCATTCGGCGGTTGGGATGAAATCGCTCCATCTCAGGCTTTGATGAACGAGTTTAAGAAGGAAGGTAAATTGAACAATGGCATGTATGATGCCCGTCTCTACGAATCTGTTTACTTCAATGATCCATACTTCAATGATGGAACCGGTAAGGTTTATGATTATGACTTTAAGGATTGGGTAAAAGATCCAGAGGAGAGAGACCGGGTTCTTCAGTTCCGCAAGTTCATGCCACCTACCAAAGCTGCTTTGTCACAGAAGCATACCGACGTGAACATTCCTCTGATGCGTTATGCCAACGTTCTCCTGATGAAGGCCGAGGCACTCAATGATTTGGGTCGTACAGGAGAGGCTATTCCGCTGATCAACGATGTGAGAAGAGTTCACGGCAACATGCCAGCCATGACCGGTACAACACAGGCTGAGGTTCAGGCTCAGATTGAGCACGAGCGTATGATTGAGTTCCCGATGGAGAACCTGCGCTGGTACGACCTGCGCCGCTGGGGCAAGACAGCTGAGGCTATGGCTGCAATCGGCCGTACTGGTTTCGACAAGAGCAAGCTGTTCTATCCAACTCCTCAGACAGAGTTGAACTCAAACAGTCTGGCTAAGTAATAGGGGCGAGTAACCATTGAAGATTACTTATAAATATCATCAGGATTCTCGGTCTATTTAGCAATAATACGACCGGGAATCCGTTTTTTATGGTAAGGTAATTCATAAAAACGAACAATAAAAAAAGAAGAAAAACAAGAAACAATGCTCAAGATAGTAATGATTATGCTATGCGGAATAGGTACCGGCTATCTGCTCCGCAACAAGAAAATGAGTTTTATCGGCCGTATCATCACGGCGCTGATATGGGTACTCCTGTTCCTGCTCGGTATCGAGGTAGGTTCTAACCCTCGTATCATCAGCGGTCTTCAGACCCTGGGACTTGAGGCGATAGCCCTGACCTTGGGAGGCAGTCTGGGTAGTGCACTCTTTGCTTGGGCATTGTGGAAGTATGTTACAGCAAAGCAGGCTAAATCGTCGGCTCACGCTGAAACCGGGAAAGGAGGCAAGGCATGAAAGGCAGTTTGATTATTGTAAGCTTCTTTGTCCTGGGTATCATCGTAGGCTTGTGTGATGTGATTCCGGCAGGTCTTCTGGATAGCGACGTGAGTTATTACGCACTCTGCTGTCTGATGTTCTGCGTAGGTATCAGCATCGGTTGCGATACCTCTGTGCTGAAGAGTTTCAAGAAGGTGAATCCACGCCTGATGATGCTCCCTGTGATGACCATTCTGGGTACGCTGGCAGGTTGTGCTGCCGTATCTCTCATCTTGAGCCACCGCCAGCTTACCGATTGTCTGGCTATCGGTTCAGGATTCGGATATTACTCTCTTTCAAGTATCTTCATCACCGAATACCGGGGCGCCGAACTGGGAACCATCGCCCTTCTTGCCAACATCTGCCGCGAGATTCTCACCCTGCTGTGTGCTCCGCTGCTGGCAAAATACTTCGGCAAACTGGCACCTATCAGTGTAGGAGGAGCTACGACCATGGATACTACGTTGCCAATCATCACCCGATATTCGGGCGAGAGTTTCATCATCGTTTCCATCTTCCATGGCTTCTGTGTCGACTTTTCTGTACCCTTCCTGGTTACCTTCTTCTGTTCTTTGTAGAAATAACTAAAAGCAGTTTTAAACCAAACCCTTATGAGACATATTTTCAGTTCATTCATGATATGTCTGAGCCTTTGCTGTGCCCATACCTCAGTAGCCCTTGCGGCTCAGGATGGCAAGCAGACAGCAGCTTCAGACCCTTGGCAGGACGCCACCGTGACCCATATCAACCGTATGCCGATGACCGCTCACTACTTGCCTTTTACAAGCGAGAACGGAGCCTTGGCACAGTTGAAGATGGACGACGCCCGCCGTTTCCAGTTGAATACCCAGAATGAGCGCCGCCGTTCGCTGGATGGTGTATGGAAATTCAAACTGGTGAAGAATCCGAGTCTTGCCTTGACCGATTTCTTCAAGACATCTTATAACGTAAGCGATTGGCAGAACATCAATGTGCCTGGCAGCTGGGAGTTGCAGGGCTTCGATGCACCCATCTATACCGATGTAACCTATCCTTTCAAGGCAAATCCTCCTTTCGTACCACAGGATTACAACCCTGTAGGACATTATGTACACGAATTTACCGTGCCTGAAAACTGGAAGGGCATGGATGTGATCATGGATTTCGAAGGCGTGGAATCTGCCTTCTATCTCTGGATCAACGGCAAGATGGTGGGTTATAGTGAAGATAGCCGTCTGCCTGCCCACTTCAATATCTCCAAGTTCCTGAAGAAGGGCAAGAACCGCCTTGCCATGAAGGTGTTCCGCTTCAGCGACGGCAGTTATCTGGAAGACCAGGACTACTGGAAGTATAGCGGCATAGAGCGCAATGTGTTCATTCAAGCTCGTCCTAAGAGCAGAATGAACGACTACGTATTGGGAAATAAACTAATCAATCAATATAAGGATGGCAATTTCACGCTTGATGTGAATATGCTCAATCCACAAAAGGGTCAGAAGGTTGAGGTGAAAGTGCTTTCGGCAACAGGTAAATCTCTCTTCAAACAAATCCAGAGCATCACCTCACCTGCTGATACCTTGATTCATTTCGAAAAACTGTTGAAGAACGTGCAGCCTTGGAGTGCCGAGAGCCCTTATCTCTACACGCTCGTCATCAATACTACCGACAGGAATGGCAGAGTAGAGGAGAGTGTGGCTCAGCCTTTCGGCTTCCGTACCATCGAAATGAAGAACGGACAGCTTCTGGTAAACGGTGTTGCCATCACCATTAAGGGTGTGAACCGACAGGAGCATAATGCCGTACACGGCAGAACCCTCAGCATCGGTGAGATGGTGAAGGATGTGAAGATGATGAAGCAGTTCAACATCAATGCCGTGCGTACCTCTCACTATCCAAACTATTCAGAGTGGTATCAGCTCTGCGATAAGTACGGTCTCTACATGGTGGGCGAGGCGAACATCGAGTGTCATGGTATCCTGGATACAGAATACAAACAGCTGGCAGACAGAGAAGACTGGTATCCTGCTTTCCACGACCGCATGTACCGCATGATCAAGCGCGACCGCAACCATACCGCCATCATCATCTGGTCTATGGGTAACGAGAGCGGATATGGCAAGAGTTTCGAGAAACTCTACGATATGAGCAAGGCGATGGATCCAACCCGTCCGGTACAGTATGAGGGCGGCGGTTACTACGCCAAGTCGGATATCTACTGTCCGATGTATGCCCGCATCTGGTCTTTGCGCCGCCATGTCAACCAGCGTGATGAGCGTCCGCTGATTCTCTGCGAATACGCCCATGCCATGGGTAACAGCGAGGGTAACCTCAAGGATTACTGGGATCTGATTTACAAATACGACCAGTTGCAGGGTGGTTTCATCTGGGACTGGGTAGACCAGACCATCGCCAAGACCGATGACAAGGGACACAAATACTGGGCTTATGGTGGCGATATGGGATTCGTAGGCGTAGTAAACGATTCCAACTTCTGTGCCAACGGACTTGTAGCAGCCGACCGCTCGCTGCATCCACATATCTGGGAAGTGAAGAAGGTTTACCAGAACATCGCCTTCGAGCCAGTAGCCTTCATGCAGAACCGCATCAAGGTAACCAACCGATTCGACTATACCACGCTTGACAATTATCAACTCTTCTGGGCAGTAGAGGCAAACGGCGAAACCATCAGAAGCGGCAAGATGAACTTCCCAACCCTCCTGCCTCATCAGGCTAAGGAGATGGAGATACCGATGGGCACTCTTCCTGCTGCCGACAACAAGGAATACTTCCTCACCCTGCGCGCCTTCAGCAAGCAGGCTACCGGAGCCGTTCCTGCAGGTCACGAGGTAGCCATCGAGCAGATGCAGCTGCCTGTACGACTGGAAAAGACTCAGGAACAGGTAAGCGGACAGATAGAGAAGACCGAGACAGAAGAAGCTATCACCATCCAGGGAAAGACCCGGGATTTCAGCATCAGCTTCTCTAAGAAGACCGGTGAAATGACCTCTTTGAAATATGACGGCAAGGAAATGCTGCTGGCAGGTTTGCAGCCAAACTTCTGGCGCGGTATCACCGACAACGATGTGGCTAATGGCACTCAGGAGCGCTGCGCTACCTGGCGTGAGGCTGGAAAGAAGATGGTACTGAAGGGCATCAAGACCCAGGCAGACAACCAGAAGGTTACCGTCATCGCAGACTTCGATATGCCTGAGCAGGAATCTCAGATGCAGATTACCTATCAGATGCTTGCCAATGGAAATGTAGAGGTGAATATGCACTTCATTCCTGGCAACAAGGCGCTGCCGGAGATGCCTCGTCTCGGTATGCGCATGATTCTGAAGGGCGACTACGACCAGATGACCTGGTTGGGTAGAGGTCCGCAGGAGAACTATGCCGACCGTAAGAGCGGTTACCTCATCGGTAAGTATTCTGCCAGCGTATGGGAGCAGTATCATCCATACGTAAGGGCACAGGAAACCGCCAACAAATGTGATGTACGCTGGTTCACCCTCGCTTCGAAGGCTGGAGCCGGTATCAGGGTGGAAGGTGCTGAGCCATTGAGTGTAAGTGCCTGGAACTTCCCACAGGATGATCTCCTCTATGTTCCTTCTACCATCGAGCACCGTCATGGCGGCTGTGTTGACAAGAAGGACATGGTATGGGTGAACATCGACCATCTGCAGATGGGTGTTGGTGGCGATAATACCTGGGGCGCTATGGTGCATCCGGAATATACCATCACACCAAAGGAGTGGAGCTATAGCTTTACTATTAAGAACTTAAAATAAACGATATGAAGACTAAGTCTATAGCTATTTTGACTATGGGGCTTGCCATGCTGTCTATGGACGGCATGGCACAGACCACCCGTCAGGAGTATAAGGATATTCTTGACATCCAGCTGACACCGGGTGCTCCCCGCCGTCATAACGGATGCTTCACGGATATGGGTTCATGGATGGGTTTCACCCTCTCAGAGAAGGAGAAACCTACCGCAGGTTTCTGTGGACCTTTCAGTATCTATTACCGCAACTGGTATGCCCGTTCGCTGGTATCTCTCATTGATGGTACCGTGCAGGAACAGAGCTATTATCCGGGCGAAATCAGGATGAGTCTGAAGAAGGATGGTGCCGATATCTGTGAGAGTTTGCAGTTTGTAGATGCCCGTACGGCACTCCTCACCGTTACCAATCCATCCAAGGTTCCGTTCACGTTTACTGCCGACAGCATCAGTACCCGCGCCAACGTATCACGTTGCAAGAACCGTGTAACCATCGGAGACTTCTATGGTGAACGTGTCATCATCGACTTCCCTCAGGAGGTTCAGGTGACTGATACCGACCACAACTATCTGGCTACCGTGCCAAGTGGTGTAGAGCAGCTTACCATCGCCATTTCGCTGGTAGAGCAGGATACCGAGGCTTCGGTTCAGCATGTGCATACAGCCAGTCTGCTTGCCAATCCATCAGCCGCTCTCCAGGCAAATGATGACCGCTGGAACGGCTATCTGAAGAAGGTGATACGTGATGATATGCCTGCAGAATATAACCGGGTGGCTGCGAAATCCATCGTCACCCTGCTTTCCAACTGGCGTGTCAAGCGAGGTGCCCTGTATCATGACGGCATCGTGCCTAGTCATGCTGTAGGCTATTTCGTAGGTTGCTGGGCATGGGACTGCTGGCGTTTCTCTGCCGGTATGGCTTCTTTCTTCCCTGAGTTGGCGAAGGATAACATCCGTGTGATGTTCGACTACCAGCAGCCAGACGGCATGATTATCGACTGCATCTATCCGGATGCTTCAGAGAACAACTACCGTGACAGTAAGCCTCCTCTGGCAGCCTGGGCGGTGAACGAGATTTATGAGCATACCCAGGATCTGGCTTTCGTGAAGGAGATGTATCCGAAACTTCTGAAATATCACAAGTGGTGGTATGAGAAAAGAGATCACGACAAGAACCATATCTGTGAGTTCGGCTCGGTTGATGGCACGCTGGAGGCAGCTGCCTGGGAGAGCGGTATGGATAATGCCATCCGTTTCGACGGCACCAAGATGTTGCAGAACGGCAAGGATGCATGGAGTACAGATCAGGAGAGCGTTGACCTGAATGCTTATCTCTCGCTGGAGTATACCTTGCTCAAGAAATTTGCCGGGTTACTGGGCGAGCCTTTCGACTTGTCTGACTATCGTGGACTGGTTGCCGATTATTTCTTTGACCAGAAAGATGGCTTCTTCTACGACCGCCGTTTGGATGCCGACAGAAGTTTTGTTCGTGAGGCTGGTTGTGAGGGATATATTCCTTTCTGGGCGAACATAGCAACACCTAAGCAGTTTGCCAAGGCAAGAAAGTTGCTCGACAACAAGAAGAAGTTCTCTACCTTCATCCCGTTCCCGACGATAGCTGCCGATAATCCGAAGTACAATCCGCAGGGTTACTGGCGCGGTCCTATCTGGCTCGACCAGACCTATTATGGCATCAAGGGCTATCGCAACTATGGTGAGAAGAAGAAGGCAGATGCCTATACCGACCAGGTGTTCCGTAATCTGCAGGGCATTTCGGCAGGTACCCCAATCTATGAGAATTATGATACGCATACCGGCAAGCCTATGCAGGCTTCCCACTTCAGCTGGAGTGCCGCTTGCCTGATTATGATGTACAATGATTATGGAAAATAAACGAGATTCTCATGTGTTAAACGTCATGCCAAAGAGATTTGGCACATCTTAAGACCTAAATAAAAAAAGCCTTTGAGCGTATCGGAAATGATAGCTCAAAGGCTTATTTTTTACCCTAAATGATTGAACTGTAACAAGCAAATTCCATACGCTTGGAAAGCGTGTGGGGTATATTATCTCAAAACATACTTTCCGGCTGGCGTCTTGCTGAACTTCACCTGATAGGCTTCAGAGATGATCTGCAGCGCCTCGGTGAGGCTGTTGTTCGGCAAGGTTCCTGTGAAAGGTTCGATGGTATCCATTTCTACAGCAATCTCTACTCCGTAATTCTTCTCCAGGCTTCTGATGACTCTGCCCAGCGATGCATCACGGAATACCAGCTGCTTCTTCTGCCATGCACAGGCATCCTCGATATGCGATGTTTCGCGGATATCCATCTTTCCTGTCTGTTTGTTCACCACTACGATTTCGTTAGGCTTCATCGTATAGGTGCTGCCGTTGGCAAGGGAAGTGAGCATCACGCTACCGTTGAGTAGCGCAACTTCTGCTGTCTGTTCTTTCTTTCTGTTGATGACGTTAAACTCAGTACCCAACACTTTGATTTCCATTCCCTGCATGTGGATGATGAACGGATGTCGGGCATCTTTGGCTACCTTGTAGTGAGCTTCGCCTTCAAATTCAATCTCGCGATTGTCCTTGCAGAAATCCTGTGGTGCATACTTGATGCTGGAGAGCGAATTGAGCGCTACCACACTCTTGTCGGGCAGGGTGATGCTCACCTGTTCGCCTTCCTGGGTGGTGATTTCTGTCAGCGGAATCGCGGCATATTGCCTGTTTTCCTTATACATCATTCCCATAATCACCATGCAGATAGGCAGGGCAATAGCTGCCGCTATCTGGGTCCACTTGAGGACGCGCTTCAGGGTGAATTGCTTACGGGTTCCTATCTGTTCATGAATTTCGGCCTTGATACGTGCCAAATCTTCGTCTGAGATACCGCTATCCGGGATGATGCCGTGCAGCCATTCCTCTTCCATGGCTGCTGCTAATTCTTCATCTGAACAGTTGTTGATCCGTTCCTTCAGATTAGCTAAGTCTGTACTATTCTTGATGTCGTCTAACATAAAACAATCCTTTTTTAGGTTATACATGGTTCGGTAGAGAATGTACCGTTAAATTATACTAAAAACAAGAGCCACATCAGGTTGGTGCGGTTGCTGATAAGCTGTCGGAGCTGTTTCAAACCCATCGACAACTGGTTCTTAACGGTCTGTTCACTATAGTTGAGTCTCTCGGCAATCTCCTGATTGTTGAGCATCTCCAACTTGGAGAGTCGGATGATTTCCTGCTGTGTCTTGGGCAGCTTGGCAAGCATCAGGTTGAGTTGTCTGACGAAATCATCATACTCCAACTGACTGTCTGCAGTGGTGCTGTTGTGATGGTCAAGATAGTCCATGTAGTCTTCGTACACGGGTGAATTGATGACCTTCCTGTAGGCGTTGATGAGGTAATGCTTGGCTCTGAGGAAGAGTAGCGGCTTTACGCTGTCTGCCTCTTCCAGCGTGCTTCTGTTGTTCCAGAGCCATACGAAGGTATCTTCCATGATTTCTTCGGCATTCTCCTTCGACTTGGTATATTTCAGGCAAAAGGCAAAGAGTCTGCGGGCATATAGCCCGTAGATCTCATCGAATGCCTTCATAGATCCTTTTTTGAGTTGAAGGATAAGTTCTGTTTCTGTCTTTTTAAACATGATAACTATTCACTAAAATCCATCTAAATCATATTCTTCGCTGTCCAAATCCAGACTGTCGTCGTTGTCGTAAGTTGTCTTTGGCGCTTTTTCTTCCTTTATATCCGCATCGGTTCCCTGGGTTCCGGTAGTTCCGTTGCTGAAAGTTCCGGTTGTACCATTATCGAATGTTCCGGTAGTTCCGGTTTCTATTTCACCGGTTGTTCCGTTTTCGGCAGTTCCTGTTTCTTCTTCATTTTCTTCTGAATCATCAGTCTTTTCCTGCTGGATGATTTCCTCCGGTTCTTCAAGCAGTGGGTCCTTGCTGATTTTCAGCGGTGCCAGATGCTGGGTATAGAAGAGGGTATAATCGTCGTAGCTCAGACTGGTGCCCAGCAGCAGGAGGTTTGGCTCGCTGATTACGATGCCTCGGGCTCCCTTTGAGAGGAGCTGGGTGATGGCCTGATGCTGGTAGATGTCGTTGGCATACTGGCGTGCTTCGTCGTAATTGCGGAAGCCCTTTACCTGCATGCGGTGCAGACCATTCTGCTCGTCAATGACGAGGTCGAAATTACGCACGAGATAGGAGGTGAAATTATATTTCGCCATCTCGAAGAGCAACTGGTTCTCGTTTACAGAATCAGGAACGTAGGCGAGCATGAAGACGAACGGCTCGTTGCGCTCGATGCTGAATACCTTGGCTTTGGATTTGACATCATCATTGAGTACGGCGTTGCGGCGCGACCATACATTGCTCAGGTCGAATGTGCCGCCCTTGAGCTGTCTGCCGGCTTTCACGCCGTTGAGAATCATTCCTGCCATCTCGCTGAGTCGGCTGTTCGGATATTTCTCTACCACCTGCTGCATATCATCAAGACAAGCCTGGATATTACCCTCGTGGAGCTGGGTGAGTCCGCCGATAAAGAGGAACTTGTCGCGGTTGGCTCCTTCAGGATAGCGCTTGTCTGAGATAGCCCTGTTGTGTACCACCTTATTATATAGGTTAGCCTTGAAGGCATCGTAGGTGGCAGCATAGAGCGAGTCTTCGAGATGAATGCCCATCTTCGCATCTTCCTCATAATAAGGAGAGGTGAGCAGGGCGGTCCATTGGCTCTCCGGATAATTCGCTTTCAACAGGTCGAGATAGCGGCTGGCGATGGCAGGCTGCTTCCTGATGTTGTAGAGCAGGTAGAGGTGATAGTAGGCATCATCAAGATGTTCGTATGCTGCGTTCTTCTTTACCAGTCGCTGCAGCATGCGTTCGCTTTCGTCCAGATCATTGAGTTTATCTTTCAGGATGATGCCGGCATGCAGCAGTCCGTCGTTCAGAATCTGATTGCTTTCTGCCATCTTCTCTTCGGTGAGCGGAATCTGAGCGAGATAGTAGGCGCGCTGATGCGGATCTTCTTCTGCATTCAGGTTCTTCTCTTTCTCCTTCTCAAGGTCTTTCTTCTGTGCCTCGTTGAGGAGTGAATCGCGCTGTTCATCAGTCATTTCTTCTACACCTTTGGCATCGGCCACTACGGTCTGGTTGCTCCGTCGCCAGTTGTCTATGTTCTTTCTCTTACCCCAGAGGCGTTCAAACTGCTGTTTGCCTTGGGCTACGGCAGATTGGGAATAGAAATACCAGGTATTGGTGTTGCCGAAACCGCCGTTGCCCATGGCTCCGTTTCCGAAGCCGGATGAGGCATTGCTGTTTCTCTGATTCCTGTTATTTCTGCTGTTATTACCATTGCCGTTGTTTCTGCCGGCACTTGGGTTGTCTTGTTTTTCTGCCAATTCCTGGTCGGCAAGTCTTCTCTTTTCTTCCTTTTCCTGCTTTTTCAGGGCTTCTATCACCTTGTCAATGGCGACATTCCGTTCTGTTTCACTCATGCGGGCAAGCGATTGCAGGGAGTCCTGCAGATGGATGGCGTCAGTATAAGGCACCAGTTCATCGAGAACCTTCGAGCGGTCGGAGAGCTGTTTGTAGTCTTTGCGGTCCTGGTCTAGGAGTCCGATGGCAGCATCATAGCATCGCTTGGCATCGCCATAACGGTGGCATTGCCAGTATACATTGCCCAGATGCAGCAGCAATACACCTTTCTCTACTCCGTTTCGGCTTGATTTCGCGGCACCCTTTTCGTATGCAGCAATAGCCTGAAGGGTATCGCCCTGGTTGAGATGTATGTTACCGATGGCATAATAAACCTGGTCGAGATATTCCTGATTCTTGTCGCTCGCAGCCATTCGCTTCAATTTGGATACCATCTTCCGGGAGTTGTTGGTTGCCAGTACCTCGGTCATGGAGATGCGGGCATTGAACTCCAGTTCGTAAGGCGGATTGAGGCGGATGACATGCTTGAAGGCACGGTAGGCATTCTGGGCATGTCCCTGTTGTGCTTCTACCTGTCCCATCAGATACCAGAGGCGGGCTTTCTGCTTGCGTCGCATCTCATAGCCGATGGCTTTGCGGAGATACGGAACGGCCTCCTGATAGCGTCCGGTCTTCAGATAGTAGAGGGCATAGGTCTTGTCCCATTCCTTCTGGGCACGCCAGTGGATGGAATCGCGCTCGATATTACGGATTACATCTTCGGCATCGTATATCCATCCCGATTCGAGATAACTCTTGGCGAGCCAGGCACGTGCCTTGCCGTAAATGCCGGGTTGGGTGGCGTAGAGACGGCTCATATAGGCGAATGTAGCTGCTGCCGACTGGAAATCGCCTTCAAAAAACTGGGAACGGCCCATCAGCATCCATGCCTTCCAGAGGAACGGATTATATTCACGGCGATGCAGCCATTCCAGGTCTTTGGCAGTCTTGCGGCGTTTCTTATCCCATACCGGGCGACGCTTGATGCTATGCTGGTGAATGGCTTTCTCGCATTTCTCGATGGCGCGGTCGTAGTTCGACTTGCCCAGTTCGCGGCTGTTCTTGTTGCCAACCGTATAATAAGGAATCATTTCAGAGTAATTGTCCTTATTTCCGTTTTCCTTTTCGAGCGAGCCTTCTATATAGGCTACGGTACCATTATAATAGGTGTTGTATCGGGCGTTGAAGGCATGCCACCATCTGCTCTTCGCCGTATTCTTCTGCGTAGAGCATCCTGCTATGGTCATTGCGAAGGCAAGGATAACCATAGCTGGCAAGAGGTTTCTGAATGGGAAATGCTTCAACATAAGTTTCTTCTTTATTTAAAATTATACTTTCAGAGCGTGTGAAAGCCTTAGTGCTTTCTGGCTGCCAGTATCCTTGCTGCTGCAAACAGGATGATGCTGACGAAGATGATGGTTGCACCTGATGGTACATTGAGCAGATAACTGGCATAGAGGCCTACGATGCAGTCGATGCAGCCTATCACGATGCTGGCTCCTATCATGCGCTTGTAGCTGTAGGTGAAGAGGTTGGCTGTCATCTGTGGTATGGTGAGCAGACTGATGGCGAGTACGATGCCCACCATCTTGATGGTTGCCACAATGGTCATGGCGATGAGCGTCATCATCATATATTCTATCGCTGTAACCGGCAGATGTTGCGATTTGGCAAAGGTGCTGTCGAATGCGATGGTCTGGATAGGACGCAGCAGAAAGGTGAACAGCAATGCAACAAACAGGGTAAGACCTGCCAGTAGCCAGAGGTCTGTGCTGTCGATGGCAAGTATACTTCCGAAGAGGAAAGAGGGCAGGTCGGGCATGAAGCCAGGAGTAAGGAAGCAGCAGATGATGCCCACGCTCATGCCTAGGGTCCAGAACATGGCGATGGCTGAGTCTTTGCGCACATCTTTCTTCCGTGATACCCATTGCACGCCGAAGGCACTCAAGATGGCGAATACCATGGCAGAGAGTATGGGGTTGATGCCTGCAAATACGCCGATACCGATGCCGCCAAAAGAGGCATGCGTAATGCCACCGCTGATGAAAACCAGCCGGCGTGTGACGATGTAGGTGCCTACAAAGCCACACAGGATACTTGCCAGTAGGGCGCCAATCAGCGCGTTCTGAAAAAATGTATATTGCAGTATATCCATGTCTTTACTTTGAACTTAAAACTTTGAACTTTGCGCATTGCATGTTTAACTTAAAAAACTGATGACTTCGTCCTTTATCTGGTTAGGCAGGTTGATGCCTCTCAGTATCAGACTTCGGTTCCATCCCGCCACTTCGTCTGGCTGCATCGTATAGAGCACTTCCGAGAATTCCTCTACCTCATCATCGGTATAGTCGTCGGCAGCTCTTCCTGCAAACCGGTCGAGTTCTTCGTCATCGTAGTATTCTATTTCCTTGGTGGCGGCTTCCATCATGCATTCCTGTTCGCATTTGGAGTTCTCTCCGTTGCAGGTATTGCATGAAACTCCTTCCTGCAAAGGTTCTTCGTCCTCTCCCTTGCGATGAGAGATGATGCCGAAAATGGCGCTTATCAAGCCTAGGACCACCAGGGCCAAAATCAGGTACAACATTTACTTTGAACTTTGAATATTGAACTTTGAACTTTGAGCTTTGAACTTTATGATTAGTAAAGCTGTTGAATTCTTCACTCTTCACTTATTTCAAATCCCACCTTTTTCAGGTCTTCCCAATAATGAGGATAGGATTTGCTCACTACCTCAGGATTGTTGATTTCTATCTGAGGGAACTTGAAGGCAAGAGGGGCGAAGGCAAGTGCCATGCGATGGTCCTCGTAGGTGTCGATAGGCTCGAAACTAGGCTCGCAGGTCTCGCCATCCCAAATCAGCGTGTTATCGTTCTCGTCATAAATCACGTAACCCACCTTCTTCAGCTCCTTCTTCAAAGCCTCGATGCGGTCGGTCTCCTTGATCTTGAGACTGGCAAGGCCGGTGAACTTAAACTTTACGTCCAGGGCACAGCAGGCTACAACGATGGTCTGTGCTAGGTCTGGAGAACCGCTGAAATCGTAGTCGAAACGAGGCAAGAGACAACGCTGGACTTTCAACTTGACAGGAGAAAGAACATCACGGTTCTCAAATTCTGATTTCACGCCCAACAGACTGAAGATGTATTTTACGACAGAATCGCCCTGCTTGGAACTGTCGAACAAGCCTTCGAGTCTTACCTCAGAATCAGGGTTTCCGTTCAGCGCCATCATTTCATACCAGTAAGAAGAAGCGCTCCAGTCATTCTCGATGGTGTAGTCGGCTACGCAGCTGTAAGGTTGTGGCTTAACGGTGATGGTATCTACATCGGTCCATTCGGCGCTGGCTCCGAAGTTCTGCATCGTCCACAGCGTGAGGTCGATGTAAGGACGTGATGCTATCTCGCCCGTCAGTTTCAGTTCCAGACCGTTTTTCAGGATAGGACCAATCATCAGCAGTGCCGAGATATACTGCGAACTGATGTTTCCCACCACTTCGAGATGTCCGCCTTCCAATGGCTTACCAACGATGTGGAGTGGAGGATAGCCCTCTTTCTTTTCATACTGTATATCAGCTCCGAGGTAGCGCAGGGCATCTACCAGGATAGCAATAGGGCGGTTCTGCATGCGCTCGGTACCTGTGATGGTATGCTCGCCCGGTGTAGCTGAAAGATAGGCGGTCATAAAGCGCATGGCGGTACCGGCAGCCTTGATGTTGATGACATCAGGCATATCGCGCAGTGCCGCAATGATGACTTCTGTATCATCGCAATCGCTCAGGTTGCGGGGCTGCAACTTGCATCCCGCCATGGCATTGATTACCAATGCACGGTTGCTGATACTCTTGGAAGCTGGCAAGTTGATACTTGCATTGAGTTGGCGTGGAGCCTTGATTGTATATTTCATTTTCTTCTTGTTTCTGTTTCTTTTAATACTCTTTTTTCTGATTTTGCTATTTCTCAGCCTTCAGTATCCGGATGTCCTTGATGCTGACAGCCTTTTCCTTGGCATATCGGATAGGGAGGTCATCTTCCGTTTCCGGCATCTCATCCCATGCTCGGGTTCTCGGACGAATCTTCTTCGGACCCGGTATCAGGGGCGAGTAATACAGAACCTGGCGGATGCGGTTTGCCTGTTCTGGGGTGAATCGCATGCTGTAACAGTAGAAGTAGTCCATCAGATTGTCTGACTGCCATTTCTCGCCCTTGCTGTTGGTGCGTTTGGCCACATCTCTCAAGGTGAGAGAATCCTTCTTGATGGCTTGTGCTTTACTGACATATTCTGTCAGCCATTTGCCGTATGCTATTCGGTTGTAGCTCGGTGTGTCATCGCAATAGTCTGAGTCGTCATCATCATCGGCAGCCTCTGATTTGTCTTTCACAGTCTTTTCTGAGAAACTGTGGAAGAGACCCAGATAATGCCCCAATTCGTGAGCCAGTGTAGCATTCGGGTCGGCTGTATTGTAGGTATATCCTTTATGATTCTTATCTGTTGTATACCGGGTTCCTTCATTCTCCTTTCCCACATAGATAGAATTGAGCGAAACGCAATATGGAAATTTGCCCGGTTTACTCAACGGATAGTTCTTGCCATTGCTCAAACCTTCAATCTGTGGATAGCCGCCTACCTGGTAAGGGAGATGACTGATGCCCAGCGTGGTGGTGTTCTCATCGGTCTTCTTGAAGGCATATACCATCACATTGATGTAGTTGTTCTGGTCCCAGCAGTACTTTGCATAATTCTTGTCCTTCATGAAACTCTCGCAGTCGAACTCCGATTCTGAAACCTTGATATATTCCACACCTGGTGTACTGAGTTTCTTGCCGCTCTCATTCTTCTCAGCCAGTTCGAACAGGATATGCAGGTTCTCGCTCGGGATGGTATCCATCTGATAGTTGTATACATCACCCTGATAAAGTTCGTTCACGTTGGAGAGAATCTCCTTGAGGCGGGTATATTCGATGTATTGCGTGGTGTTACTGTAGAAGACATGGAAGATGACAGGCAGATGATAAACATAATCATCGCCTGTAATGATATCTGTGTCACGGTCTTGCCCGTTGGATCTGATAGGGTCGCCGATAGAGCCTTCGGTATCCTTGCATGATGCAAAGCTGAGGACGGTGAGGGCGATCATGAAATAAAGAATTTTTCTCATGCGCGTACCTTATATTATATATTTTCGTGCAAAAATACAAAAATAAAAGAAGATAGGCGAGAAATATCCTGAAAAAGTTTCTCAAAATGCCAAAAAACTTGTGCTTCCATCTTCTTGATGTATATCAATTCAGTTACATTTTGTAAACTTGACTCCATGAAAATGGCGTTTTGTAAGGTAGGTGTTCGTGCAATATGCGAAATTTTAGGCTATGAAATTGCAAATTGTAAGATTGTGTGCGTTCTAAAGCAAAAAGTATAACTTGACCAAAAAATAAGATAAAATAGCGTTAAGGAATTATGAACTTTTCGGAAATCGTTGTATCTTTGCACCAGAAAAAGAAACAATGACAATAAAAATAACATCCTAAAAATAAACGATATGAAACGAATGATATTATTCTCATTGATGGCTTTGATGACCATAGCAGCTTTCGGTCGTAAGCACGTAGAGAATGCAACAGTTGTAGCTGACACTATTTTCTATGCAGAAAATATGAGTAATGTAACCAGTGCAGATCAGGCTAGTTATTACAGACTGCTGATGACTACTGGTTCAGGCCTTAACAAGAAGGACGTTTTCCAGGACTTCTACATGAACGGTAATCTCCGTGCTGAAGGTGGTTATAGTTTTATCGACCTCGGCAACGATCGCAATACTATCTTTAATGGTGAGGTTACTACCTATTATAAGAATGGTAAGGAGAAGTGGCATGGCAACTATGTCAATGGTAAGCGCGAAGGCTACTTCACACTCCAGCTCCGTGAAGGCGGTGTAGCTGTCGTTCAGTTCAAGAATGGCAAGTCTGTTCACGATTACTTCATGGTAACTTACAAGGACGGTTCTTCTGAGAAGAGAAATCTCTCTGAGTTGAAGCAGTTCATGTAATCAGAAATAAGCAACTATAGTTTTGTTACTTCATTGAATTAAAAGAAAATCTCTCTTATATAAATTAAAATTTTATGTTGATATGACCAATATGGGGATGGCTTCCGTGAGGAAGGTGCATCCCCTTTTTTTTGTTGGGGGTGTGCCATAAGTCTGGACAATAGTTGGTGCATAACAGATGGGCAACGCATGCACAACAGCTGTTGTGCATGCGCATATCAGCTGTTATGCAAGCGCACAACAGCTGTTGTGCGGCCGAAGATACTGACTGTCTCAAAAACATATCCTATCTCTTCCGGCAACTTATCCTATCTCTTTCAACAACTTATCCTATCTCTTCCAGCAACAGATTCTATCTCTTTCAACAACATGACCTATCTCTTTCAACAACATGACCTATCTCTTTCAACAACATGACCTATATTTACCAACAACAAGATTCGTGGTCGATGACGCTACCGGTTTCGCGGCAACTGTGCATAGCGAGGATGGCTGCTGATACGGCATCGCTTGCATACTTCTGTGCCGCATTGAACTTGATGATAAGAAAGAAACTTTACAACCGCAGCTTTCAGAAAGGCGGCAGAAGATCATCCGTGAGAAGTTGGATGAATGGTGTGCTACCAAGGGTTATAGGGATACGTCGCTGAATATGATTACCCTGTCACGTTCGTTGAATATCAGCAGATACGAGTTGTCGCGCTACCTCTCATCCTGTCTCAATACCACCTTCTGCCCCTGGCTTGCCGAGGTGCGTTTTGAGGCTGCCAAGAAGATGATGTTGGATAACCCCGACTTCGGTAATGACATCATTTCTGCCGAGTGCGGCTTCTCTTCCCGTACCCATCTCTACCGTATGT
>JAJVTK010000045.1:0-23795 GCA_021622245.1 Segatella copri | reverse complement strand
TAACATATTTAGTTTAACCATCCTAAAGGTGACAACTTTTTCACGTATAAGACAATCGGAAAAAAGTACCAGACACAACATTCATGCCTAATATGCATTTTAGCAAAGTTTGAAGAACGAAAATATGCATTTTAGCAAAGTTTAGAGAACGAAAATATGCATTTTAGCAAAGTTTAAGCATCGTAACCTACTGGATTTAAAGATTTTATTATACTTTTGTAATCGAAATAAGAAATAATCCTCAAATAGAGCAACTATGGTAGATGAAAAAGTGATATTGCAAGTCTTGGCTGAGCAACAGGAATATGTTCAAAGTTATGAACCCCAAAAGTGGGTCGGCCGATATGAAGAAAACCTTTTTGAATTAGATAGTCCGCTTGCACAAGTGGTTATCGGTGTGAGACGAAGTGGCAAATCAACACTTTGTCATAAGGTTTTATTGGAGCATCATGTGAAATACGGGTACGCCAACTTTGACGATGATCGCTTGGCTAAGTTGAAAACAGAAGACTTGAATACCGTTCTCTCTTGCATCTATCAAGTGTATGGCACGGATATCAAATATATATTTTTAGATGAGATTCAAGATGTAGATGGATGGCACTTATTTGTCAATCGTCTGCTCCGCAGCAATTTACATTTAGTGGTGACTGGCAGCAATGCAAAATTGTTGAGTGGCGAGCTTGCCACTCATCTCACGGGACGTTACAATGAGATTCACTTGTTCCCTTTCTCCTTTTATGAATATTGCATGTTTCATCATGTTGACCTTGTTGGCATCACTACCAAGGCTGACGCTGAAAGAAAGCGAGCCTTTTTGGACTACATCGCCGATGGAGGATTTCCTGAGATGCAAAATATGCGCAACAAGCGTGGCTATGTACAAAGTTTGATGGAAGCCATCGTTACCAAGGATATACAGCGCCGTTTCAACATACGCAACGTTAATGCTTTGCGAAAGATAGCCAACCACCTTATTAACAATGTTTGCCAAGAGGTAAATTATGATGATTTAGCAAAAACCCTGAGCATGTCGGATGTAACAGTTAAGAAGTATGTGGATTATCTGCGTCAAGCTTTCCTTATACAACTACTCACCAAGCATTCCTTCAAGAGTAAGGAGCGCATCAGAAATGCCAAGGCTTATATCGTAGATTCTGGTCTTCAAAATAATCGTGACAATGCGTTTGCAGCAGAGAACATTGGGTGGCGCTTGGAAAATGTCGTTTACATTGAGCTTTTGCGCCGATGCACAAACTCATTTTTGGACATTTATTATTACAAGGAGAGTCCACGTTCTAAGGAAATCGACTTCGTTGTATGTAATCAAGACAAGGCAGTGGAACTCATTCAGGTAGCCTACGATATAGAGGGAGAAAAAACTTTCAAGCGAGAGACGGATTCGCTCATCAGAGCCTCTTCTGTCTTGCGTTGTGATAAGTTGACTCTCATTGCTTTTACCAGCACTCGTGATTATAAGATTGACGGTAAAAGCATCCGCATTGTGTCGGCCATAGACTGGTTGCTGGGACGGAAATAGCCTTCAATAACAGTATCAGACATTCAATAAAAAAGTATCTTAGGATACTTGCTCATGTATCTTAAGATACTTGGCAATGTATCCTAAGATACTTTGCAATATAGCTTCATGTGCCCATGAAGCCTGTTCATCGGCCGACGAAATAAGTTTCATCTCTGGATGAAGCCTACTTGCTGCACATCCCCAGAAAATACTTATGAATCTCCAAACTTTCGTTCAGTTCAGGATGGAAGGCGGTAACGAGCTGGTTACCCTGGCGGGCAGCCACAATCTTGCCATCTACTTCAGCCAGAACCTCAGCATCTCCCCACACCTCTTTAATATAAGGAGCACGGATGAAAGTCATTGGGATGTTGCCCTCGATGCCCTTCATCGGAGCCTCGATGTAGAAACTGCCCAACTGGCGACCGTAGGCATTTCTCAAAGCCGTGATGTCCATCGAAGCTATGCGCTGACTAGGCTCGCCCTCAATCTTCTTGGCAAGAAGAATCAAACCGGCACAGGTACCATAAACTGGCAAGCCGGCAGCAATCGCCTCCTTCACAGGCTCCATCAATCCCAGTTCATTCAAGAGTTTCGCCTGAGTGGTACTCTCACCGCCCGGAATAATCAAGCCATCCTTAGGCTGGTCCCAATCCTTCAACTGGCGAACCTCGAAACTATCCACGCCCAACTGAGCCAACTTCTGTCTGTGCTCAGCAAAAGCGCCTTGTAAAGCTAATACTGCTATTCTCATAACATACTTATCTAATATAAAAGCCCCTTCTTTTGCAGGAGGGGCTTTTATCCGTTATCTCATTTATTATTATTTACCTCTTTCAGCCATGAGCAAAGCAATCTCCTGCTCATTGATACCTACCATTGCCTCGCCGAGATCCTCGCTCAACTCAGCCAACATCTTAGGGTCGTTGTAGTTGGTAACAGCCTTCACGATAGCCTGTGCACGCTTAGCTGGGTTACCGCTCTTGAAGATACCAGAACCTACGAATACACCCTCGGCACCGAGCTGCATCATCAGGGCAGCATCAGCTGGAGTAGCCACACCACCGGCAGCGAAATTAACCACTGGCAACTTGCCGTTCTCATGAACATACTTCACCAGGTCGTAAGGAGCCTGCAACTGCTTGGCTGCCTCGTAAAGTTCATCCTCGCTCATAGAAACCAAGCGGCGGATTTCGCTCTGCATCATACGCATGTGGGTAACAGCCTGAACCACATCACCTGTTCCTGGCTCACCCTTGGTACGGATCATGGTAGCACCCTCAGCAATACGGCGGAGCGCCTCGCCCAGGTTCTTGGCACCACAAACGAATGGCACGTCGAACTGAGTCTTGTCGATGTGATAAACATTATCAGCAGGAGAGAGCACCTCGCTCTCGTCAATATAGTCGATTTCGATAGCCTGAAGAATCTGAGCCTCAGCGAAGTGACCGATGCGGCACTTAGCCATTACAGGGATAGAAACAGCCTCCTGGATACCCTTGATCATCTTAGGGTCGCTCATACGTGAAACACCACCTGCTGCACGGATATCAGCTGGAATACGTTCCAGCGCCATTACTGCGCATGCACCTGCTGCCTCTGCGATTTTTGCCTGTTCTGGAGTTGTTACGTCCATAATCACACCACCCTTGAGCATCTGAGCCAAGTTGCGGTTCAATTCTTGTCTATTTTCTGCCATAATTCTTATATTTTTATTCAATTACGGCTGCAAAGGAAACATTTTTCAGCGAAATAGCAGAAAAATGTTCCATTTTCTGCAAACATTGAGTCATTTTGTATAAAGGATGATTCGCAAAAGTATAAGCCTTATTCCGAAATATACAAAGCTCTACACAAAAAGATTTGTTAAACAATAATAATTTAAAGGAGTTTATCTTCTAAGCATCTTTATTTTTTCGTATCTTTGCGAAAAGTTTCGTTACGAAAAAATTCGATTATGGAAAATCCGTTTAAATTTGGCTCATTGGTTAAGACCCATTCTTCAAGAAATGGATACTCAAGAATATGATTGAGTAAGATTATAGCAACCTAGATGGCGACCTACCGTTTCTTGCCTAGTTATGGCGTAAAGTTGCCCTCTACCAGGGCAATTTTCTGCCGTAACTAGGCAAAAAATGCTCTGTGGCTTACTCGTTTTCTATAAGAAGACCAGTGGTGAATCTCAGAAGCGCAGAATGCTAAATCTACTTCACACTACACCATACACAAGGTAAACAACTGTATAACAGGCTATTATCATGCGTGCAATGTCAGCCTTAACACTACACTAACACTACACCACACTACACTACACTTTTCTCGCTTCCGGACGTTTTTAAAGGCTGCTGCATTCCAATCACCAACAGAGTGTAGTGTGGTGTAGTGTCCGTGTAGTGTGAGCAAGGGCGCTACACTCACATAAATCACTACACAACAGACAGTTACAATATATCCGTGTAGTGTGAAGTAGATTTTCAAACTGGAAAAGAAGAAGCACTATCTTCGTAACTTCCGCATCATTCCAGCTATCACTTTGATTGGATATCAAGAAGTTTCAACTCTATATTATTTGATTCTCTTTATTCCATATCAAAAGCATTTTAGTTTCCCAATTCCAACTGATTCTTCACCTGGTTGATGAAGATACTTCCAGCCTCCTGGGTCTGTTGGAGTTTGAGCACATAGCATACTATCATGCTGAAAACAAACAGGAAATCTATTCATTTACTTTTCCACATCTAAATTCTTACTATTATTTAGCTTTGTTGTCTTCCCCTTACCCAAACTATACTTAACACTGATTAGGGCAACAAAAGCATTTACTCTATTATCTCCATAGGTTTGATAAGCAAAATTTGGAAGGCTCACTTTCGTATAAGTCTTCTTGGAAATCATGGACGTCGGTATACTTACTTCCAAAGATATTGGCAACTTACCTTTTAACAAAGAGCAAGAAGTTCCAATAAACAACTTTTCCTCTTCATCATACTGTTTACCTTGTAATAATGGCAATTTGTCATGTCGAAGGAAATAGCTAGCCATGAAACTCAATTTTGTATTTGGAACATTCCAAAGAAGCTGTGTATCAAGATACCAGGTTCTACCAAAATGCTTCGTGTCATCTTTCATATACCGATGATACCATTGGTAATTTGCAACAAATGACAGTTCTACGCCATTGCCAAGATTATAATCACCTTCCATTCCCAAGTAATTATGTCTGTAATTACAATTTGCTTGAGTCTGATAAGTTTTATCCTCTTCTTGCTGATAATAGTCTATAATCTCATCCTTGCTCTGCTTGTACATATAGTCAATCTTGACTATATTGACAAAGTTGACCGTAATTTCAGAATAATGCATAATTCTAGGTTTCAACTCAGAATTGCCTCTATGCCAAAGCACATCGTTCACTTGCCATCTTACCGTTGACAACTGATCAAGGTTGGGATACTCCACATCACAAAAATAATTATATTGCAAATACATCCACTTAACAGGTTTCCAATAACCTTTGAACAAAGGCATCCAAGATGTATGTTTCTCAGATACTGCCGTCTGCTGATTTTCATCTTTGACAGTCAACAAATGAGAGCCTAGCAAAGCATTGAAATTTCGAAATGGTTGATATGATATTGCTCCCATCAATTTACTTCGAGTTTCCTTGCTATTATACAACACTATATTTTCATTTCGGTCAGAATTAGAATAGTCTTTCCATATTTGGGTGTAGTCAGCCCACAAAGACACCTTGTTACCCAAATAATAATTGGCAGACAAATAATAACGCCAATAATTCTTATTCCCCTTGTAAGGACTAAGAACAATATTGTCCTTCTCACTATATATTCTATCTTCATGAATATCATACCTATTATATATGAGTTCCGAAGATAAATTCAAGTGATTCGCAAACTTTCCTTTATAAAACAATCCTATGGTATAATCATCTGTCTTAAAATCATCCAGACTATTCAATTCATAAAACTTATCATTATTGAACACAGAGAAGGAATCATTCTGTTTAGTTCCTTTTCTTTCTATCCATGCTTGCGCAGATAGAATCTGATTGTTTGATAATCTATAATCCGCGCCCAAACTAAAGCTCCCCATATTATTCCTGGTACTTATGTTTGGCTTTTTATAATCAGCTGCCTCTGATTTAATCATAAGATCAGACATACTGCTATATTCATAACCAGATACATCATAATTCTGACGATGATTAAAGCTTAAGCTACCATACAAGTTAACCTTGGGTAAGGTATAGGTAAAGCTGGTACCTATAGCTTCCCTATTAGAATGCTTGTTCCTGAAAGAATACAGATTGCGGGTAAAAGTACTTACATCCCATCCTTTATAATCATCAGCCAATTCGATATTAAGTACAACAGGATAATCAGAATATTTACCTGCAGGATAACGCATAATTTCAACTTTCTTGATGCGTTTAGGATTGAGACTGATAGCATATTCCCTTTTTACTTCTTTACCATTGATAACTATTGGCACATTTTTGTCTTTACCGACATTTACCTCATCTGTTCCCCAGTCAGTTGTTATTCCAGGCAACTTTGCCAATAATTGTATAGCACTAACAGTTCCCTTACGAAGGGAATCTGTTATAAATATTGTTTCTTTTGATGCATTTCTACTCACCATATCAGCCACAACCACAACATCCTTCAGTTCTTTTTCTAAGGAAAAATTTGCAGAAGGCGTGCTGGTAGAATCCGATACGGACACAACCTTTCCTTTCACCTGCGCTAAGCAAGTGAAAGGAAACAAAAACAATATCAACACTAGTTTTGAACCAATTCTCATATTATTAAAATTTTGATGTTATTGAATTTCTGCAGCATTATTTTTATCTATTCTACTTTCAGAAGTTTTCTATGTAGTTACGAAGCGAAAAATGCTCATTTTTGATGCCAACCTTATCCTTATACAAGAACAACTTTTCTTCGTTCATACACAACGCTGATGCAACTTAGTTCCCTTACAAGACAAGAAGTAAAATGAACCTTATTTTAATCTTTCAAGCATCCGATAGGAACTACAAAAACACCATCTTTTCTTCGATATTTCCTCAGTTGGCTGGATTTTATTTCCTCAGTTGGCCGTATTTCGTTTCCTCTGTTGGCCGTATTTCGTTTCCTCAGTTGGCCGTATTTTATTTCCTTAATTGGCTGGACTCATTTTAATCAACAGGTTTTGGTTGCCTGAAAGCAGAAGGCGTTACCCCTCTCATCTTCTTGAAGAACTTGGTGAGATGAGCCTGGGATGAGAAACCGAAGGTATTGGCTATCTCCTGAACCGTATGCGTGGTGGTAGAAAGCTCACGCTCTATCTCCTTCACGATGTATTCATCGATGATTGCCTTCGGCGTCTTGCCGGAGATACGGCGGGTAACCTGAGCCAGATAACGGCCACTCACATTCAACTGGTCGGCATAGAAATGAACATCGCTATAAGTGCGGCAGAAGTTATTAACCTGCGAGATAAACTGGTTGTAAAGCTCGGAACTTCTGCCCTGCAGATTGCTCTGGCGCACGAGTTCTACATTGATGAAATCCTGCGCCATCGCCAACGCCTCCTCCATCTTCTTGCCCTGATTCAGATAGACGGCAAGGGCTGAAGAGAAACGGTTGATGAGACCATGCGAATTGGCATTGTCGAGGCGATAGATCCGGAGTCCCTGCTTCTCGGCAAGGCTCAGCAGTTTGGAATTCTGAAGAATGATGTCGCTCTCCTTCTTGCGTGACACGACGACAGAACAGAGCGGCAGCAGACGGTATTTAATCTGGCTCACCACATCTTCCGTCATCAGCGCATCGCCCTGGCTCGACCAGATGGCAGGGGCATAGATGATATGGGCAGGACGGTACTTGGTCAACGCATCGATGACCACATTCAGCGTCTCCACCCTGCGTATCATACCAATCTTCACAATATCAGGCTGCATATCGTTCATGATAGCCTCAATCTGCCCCGAAACAATCTCGGCAGGAATATCGAAGAACTCCTGAATACCGAGCGTATTCTGCACAGTGATGCTGGTTATTGCCGAAACAGCATAACCGCCCAACTCGGCAATCGTCCTGATGTCCGCCTGCACACCAGAGCCTCCGGTGCTGTCTGAACCTGTAATCGTTAATATCATATCCTTAAACTTTGAACCCGATGATAAGTTTGAGGGCAAAGATATAAAAAAAAAGCGAATAATCCGCAGAATTTGCAGATAATTCGCTCTTTTTTTTATTCTTCAGTGAGATCTTTACATTCCTTGAGTATCTCGGCAGGTACCTCATCGCAACGCTTGTAGCGGCTGATGTCGGTAACATTGTCCTTGGCGGTCCATATCATGGAACCCGATGCCAGAAGACGGGTTACGAGATAACTCTGGTACCAGTCGCCCTTACCGTTATCATAGCTTCCGCTGATGATGTAGCCCTGGTATGGATCGTTCTTGATAGCGAACGAACCGGTGATATGGCGACCATACATACTGTCAAACTTCTGATACATCTCGAAAGTCTGGTCCTTGCGGTTGAAAACGATGTAGCAGTATGTGCCCTCAGCAAGAGGTTCACCGTTCCACTCAGCCAACTCCCATGTGCCATGAAGATTGGCAGGAGTCACCTCCAGTGCAGGCTCCTCCGGTTCCTTATCATCGCTGCTGCAGGCAGCAAAGCCGCAGGCAAACAAGGCAATCACCAGGAGGGTGAAGAGTTTCTTTAAATATTTCATTGTCTTTATCTTTTCTTGTTTATGAATAAATGGATGAATGGATTACTTATGATAAGATTCAGGCATCATGGATGCCCGGAGTCCGTCATTATTTAATACGGGACACACTCACCTGTAAGGTCCTGTCGGATGGACGGGCATCCAGCCCCTCCAGAATAACAGGGAAGGTGAAGGTTTCAGGCATCGTTGCAGGAATCTTATCCGCAAGGATGGTGATTACGAGGTCAGCCTCATCACCCGGTTCTATCACCTCCGGCTCGGTAGTTAACCGGGCGTATGGAGGAAGAAGCAAGCTGGAGATGCGAAGCGCCTTCTCACCACTGTTGCCACAGAGGATGCGTGCCGAAGGTTCTGTTCCCGGCTTCACCTCCGTGATGTTTGCCTTCGCCTGTTTCAGTCTCAGCGCTCCCATCTTATGGGGATAACGAGACCAGACATCAGCTCCCGGCAGCACCTTGCCCGTCAGGACGAGCTTCACGGCTGGCTGTCCCTCTACCTCTCTCAGATAGAGATAGGCACCCGTATTGATGGTGCCTGGATAGCGATTAGGGGTGAAAGTAATCTGCACCTGACAGGTATCACCAGGCTTCATCACATCGCCCTTCACATAAGAACTGGTACATCCACAGGTGGTTCTCACCTGTGAGATGTGCAGTATCTTCTTGCTCACATTCTTACCCACGAAGGTAAAGGTGCGAGGCGCATCGTCCTCGGTCATCGTACCTGCATCGATAAGCGGATGTTCAAACCTCAACAATTCTTTCTGGGCATTCACCACTGTTGGCAAAGCCAAAAGAAAAGCCATCAGCACTGCCCGAGACAAAGCCTGAAACAGCGACATCATGAAAGCAAATTTCTTCATATCCTTCATACCTTATTATATAGTAATCCTTTTTATCAAACTCTCTCTTTGATTACATCCAACCGTTGTTACCAGCACTCTTACGAACAGTTACTGTCACAGTCTGACTGGTACCATCGGCAGCTGTTACGGTGAGCGATGTACTACCTGTAGCGATTCCCTTTACCACGAGCATCTTGCCTTCTATACTGGCAGAAGCCACGCTGGCATTGGCTACAGAGCAGGAATAGCCCTCGGTCTGACCGGCGAAATAAGCAGCAAGGTTGAGAGAAGTTGTCTTCTCGATACCCACATACATATTAGGCAACTTCATGTCTGAACTTAATTCCTTGTTCTTGATGTTATTCAAGAGCTGGGCTGCATCAATCAGACCCGTACCCATCTTGCCGATATACTTAGAGAGCTGTACTATCTCTGGCGAAGCACCCACGGTGGTATGGTTCATGTAATAAGTCTTGGTAGCACCATTCTGATAATGACTATCCAGTTCCTTCACAGATTTCTTCATCAGGGCTACGAAATCGGCAGCACGATAATGACGGTTCGTCTTAGCAGCATAAGCGAGACCCAAGGCAGCCACACCCGAAACATGAGGACAAGCCATAGAGGTTCCCTCCATGTAGCCCCAAGCAGGCTGACCGTTCTTGATCATCGTAGAGAGCACAGCACCTTTCTGCTCGGTTGTCTCTGCCCAATATTCATCTTCCTGCTCGCCAATCTTGCTGTAATATTCCAAGTCGCCACCAGGAGCGCTCAGGGTTACAAGCGAACCGAAGTCGGTGTAGCAGGCTGGAGTATAGTCGGCAGCTACTGAAGATACACATACGCACTTAGAATAAGCACCTGGGAAAGCAGGATTACCAGCATACTCGTTACCGGCTGCGAAGACTGGAATACCACCGTCGATGACACCATTAGGCGAACCGGCATTGTTGATGAAGTAATCCAAAGCCTCCTTCTCCAAAGGATAAGTCTCTGCCCACTCCTTCTCGGTAGCAGGTCCAGGAGTATAACCATTGATGATACTAGACTCTGAAGAGTTGTAACCCCAACTGCACTGCAGGATGACTGCACCATTATCGGCAGCATATTTGATGGCTCTCGCCTCGCCTGCCAAGGTTACACTGTTCTGACCGGAGAATACCTGGCAAGACATAATCTTAACACCAGAGTTAGGAGTTCCGTCACCACCAGCTATACCACAAACACCTCTACCATTATTATTTACGGCTGCAATGGTACCAGCTACGTGAGTACCATGACCGGTGTCATTGGCATCAGTCCAGGTAATATCGCCGCTCTCAGTAACGAAGTTGTAGCCATGAAGGTCGCCCTCATAACCGTTTCCGTCGCCGTCAGTCTTGGCACCCTGAACACTTTCGCCCGGGTTGCACCACATGTTGGCTGCCAGATCAGGATGAGTATACATCACACCCTCATCGAGAATAGCCACGATGATAGAAGGATCGCCTGTGCAGGTCTTCCATGCCTCAAGTGCATTCACATCACATCCTGCCTTAGCACCCACGTGATTATTGTTGAGGTTCTCAAAGTCATAGTTGCCCTCACCCAGGTTACGGTAGTGCCACTGGCTGGCAAAGCCTGGGTCGTTTGGCTCGCCCTCGGCTGCTGCTGCGCGGGTAGACTTCTGCTGAAGCGCCTTATCGCTGAGATAGATGCGCTTGCTGTCAGTATTGTAAGCACGCTTGATGCGACCGTTGGTCTGAACCTTTGAGATTTCACCCAACTGCTTCAGGCGCTCGGCAGCCGCCTTCAGGTCGGTTCCCTTATTAAACTTCACCGTATACCAGAGGTGGAGTCCCGCCTCGCGGGTTCTTGCCTCAGTATTTGCATCTACCGGGAACACACGCTCGAAGCTGTAGCTTCCCAGGATGTCGAGCACCTCGTCGGTAGAAGGAATACCCGAACGGGTAGCCTTTCCGGCGCGGGTCTTGCTCAGTTGTGTCTGGTCGAGGATATCGCTCATTTCCGGACTGAACTTAATCAGCAGTTCACCCGCCTCAGCATCTGCAGGGATGGTGATTTCTGAATTGCCGTCAGAAGAGCCGATGGTTGACAGGCTGTCAGAACAGCCCGTCAATGCCAATGCGACCATTGCTATATAGAAAAACTTTTTCTTCATTGTTTGCTTCTATATTGTTTTTATGTTTATCTTACTTTTTCTTAGTTCTCCTGTACTTAGCCATCAGCGCAGCTTCATTAATATCGCCTGCTGCCACGTATTTGCGGTAGTAGAGCGGATAAGCTACACCCGGAACCTCCCACTTGCTGCCTGGGTCGCTGGTTCCGTAATAGTAGTCGTAGCTGTAGCTGTCTTCTGTCATATTAGAGAAACCAACGGCAGCGCCATCGCTGTTCTTACCCTTAGGCTGCTGGTTGAAGATCATGATAGAAGGAGTCCATTCTACCAGATGTGGATGATAAAGAATCCACTTTGGCACCGCACCTGTCAGGAAGTTAAGGTTGAGTGACAACTGACGGCAGTTTGGCAATACGCGTGGCACCTGGTAAGGATAAACATCCTTACTAACTACAGAACCATCCTTGTGTTTGCAGGTTACAGGATTACCCTTGCCTGAGAGCAACCACTTGCAGGTATCGCCTACCAGCTTGTCGAGATAATCTTCCTTGTTGATAGAGAAGTCTGACTTGCTGTATCGGGTAGGCTTTCCGGCAGCCTCCAGTGCCTCTGTCATCTCTTCATCGGTAGGAAGTTCACCCTCCAGGAAACTGTAAGACAACTCCAGTGTATTCAACTTATCCCATGTCAGGAGCTTGAGAAGCGCCTGGCGGTCTGCGCCGGCATTTACCTTACCATACAGTCCGATAGGATAGTTATTATAAACATAGACGCCTGATGCATTCTTTTTGCCCAGCGAAGCGATGTCGATGAGAACATCCGTACGGCGCTGTGCATAGAGAATGAGGTTACGCAACTTAGGGAAGTTCTTCTCGTTGACGATATTGGTGATATCCGACAACTTGTTGAAGTTGTTACTTACCAGATTGAGCGTTTCAAGACTCTTGCCCAGATTAACAAAGTTAGTAGGCAACTGAGTCAGACCGTAAGCCTGAACGGTAAGATTCTTCAGGTACTTCAGCGAACATATTTCTTCACCGAGCTTCACTTCACGAATTTGGTTGTTCTCGTTAGCTGCAACAGAGAATGACTCCAGGAACTTGAGGTTGCCCACTTCCTTAGGAAGAGTTTCGCCACTCTTGAGGTTGAACATGCTGAACTTGACAGAACGTACACGTCCTAAAGCCTCAGGATGAGTTTTCACGAAATCATCAGTAGCTTCCCAGAGCGTTACGCCACTCCAGTTGCGCATGTTATCGCTGGAATCGAAGGTAGCTATGCTACCCAGTTTCTGGTTGATCATGATGACAGAGAGAGAGTCACCGGCACGGTTGTCCTCAATCTTTGGTGCTGCCTTCTGACGAACGGTCAGGATAACATCATCTGTAGGTTTGCCATCTGCATCTACCAGCTGGTCTTCAGCCTTGACTGGCACGAGATGAACCTTAGCCACACGAACGGCAGGAACCACGTTCATCGCCCAGCGGAACTTGAAGTTCACGGTGCGAGGACGGTACTTTCTGTCCAGCACGATACCCAGGTTAGTACCTGTCAGCTTATCTTCATCCTTGCTGTTCAGGAGCCAGCCCTTACGCTCGCTCTCGTTCTCAGCCTTCTCGGCATCAGTCATGTCACCTTCGAAAGAATACTCAATCTTTCCAATCTTGCATTCCACGTTGGCAGAAATCAGACTCTCGAAAGCACGGTTATCGTAAGAACCGGAGTTTTCGATTTCTACAACAGGATCCTTCAGGAAGATCTGCTTGCCATAACCAAACTGGGTGATGGTAAGCTTGCGACTCTGTCCGTTTGCACCCTGGAAGCTGAGTTCTGTGCTGCGGAGCGTGTTGGAAAGAGTAGAATCCACCTTGATGGTACCCTCAACAGAACCCACGCCGTTGGCAGGCGAAAGCATCAGCCAAGGCTCAGAGGTATTTGCCACCCAGTCCTGTGAGGCAGCGATGGCAATCTGCTCTGTTCCACCCTGAGGGCCTATGGCTATCTCCTCTTTATCGAGCGCCAGTCCTCCTGGGATATCGACATCATCCTTATCGCTGCAGGCTGTGAAAAGCCCGGCAGCGAGAACGATACCTAATGTCAGTTTATTCATATATTTCATATTACTACTTTCTTATAGGGTTTAATTTTCGAGATCCAATGCATCGCAACCGCGGATGTCCTGATTCTTGTCGTAGAACAGCTTATACATACCTGCCTTGATGTATGGGCAGACGCTGGTTACATCGATAGAGATGTTAGGGTTGTCTGCGATATTCAGGATATAAAGGTGAGAGGTCAGTGTTTCTTCTACCTTACGGATATCGTTGGAACCAATCTGGAACTGGATCAGGCTCGGACAGGTTGTGATTCCTGTAGGCCATGTACGCAGGCAACGCTGGTCGGTATTCTCATCACGCTGGTGGTTGATGGCAAAGGCACGGAGCACGGCACTGTTCAATGGCTGGGTTGGCACCTCGGTGAAGCAGTTGTAGCTCAAGTCCATATTGGTAATGTATGGCAATGTGGTTGAGCGGAAGTCATCAGAGAGGGATGTCAACTTGTTGAATCGGAGGTCGATGACCTGCAGCAGATAAGCCTTCTTGCCCTTGATGGAACCCTTAGGGATGGTACGCATCTGGTTGCCGCTCAAATCGATGGTTGTGATTGGCGAACCGGCAGTAAACAGCTCTGAAGGGAACTTCTCAATCTTGTTGTTCGAAAGAGTAACGGTTGCTGCATTGATTCCCTTGTAAGTACCATGACGATTATCTACACCTGTAATCTCGTTGTAAGAGAAGTCTACAGAACCCATTTCGCGAACAGAGCTTGCATCGAAGATGTTAGGAATCTTCTTCAACTTGTTGTGGGCGAAGGTCAGACTCTCTACGTCATCTGTAAAGGCACAGAGATTAGCAGGAACCTCCTCAATCTGGTTGTTGTTCAGATAGAGTGAAGAAAGTGCTACCTCAGAACCGAACGGATGCAACTTCTTGATGTTGTTGTAAGCCAGGTCGAGCAAACCGAGGTTCACCATCTTCTTCAATGCAGAATGCTCAGGGAATTCCTCCAGGTTGTTGTAGCTCATATAGAGAATCTGGAGTGTCTTACCGGTCTTCTCCTCAGCCAGGCGGGTCCAGTCGCTTCTCAACTGGTTGGCAGAGATGCCCTTGCATCGTGCCAGGTTCATCGCCTGCAATTTAGGGAGATTATAGTAGAAGTCTGGAATACGACTGATCTTCGGACAGTTGTAGAGCTCGATATCGGTCAGGTTTTCCATCTTGTCCCAATCCTCATCCTTAAACTCCTGGGCAAACTTACCGTAAACAGGATCGTCAGCATTGTAGAACCTCGCACAAACCCCATCTTCTGTGATAGAAGAGTTACCGATATAGAACTGCTGCAACTTAGTCAGGCGATAGATGGCCTTAGAAATACCGGTGATACGGTTGGTCAATGTACCGATCTGAGCATCCTTCAGGTTGATACGGCTGTCCTTCTTGATTCTGTTCTTTGGTGCTACCTTAGGATCAGAGTTGTAGCTTTCTACAATCATCTCCGACATGTTGGCACGTGGGTCATACTTCAGGAACTTATTCTCATAGTCGTGACGCATGCTGCTCTTCTTTGCTGCAGTCAGACTGTTTGCATCGTAATCGTTGAAGATGTTGGCACCAATCTTCTCATCGTGAGAACCGAGGTTGAGCACCTGGAGTTCTGTCAGCTGTCCGATGGCATCAGGTACGATTCCCTTTGCACCGAAACCGGCGATGATAAGACCGATGACACGGCCGTTGCTGTTGAGCGTTACGCCCGGCTGTTCGCCCCACATATCGAGTTCCTTATTGAAGTTCCAGTTAGCTCCCTTGAAGGTAGCATCACCATAGAAGCTCCACTCCTTACCCTGGAGAGATTCCCAGATAGCCTTCAAAGCCTCATAATCCTTGATATACTCCTTTGTCTTGGAAAGGAGGATAGGCACCTGCGCTTTATCATTGAGCTGATTGTCCTCTATAATGAAAGCCTCACCCTTTACAGGCTGGGTCTCATACTTGGTCTTTACCGCACCAGTCTTGCCATAGGTGGTATATGAGGTAACCTGATAAGTACCGGCAGGCAACCATACGGTAGAATCGCAGTAAGCTGTACCTGTGTCCATATACTTATCGTTCTCATTGTCAGGATTCTGATTCTCCTTGCTTCCCTCCTTATATTTCACCTTCAGTTCAGGGAAGGTATAGGTCTCACGGGTAAAGAGGTTGGTTACGCTGACGTCAACGAGACGGATGTTAGAGAAGAGATACTCAGTACCACCGGCACGGGTCTTCTCCCACTCCTTCACGAGATTGAACTTCACCTTACCACGCTCCACAGTCTCCACCATGAGGTTCTGTACTTCCAGACCGCCACCTACTACAGTAAATGTTTCGCCGGCAGAAGAAGCCAGCAACTCCTCGTCTACCGCATCATAGAGATAGAAACCGATGACGGTGTAAGTACCCGAAGCGAGTTGCAGTTTTTCACTTCTCAGACCGTACTCTGCATTCTCTGAATTATAAGAATTGAGCACCAGTGTCTGAGACACAGTTGTACCGTTGTGCTCCATGACCACCTTGATTTTCTTGGCATCATCCAGTTTCTCAAGTTTGTCAAGGGCAGTAGCACGGGTAGCTCTAGAAGAAACCTTCTTGCTGAGCTTGAACTGCACATATCCGTATGTGCCGTCCCAGCCTCCGGTTTCATCATCCGAGCAACTTGTTGCTGCAAAGGTCAGGAGAGAGACCAAGAGCAACAAGAGTGCCTTTGAAAATATTTTCATTCTGTTCATTACTTTCTAATTTTTCTGATAGAAGTATGTTTCTTACTCATTCCCGCACCAGGAGATTCAACAACAAGAACCTTTACAGGAGTTCCGTTGTCCTTGAATACCATAAACATCGGAGTAACTTCTGGTACCTGTACAAAGAAAATCCAATTTTCCTTTTCATCCTGTGAAGGCTCTGCGTTAACATCATTTCCGTTGCTATCCATAACTGTAAGATAGCCTGTCTCCATCATCGTAGTAGGATCCCAATCCTTGATATTAGGATTAACAGTAAGAGAACTTCCTACTTCTGACTGAGCAACATATATTTCATCACCATTGTAGCCAAATACTTCTGATATGATAGAACCATACATTGATTTATCCTTCTTGCACTCTACTGGCAAGTAGTTCATCTTCAATATTGTAGGTGCTGCAGACTGATCAGCAGCAGAACTGGTCTCCTTCTGTACAACATCCATCAGGAAGTAACGGTCATAATCACTTTTCACAGTAGTGAAGTCGTTCTCAAGCATATCATCGAGGCCGTTCTCCAGTGTTGCGTAAACGCTCTGTGGCAATGCATAAACCAGGAACTCACGGCTTCCGCTGTTCAAGGCATCAATAGTGAGCTTAACGTCACCCTTTTCACCCTGCAGCTTCACAGCACCAGATGTATCCTCGAACAGACCATTCTCTTTACTTTCGAAGACTACCAACTGATAATCATCACCAAAGGTCTTGAGGGTGAAAGGAACGAAGTTGTGGAAAGTGAAATTATTGGCAGCCTCACCATTCAGGCTAGAACCATTCTGGGTGAACACCTTACCATCGAGAGATACATTCCATACTGCCCACTGTGATGAGGTTGGATAAGTAACATCCATGGTGCTGAGGGTCATACCATTATAGATAACAGGTACGGTTACAGCAGCCTTGCCATCCTCAGAAGTGAAGGTGATGGTGTAGTTGCCGTCCTTAGCGATGGCATACTTGGCACTTACACCCTGATTCTCCTTGAAGGCAGCACCGCCTACAGCATCCTTGTTAGGTGTACCTACCAGGAAGCCGCCTTCCAAGTCTACCCAAGCTGGAGTGTTGGTAACTGCAAAACGGAAGTTTGACTTTACGGTAAACTTGGTGTAAGTATTGTAACCTACAGTGATACCTGTCTTGGTGATATCATTGCCATCCGCATCGTAAACCGTCAGTATATGGTCGGCAGCCGAACGCTTAACCTCAGCGATGGCAACCTTCTGACCACCCATATTCAGGAAGAGCTGAGCCACGCTCATATCATCGCTGGCATCATCACCAGTAATCTTAACCTTGATAGTCTGCTTGCCTGCAGTACCATTGAGTACGAAGGCGTCTGCTTTCTCGCCCTGCACCAGTTTACACCAGATTTTGTCTGAAGAAAGGCTCCAGCTCTCGTTGGCATCGAAGGTGAAGTCCAACTCAGCGCCAGCTGCACCGCCAATAGTCTGTACCTGTGGGAACACAGGAGTTACGGCATCGTCGTCATCGCTGGAACAAGCGGTGAACAGAGTCACTGATACCAGCGCCATCAATACGAGCCAATATTTTGAAATCAATGTTTTCATTTTCTTTTTATTCTACGATTAATATCCTTGTTCTTTCAATTTCTCTGCCTCTGCATCGCTGATCCATTCAAACATGGTGATGAAGGTTCCTACGTTGCCGAAGGTTGAACCATCCTTGTTGTCAACACTCATGGTGACATACTGCAATACATAGTTCTGGCAGGTGTTATAATAAGAGGTATAGAGAGAAGGCTGGCTGATGCGCAACTTGCCGTCTCCATAGATGGTACCGAACGCCTCACCGGTCTCACCGGCTATCTGGTCGTCCATCTCTACCTTTGGCTCAAGAATGTTCTTGGTGCTGAACTTCAACTTCAGGTTGTAGCCCTTATAGTAAACATCCTTCAGCAGAACAGTATTCTCCTCGCCTTCCACCACCTCAGTCTTGATCAGACGGTTGGTTACGTTGTTCAGATACTGGCTGTAGAAGGTAGATGTTACCATACACCAGCCTGAGAAGTTGTGGATATCGAAAGGACAAGACTTCTGCATTACCACGTGGGCATAATCCTTATAGAGATCTGTCCAATTATATTTCTCCGGAATCACCAGTTTCAGGGTGAAGCCGAGCGAGTCGGTCTTGCCGATGTTATCATAGATACCCTGAACCTTCACATTTCCTACCATCTCGCCCGCCTTGATTGTAACGGTGTTGTTGAGGATGCGGTAATGCTTACCCTCGATGGCATTGCTCTGCTTGTCTACTACCTCCACGCCGAAGGTGCGGTCGTAGTCAGCCTTTTCGGTTGCTGATACAGGCACATTGAAAACCTCGTTGCTTTCCTGTACAGCATACTGATAGAGCGTATCAGAGAACATGATATGACTTGGACCAGCATAAGTGGTATAATCCTGTGAACAGCTCACAAGAGCGATGAGTGCAGCTACGGCTGCCAAACATCCCATCATTATTTTCTTCATGATCGTCTCCTTATTTTATTTGTTACTTTCATTAGGCTGAATCTCAGAACCTGGTGCCTCGAGTTCATGCTGAGGAATTGGCCAGACAAAGAGAGGGTCATCCTTTTCAACCTTCAGACTGCTCTGTACGAAGTTGGCAGCAGGCTGGTCGGCAGCCTTACGCTCAAATCCCTTGTGCCAGCGCTTGAGGTCGTTCAGACGGAAGCCTTCCATATAGAGTTCCTTCACACGCTCTGCCTCGATAATCTTCATGGCGCTACTCTCGCTCATCGAGGTGTTTCCACCATAAGATGAATAGCGGGCTGTACGCAAGGTAGAGATGTCCTTACCTGCCTTGCCATATTCACCATTCATTGCGTAAGCCTCAGCACGTATCAGATACTGCTCAGACAGACGGAACACCATTGGCTGGTGAACATGCAGGATGTTGTTGTTCAGGAATTCTGCATCGCCGAAATACTTGCTCAGCAAAGGCCACCGCAAACCGTGCTCATAACCGGTGGTACGGGTTGTGAAGATGGCTGCAGCACGGAGGTCATTGCTATCGAATGAGTTGATAACCCATGTCTCAGGCACATAGTCAGGACGGTAACTTACATAGTTGTAGTTATCGAAGATGGTACCCAATGCACCACCATAGCTGTTCACTGTAAAGCCAACCTTCCAGATAGCCTCACGGGAATCGCCATAAGTCCAGATATACTTGTAATCGTTCACCTGGCTTGAATAGGTGTTGGAAGAAGCCTTCTCCAGCGTATAATACTTACTGCCGATTACCTTAGATGCATACTTGATGGCATCATCGTACTTGTGCATATATAAGGATACGCGCGCACGCAAGGCATGACAGGTATACTCATTGAAGTAAATCTCGTTGTAGAGACTTCCAGAGAAGTCTTCGTCTACCTTCAGATATTCAGCAGCCTTGTCAAGGTCTCTCAATACGAAATCGTATGATTCCTTCAGACTGGCTCTCTTCTGTGGCTCATTGCCGTAATAGTGCTCTGTGAGTACCACGCCGAGTTCCTTCTCAGCCTGCTCATCGCTGTCATAAGCCTTGCAGAAGCACTTGATCAGCTCAGAATAAGCCAATGCACGAGCGAAGTAAGCCTCGCCCTCATACTGCTCCAGCTTGTCGAGTTCCTTGTCACTGTTGGTATTTGCCTTCACCTTATCTACATTATCGAGCAGGAAGTTGGCATTGTTGATAACACCATAAAGCGCACCATATACCGACTCGATGTCGGTGTTAGTAGCCTTGATGTCCTTCCAACGGTAGATATCGCCATAGGCATTAGAGTAGCCCTTCACGCAGTACACGAAGTCTGCCTGCAGATCTGGCAGGATTGTCAGATTGCCCGAATAGAGGGCGCTGCTCTTGAAACTGTCGTAGATACCGTACACCAGCTTGTCCATGTCATCCACCGTGTTGATAGCCTGATCCATGCGGATAGAATCCTCAGGATACTTATCAAGACAGGAAGACATCGAGAGGGCTAGGATTCCCGACAGGATGTATGTCTTTATATTTTTGATATTCATTTCTTTTTCTCCTTTCTTGGTTAGAATTGCAATTCAACACCCAGAGTAAACTGGCGTGATGCCGGATACTGTGCCTGGTAAATATTGGATGAAACCTCAGGATCCAGACCGTTGAAACCGGTTACGGTGAAGAGGTTCTGTGCCTGACCGTAGATTCTGACCATAGAGAAGAAGTTGGTCTTGCGCAACAGACTCTGTGGCAATGAATAGGACAGACTGAGATTCTTCAAGCGGAGGAAAGATGCATTCTCCAAGAAACGGTCGTCGAGCTGGGTTACCTCGCCCCAACGTGGGATGTCGGTAATATCGCCTGGCTGCTTCCAGCGGTCGTACAACAGACGGTTTGACTGGTTGTAAGCTGTACCGAAGGTTACACCACTCTCCTCGAAGTAACGGTCGTTGTTAATCACGTAGCGTGTACCAATCCAGCTGAACTGGGCAGAAAGCTGCAAGCCTTTCCAACGGAAGCTTGTGCCGAAACCGCCCATCCAAGGTGCATCATAGGTCTTGCCTGTCATCACCTTGTCGCTCTCGCGGAACTCGTTGGTTACGTTGCCATCCTTGTCATACCAGAGCTGCTCACCATTTGCAGGGTTCACACCGGCATAACGGTTCAGGAAGAACTCGCTTACTGAGTGACCTACTACATACTTCAAACCGGTGGTTGAGTTTACATACTCGGTTACACCGTTATAGAGTTCCTTCAATCGGTTCTGGTTGTAAGATACGTTGGCACTTACATTCCAGGTGAAGTCGCGTGTGCGGATTACATCACCGTCAGCACTCAACTCGATACCCTTGTTAGCCATCACACCTACGTTCTTCCAGCGATAACCCTCGCCGGTTACGGTGTAAGACTCTGGAACGCGCATCAGCATATTGGAGGTACGCTTGTAGTAAGCCTCGAAACTGAAGTTGATTCTGTCGAGGAAACCAAGACGGAGGGCGAAGTTGTTAGCCCAGGTTGACTCCCAACCCAAATCTTCATTACCACTCTGTGATGGATAGAAACCTGCTGTATCATCGTAGTTGGCACCACCCGATACGAGAGCCAGGTGATAATAGTTAGGAATCTCAGAGTTACCCGATGTACCGGTACTTACGGCAATCTGGGCTGTGCTGAGCCACTTCATATCCTTCAGCCAGTCGGTAGACTTCACGTTGTACATGAAACCGAGCGACCAGAATGTACCCCAGCGATGATCCTTACCGAAACGTGAAGAAGCATCGGTACGCAGAGAGAAGTCGGCATAGTAGAGCTCTTTATAGTTATACTCGCCACGCATGAAGAATGACAGGTAAGAGTAGTCAGATGATGAATCTGCCCAGCGGCTGGCACGTGTACCTGATGATACGTTGGTCAGGAGATCGCTGGTCTGCCCCTTTGAATATACCTGGAAACCCTCTGAGTGGAAATTCACAGCCTCCTGACCCAGCATCACGTTGAACGAATGGATATCGTTCAGGGTGAAACGGTAGTTAGCCGTAGTGGTCTCTGTCAGGTTGATGGCATCGCTGCTCTGGCGTGCCGCAGTACCCTGTCCGTTATTAGAAGAGAGACTTGGGAACGACTGGAGAAACGCTGTAGAATGGGTGAAATCGGCACCGAACTGAGTACGGATAGTCAGATTCTCTATCGGATAGATTTCAGCATACATGGTAGAGAGCACCTTATATTTCTTGTTCTTGATAGGATTCAAGCCCATGTAAACGATAGGGTTCTCGCTGGTTCCTGCCCAGTTGCCTGCAGCAAGTGAAGCCAGACTTCCATCCTTGGCATAAGGATTCCAGTAAGGCAGCATGAATCGGCATGCTGAGATAGGAGTAACGGTATTATAGCTACCGTCGTCAGCCTGCTGAGCCTCCTCATAGGCAGCCATGGTGTTGGTACCTACCTTCAACCACTTGCCTGCCTTTACATCAGCATTGGTGCGGATGTTGTAACGGCGGAAGGTTGAATTCTGTGCGATACCGTCCTGATCGTAGAAACCACCAGAAACATAGTAGTTCAAGCGGTCGGTAGCACGGTTGATAGAGAGTTCGTAGCTCTGCAGCGGAGCGCGGTCGTTGAACACCTCGTCCAGCCAGTTTACGTTTACTCTTGAAAGGAGATTGTAATCCTTACCTGTATCCAGACCTACTTCTTTCTCAAACTGGATACGCTCATCGGTATTCATCATTTTCCAGTTGGTCTGTGCCAACTCAGAGAAACCATACTGTGCACGGAGCGTAATCTTCGCCTTGTCCATTGCCAAGCCTCGCTTGGAAGTGATGACAACCACACCATTGGCAGCACGTGCACCATAGATTGAGGTAGAAGAGGCATCTTTCAATACAGAGATACTTTCGATGTCGTTAGGACTCAAGGTATTGAAATCAGAACTTGAGATTGGCACGCCGTCGAGGATAAAGAGTGGCGACTTGCCGGAGTTGATAGAGTTGGTACCACGGATCTGGAAGGTAGCCGCCTTGCTAGGTTCACCCGAAGAAGAGATGACCTGCAAACCAGTACTCTGTCCCTGCAAAGCTTGGTCGAAGCTTGCCGCTGGCACATTTTCTATCTTTTCAGACTTTACGGCAGACACGGAACCCGCAATGGTTCCCTTCTTTCTCACACCATACGCCACCACAACCACTTCGTCCATCATCTTGGAATCCGAAGCAAGGGTGATGTTGAGCGTATTTGTCTGCGCTTTCACAACATGCTTCTGCGTTACGCATCCCACATACGAGTAGGCAAGCGTAGCCTTCGAAGCACCCTTAATTTCGATGGTATAGTTACCGTCAATATCGGTCACTACACCATTTGATGTTCCCTCTTGCATAATGGTCACACCAATCATCGGCTCATTGTCTTCAGCAGACACGACTGTACCCTTGACGCTGAAACTCTGCGCCAAGACCGATTGGATAGACAACAATACAAGTGAGACAAGTAAAAGAGTTAATCTTCTCATCCTTGTTTTGTTTCAAGTTTATTAATTAATAATTATTATTTTTTTCTCATTTTTTTCTCGTTTGGTAAAAGCCGAAAGCACTCAGGGCGACACTTCGCCCCTCCATTTATACATTCTTTCACTAAAATGCATGCATGGAAATACCTATTTAACTTAAATCGGTGCAAAATTACGAATATTTTCTTATTTGCCCAAGATAATCGCTTAAAATTTAAATGTTTGATATGAAATATCTATGTTTTTTAGCATATATGTTCATAAATTTAGTTAATTGTCGATTTTTTGTCACTTCCGATTACTGTTTGCAAAAACAAGTTCAATACACACTTTTTTTTGTTTCTATGCAGCCGTTTTCATAAAGCTGAAATTACGTCCCGACGTATCTTGTACTACGTCACGACGTATCTTTTGCTGCGTCGGGACGTAGCAAATACTGCGTCGGGACGTATTTTTCACTGCATCAGAACGCAACTTTTACTGCGTCTGGATGTATCTTTTACTGCATCGGAACGTATTTTTCTTCCCTTTTTCGCTAGTAAAATTGCAAAAAACGATAGAAAAAGCCTCGTATTGAACCGAAAAAGCAGTGTTTTTGCTCAATATCTTCTTAGTTTTCGCCCAAAAATTCCTCTAAAACACCTATATTTTACTGATTTTATGCCAAAAGTGGTAATAGGTGGGTAAGCGTCTCCGCGTTTATACCTTGCATAATTCAAAAAAAGCAGTAACAGCTGA
>JAJVTK010000044.1:0-23884 GCA_021622245.1 Segatella copri | reverse complement strand
CCTCCTTTCAATTTCAGAAGCCTCGATTACGAAAGTAGTCGGGGCTTTTCTGTTTTTTTATCTGCTCAAGATGTTTTTTATCAGCAGATGACGTTGATTACACGGATTTTTATTATCTTTGCAGCATGATTTGGACCGATAGAATAAGACAGGTGAAGATTTTTTTGGTGATAGCGGCAGTGTTTATTGCTGTCGCCTCTCTTGTTGTGTCTCATTTTCTTGTTCGTGATCTAGCAGAAGAGGAACGCAACCGTATGGCGGTTTGGGCTGAAGCTATGCGTACGCTCAATAATGCCGATGAGAATACTGACTTGAACTTGGTATTGAAGGTTATCAATGAAAATAATTCCATTCCGGTTATCGTAATGGATTCTGAAAACCATGCTCAGACTTTTCGTAATGTTGATGTGGAAGGGAAAGATTATGCAGATTCCCTTGCTTATGCTTCTGCCATCGGTCAGCGGCTCTTGAAACAAGGCAAGAATATTAAAATTGAACTAGATGATTCAACGCATGACTATATTCAGGTTTGCTATGATGAATCCCTTATGATACGGCGTCTGTCGGCTTATCCTTATATTCAGTTGGGTGTAGTCATGCTCTTTGTGGTTATTGCCATCTTTGCTTTGCTTACTTCCAAAAGGGCAGAGCAGAATAAGGTGTGGGTGGGGTTGTCTAAAGAAACAGCTCATCAGTTGGGTACTCCTATTTCTAGTCTGATGGCTTGGATTGAAATTCTGAAGATGAATTATCCGGATGATGAACTCATTCCTGAAATGAACAAAGATATCCAACGTTTGCAACTGATAGCAGACCGTTTCTCAAAGATAGGTGCCCTGCCAGAACCTGTTCCTGCCAGTTTGAACGAAGTGATGAATCATGTTATAGACTACATGGATCGTCGAACATCGAAGAATGTCAAAATGGTGAAGGAAATTCCTGAACAGGATGTTATTGTTAAGATGAATGCTTCTCTCTTTGAATGGGTGATAGAAAATCTATCGAAGAATGCTGTTGATGCTATGGGAGCAAATGGTGGACAGATTACGCTCCATGTGGAAGAAATAGATGATAAAGCTATTATAGAAGTTTCAGATACAGGAAATGGTATAAGAAAAAAGGATTTGAAGAATGTATTCCGTCCCGGTTTTACTACCAAAAAGCGAGGCTGGGGCTTAGGTTTATCACTAGCTAAACGAATCGTTGAAGAATACCATCATGGTAAAATATGGGTGAAAAGTACAGAAATTGGGCATGGAACCACCTTCAGAATCGAGTTAAAGAAAGAATAATCAATTAATAATGAGTGATTTTAGTGATTTTTACATAAAAAATTATTTTATCTCAAAAATTATTTGTAACTTTGCAGCCCGAAACAATATAGTATATATTGAATATGTGTAACATAGATTCTTTTAAGATTGATTTGAAAGCTTTACCTCAAGGTATAACCGAAAAGGAATTTAAGCTTACCAATGAATATTTTGAGGCAATCGATGCTCCTGATGTTCAGAGAGGCGAGTTGTCAAGTAGTCTGTCTATCAATAGGACGGATGACTTCTTCGAACTCAATTTCCATACTGAGGGAGTGGTTCACATACCATGCGACATCTGTCTGGACGATATGGATCAAACCATTGAGACTAATGACAGGCTAGTCGTAAAATTCGGAGAAGAGTACTCAGAGGATGATGATCTGGTGACTGTGGCCGAGAACGAAGGAATACTCGATGTCGCCTGGTTTATCTATGAATTTATAGATCTCAATATTCCCATCAAGCATGTGCATGCACCTGGAAAATGCAACCCTGCTATGATTGAAAAGCTCAATGAGCATTCTGCCGCCCGAAGCGGTGAGGAAGAAGAGAAAACTGTAGATCCACGCTGGGAAGCTCTATTGAAATTGAAAAAATAAAAATTAAAATTTTAAACATTTAAAAATTATGGCACATCCTAAAAGAAGACAGTCAAAGACACGTACACTTAAGAGAAGAACTCATGATAAGGCAGTAGCTCCTACATTGGCAGTTTGCCCTAACTGTGGTGCATACTATGTATACCACACTGTTTGCCCTACTTGCGGTTACTATCGTGGTAAGGTTGCAATCGTTAAGGAAGCAGCTGAATAATGGGTAAAATTAATGCTGTAATTACAGGTGTCGGTGGCTACGTGCCAGACTATATCCTCAACAATGAGGAATTGTCTCGCATGGTAGATACTACAGATGAGTGGATTACCACCCGTGTGGGTATCAAAGAGCGCCGCATCCTTACAGAGGAAGGCCTTGGAACCAGCTATCTGGCGCGTAAAGCTGCCAAGCAGTTGATTCAGAAGACTGGCGTTGATCCAGATACAATCGATGCACTGATTGTAACAACCACGACACCTGACTACAAGTTCCCTTCTACAGCATCTATCGTCCTCGGTAAGCTGGGCTTGAAGAATGCTTTCGCATTTGACTTCTCTGCAGCTTGCTGTGGATTCTTGTATACCCTTGATGTTGCTGCAAGCATGATTCAGAGTGGTAGATACAAGAAGATTATTGTGATTGGTGCTGACAAGATGTCTTCATTGGTAGATTACACAGACCGTGCTACTTGTGTTCTCTTCGGAGATGGAGCAGGTGCGGTTTTGGTGGAGGCAACTGAAGAGGAGAACGTTGGTGTTCAGAACTCATACCTTCGTACAGATGGACAAGGTTTGCCTTTCCTTCACATGAAGGCTGGTGGTTCTGTTTGCCCTCCATCACATTTTACAGTTGATCATCGCCTGCACTATCTTTATCAGGAAGGTCGTACTGTATTCCGTTACGCAGTAACAGATATGAGCAACGACGTGATGAAGATCATGGAAATGAACAATCTGAAGGCTGATGATGTGAACTGGGTAATTCCTCACGAGGCTAATCTCCGTATTATCGAGGCTGTAACCAAGCGTGCTGGAATTCCACTTGATAAGGTGGTTGTAAACATCGATCATTATGGAAATACTAGTGCAGCAACAATCCCATTGGCACTCTGGGATGCTGAAAGCCAATTGAAGAAGGGCGATAACGTCATCTTCACAGCATTTGGTGCAGGATTTGTACATGGCGCTTCTTTCTATAAGTGGGCGTATGATGGCGCTGCTTACGGAAAGTAATCTATAAAAATAGGATAGAATAATAATCTATATAAGGAAACGCATCTTTCTTATTTCTCTATAAATAAGTAAGGATGCGTTTCTTTAGCTTAAAAACAATAGAGCTTAACTTCTTGATAGTAAAATTTTGCTAAATTCAATTTTTTATGCATAAAGCTGGTTTCGTAAATATAGTAGGTAATCCTAATGTGGGAAAAAGTACCTTGATGAATCAATTGGTGGGTGAACGTATTAGTATTGCAACTTTTAAGGCTCAGACAACCCGTCATCGTATCATGGGTATAGTGAATACTGATGATATGCAGATTGTATTTTCTGATACTCCTGGTGTTTTGAAGCCTAATTACAAGATGCAGGAGATGATGCTTGCCTTCTCGGAGAGTGCATTGGCGGATGCTGATGTGCTGCTTTATGTGACAGATGTGATAGAAAACCCTGAAAAGAACATGGAATTCTTGGAAAAGGTTAAGAAAATGCAGATTCCTGTACTCTTGCTCATCAACAAGATTGATCAGAGTGATCCGAAGAAGTTGGGTGATATTGTTGAAAAATGGCACTCTTTGTTGCCTAATGCAGAGATTCTTCCTATCTCAGCGAAGAATAAATTCGGAACGGATATGCTCTTGAAGCGCATTAAGGAACTCTTGCCGGAATCTCCTGCTTTCTTTGATAAGGATCAGCTGACAGACAAGCCTGCCCGTTTCTTCGTTTCAGAGATTATCCGAGAAAAGATTTTGCTCTATTATGATAAGGAAATACCTTATTCTGTAGAGGTAAGAGTGGAGCGATTTAAGGAAGATGAAAAACGTATCCACATTAATGCGGTGATTTATGTTGAACGTGATTCCCAAAAGGGTATCATCATCGGGCACCAGGGGATTGCATTGAAAAAGGTGAATACCGAGAGTCGTAAGGCTTTGGAAAAGTTCTTCGACAAGAAAATCTTCTTGGAGACTTTCGTAAAAGTTGATAAGGATTGGCGCAGCTCTCAGCGAGAACTTGATGCCTTTGGATATAATCCGGAATAATTGATAGTTAAGAGCTAATAGTTTAAAGACGCCCTTAATAACTATAAACTATTAACTGTAAACTATAAACTAAAACACCTTCTCCCTGAATGTAATCGAGGGAGTGACTCTCGCCAAAAGAGCGAGGGCCGGAGCAAGGTCAGCTTCGGCAAATTATTAACTTGGATGCAGAGACCACATCCTTGAATACCTCCTAAAAGGAAGGAGGATAATGACTGTTTATGGCAAATTTAGTAGCTATTGTAGGACGCCCTAATGTGGGTAAGTCTACTTTATTTAATCGTTTGACTCAATCACGTCGCGCTATCGTTAGTGATACTGCCGGTACTACTCGTGACCGTCAGTATGGTAAGTGCAGTTGGAATGGTAGAGAATTTTCGGTTGTTGATACCGGTGGTTGGGTTGTAAAATCTGATGATATTTTTGAAGATGCTATCCGCAAGCAGGTGCTTGTTGCTACCGAAGAGGCTGACCTGGTTCTCTTCCTGGTAGACGTTAACACTGGCCTTACTGATTGGGATGAAGACGTGGCACTTATTTTGCGTCGTGCCAAATTGCCTGTTATCCTTGTTGCTAACAAGGTTGATAACAGTGCAGAGTATTATCAGGCTGCTGAGTTCTACAAGTTAGGCTTGGGTGATCCTCAGTGTATCAGTGCTGCTACAGGTGGTGGTACTGGTGATTTGCTTGATATGATTCTGGATAAACTTCAGGACAATCCGGAGGAGGCAATCGAAGAAGATATTCCTCGTTTTGCGGTAGTAGGTCGTCCGAATGCTGGTAAGAGTAGCATTATCAATGCTTTTATCGGTGAGGATCGTAATATCGTGACAGAAATTGCTGGTACTACACGTGATAGTATCTATACCAGATACGATAAGTTTGGTTTCGATTTTTACCTGGTTGATACAGCTGGTATCCGTCGTAAGAACAAGGTAAGCGAAGACTTGGAATTCTATTCAGTGATGCGTTCTATCCGTGCCATCGAGAATAGTGATGTCTGCATTCTGATGCTCGATGCTACCCGTGGTATCGAGACCCAGGATATGAACATCTTCCAGTTGATTCAGAAGAACAACAAGAGTCTGGTGGTTGTAGTAAACAAATGGGATTTGGTTGAGAAGAAGAATCAGAAGGTAATTGATACTTTTGAAAATGCAATCCGCAAGCGTATGGCCCCATTTGTAGACTTTCCTATCATCTTTGCTTCAGCCTTGACTAAGCAGCGTATTTTCCGAGTATTGGAAACTGCCAAGGAAGTTTACCAGAACCGTAAGGCTCATATTGGAACTTCTAAGTTGAATGAGGTGATGTTGCCTATTATCGAGGCATATCCTCCACAGAGCATAAAGGGTAAGTATATCAAAATTAAGTATTGCACCCAGTTGCCTAATACAACGATTCCTTCGTTTGTGTTCTATGCAAACTTGCCTCAGTATGTCAAGGAGAACTATCGCCGTTTCCTGGAGAATAAGATTCGTGAGAACTGGTCTTTACATGGCTGTCCTATCAACGTCTTCATTCGTCAGAAGTAAATAAATGAAGCGAAGAATGCAGAATCAAAGTGTATAAAAATGAAGAAACTTTTGATTTTTATGATATTCATGATGGGATTGTTTTTTTCTTCCTGTAGGGAGGAGAAATCTGATCCTGGCTATCTTGCAGGTATTGCTGCCAAGGAATATTATGATTTGCTTTTAGAGGGCAAGTATAAGGAGTTTGTAGATGGTTACAATCAACCTTATCGGTTGCCAAATGGCTATCAGGATCAATTGCTGATGAATGCCAAAATGTTTGTTGAGCAGCAGCAAGATGAACATAAAGGTATGGTTAAGGTGAATGTTCTGAATGCAAAAGCTGATACAGCGCATCATGTTGCTGATGTTTTTTTGCAAGTGGTGTATGGTGACAGTACTAAAGAACAGATTGTGGTACCTATGGTAGAGGTAAAGGATGCCTGGAAAATGAGATAGTATTTATTTTGTAATAAAAAAGCCATCAGCCAGTTTCTGGGCTGATGGCTTTTTTTAACGATACTGTTTTATTTGTTTTTAGCTTCTTCCAGCTCCACCTCCTTTACTTTGCGGAAGAGATCGGAAGCAAAGACTAAATCGTTGAGTTTCTCGTTTGTTGAGGTCATCACTTCATCTTTGTTGCCTTGCCATTCTTTATGACCTTGGTAGATAAAACAGATGTTTTCACCAATGCCCATCACCGAATTCATGTCGTGGGTGTTGATGATGGTAGTCATATTATAGTCTTTGGTGATGCCTGAAAGCAGTTCATCTATCACAAGTGAGGTCTTTGGATCCAAACCTGAGTTTGGCTCATCGCAGAACAAGTATTTCGGATTCATTACGATGGCACGTGCAATAGCTACTCGTTTCTGCATACCACCCGAGATTTCACCCGGATATTTCTGCTGAGCCTCAATCAGATTGACGCGGTCAAGGCATTCCTGAGCCCGTTTTACGCGCTCCCTGTAATTCATAGTAGAGAACATATCAAGTGGAAACATGACATTCTCAAGTACATTCAAAGAGTCGAACAGGGCTGCGCTTTGGAAAATCATTCCCATCTCGCGGCGCATCAGAACTTTTTCTTTTTTCGACATCCGGGTGAAGTCACGGTCATCGTAGAGAACTTCGCCACTTGTAGGCTGAAGTAATCCTACGAGATTCTTCATGAGTACGGTCTTTCCAGAACCGCTCTGTCCGATTATCAAATTAGTCTTTCCTGTTTCAAAGGTGACGTTTATATTGTCTAATACAACCTTGTCGCCAAACGACTTGGTGAGATTTCTAACTTCTATCATAGTTTACGAGAGAATTTGAGTGAGGAAAACATCTGAAAACAGAATCAAAACACTAGAACTGACAACAGCATCGGTTGATGATTTTCCAACCTCCACAGATCCACCTTCTACGGTATAACCGAAATAAGAAGATACGCTGGAAATGATGAATGCAAAGAAAAGACTCTTGATAATGCTCATCCATACAAACCATTGGTTAAATGAATGTTGCAAGCCAAGTGTCAGATCATCTGGTGGTAGGATATGCCCAATATACGCTGTTCCGTAGGCGCCGATGATACCCATGCCAGAACTGAAGATAACCAGGAATGGCATGATGGTAACCAAACCGAGAATTTTAGGCAGAATGAGGTAACATGCAGAGTTCACTCCCATGATATCAAGGGCATCAATCTGTTGGGTGACACGCATCGTTCCCAACTCCGAAGCGATATTGGAGCCCACTTTACCTGCAAGAATCAGACACATGATACTTGATGAGAACTCCAGAAGCATGATTTCTCGAGTGGTGTAACCAGAAACCCATCGTGGCATCCAGGGGCTCTGAATGTTCAATTTCATCTGGATGCAGATAACGGCTCCAATGAAGAAGGATATCAGTAAGACGATACCTATAGAGTCAACACCCAATTGCGACATCTCCTTGATGTATTGTTTCAAGAACATGCGCATGCGCTCAGGACGGGAAAAAGAACGTCCCATCAATATGAGATATTTACCGAAGGTGGTAAGCCATTTTTCTATTAACATGCTATTATAAAACTGAATTTTGCTGCAAAATTAACCAAAATCCTCTAAAAAACTGCAATATTATGAATAGTTTTTGATTTTATAAGCGATATTTCCTTTATTTTTAGTATTTTTGCAGCCAAATTAGCTAATTATGGACGAAATTAACAATAACGAACAGCAAAATCAGAATTCTCTGGTTTTGCGAACAGAGGGATTGGTGAAGCGCTATGGTAAACGAACGGTTGCCAATGGAGTTTCTATCAATGTGAAGCAAGGAGAAATTGTGGGATTACTGGGACCTAATGGTGCTGGTAAGACAACTTCTTTCTATATGACAACTGGACTTGTTGTGCCTAATGAGGGACATGTCTTTCTGGGAGATCAGGAAATTACAGATTTTCCTGTATACAAACGTGCCCGTGCGGGAATCGGATACCTGCCTCAGGAGGCCAGTGTTTTCCGCAAGATGAGTGTGGAGGACAATATACTTTCAGTCTTGGAAATGACAGGAAAACCACGTAGTTATCAGTTGCAGAAATTAGAGAGTCTTATTAGCGAGTTTCGTCTCAATAAGGTTCGTAAGAATAAGGGTGACCAGCTTTCTGGAGGTGAGCGCCGCCGTACAGAGATTGCCCGTTGCCTGGCTATTGACCCAAAGTTTATCATGCTCGATGAGCCATTTGCTGGTGTTGACCCTATTGCGGTAGAAGATATTCAGCATATTGTATGGCAGTTGAAGTATCGCAATATCGGTATTTTGATTACCGACCATAATGTACAGGAGACTCTGACCATTACAGACAGAGCCTATCTGCTGTTCGAAGGAAAGATTCTTTTCCAGGGCAAACCAGAGGAATTGGCAGAGAATAAGATTGTGCGCGAAAAGTATCTGAGTAACAGTTTTGTGCTCAGAAAGAAGGACTTTCAGCTCATAGATGAGCAAAAAAGAGCCAAAGAAGCAGCGTCTGATGGTTAAAAAATCATTTTTTTCTCTTATATATTAGGTATATCCATTAAAAATGTGTAATTTTGCAAGCCAATTGCGGTTATACACGAAAACTGTAGAATTAAAGAAAATATTAACAATAATAAAATAACAAATATCAAGATGAAAATTTCATTTGAAAATCCTGACAAGATTAATGGTCTTTTGACCCTCGTTGTCGAAGAGGAAGATTACAAGAATGATGTCGAGAAGACATTGAAAGATTATCGTAAGAAGGCTAATGTTCCAGGTTTCCGTCCTGGTCAGGCTCCTATGGGTATGATTAAGCGTCAGTTCGGTCCATCTGTAAAAATGGAAGCTATCAACAAGCTCGTTGGTCAGCAGATTTACAAGTATGTACAGGACAACAATATCCAGATGCTCGGTGAGCCTCTCCCATCAGAGAAGCAGGAGCCAGCTGACTTGGAGAATGGTACTTCTTTCACATTTATGTTTGATATCGCTGTTGCTCCAGAGTTCAAGGTAACTCTCAATGGTCGCGACAAGGTTGATTATTATAACATCACAGTTGATGATAAGATTCTCGATCAGCAGATTGATATGTACGCTCAGCGTGCAGGTAGCTATGAGAAGGCTGAGAAGTACGAGGAGAATGACCTTTTGAAGGGTGACTTGCGTGAGCTTGATGAAAATGGCAATACCAAGGAAGGTGGTATCACTGTAGAGGGTGCTATCCTGATGCCTAGCTACATCAAGGTTGACGAGCAGAAGAATCTCTTCAACGATGCTAAGCTCGGTGATGTAATCACATTCAACCCTAAGAAGGCTTATCCAGAGAACGATACTGAGGTTTCTTCACTCCTGAAGATTGAGCGTGAAGCTGTTAAGGACTTGGAGTCAGAGTTCAGCTTCCAGATTACAGAAATCCAGCGTTTCAAGAAGCATGAAATCAACGAAGAGCTCTTTAAGCAGGTTCTCGGTGAGGATACTGACGTGAAGGACGAGGCTGCTTTCCGTGCTAAGATTGCAGAGGGCTTGCAGGCACAGCTCGTTAACGATTCTGATTATAAGTTCATTCTCGACGTTCGCGAGCACTGCGAGAAGAAGGTAGGTGAATTGCAGTTCCCAGATGCACTCTTGAAGCGTATCATGTTGGCTAACAACAAGGATAAGGGCGAGGAGTTCGTAGAGAAGAACTATGCTGAGAGCATCAAGGAGTTGACATGGCATCTTATCAAGGAGCAGCTTATCAAGGCTCAGGATATCAAGGTTGATGACAATGACCTGATGGAGACAGCTAAGGAGGCAGCTCGTGCTCAGTTCGCTCAGTATGGTATGAACAACATTCCTGAGGAGTACATTGAGAACTATGCTAAGGAAATCCTCAAGAAGGGTGACGCAACAGATGCACTTGTAGATCGCTCTATCGATCGTAAGTTGGCTGCAGTTCTGAAAACAGCTGTAAAACTCAACGAAAAGGAGATTTCTGTAGAAGATTTCAACAAGATGATGCAGGAATAACATTTTTTTGAAAAAAAACTTCAAATAAATACGAGGTTATCGACTTTTTTTATTATCTTTGTTCCACCGAACGAGAAATAAGGGTCGATAACCTCTTTTTTCGTATGGTTTAAGACGTAAAATACTATATAGATATGAACGATTTTAGAAAATATGCAACCAAGCATCTTGGTATGAATGGTATGGTGCTTGATGATGTAATTAAGGCACAGGCTCAGTATATGAACCCTTACATCTTGGAGGAGCGTCAGTTGAACGTTACTCAGATGGATGTATTCTCTCGCTTAATGATGGACCGTATCATCTTCCTGGGTACACAGATTGATGACTACACCGCAAATACATTGCAGGCGCAATTGCTGTATCTGGATTCTGTAGATAGTGGCAAAGATATTTCTATCTATTTGAATAGTCCTGGTGGTAGCGTTACTGCTGGTTTGGGTATTTATGATACCATGCAGTTTATCTCTAGCGATGTAGCTACTATCTGTACAGGTATGGCTGCTTCTATGGCTGCCGTGCTGCTCGTTTCTGGTCAGGAGGGTAAGCGTTCTGCTTTGCCTCATAGCCGTGTCATGATTCACCAGCCATTAGGAGGCGTTCAGGGTCAGGCTTCTGATATTGAGATTGAGGCTCGCGAAATCTTGAAGATGAAGAAGGAATTGTATACTATCATTTCAGACCATTCTCATACTCCTTATGATAAGGTTTATGCTGATAGCGACCGTAACTATTGGATGACAGCTGAAGAAGCCAAGGAATATGGAATGATAGATAATGTGTTGGTTCGTAAATAACGAATTGTTTTAAGTAAATATGCGTATATATAATAAGGTGCGCAAGAAGAGATAATAATTATAATATGCCAAAGAAAGTATGTAGCTTCTGTGGAAGATCAGAAAATGAAGTCAGATTACTCATCACGGGTATCAATGGCTTCATTTGCGAAGATTGTGCTAAGCAGGCTTATGAAATTATACAGTCTACAGGGGTCTTGGCTCCTAAAGCTGGGGAGGGTAAGTTTGTTCTCAAAGAGGTGCCAAAGCCTGTAGAGATCAAAAAATACCTGGATGAATATATCATCGGTCAGGATCAGGCTAAGCGCAATTTGGCTGTCGCTGTATATAACCACTACAAGCGTTTGCAGCAGCCAAAGGATGAAGATGGTGTAGAAATCGAAAAGAGTAATATCATCATGGTTGGTAGTACCGGTACAGGTAAAACCTTGTTGGCGCGTACAATAGCCAAGATGTTGGATGTTCCTTTCACCATTGTTGATGCCACTGTATTTACTGAAGCAGGTTATGTGGGTGAAGACGTTGAAAGCATCTTGTCGCGTCTGTTGCAGGTTGCTGATTATGATGTGGCTGCAGCAGAAAGGGGAATTGTGTTCATTGATGAGATTGATAAGATAGCCCGCAAGAGCGATAATCCTTCTATCACGCGTGATGTGAGTGGCGAAGGTGTACAGCAGGGATTGTTGAAACTCTTGGAAGGTACCATGGTTAATGTTCCGCCTAAGGGTGGACGCAAGCATCCTGATCAGGATTATATCCATGTAGATACCAAGAATATCCTGTTTATCTGTGGTGGTGCTTTTGATGGTATTGAGCGTAAAATAGCTCAGCGTATGAATACGCACGTAGTAGGCTATAATTCGGTTCAGAATGTAGCTAAGATAGATAAGAAGGATTTGATGCAGTATATCCTTCCACAGGATTTGAAGTCTTTTGGCTTGATACCTGAAATTATCGGCCGTTTGCCTGTGCTTACTTATCTCAATCCGTTGGATAGGGAGGCTTTGCGCAAAATCTTGGTTGAACCTAAGAATTCTATTGTCAAGCAGTATCAGAAATTGTTTGAGATGGATGGCATCAAGTTGAAGTTTGATGAGGAAGCACTCGATTATATCGTAGATAAGGCGGTAGAGTATAAATTGGGTGCTCGCGGACTTCGTTCAATTGTTGAAGCTGTGATGATGGATGCTATGTTTGAGATTCCATCAGAGAAGGTTAAATCATTCACTGTTACGCTAGAGTATACCAAGCAACAGTTGGATAAATCTCATCTCGGACAGTTGGAAACTGCATAAATCAGTTGGGCATTTTGCCCAATTGATTGCTATTTAATCGTATATATAGACATATATAATATAATAATAGGTGGATATGACAGAACAGGTTAATCTTACAGGACAGTTGAAGCATTATTTCGGCTTCGATTCGTTTAAGGGTGATCAAGAGGCAATCATCAGAAATTTGATGAGTGGCAATGATACTTTTGTATTGATGCCTACAGGTGGCGGTAAGAGTTTGTGTTACCAGTTGCCTTCGCTCATTATGGAGGGCACAGCTATTGTGATTTCTCCTCTGATTGCTTTGATGAAGAACCAGGTAGATGTTATTAATGGTTTGAGTGAAAGTGATGGCGTGGCTCATTATCTCAATTCATCATTGAATAAGTCGGCTATTGAGAAGGTGAAGAATGATATTCTCAATGGTACGACCAAACTCCTGTATGTTGCACCTGAATCTTTGACGAAAGAAGATAATGTTGAGTTCCTTAAAACAGTAAAGATTTCGTTCTATGCCATTGATGAGGCTCACTGTATCTCTGAGTGGGGACACGATTTCAGACCAGAGTATCGTCGTATTCGCCCTATTATTAACGAAATAGGTGTTGCACCAGTGATAGCGCTTACAGCTACTGCAACAGATAAGGTACGTACTGATATCAAGAAAAACTTAGGCATCATGGATGCCAAAGAATTCAAGAGTTCTTTTAACCGCCCTAACTTGTATTATGAGGTGCGCCCGAAGAACAAGGATATCGATCGTCAGATCATCATGTTTATTCGTCAACACAAAGGAAAGAGTGGTATTATCTATTGTCTCTCCCGTAAGAAAGTAGAGGAATTGGCAGAGGTATTGAAAGCCAATGAAATCAAAGCGGCTCCTTATCATGCCGGTCTTGATTCGGCTACCCGTTCTCAAACCCAGGATGATTTTCTGATGGAGCGTATTGATGTCATTGTTGCTACTATCGCCTTCGGAATGGGTATCGATAAACCTGATGTCCGTTTTGTTATTCATTATGATATACCCAAGAGCTTGGAAGGTTATTATCAGGAAACGGGTAGAGCCGGACGTGATGGAGGCGAGGGTATATGTATCGCCTTCTATGCCCGTAAAGACCTCAGAAAACTGGAGAAGTTTATGGAGAACAAACCTGTAGCAGAACAGGATATCGGCAGACAGTTGTTGCAGGAAACGGCTGCCTATGCAGAATCGTCTGTCTGTCGCAGAAAAATGTTGCTTCATTATTTTGGTGAGGAATATCATGAAGAAAACTGCCATAACTGCGACAACTGCCTGCATCCTACAGAAAAATTCGAGGCTAAGGATGCGCTGCTCGTTGTTTTGGAGTCTGTTGCTGCGGTGAAGGAGAATTTCCGCCAGGAATATATCATCGATTTTGTAAAGGGACGTGCTACTGATGATGTCGTTTCTCACAAGCATGATGAACTGGAGGAGTTTGGAGCAGGAGAAGATATGGATGCTAAAGTTTGGAATCCTGTTATCCGTCAGGCGTTGATAGCCGGTTATCTCAAGAAAGATGTAGAGAACTATGGCCTTTTGAAGTTGACAGCTGCGGGTAAGCGTTTCATTAAGAATCCTGAATCATTCATGATCGTTGCCGATAAGGAATTCTCTGATGATTTTGATGGAGCGCCTCTGAGCGAGCATAATACAGGTGCTTTGGATCAGACACTTTTCTCCATGTTGAAAGACTTGCGTAAGACAGTAGCAAAGAAGCATAAATTGCCGCCTTATGTTATTTTCCAGGATATTTCTCTGGAACAGATGGCAACGATGTATCCTGTAGATATGCAGGAATTGCAGAACATACAGGGAGTTGGAGCCGGTAAGGCAAAGAGGTATGGTAAGGAGTTCTGTAAATTGATCAATCAGTATTGTGAAGAGAATCTGATAGAGCGTCCTGAGGAATTACGTGTCAGGACAGTTGCCAAGAAATCAGTCTTGAAGGTAAGCATCATTCAGAGCATAGATCGCCAGATAGATCTTGATGATTTGGCAGAAGCAAAAGGTTTGGATTTCTCAGAATTACTTGACGAAATAGAGGCAATCGTTTACAGCGGTACCAAGCTGAATATCGATTATTTCATAGAGGAAGTTGTGGATGATGACCATGTAGATGACATCTACGATTACTTCATGGAGAGCGATACTGATGATTTGAATGCGGCTCAAGATGAATTGGGTGAAGACTACAATGAAGACGAAATTCGACTCGTCAGAATCAAGTTTTTGTCCGAACAAGCCAACTAATCACGTTAAATAGCATTAATAAGGTAAGATTTTCGTGAAAAGCGAACTCTATCTGAGAAATTATTGCTAAATTTGCACGCAATAAATTTTTAAAGGTTACAATATGTCATCATTTGTTGCAGATAAAATTGTAATGGACGGTCTCACTTACGACGACGTCCTTCTTATCCCTGCGTATTCAGAGGTACTACCAAAACAGGTAGAGTTGAAAACCAAGTTCTCTCGTAACATCGAGTTGAACGTTCCATTCGTTACAGCAGCGATGGACACAGTTACCGAGGCTTCAATGGCGATAGCTATCGCTCGTGAAGGTGGTATCGGTGTAATTCACAAGAACATGACCATTGAGGAGCAAGCTCGTCAGGTTGCTATTGTGAAGCGTGCAGAGAATGGTATGATTTATGACCCTGTCACCATCCGTCGTGGCAGTACAGTGAAGGATGCTCTTGATATGATGCATGATTATCATATCGGTGGTATTCCTGTGGTAGATGATGAAAATCATCTTGTAGGTATTGTTACCAACCGTGATCTTCGTTTTGAGCGCCACATGGACAAGAAGATTGATGAGGTAATGACTAGCGAGAATTTGGTTACCACTCACATCCAAACCGACTTGGTTGCTGCTGCTGCCATCCTGCAGGAGAATAAGATTGAGAAACTCCCTGTAGTTGACAACGAGAATCACCTGGTAGGTTTGATTACTTACAAGGACATCACAAAGGCTAAGGACAAACCTATGGCTTGCAAGGATGCCAAGGGACGTCTTCGTGTGGCTGCCGGTGTGGGTGTTACTGTAGATACATTGGATCGTGCCAAGGCTTTGGTCGAGGCTGGTGCTGATGCTATCGTTATCGATACTGCTCATGGTCACTCTAAGGGTGTAGTTGAGAAACTCAAGCAAGTTAAGGCTGCCTTCCCACAGGTAGATGTTGTGGTAGGTAATGTGGCTACTGGTGAGGCTGCCAAGTATTTGGTAGAGAATGGTGCTGATGGTGTTAAGGTAGGTATCGGTCCTGGTTCTATCTGTACTACTCGTGTGGTTGCCGGTGTTGGCGTTCCACAGTTGAGTGCTGTTTATGATGTATATTCTGCTCTTAAGGGTACTGGTGTGCCTTTGATAGCTGATGGCGGTCTTCGTTACTCAGGTGATGTTGTGAAGGCTTTGGCTGCCGGTGGTAGCTGCGTCATGATTGGTTCTTTGGTTGCTGGTACCGAGGAGAGTCCTGGTGATACCATTATCTTCAATGGCCGTAAGTTTAAGAGCTATCGTGGTATGGGTTCTTTGGAGGCTATGGAACAGAAGAATGGTTCTAAGGACCGTTACTTCCAGGGTGATACCAAGGATGCCAAGAAATTGGTTCCAGAGGGTATCGCTGGTCGTGTGCCTTACAAGGGAACTGTCCAGGAGGTTATCTACCAGCTGATTGGTGGTTTGCGTTCTGGTATGGGATATTGTGGTGCTGCTACCATCGAGAACTTGCACAATGCCAAGTTCGCTCGTATCACAAATGCAGGTGTGTTGGAGAGTCATCCACATGATATCACTATCACTAGTGAGGCTCCTAACTATAGCCGTCCTGAATAATATAATTAGGAAATATGAAGTTTTATGCACTTATAGCGGCAATGCTCCTTTCGGGGAGCATTGCTTTTGCTCATACCGACCCAATTGTTATGATTATTGATGGTCAATCTGTCAAGAAGTCGGAATTTGAGTACTTTTATCAGAAAAATCATTTGGGAAATACGGTTGATTCTAAAAGTGTCAAGGTGTTTACCGATGGCTTTGTTGATTATAAGCTGAAAGTGCAAGCTGCTAAGGATGCTCATCTCGATACTTTGCCTAATATCAGGCGTGTGTTGAAACGATATGATGATGTCGAGTCATGCGAGTTGATGCCCGATAAAGGCAGTGTTCATGTTGCACATATCCTCTTGAGATTGGGACAGAAAGCATCTTACCAGGAACAGGAGGTGGTGGAAAGAAGAATCGATTCTATTTATCAGGCTCTTTGCAAAGGCGCAGATTTTGCAGACCTGGCAAAAAAGTGTTCTGATGATAAAGGGTCTGCGGTCAATGGGGGGACTTTGGCATGGTTTACAAAAGGTCAGACTGTGCAGGCTTTTGAAAAAGTAGCTTTCTCTCTGCGAAAGGGTGAGATTAGTAGACCGTTTATGTCTGAGTTTGGTTATCATATCGTCAAGTTGCTGGATAAACATGATGATGGTAATCAGAAAAAATATGTTGCTGATGCTAAGGTAGAAAATTGGCGGGGAACCTACCAGCAGCAGGAGGAAGTAGAAAACCTTTTGCTGAATGAAATCTGCCAGCGTAATATTTGGGATAAGGCTGCTGCTGATAAAAAAGGTCTGGCTGCCTTCTATGCCAAGAATAAGAAAAAATACAAATGGGAAATGAAGCGCCTGAAGAAGATGAAGGTTAATCTGCCCCGGAATGGTGAATACCCGGATGTGGTACTTGCTGACTATCAAGACTCGTTAGAGAAACAATGGGTCGCACAATTGAAGAAGAAATATAAAGTGGTGGTTTTCCATAGCATGTTGACCACTCTCAATATACATTAATATATTATAGAAACAATACATGAATACTGGATATAAAATGACAATGGCATTTATAGCCCTGCTGATGATAGTAGGAATAAGTGCTAGTGCAACAAGAGCAAGCCGTAGTGCTTTGGCTCATGAGGCTGATTCTGCAAATATCAAGCAACAAGCTGCTACCGATTCTCAGAAAATCAATGAGGGTAGTGTGGTTGATGAGGTAATTTGGGTTGTCGGCGATGAGGCTATCCTGAAGTCAGACGTCGAGGTAACCCGTTTGCAGGCTGAGGCTGAAGGTATTAAATATACTGGTGACCCAGACTGTTCTATTCCTGAGCAGATTGCCGTTCAGAAACTGTTTCTCCATCAGGCAGCTATCGATAGTATCGAAGTATCTGAGTCAGAAGTCATGAATGGTATCGACGAACAGATCAACAGTTGGGTTTCCATGATTGGTTCTCGTGAAAAACTGGAGGAGTATCGCAAGCAAAGTATCACCCAGATGCGCCAGCAGATGCATGATGATTTCAAAAACCAACAGCTGATTCAGAAGATGAAGCAGGAACTGGTGAAGGATATCAAGGTGTCTCCAGCTCAGGTACGTAAATACTTTAAGGATTTACCTGCCGACAGTATCCCTTTTGTTCCTACAGAGGTAGAGGTTGAGATTCTTACCATGCAGCCACGTATTCCTCTTGAGGAGATTAACCGTGTGAAAAATCAGTTGCGTGAGTTTACTGACCGTGTGAATAAGGGTGAGACTTCTTTTGCTACTTTGGCTCGTCTTTATTCTGAGGATCCGGGTTCAGCCCGTATGGGTGGCGAGATGGATTATATCGGTAGAGGTATGTTGGATCCTGCGTTTGCAAATGTAGCATTCAATCTTACCGATCCTAAGAAAATCTCAAAGATTGTTGAGTCTGAGTTTGGTTATCATATCATCCAGTTGATTGATAAGCGTGGTGATAAGATTAAGTGTCGCCATATCCTGCTCAAGCCTCAGGTTTCTCAAGATGCTATTGATAAGTCTATCGGCCGTCTGGATTCTATCGGTAATGATATCCGTGCCGCTAAGTTTACCTTTGAGCAGGCTGTTGAAGCATTGTCTGATGATAAGGATACCCGCAACAACAAGGGTTTGATGGCCAATGTTACTCCTGACCAGTCAAGAACTTCCCGCTTCCAGATGAAGGATCTGCCTACCGAGGTTGCCCGTATGGTAGATACAATGAAGGTAGGTGAGGTTTCTGCACCTTTCACGATGGTGAATTCCAAGGGTAAAACCACTTGTGCTTTGGTAAAACTGGTAAGCCGTGTTGACGGACATAGAGCTACTATTACCGAAGATTTTCAGGTGATGAAGGATGTAGTGTTGGCTAAGGAGCGTGCCCAGACCTTGCACGATTGGGTAGTCAATAAAATCAAGCAGACTTATGTTCGTATGAACGATCGCTATAAGGATTGTAAGTTTGAATATCAAGGTTGGATTAAATGATAAATAAAAGATTAAATAATCATATCAGAGGGCATAGAATCATATCGGTTATGGTTCTATGCCTGTTTGGGTTTTGTCTGATGCAAGCCATGCAGGCTCCAAAGAAGCATGCCAGAAAACGCCCTCATGGTGACCGCGTATATCTTTTGCATGCAGATGAATTGTACTATGATATGTTCGGTAATAATCCTGATGCCCAAATATTGAAAGGTAAGGTCTCTTTCTTGCATCAGGGCAGTCATCTTACCTGTGACAGCGCATATTTCTATCAGGCTTCTAATTCCGTGAAAGCTTTCGGACATGTTCATTACCGGCAGGGAGACACCTTGTCACTCACTTGTGATAGAGCAGAGTATGATGGGCAGATGCAGATGATGAGAGCACGCAAGAATGTGGTCTTACATCATCGTCGGCAGACTTTGCGTACTGATAGCTTGGATTTCGACCGCTTGTATAATATGGCAAACTTCTTTGACGGCGGAACGCTGATTGATGGTAAGGATAAACTGGTTGCCGATTGGGGTGAGTATCATACCGAAACGCGTGAGGCTAAGTTTGTCTATAATGTCAAGTTGCGCAGCGGCAAGGATGTTGTTACCACCGATACTTTGTATTACGATGTCCGTAAGTCAAAGGCTCACATGGTAGGACCTTCTAAGATTGTTTCTGGTGCAAGTGTTGTCAAGACAGAAAACGGATATTATGATACCAAGACCGATAGAGCACAGCTTTACGGCCGCTCTACGGTTATAGATAAAGACAAGACACTTACGGGTGATACGCTCTATTATGTAAAGGATGGAGAGAGTACCGGATATGGTAATGTGGTTTATGTAGATAAGAAGAGCAAGAATTCCCTTACTTGCAATTATCTGCGTTACAACGAAAAAACCGGTAATGGCTTTGCCACCCGCAATCCTGTAGCGATCGACTATTCGCAGAAAGATACCCTTTGGGTTCATTCTGATACCATGCGTATCAATACCTTCCATATCAATACCGATTCGGTATACCGTAAGGTGCATGCTTATCCTAAGGTCCGTGCCTATCGTCTGGATATGCAGGCCATCTGCGATTCCCTGGTTTTCAATTCTCAGGATTCCTGCATGACCATGTATAAGGATCCTATCGTCTGGAATGGAAACCGTCAGTTGCTGGGCGAGAAGATTCTGGTCTTCATGAACGACTCTACCGTTCGTTTTGCCCATGTCATCGGACAGGCGCTGTCTGTAGAGCAGATGCCGGATAGTGTTCATTTCAATCAGATCAGCTCTTCTGAGATGAAATCTTATTTTGAAAAAGGTGAGATTAAACAAGGAGAGTCTATCGGTAATGTGCAGACCATCTATTATATGACGGATGATAAGGACAGTTCGCTCATTGGCTTGAATTATCTGGAGACCGATACCATGCGCATGTATATGGGACCGGGCAGGAAGATGGAGAAAATCTGGACCAATAAGTTTACATCTACCATGTATCCTATGACGCAGATTCCGCCGGCAAAATATAAACTTAACAATTTTGCCTGGTTCGAGGACTTGCGTCCTAAAGATAAGAATGATATCTTTGTATGGCGTGGTAAATCCAAGGGCTCCGAACTCAAGAACATTAAGCGTCATGAAGCTCCACTTCAGAAACTGACTGACTGATTATAATGAAGCATCATTTTCTTATATGATTAATATTTAGAGATGAGTGATATTATTCAACTTTTACCCGATTCTGTTGCCAATCAGATAGCAGCAGGTGAGGTTATACAGCGTCCGGCTTCAGTTATCAAGGAGCTGGTCGAAAATGCAGTCGATGCGGGTGCCAGGAATATCCATGTCACAGTTACCGATGCTGGCCGTACCAACATCCAGGTGATAGATGATGGAAAAGGTATGTCTGAAACAGATGCTCGTTTGGCTTTCGAACGTCATTCTACTTCCAAAATCCGTAAGGCTGATGATTTGTTTGCACTTCGCACCATGGGCTTCCGTGGCGAAGCTTTGGCGTCAATAGCTGCTGTGGCTCAGGTAGAACTGAAGTCACGACAGGCTACCGACGAGATAGGAACCCTGATACAGATTTCTGGTTCCCGATTTGAGAAACAGGAGCCATGCTCCTGTGCTGTGGGAAGCATCTTCTCTGTCAGCAATATCTTTTATAATGTACCCGCGCGAAGAAAGTTTCTGAAGTCCAATTCTACAGAGTTGAACAATATACTGACGGCTTTCGAGCGGATTGCATTGGTAAATCCTCAAATCACCTTTACTTTACATAGCAATGGTACTGAAGTATTCAATTTGCGTGCCGCTAATTTGCGTCAGCGCATTCTCGATGTCTTCGGCAAGCGTTTCAATCAGGAACTCCTGCCGGTAAATGTAGAAACCACTATGTGTAAGGTGTCTGGATTTGTGGGCAAACCGGAATCTGCCAGAAAGAAAGGTGCGCATCAGTTCTTCTTTGTCAACGGGAGATACATGAAACATCCTTATTTCAATAAGGCTGTGATGGCTGCTTATGACCGTCTGGTTCCTCAGGGTGAACAGGTGCCTTACTTTCTGTATTTTGATGTAGATCCGAAGGATATTGATGTGAATATCCATCCTACGAAGACTGAAATCAAATTCGAGAATGAGCAGGCTATCTGGCAAATCCTCTCGGCTTCGGTCAAGGAGTCCATCGGTATGTTCAATGATGTACCTACCATTGATTTCGATACCGAGGATAAACCGGACATCCCTGTTTATAATCCTGAGATGAGCACTGCTGCTGCGGCACCGAAGATCAGTTTGAATCCTGGTTATAATCCGTTCAAGTCTTCCTCTTCCACAGGAGCAGTCCCTATGGGAGCAGGCTTCTCTGTTCCTAAGTCGAAACCTCAGGTGGATGAAAAATGGGAACAGCTTTATGAAGGACTCAAAGATCAGGATGATGTGCAGGGAATGGAGCAGACCATGGTGTTTTCCGATGATTCTAGTCAGGATAATACGCCAGACAGTATCATTGCAGAGAAATCGCCAGCCCATTATCAGTATAAAGGTAAGTATATCATGACTGCGGTAAAATCGGGATTGATGATTATTGACCAGCATCGTGCCCATGTGCGTGTCTTGTTCGAACAGTATTTGCGCCAGTTGGCTGACCGGACCTTTCATTCACAGAAAGTCCTCTTTCCTGAGGTTGTGCAGTTCCCGATGTCTGAGAAGGTAATCTTTGAAAAGATCCTGCCTGAAATGAAATCGATGGGCTTTGAACTGGAAGATCTTGGAGGCGGAAGCTATGCCGTTAATTCAGTTCCTGGCGGACTTGAAGGATTGAATCCTCTTAAACTGGTACAGGACATGGTTTCTTCTGCAGTAGAAAAGGGCGTATCAGCCATTGATGAAATCAATCAGACTTTGGCTTTGAGTCTGGCTCGCCAGGCTGCAATACCTCAGGGGCAGATATTGAGTAATGAAGAGATGGAGGGGCTGGTGAATGATCTTTTTGCCTGCCAGAATGTCAATTATACGCCCGACGGAAAGTCGGTACTTTGTATCCTCCGTCAGCAGGAAATTGAGCATCTTTTAGGTTAAAAGCAGGGAAAAATCCCGTTTTTCTTAAAAAAGTTAACGAAAAATGCTATTTTTTTTAGAAAATGAAGGTTATTTCAAAAAATAGTATTATCTTTGCTCCGTCATTCAGAAGGTATATATATATATAAATTGATTTTTAAATTATAAAGTTATGAAAAAGTTATTAGCAGTGCTAGCATTGGCTAGCGTAACAATGGGCAGTATGGCTCAGGATGCAGCAACTACTGAGAAGTATAGCGTTGCAACAAATTCTTTCTGGAGCAATTGGTTTGTTCAGGCAAACGTTGCTGGTTCTGCATTCTGGGGCAACCAGGAAGAGGGCAATGGTTTCTCTAAGAGCCCACTCAAGGGTTTCAGAAACAATCTCGGTTTCTCTGTTGCTGTAGGTAAGTGGTTCACACCAGGTCTCGGTCTCCGTACCAAGCTCAATGGCGTTTGGGGCCGTACAGTAGTTTCTGAGAATAAGTCAACAAATGCAAATAAGTATTGGACTTTGAATGAGCAGGTTTTGTTCAATGTTAGCAATATGTTGTGTGGTTACAACGAGGCTCGTGTTTGGGATTGCATCCCTTACGCAGGTTTTGGTATTAACCGTAACATGAGCGCTAACTGCTATGCTCCTGTAGTTGGTGTTGGTATCTTGAACGAGTTCAAGATCAATAAGAAGTGGGCTGTCAACCTCGATGTAAACTATGCATTAGGTGCTAACGACTATGATGGTTATGCAGGTGTATTGGCAGGTGCTAAGCCTAGCACATCTCGCTCTATTGACAAGGTGATTGCAAGACACGACCGTTCTTTGAATGTTGAGGTCGGTGTTACATACAACTTGGGTAAGGCTACTTGGAACAAGGTTCCAGATGTTGACGCTATCAACGCTCTTCATCAGTCAGAACTCGACGCTCTCAATGCTAAGTTGAACGATGCTAATGCAGAGAACGACCGTTTGAAGAATCTCTTGAACAACCAGAAGTCTGTAGAGGAAAAGGCAGTTAAGGAGTATGTTGCTACTCCAGTTTCTGTATTCTTCAACATCGGCAAGTCTAAGGTTGCTTCTAAGAAGGATCTCGTAAACGTACAGGCTCTCGCTCAGTATGCTAAGGACAACAACGCTAAGTTGGTAGTTAACGGTTATGCTGACAGCGCTACTGGTTCTGCAGCTGTTAACCAGAAGATTTCTAAGGCTCGTGCTGAGAAGGTAGCTGATGAGCTCGTTAAGTTGGGTGTTGCTAAGGAGAACATCGTAGTTAAGGCTAACGGTGGTGTTAAGGATTTGACTCCTGCTTCTTACAACCGTCGTGCAACTGTTCAGGTTGGTGAGTAATTATACAGTATATATAATATAAGGTATAAAAATAGAATAGGGCATTCTTCCTCGTGAAGAATGCCTTTTTTGTTTCTTTGAATTTCTTAAAAAAGAACTTTTCTTTCTCAATAAGTACCTTTTGGGGTTGAAAGAGGTTTGGCAGTCCCATCGTAAGTACTTTCTCTTGGTTGGCTGTTTTTGGCAATTGAAATGCAAAAACTGACCGTTTTTACCCTGAAAATTGAGGAGAAACACCAGAAAATGCACTTTTTTGAAGAAAAAACGAAAAAAGTTGCTGAAAAATTTGGTGGAACCAAAAAATAGTCGTACCTTTGCAACCGCTTACGAAAAGTAAGGGCGCTTAGCTCAGCTGGTTTAGAGCATCTGCCTTACAAGCAGAGGGTCGGCGGTTCGAA
>JAJVTK010000043.1:0-23984 GCA_021622245.1 Segatella copri | reverse complement strand
GCACCACCCTCATTGAGCTCCTGCGCAATCTTTTCGAGGGTATCATTGTCCTTAAACTCGTCGTAAGGAATACTCTTGATAGAGGCTCTTTTGTTTACTTCCATTCCAATGCTCCTTTCCGCCAAGCATAAGCAAGGCCAAATACCAATACCAACAGGAAGAACCCGATGCTCACGAGAGCCATAGATCCAAACTGCTTAACTACGACTGCCCATGGGTAAAGCAATACTGTCTCGATGTCAAACATCAGGAAAAGGATGGCGAAGAGGTAGTAGCCGATATGTGATGGCAACCATGAGCTGCCACGAGTCGGAATACCGCACTCAAAAGGTTCACCCTTTACCGGATTGTATGAACGAGGACCGATCAACTTCGCGATGACATAAGCAGCCACCACCAAGGTTACAGCCGTCAGCAAAACGGTGATAAATAGTGTAAAGTTCATAAATTTGTTATAACGTTATTTTATATAAATGCTTCTAAGCGGTTGCAAAGGTAACACTTTTTTCTGAAAGAGCACATTTTTTTATGGTTTAATTTGCATCTAAAGTGAAAAAACTCAAAAAACAGCCTGATTCATCAGTCAACAGACAGACTTAATGGTGGATCAGAAACAGAGAAAACGAGCGTATTTTGTAGCAAAAAGGAACAGAACAGTAGGAATTTTTACCCAAAAATTCATCCGCTTCGACATTGTTTCCGGCACAACTTTCATCGCCTCTCCTACCCTTCATAAGAAGAATGAGAAAGAGATGATCTATAATCTCAATGGCCAGCAAGTAGATAAGACCTCAGCCAGAGGCGGCATCTTCATCTCCCGTCAGAAAGGTAAGTTCTATAAAGCTCCCGGCTCTTCCGGAGGAAGAAGATAGTTCTGCTGGAGAATTCAGATGTTTGAATAAGCAGAAGATTATGATTGAATAAGCGTATTCAGATGTTTGAATAAGCGAAAGGATATGATTGAATAAGCGAAAGAAGACGTTTCTTTGGGTTCAAAGAGACGCCTCTTTTAGTTTTAGGAGACTGCTTTTCGAGTTGAAGGAGACTGCTTCTCGAAGGTTGTCACTAGGCTCAGCAGACCTGCTGAGCCTAGTCAGCAGCTCTGCCGACTGCAGTCAGCAGGTCTGCCGAGCCTAGTGACAACACCTTTTAATCGTACAACTACAACCCTTTTAGTCGTACAACTATAAACCCTTTAGTCGTACAACCATAAAACGCAACCCCGCCAGGCGTTCCTCCTTTGACGCCTAGCGGGGTTGCCCTTTTTACCTTTTTACCTTTTTTACCTTTATAATAAGGACTTGGGGAACTAGCGATGGAATCGCTAGGAACGGGGGGGGGCGAAAGGGGGTTAAGGTTCTTTTTACCTTTTTACCCTTTTACTTTTTTACTTTTAAACCTCCTTTTCAGCAAACAGGCCGAAGAGTTCGGCATCTATTAGGTCAGTAACCTTTCTAAAGTCTTCTGGATTCTCACCGAACTCCAGATTATCACCATCGATGATGATGAGGCGACCTTTATAATCCTTGATCCAATCCTCATAACGCTTGTTCAAACCCTGGAGATAATCAATGCGGATGCTCTTCTCGAAATCGCGGCCACGCTTCTCGATATGCTTTACGAGCGTAGGAATGCTGCTCTTGATATATATCATCAGGTCTGGGAGTTTCACCAGACTGATCATCAGATCGAAGAGATCGGTATAGTTCTTGAAATCCCTGTCGCTCATCATACCGATATCGTGAAGATTAGGCGCAAAGATACGCGCATCCTCAAAGATGGTTCTATCCTGTACGATGGTCTGCTCTGAACGGGAAATCTCCACAATATCATGGAATCGCTTGTTCAGGAAGTAAATCTGAAGATTAAACGACCAACGTTCCATATCCTTGTAATAATCAGCCAGATATGGATTATTATCTACCGGCTCGAAATTAGCTTTCCAGCCATATCTCTTGGCAAGCATCTTGGTCAATGTTGTCTTGCCGCTACCTATATTTCCTGCTATTGCTATATGCATCTTTTATCAATGTTGAATGTTGAATGTTGAATGTTGAATTGGGCTTAAGAGAACAGCCCGAAGAGCTTGGCATCTATCTTATCTACGATTTCACCAAATTGCTTGGGATTATGCTCGAAGTCGAGATTATCTACTTCTACGATGAGCACCTTGCCCTTATACTTGTTCATGATGAAATCTTCGTAAAGATTGTTGATACCTTCCAGATAATCCAGCGGCATCTTCTGCTCATAATCACGACCGCGCTTCTGGATATTCTTCACAAGGTGAGGAACCGAAGAACGGAGATAAATCATCAGTTCAGGCATCTCTACCACTTCCATCATCGACTCGAAAAGCTCCATATAAGTCTCGTAGTCACGCTGGTCCATGTTGCCCATCTTCCGGTTGTTGGCCGCAAAGACATAAACACCCTCAAAGATGGTGCGGTCCTGGATGACCGTCTCCTTACAGTGTTGGATTTCCAGCAGATTCTTGAATCGCTGCTTCAGATAGAACACCTCCATATTGAGTGCCCATCGCGAGATATCCTTGTAATAGTCATCGATATAGGGGTTTTCAGCCACGGGCTCCAAGTACTGTTTCCATCCATAATGTTTAGAAAGCATCTTGGTGAGTGTTGTCTTTCCGCTACCGATATTTCCTGCTATTGCTATATACATCTATTTTGAATGTTTTAATGTTGAATGTTGAATGTTGAATTTTTGATGCGATGCCGCCCTCAATTCAACATTTTGCAAAAGTACAATAAAAAATCGGGATAAACAAAAAAATCCAAGCAAATATATGTTTTGCTTGGATTTTTGTATTCTATTCCTGTCTTGCAGGGATTCTGTATTTTAATATTCACGTTCGATGAGTTCGAGACACATGCGGGAGTTGTGGTAAGGACATTTCCAGAAACCAGCCTTATCATCCTCCCTGTTCACCGTACCATCTTCCAGGATAGCCCAGTGCCACTCACCGTTCTTGGCATCCAACAGATGCTTGGCTACATAGTTCCAGCAGGAGATGGCAACCAAGAGATTCTCTTCGGTACGGAAATACTGATAGAGGTCGATATGGCCGATGATGTTCTCACACTGCACCCACCACTGGCGCTGGAGATCAAACTTATCTCCATCCTTCCAATGCTCATAAACCATACTGCCATCCGGACGTAAGCCTTCATCTGCTGCATCGGCTATACGACGGATGATGCGCTCAATCTTATGCAGCACCTCCTTATCGCCCAAAACAAGAGCGGTTTCGTGGAGCAACCAGGAAGCTTCGATATCATGACCGTAACTCTCGATGTTGCGCTTGCCCTCCCACTCGTCATTGAAGAAGAGGTCGAGGTGATAAGTCTCCTTGTTCAGAAGTTTATCGGTGAAGATGTCGAGCAGATTACGGATGCTCTTCTCCAGTTCCGGAGTCTTCCAAACACGATAAAGATTGGTATATGGCTCGATGATATGGAGATGAGTATTCATCGTACGGGAACCATTCTCGTCCTTATCAGAGAGACGCATGTCTGCAATCGGATTCCACTCACGGGTCAATGCCTCGATATATCCGTTGTTCTTGGCATCAAAGGCATGCTGCTCTATGTCATGATACAGAGAGATAGCGATATCCAACGCCTCCTTGTCACCTGTTGCACGGGCATACTCCGAGAAACCATAGATGGCAAAGCCGATGGCGTAAGTCTGCTTCTTGGTATCGAGCGGATTACCCTGATAGTCAACACTCCAGTAGATGCCGCCATATTCCCTGTCGAGGAAATAATCGCGCACATACTCCTTGGCACGGGTGGCAGCCTCAAGATACTCCGGCTTCTTCAAGACACGATAGGCAGCAGAAAACGCCCAGAGGATTCGGGCATTCATCACCGCTCCCTTCTCGGCTTCAGGATGTACCTGGTCGTTACCGTCTACACGTCCGTAAAAGCCACCGTTTTCTTCATCTTTCACTTTCGTCAACCAATAGCTGAGGATGTTGTTCTCCAGAACATCCCGCATCGTTTCTTTAAGATTTTCCATTTTCCTTTCTTAATAGTGATTATTAGTTATGTTAAAACAGTTATTTGCGGATAGGGAACTTCCAAGACAGCACCATCAGCAGGAAGGCGATGACGGCTGGGAAGAGTGAGAACAATGACCATACCATCGTGAGCACAGAGTCGGTGACACTGGCTGGGTCGATCATCGTATTACCCATCTTATCTGTTATCATGTTGGCACCTGCCCAACCCAGGAAGAGGGCGATGAGAGAACCGGAAATGGCGGTACCAAACTTCTGGCTCATCGTACCTGATGAGAAGATGAGACCTGTAGCAGATGTTCCGAAATGCTCGGTATGGTAGTCGGCTACATCGGCATACATTGACCACATCAATGGCGAATAGATACCGATACCCATAGAGGTAAGGATTACGATAACTATCATCACCCAGATATAGGATGGATCCATCGGGATGAAGAAGAAGACTACAGAAAGTACCAGACAGAGAGCTGCAGCCCAGAAGAATGCCATGCGCTTGCTGCCTACCAGACGGGTGAACCAAGGAGATACACCACCGAAAATCATACAGGTTACTTCACCAAATGCCATGAAAACGGTATAGTTGATAATCAGTCCCTCTACGGTTACATTGCCATGCAGACAGTAATCGAACATATAGCCGGCTACGGCATAGCGGAATCCGTTGAAGAAGTTGGTGCATACGGCGATGGCTGTCATATAGAGCCAAGCCTTGTTGTGAACGAGGTCAGCAAACTGCTGGAAAGAGAACTTCTCAGCACGCTTCGGTTTCAGGCGCTCCGTGGTAAGGAGTCCGCAAGCCAATGTCATCACGGCTGCAATAATACCGAGCACGGCACCGATAACAGCATACTGATGGGCAGCTGAACCACCTACCATCTTCTGGAGATATGGGAAAGAGAGCAAGGTGATGAATCCCATGGCATAAGCACCCACCATACGGAAAGAAGAGAACTGGTTCTTCTCATCATCATCCTCGGTCATCACACCGAGCAGCGAACCGTAAGGCACATTCACCATTGTATATACCGCCATCATCAGGAGATAAAGGGCGTAAGCATAGATTCGCTTGCCCACAGGTCCGAAGTCTGGGGTATAGAGCAAGAGGGCGAATATCAATCCGAAAGGAATGGCACCATAGATGAGCCAAGGACGGTAGGTTCCGAAACGACTCTGCGTACGGTCGGCAAGCGTACCCATCAGCGGGTCGGTAACCACATCGAACATACGGGCTACGAGCATCAGTACTGCCGCATCCGCAAACGAGAGTCCGAAGACATTTGTAAAAAACAGAGGAAAAGCGATAGACATCACCTTCCATACAATACCACCCGCAGCGGCATCACCCAATGCATAAGCTATTTTTTCTTTTAAACGAGCCATTGTTTTTATTTTTAATGTTGAATGTTGAGTGTTGAATGTTGAATGTTGAGTGTTGAATGTTAAGTGTTAAATGTTAAGTATTAACTTAAAGGGGAAAATTCTTCACTCTTCACTTTTCGTTCTTCACTTACTAAAAAAGGGATTCGCTCCCCATCTATATTTGATAATACGGACGAGGAGTACGAATCCCTACAATCTTAATACCTGAAACTATTTACTTAATGTCTGCTTGTTTTTTGCCACCAAAGCCTTGATCTTCTCTACAGAGAACTGAGTACGATAATCATCCTTTGGTGTATTCATGCAGTAGTCTACCAATCGGTCGATGGTAGAAGTTGCCACATGCATGCGGGTATCAGAAGAAGCATAGTAGATGAATACCTTGCCATCCTCATCTGCAATCCAACCATTGGCAAAGACCACATTCATCACATCACCGATATACTCAGGACCTTCCGGTACGAGCAGGAAACCACCTGGTTCTGCAATCACCTTTGTAGGATCCTCAAGAGAAGTCATATACATATAGAGTACATAGCGGAGACCGCTGGCACAGCCACGAACACCGTGAGCCAGATGCAACCAGCCCTTATCAGTCTTAATAGGATGAGGTCCCTCACCGTTCTTCACCTCCTGGATGGTGTGATAGTGACGGGCATTGATGATCTTCTCTTCCTTGATTTCGGCATGAGTGATATCATCAACAAGAGCCCAACCGATACCACCACCAGAACCTGTATCGATGAAACCATCCTGTGGACGGGTATAGAAAGCATACTTGCCATCAACGAACTCCGGATGGAGAACCACATTGCGCTGCTGGCTCTTGGTCTTCAAGTCAGGAAGGCGCTCCCAGTTTACCAGGTCCTTGGTACGGGCGATGGCTGCAGTAGCAGTAGCAGCACTGAGGTCGCCAGGCTGATCATCATCATGACGCTCAGCACAGAACACACCATAGATGTAGCCATCCTCATGAGCGGTGAGACGCATATCATAGATGTTGGTAGCAGGAACTACATCCTCAGGCATGGTGATAGGCTCGTCCCAGAAACGGAAGTTGTCGATACCATTAGGACTCTCTGCTACGGCAAAGAAACTCTTGCGGTCAGCACCCTCAACACGAACAACGAGGAGATACTTACCATTCCACTTGATGGCACCCGAATTGAGCGTAGCATTCATCATGATGCGCTGCATGAGATACGGATTACTCTTCTCATCGAAGTCGTAACGCCACTCCAATGGTGTATGTTCTGCTGTAAGGATTGGGTTCTTATACTTTTCGTAGATACCATTTCCCCACTCTACTGGTTCATTCTTACGGCTCAGCAATTCCTCATGATGAGCGCGGAGTGCTTTCACTTTGTCTTGAAATGTAGTCATATTTTATTTTATATTAATGTTGAGTGTTGAATGTTGAATGTTGAGTATAAAATGCACATTGAACTAATGCCAATTCAACATACAACATTCAACATTTATTTAACCTTTAAAACCTCTTTGGCAAAGAGAACTTTCTTTTCCTTCTTGAATGCCTTGAAGTCCTCGACGATGGCACCATCGCCTACTCCAGGAAGATAGGCTTCCTCCTGAGGTTTATCCCAGGCATTACGCCAGAAGAGTACATAACTCAACTGATACTTCTGAAGTACAGGCCAAAGGGTTTGGGTAAACCAATCCTTCTTGCTGGCGATACCTCGGCAACCCGTTTCGGTGAGGGCAGGAATCTTGCCAACCTTCTTGGCGGCTTCCATCAGCACATCGAGCGTGGCTGCAAGGTTCTGCTGATAGTTGGCATCGCTGTTGTCGAACTCGTAGACGTCAACACCCAGCATATCCACATACTTTTCTCCCGGGAATCGCTCCAGGAATTTTTCTACCGTCTTCTCGTCGCTGAGATTTGGTGACCAAGCCCAAACGATGTTATTGCACCCTGCTTTAGTAAGTATATTTAGGGTTTTTACGTATAATTGGTTATATTGTACAGGTGTGCAACTGCTAGCTCCCCACCAGAACCATCCGCCATTCATTTCATGCCATGGTCGGAAGATGACAGGAACCAGTTTACCATCGTTTGTCTTCAAAGAAAGGATGAAATCGGAAACCTTCTTGAGCCATCCATCGAACTTCTGTTGCTGGGCGCCTCCATCCAGGACAGCAGCTACAGCATCACCTTTCGGATCCCAGGCATTCTCGCCTGTTACCGGATTCCAAGGATGCCAACTCAAAGTAACGATGCCTCCTCTCTCATTTTGGGCAATGATTTCTTTTCGCATACGATCGAAAGACACGCCATCGAGGTTTTCCTTGCTGTCCAACTCTATTTTCCCAAGATCGAAACCCATCACAGCAGGATAATCACCTGTAGTGAGGAATACATCGCTCTTTCCTTCATCCCATTTCCAAGTAGTACCATACACCGGATCATCCTGATGACCGAGCATGATTCCCTTGTTCAGTAATTTCTGCAGTCTGACCTTCAGTTGCTCTGCCGGAGTATTGCAACATTGCTTCTTACCCTTGCAGCAGGAAGTATTGGCAGTCTGGACTGATGCGCCCGTAACGCCATCAACCTGTGCCATTGCTCCTTGCATCGCCATGAGGCAAGCTGCACCAATCAAAATTCTTTTTCCTATCATATATCTATTTCTTTAATTGCTGAATAATCCAAGCCTGCCATTCATCCCACTGCTCCTGATACCAGTAATGACCGGTCATCTGGTACAGACTCAATGTCTTAGGCGCTTTTACCGAATTATAAAGTCCGTAAGATGATGTTGGCGGAACCACCTCATCATTATAACCGAAACTGTACCAGCCAGGAACGGTGATGCGACGGGCAAAGTTGACGCCATCATAATAGCGTGCACCTTCGAGTCTTGCCTTTTCCAGATCCGTAAGTTTCTGCTCTTTCCATGCAGCCCACTGTGCCTTGTCTTCCTTATAGAAGTAGTGAGGCCAACCACCGGCAACTCCGTGAATTTCAGCTTCATAATCACACATAGCATCATGAACAGGAGCCAGGAATGTGATTCGCTTATCGAGAGCTGCCACAGCGATGGAAAGGAATCCACCCTGTGATGAACCCGTTACACCGATAGTCTTTCCGTTCCACTCAGGGAGCGAAGCGATATAATCCACACCACGAACAGCACCGGTTACTACCCGTCTGTAAGCATTGCGATAAGGATTCTCGAGATTGGTATCCCAGTAACCTTTCAGCTCGCCATTGGCAAGATCATCATAAATTTTCTGCTGCATGGTAACAGGAACACCGTGAATACCGATTTCCAGTACGATGCACTCAGCAGGAGCCGTATAAGTATCGCCGGCATAAGGGCGTACACCCGCACCAGGTACACGGAGCAAAGCCGGATACTTACCTTCTTTTACCGGTACACTCAGGATGCCATACATCTTAGAGCCCCATCGGTTGTTGTTATAACTGATTTCATATACATTCTTATCCTTGGTACAACGCTCAGGCAGAAGCACCTTGGTAGGATTGAGGTCATTCTGTCTTGCCTCATCCAGTGCCTTCTTCCAGAAAGCATCAAAATCCTTAGGTTCCTGTGCGAAAGGCTGGATTTTCTCTGGAGAGAAACCTGCCGTGCAAAGTCCTTCGTAATCCTTGCCGTCTACATGAGCGATAACCTTCAGACGATAGAAGCCCGGTCTGTTCAGACTGCCGCACCATTTCATAGTTCCGTCCTTGAGAGTGGTACTTTTCTTCACCTCCGGAAACATTGCCGGTCCGGCTTCATAATCTACCTTCACCTGATTGAGTAGCGTACCGCTCTTTCTCACATTCACCGTGAAGTTAGCCTTCTCGCCTACCCGGTAATTCCAGTCCTGATGATCGGGAGTCACCGTTACAACGATGTTGTTTCCTCTGATTTGTGCGCTGAGGCTTGAAATCCCCAGCACACTCATCAGAACACCTATAATTATTAACCTAAAAACATTTGCAATTCGATGATTCATATTGTCGTTGGTAATCTTGTTAGTTAAACATTCTGTTTTACGGTTGCAAAGTTAGGCATTATTTCTGATATACCCGTGTACTATTTTGCTGAATAAACATACTTTGTTGCAAAGGTAGAAAAATATTCTAAAACATCTGAAAATAAAAACGAGAATTGACACACATCAAGTCAGAAAAAGCAAAGAAAACAACAAAACACACACTCTATTTAACTCTAGAATTAACCGAAAACAACCAAAGATCAATTAACAAAGCACAAAAGGTTATGACAATTCATATAATAAATAATGTACGCGTACCTTATATATAATAGACATATAATAGAATAATCAATATAAATCAACCATCAAGTAAATAAATTGTAACGCTAACACTTAATCTTTAATAAATATGACGAAAATTACATTTTATTTTCAATAAAGCAGAAAAGTATTAGTAATCAGCAAAATATGTACAAGCTATTTTGCAAAAAATAGCTATCTTTGCAGCAGATTTACAAAACAGCCTAAAGGTTTAGAATAAACAATATAAAACAAATAAACATAATCACAACAATGGAAAAAGTAAATGCAACCTAGAGCTAGCCTCTAGCCCTTTCTTCTCATCAGAAAAAGATGACGAAGGAATAATCAGAGAGCACTAATCCGTTTTGGATTCTTTCCCGTATCGATCATATAAGTGAAAGAGCCAAACTGTTTTAACCAACTAACAAAAATTGTATGAACTTTAAAAGTAGAGAAAAGTTGCTTGCTAGTGTAGCTGCCCTGAGTCTTCTCGGCATCTCCCCTCAGCAAACTTTCGCAGCCCAGATCACAACGAATCAGGCTGTGCAACAGACCAAGAAGATTACTGGTAACGTATCCGATGCAATGGGTCCTATCATCGGTGCAACAGTAAAAGTGAAAGGCACAAAAAATGCCGCAGTGACAGACTTTGATGGTAACTACACACTGAATGTAGGTGCCGGACAGACTGTAGAGGTAACTTACGTAGGCTATATTACCAAAACTTTCAAAGTAGGAGGCCAGAGCAAGTACGACATCACTTTGGCAGAAGACAACAACAGTCTTGACGAAGTGGTAGTTGTAGGTTATGGTACCATGAAGAAAAGCGATATCTCAGGAGCATCAGTTTCTATGGGAGAAGATCAGATTAAAGGTTCTATTATCACAAACTTAGACCAGAGTTTCCAAGGTCGCGTTGCCGGTGTCACATCTGTAGCGACTTCAGGTGCTCCAGGTTCTTCTACCTCAATCCGAGTTCGCGGACAGTCAACAATCAATGCCGGTGCAGAACCACTTTATGTCATTGATGGTGTCATCTTCCAGGGCGGCGGTTCAAGCGGCGGTTCATTAGGTTTGGGAGATGCCTTAGGAAATGGTTCTGTTTCTACCGTATCACCAATGTCAACTATCAACCCTGCCGATATCGTCAGTATGGAAATTCTGAAGGATGCTTCTGCTACAGCCATCTATGGTGCCCAGGGTGCAAATGGTGTTGTACTTATCACAACCAAACGGGGTAAGATTGGAGAAGCAAAATTTACATACGACGGCATGGCTGCATGGCAATACCAGGGAAAGCGTATTGACATTCTGAATCTTCGTGAATTCTCAGAATATTATAATGATTTTGTAAACAACGGATGGATTTCACAGGATCAGGCACGTCCTGATTTCTCAGACCCATCTATCTTGGGTCGAGGAACCAACTGGCAGGACGCTGTATTCCGCACAGCTTTCCAGCACCAGCATCAGGTTGCTGCACAAGGTGGTACAGAGAAGGTTAAGTACTATGTTAGTGGCGGTATGATGGATCAGGATGGTACTATCATCGGTTCTAACTTCAAGCGTTTGAACGTACGTGCCAATCTGGACGCCCAACTGAAGAAATGGTTCAAGATAGGTATGAATACTACATACACAAGAACCAAGGAGCGCCTGCTCCATGCTGATGGTACAGAAGGTGTTATTACATACGCATTGACCACACCACCAGATATTGCCATCTACGATGTAGACGGAAACTACACATCTGTAGTACGTGACGGCTGGTCTTCACCAAACCCTATTGCACAGGCTTTGAGCAAGGATATCACCATGAAGCGCAACAAGCTGACCGGTAACATTTTTGCAGACATTACTCCTATAAAGAACCTCACCTGGCATACAGAGTTGGGTTACGACTTGTCATGGAGTGATGCAGAGGTCTTTACACCTACTATGCACTTAGGCAACTGGAACCAGGACACAAACTTTGCAAGCTGGCAGAAGAATACAAGCAAGTATTGGCAGTTTAAGAACTATATTACTTATAATGGAAGTATCAAAAAGCATTCTTTCACAGCCATGCTGGGTCAGGAAGCTTGGCGCAGTGACTGGGATTATACCTATCAGGCAAACGCTAATTTGCCAAACAATACAATCCATTTGCCATCTTTGGGTTCCAGCACTCCTAGTATCAAGTCTGGTTTCGGTGTTACAACCATGTCATCATTCTTTACACGTGAGACATACAACTACGATGACCGTTATTTAGCAACATATACATTCCGTCGTGACGGAAGTTCGAACTTCGGTCCTGAAAACCGTTGGGCTTCATTCCACTCATTTGCAGCAAGCTGGCGCTTCTCTAACGAGAAGTTTATCAAGAGCATCGCAGGTAAATGGTTGAGCAATGGTAAGATTCGTATTGGCTGGGGTCAGACTGGTAATGCCAATATCGGTGCTTACAAATGGGGTACTACCGTAACCAAGTTCCTTGTTGGTCAAACAAGCGTAGCATACCGTCCTACCAATATTCCAAACACTTCTATCAAGTGGGAAACTCAGGAACAGACCAATATCGGTCTCGATCTTGGACTCTTCAATGATAAGATTGGTTTCACTCTCGACTGGTACAACAAGGTTTCCAACGATATGCTGATGCCTTTACAGTTGCCTTCATATATGGGTACTCAAGGCAATGGTTCTTCACGTCTTAATGCACCTTGGGGTAACTACGGTAAGATCAAGAACACCGGTTTCGAGTTGGCAGTAAACGCTCATCCTATTGCTAACAAGAACTTCTCTTGGGATACAGAGTTCAACATTTCTTGGAACAAGAACAAACTGGTAGGTCTCAGCGGCACAACCAATGCCAACATCATTGGCTATGGCCAGTGGAACGACGTTGTCTGTGTAAGTAACATCGGCAAACCTCTCTATCAATTCTGGGGATATCAGACCGATGGCGTATACAAGGATTTTGAAGATATCAAAAACTCTCCTAAGCCTAAGAGCTACAAGGAAGGAGCCCTGAATAAGGGAACAACCGTATGGCCAGGCGATATCAAGTTTAAGGATATTTCAGGTCCTGACGGAAAGCCTGATGGAGTTATCGACGATTACGACAAGACTTACATCGGTAATCCACAGCCTAAATATACATTTGGTTGGACCAACACATTCCGTTATAAGGACTTCGACCTGACATTGTTCGTCAGCGGTTCTGTAGGAAACAAGGTTATGAACTACCTGAATATCAGCATGAGCAAGATGAACAATGCCTGGGTAAACCAGAGTGCAAGTGTCAAGAATCATGCCGTACTGGCTCCAATTGATCCGAACAAGGACTACAGTAATGGTTATAAAGGCAACAATGCCAATACCGTATACAACTGGTATGATGACGTAGACAACATCTATGTAGTAAACGCAGGAACCAACATTCCACGTCTTGCTATCGGTGACCCAGCCGGAAACTCTAGCGTTATCAGTGACAGATATGTTGAAGATGGATCATACTTGAGAATGAAGAATATCACTTTAGGTTATACATTGCCTAAAAAGTATGCAAGATACCTTCATATTGAGAGTTTGAGAGTATATGCAAATATACAGAACCTCTTCACTATTACCGGTTACGACGGTTATGATCCAGAAGTAGGTGCAAGTACATCCGATTCACAGGGATACAGCTTCGGTGTAGATAACGGACGTTATCCTTCACCAACGGTATATTCTTTCGGTATCAACCTTGCTTTCTAATTAAATAACAAAAGAATAAACAATTATGAAAAAATACAATATATATAAAACGGCCGTTTGCGCATTCGTCTTGGGTCTCAGCTTGTCTTCTTGCGGGGACTTTCTGGATCAGCCAGACAATTCCAACTACAATGCAGACACGTTCTATAATGGTGATGCAGAGTGCTATCAAGGCGCCAATTCTCTGTACAGTATGCCATGGTATGATTTCCAAAGAGGTTTCTTCAAAGTTGGTGAAGTTATGTCAGGAAACTATTATTGGTGGGGAAGTGAAGATACTCAATACTGGAACTGTAACGTATCTGCCAATAATGCCAACCTGAAAGATATGTCTTATTCACTTTGGACAGTCAATGCCTACGCCAACACCATTTATGATAAACTGAAAGGTGCCAGCGCAAGCGCAAGCGTTAAGAGTGCATGTATGGGAGAATGCCTGACATGGAAAGCTATGGCATACTTCTATCTTGTACGTACATTCGGTGCAGTGCCAATCATCCATAATAACACAGACATTATCGGTGCCGGTACATACAATGACCAGTATAAGGCCAACATAGAGGATGTATACGATTACATCATCATGACCTTGAAAAAAGCCATTGAACTGTTACCGGAAAAAGATCCTACAGGTCTTGGACGGATTGATAAATACAGCGCAGAAGGCTTGCTTGCCAAGGTTTACCTGACAAAGTCTGGTTTCGATCCAGCAACTACAACTTACGAACAGGGAAGTGTGGCATACATCAAGACCACCAATCACCAGCGCAACCAGGAAGATCTTGACAACGCTGCCAAATATGCAAAGGATGTTATAGACAATAGTGGCAGAAGTTTGGAACCTGCAGCCAATTTCCCAGCAATGTTCTACAGCGCATACAAAGGTCCTGAATCACTCATCGCATGGCACTGGCGTGCCACACGTGACCCTTGGACATCTCAAAACTCACTTCAAAGTGACCTCGCTATTTCGGGTTTCGATGAAACAGGTAACAACTGGGGAGGATGGGCTGGTCCATCAGTAGACCTGATAGAAGCTTTCGGAGACAATCCTGCAAGCCAGACTAGAAACAACACCGATATACGCCGTAAAGCAACTATGATCATGGCTGGTGACAAATATGATTATTTCTACACAGACTGTGGCGGTTTCGATTTCCTGAAGCACGTATATAAAGGATACGAGAAGCATCAAGGCAATGGTGAACTCCAGACTCCAACAGGAGCACAATGTGCCAAGCATCTTGTTGGTGATAAAGCCGACCATAACTTGCATATAGGCTGCGACTTTGATGTGATGGCTTATGGTAACTATACTCAGCTGTTACGTCTTGCAGATGTTTATCTCATCTATGCAGAAGCCAAGATTGGTAATGCAGGCTCAACAACAGATGCATCTGCCATTGATGCATTCTACAAAGTTCGCAACCGTGCGGTATCTACATACGAACGCCCAACATCTATCAGTTTCGAAGATGTATGGAAGGAGCGCAGATTGGAGTTAGCACTTGAGGGCGATCGCTGGTATGATTACGTACGCAGATACTACTTCGATCCTGATGCAACAATTGCTGAGTTGAACGCACAGAAGAGAAATGAGTATTATGGTCTGAATGCGCTCTATGAGACATGGTACAACAAGGGTAGCTATGATGGTCCTTGGAACTTGAACAGCGATGTAAGATACAATGATGATCCTGGTAAGCATCAGAACGTTCAGATGAGCAGTTTTACCATCCCATTCCCTACAGAAGATGCAACCATGAACCCTCATTTGCTGGAGGCACCACAGCATGTTGACATTTCTCAGTTTACTTATTAATATAAGAAACCTCAAAAACAGAACAATTATGAAGCTAAATAATAAAATATTAAGTATCATGCTTCTTGGAGCTACAGCTTTTACAGGTCTCAGTATCACAAGTTGTGTGGATGAGCCTGACAAATATGAAATAGCTGGTGGAACTCCTTCTATTGATTACGTTCGCCTGTGCGATGTAACCAAGAAAGATTCCATGTTAACTGGAGCATACATGGGTACAAGTATCTGCCTGGTCGGTAACAACTTGAGAAGTATAACAAAAATGCTCTTCAACGACCAGCAAGCCATTTTGAATACAAGTATGATTACAGACCATACCTTGATTGTAGATGTACCAAAGACTCTTACTGACAATCCTACCAATAAGATCTACATGTACAACAAGGATGGTGAGTGTACTGAATATGACTTCAAGACGCTCGTACCAGAACCGGTGGTAACATCATTGAGCAATGAGTTTGCAAAAGATGGCGAAACCGTAACCCTGAAAGGTGACTACCTGCTGGATTACGAGAATGCTCATCTTAAAATCACATTCCCAGGCAACGTAGATGTTACAGATTTCAAGAGCATTTCCAAGAGTGCCGTTACTTTTGTGGTACCAGAAGGTGCACAGAAAGGATTTGTCACAGTAGAAAGCATGTATGGAAAAGGTAAGTCTAAGTTCTATTTCCGTGACGACCGCTGCATACTCTTCGACTGGGATAATGACGGAGATGACGCAATAGCAACAGGTCATGGCTGGCGTGATGGAATTCAAAATGGTAACCGTATGAGGAATGATGTTGAAGGAGTTCAGCCTCTTGACGGAAATTACTACTACTTAGGAGGCAAGACCGTTAATTTCGATTCATGGGCTGAAGATGAATACTCATTCAACTACTGGCCAGAGCCGGCTGCAGGTTATCCTGAGTTGAACTCGCTGATGAAATGGGATGATGTTGACAACATGCAAGTGAAGTTTGAGGTTAACATTCCTAATGATTGGACAGGCTTGTCATTACAGGTATATTTTACCGGTAACGACCAGGTAACATACTCAACAGGCAACAACAACTATCTTGCAGATGACAAGTTTCCACGTGCACTTTGGACTCCATGGTATGGAGCAACTAACAACACATTCAGCACTTCAGGAAACTGGCAGACTGTTTCTATTCCATTATCAGAATTTGCATACGACAGATATGGAAACAAATTGGGTGGTTTGAAGTTTGAGAATCTCACAGGTATGACCATGTTCCTCTATACAGGACCATACAAAGAGGCTACTGTAGAATGCTCACCAACAATTTGCGTTGATAACATTCGTGTTTGCCCTATCAATGAATAAAATTTGCTGATGCTGGCAGTCATCCAACTGCCAGCACTGCAAACAAACAAAAACAATAAACGTCAATCATTATGAAAAGACATAATAAATCTTTCCTCTGGTTGGTTCTGCTACTGATATGCAGTACATTTGCGTTCACATCATGCGACCGTGATGACTTGAACACCGACCAGTATGGCAATGAAATATCTGTATTATCATACGGTCCAAACCCTGTACTCCGTGGGGGTGTCCTTACTTTCAAGGGAGCCAATCTTGACCAGATTACAGAAATAGATCTTCCTGGTGCAGAAGCTATTACCAGCATTAATGTTGTTACATCAGGAAAAAACTCAGAAATCAATATTGAAGTTCCTGCAGAAAAATGTGAACCAGGTATTGTTACATTGAAGACCGCCAAGAATGGTGAAATCAAGACCCTTACCCCAATCACATACATTGAGAATTTGAAATTCACAGGTTTCTACGTAGGTGAAAACAAGGAAAACCTGGTAGGTAATGTTGGAGACGTCCTCACTATTGAAGGCGATTATCTCAACAATATTACATCTGTCATTTTTGCCAATGGCGCGACTATGGATGCCGAGAATTTTAAATCTCAGACCCGCTATCAGATTCAGCTGGTAATCCCAGCAGAAGCAGGAGAAGGCAGATTCCAGATTAGCGATGGAAACAACTATATGTATTCTGAAGGTGCTTTAAGTATCAATGCTCCTGAAATCGATGCAAACAATGCTATCGGTAAGTCTCTCATCAAGGCTGGTGAAACAGAGGTCCTCAGAGGTACTTCACTTGACCAGATTGCAAGTATTGAGTTGAATGGTGCAACCGTAGAAGCAGCTGACTTCAAGTCACAAACAGCTTCTGAGATTACCTTCATTATCTCTTCTAAGGTAGCAGACGGTGAAATTACAGCTGTAACAAAAAGCGGTATAAGAATTCCTTTCGGTGAGATTACAACCGTTGTTCCTAGCCAACTCGTTGCAACTCCTTCCCCTATCAAGAATGGTAAAGAGATAACTATCAGCGGTAAGGATATGGATCTGATTACAGGTATCGCATTCCCTAACGCCAAGGAATCTAAACTTAACAAGGTTGAGACAACAAAGGTTACTTCTACAGTACCAGAGGATGCACAGGAAGGCGACATCACTTTGAGTCTTGATAATGGCAAGACCGTTGCAGTAGCCTATACATTGGTTAAGCCAACAGTTACCGCTTGCACTCCTGCTGCTATCACAGCTGGCGAGAAGACCATCATCAAGGGTACAGATCTCGACCTCGTGAAGAGCATCACCTTCCCTGGCGATGTAGAGCAGACCGTAACCGACTTCAAGGGTACCGCCAATGCCATCGCAGTAACAGTTCCTACAGCTTGCGCCGGTTCAGGCTTCAAGCTCAACCTGAAGAATGGTATTACTGTCAACATCGATGGTCAATTGAGCATTAAGGCAGCTACAGATCCAGCAATTGCATCCGTAACACCAGGTGAAGCTATCGCAGGTTCTACCATCACCATCACTGGTAAGAACTTCCAGAACATCCAGAACCTCTATATCGGTTCTTACAAGGTAAACCGCTATACCTCACGTACCAATACAGAGATTGTATGTCAGGTTCCTGCCAATGCTGAAGTAGGTACATACAAGATCGTGATGGAAGACCCAGACGGCAACAAGATTGAAGGTCCTGAGTTCAAGGTGGTTCCTGCCGAAAAGGATATCGCAGAACTTGTAACGAATATGGATAATGGGAAAATAACATATCCATTTGATTTCTCATGGTCAAGTGGTAGTGGAAAATTCTATTTGACCAAAGAAGTATTTGAGAAAGTAAAGGTAAAAGTTGGTTCTAAGTTGATTGTGTACAAAGACCCTACCGTCAAGGGACAAGTACAGATCAATAAGAATAAAGATGGTTGGCCAACTATAACAACTATTGCAGATTGGGATCCTTCAAAAAGTAAACTTGAATATGTTTTTGATGAAACTGCTGTAGAAGTTGCAAACTCATGTGGCTTTGCTATTCAGGGCGATCTGACAGGCGTTACCAAGATTACTATCCTCCCATAAGATAGATATATTTAACATAAAAAAAGCATTTATGTGAAATATAATTCGTAAATTTGTGGCGTAGTTATATCAACTGCGCCACATTTTTAATTAAAACCAAAACATCAACCCGATATGAAGAAAATAGCATTATCCTTACTGATAGCTCTGAGCTGCATCTCTGCCAAAGCTGCAGACGGCAAGTCGCTGTTCGTATCATTCAACGATGGTAGCAAGATAGAGTTTGCACTGAGCACTCTACCGGAAGTAACCTTCGGAAATGATAAGATGACTGTAAAATCTACAGCTACTACTGCCAGTTACGAACTATGGAAGGTTTCCACCTTCACTTATGGTACAACGACAGGCATCAAGCAGGTAGAAACCAACAACAAGTTTGCCTTCGAAGGTGACCGTATCATCGTGGATGGTACCAACAACAAGGTAAGCGCCTTCGCACTGGATGGAAAAGCCATCAAACTCTCTCCTATCACAGCTGGCGACAAGACCATTATCAATCTCAGTGAATTGACACATGGTATCTATATTATCAAAATCAATAACAAATCCATAAAAGTAGCAAGACAATGAAAAAACTATTACTCTCACTCCTGGCAGTAATGATTTCATTCGCAGCCTTGGCACAAACGAAAGGAGACAAGCTGACCATCAACCTAAAGAATGGTACATCACAAGTCTGGGATCTGACAGCAGACGGACAGACTCCAGTTTCTAAAATCACACACTCTGCAGATGGTAAAGTGGGATTCGTGATGACGGGGATGGAAGACCTTGGTGCTTTCGAGACCTACAACATCAACGACATCAACAACATCTCCTTCTCTATCTATCACGAAAGCGAAGTAGGCGATGTTACTCTCGCTGACCCTTCTGCTACAGAAAAGACCAAACGTCTCTACAAATATCTGCAGCTGAATTATGGCAGCAAGACCATCTCTTCGGTCATCGCCAACGTCAATTGGAACACCCAAGAGGCAGATAAGATTTATCAGGCTACAGGTAAATATCCAGCCATCAACTGCTATGATTTCATCCATATCTATGTTCCTAAGCAGGGTTCCAACGGATGGATCAACTATAACGACATCACGCCCGTCACCAACTGGGCAGACCAGGGCGGACTGGTATCACTGATGTGGCACTTCAATGTGCCAAAGACAGAAAGCACAGTTCCTGGAACAGACGGTAGCGGCGTAACCTGTACCCCATCTGAAACCACCTTCAAGGCTGCCAATGTATTTACTGCAGGCTCTTGGGAGAACAAGTGGTTCTATCAGGAAATGGATAAGGTAGTGGAAGTTTTGCAGAAGTTGCAAGATGCAGGTGTTGTAGCCGTTTGGCGTCCTTTCCATGAGGCTTCCGGTAATGCCTGCCTGAAATCTGGTGAAAGCTGGGGTAAATCCTGGTTCTGGTGGGGATATGATGGTGCCGAAACCTATAAGAAACTTTGGCAGACCATGTTCAATTACTTCCAGACTAAAGGCATCCACAACCTGATATGGGCTTGGACTACACAGAACTACAATGGCGATGCCAACACTTATAACAATGATGCCGACTGGTATCCTGGCGATCAATATGTAGATATCATCGGTCGCGACCTCTATGGTTATAATGCAACCAAGCAGGCTCAGGAGTTCAAGGAGATTCAGGCTCGTTATCCTGGTAAGCTCATCGCATTAGCTGAGTGCGGAACAGATGCCAACAGCAACACAGCTACAGCAGGCATTGACGAAGCATGGAACGCTGGCGCAAAATGGAGTTTCTTCATGCCTTGGTATGGAAGCAACATGCCATCCAACGACTGGTGGAAAGCTGCCATGAGCAGTAAGTACGTGATTACCCGTGATCAAGTTAACCTGAATGCTACTTACGTAGAAGAAAGTGCAGTAAATGCAGTGAAGAACATGGGCATCGGTACCAACTTTGGCAACTGTACAGATGCGATTGCCATGTGGATGAACATGAACAGCAACTCGGTTACTGACTTTGAAAAGGCTTGGGGACAGGAACCAACCACCAAACCGATGGTAGATTTCCTGAAACAGAACGGCTTTAATTCCGTCCGCATCCCTGTAACCTGGTTCCAGCACATGAAGGCTGACGGAACGGTAGATGAGGCTTGGATGAACAGAATACAGGAAATCGTGGATTATGTCATCGATAACGGAATGTACTGCATCCTTAATGTTCACCACGATACAGGTGCTGACGATGAGAACGTAAAGCACTGGATCAAGGCTGATGAAGCTAACTATAAAGAGAACAAAGAAAAGTTTGAATCTCTTTGGACTCAGATTGCGACCCGCTTCAAGAACTACGACCAGCACCTGGTATTCGAAGGCTACAATGAGATGCTTGATGCCGACAACACTTGGAATGCACCAAAGAATGCAAGCAGCTACAAAGGTTTGAACGGTTATGCCCAGAGTTTCGTGAATGCTGTGCGTGCTACCGGCGGCAACAACGAGACCCGCAACCTCATCGTCAACACCTACGCTGCAGCCTGCGGTGATGAAGTATTAAACAACCTCACTATCCCTACCGACAAGGTGGATGGCCATATCGCCGTAGAAGTTCACACCTATGCTCCATGGGACTGGTTTGCACAGAAAGGCAAATGGGATGCTTCCTGCAGCAATGAAATCAAGAATATGTTCACCCGTCTGAACAATAAGTTCATCAGCAAAGGCATTCCTTGCATCATCGGTGAATATGGCACTCACGGAAGCAAGAGCGTCAGCAAAAAAAGTTCTGCCAGCGAGATTCAGGCTGCTGCCGACCAAGCTGCCGACATCGTGAAGCAGGCTAAGGCATACGGCGTAGCTACCTTCTACTGGATGAGCATCTTCGACGGTACAGACAGAAGTGTTCCTCAGTGGACACTCCCTACAGTAGTGGAAGCTATGAAAAAGGCTTATAATGAATAACAGATTATGAGAATCAAATATATTATATTGATGTTCGCGGCCCTCCTGGCTTTCTCTTCATGCGGTGAGAAGAAAAAGAAATCGTATGACGAGATTGCCATGAGCGGTCTTACAACCCGCACAGAGAATCTGAAAACCAACATCAAGGCGTATGCCAACAAAGGTACTCTGATAGGACAGATGTACGGTACCTTAACCGGAATAGGCTGGAACCGCTGGCAATGTGACAGCAACCGATGCGACTTGAAAGCTCTCTGCGGTTACAGACCGGCTGCAAACGGATATGAGTTGGCTGGCATTGAAAATGGAAAATCACAGAATACAGATGGTGTTCCGTTCAAGGCTATCAGGGAAGATGTGCTGAAACACTTCCGTAAGGGTGGCTTACTCATCATGAACTGGACGATGCCTGATTATAACGGCAATGAAGATATGCTGGAGGAATATACCAAACAGGTTGCCAAATATCTTGATACACTGCAAGATGGTTATGGTATCAAAGCACCTATAGTGCTCAATCCTCTTCCTGTTGATGGTAAGGCATGGTATTGTGAACTCAGCAAAGACGATTACATCAGTCTTTACAAGAAGATACAGGACCTCTTGGATGACGAGGATGTAACGAATGTAGTTTATGGCTATTCTGAGACTTACCTGCCGGGCAAGAACCTGATGGAGCGCTATCCGGACAACAAGATTGATGTGATCAACGTAACATATCTGCAAAACAAAAACGCCATCGACCTCCCACTCTATCAGAAGAGCATCAAGGAGATTGTGAAGCAGGCTCTGCCTTTTGCTCAAGATCATAACAATGCCTTCGGACTGACAACTGGAGTAGAATCTATCGGTGATTCCAGTATCTTTTCAGAGACATTACTTACAGAACTCAAACAGCATCATATTGCTTACCTGATGTTTGGCAGAAATCAGGGAGAACCGATTGAGGAGCATTACTATACGCCATATCCAGGAGTATCGAATAAGAAGACTCATGGGTTCATGGAAATGATAAATGATGAAGTTTGTGTTTTCCTGGAAAAGCTAAACGGACTATATCTGGAACATTAATCAATTGTTCGAAACGGATAAAATCAAAAAGAGAGGGCATTCACATACCCTCTCTTTTCTTTTCAACAAACTAAAAATATAACTCTATACTATTTCTGAACATACTTTTTACCGTTCTTGATTACTACACCCTTATAAGACGCATTAACCTGCTGACCAGCAAGGTTATAAACCGGAGCATTCTTAGCAGCTGGTGCTACAAGGGTATTTGATATATTAGTTGAAGTATTATCTTCCAATAATATATAAGCGTGAGCTATCTTGCAGCCATTATAGATATTGAAAGTTACACCACCCTTATGATATTGACCATCAACATAAGCATCTGTACCATTTTTGGCAGCCTTCTTGAAATCACCAACAGTAACAAAGATATCAAAATTCTTACCATCAGCTGCCTTCAATTCATAGGTTGGACTCCAATTATCAGAATTGGCAAATCCACCAATACCCCAACCATTGCGAGATGCATAAGGATCTGTCGTATTCTCGAAGCTTAGTTTCACCTTTGTATCATCAGCATATTTGTCAAATTCTGAAGCCAAAATAGTATGACCTTCAACCAATGTCAATTCAACCTCAGTCTGCTTAACCGCATTTTGGAAATAAGCACTCTTGAAAGTGACAGTCTTAGGAGCTCCATCTACACACTGCAAATAAATCTGGCAAACAACGTTCTTATGATCAGCATTCAGTGGAACAGTAATCTTATTGTCGGTACCCATTGCAGTTGAGCAAATTGCTTTACCATCATCACCTTTGGCATCATATTCTACAACAACCTGAACATTAACCTTATCAGAATTTTCAATCTCTAACACGAAATCATCGTAATCAGAGCAATCCTTACTGCCAAGCCACCATCCTGGGCGATAGCTCCAATTTTCGTGGAATGTAATAATTTTGGTCGTTGCATCATACCAAACTGTTTCACCATCCTTCACATTGTTGTTTGGCTCTCCAATATCAAGAGTAGCTGCGTTAGCAAACATAGCAAATAATACGCCACACACGAGAGTAAATAACTTTTTCATAAGCTTTATATATTTTATAGGTTTAAAAATTGTTTTTAGAATCAACACGTTAATTGGTTCTTTTCGGTGGCAAATATACGACAAAAGTAGCGAAATACATGATATTATCTTGCTCATTATCAATACTATTCTTTCTACATGCCATTTTTTTAAGAATTTGATGCAATTTATCTAAACTAAACTTTCGCATGTGATTTAAGTACGGGCTGAAGGCCGTTTCTGTGTTGGTCTCATGTTTGCCTTCAACTCTGCCTTCTTCCATACTTCCGGGAAAAGTTGCTGAA
>JAJVTK010000004.1:0-135261 GCA_021622245.1 Segatella copri | reverse complement strand
ACGTTCCAACCTCTCTTATTCTCCTTTGGCTGCTTTAGAGCTTTATGTTAAAAATACTAACTCATAGTTTTCTCCACTTAAACTCACCGTTTCTCGGTGCAGAAGTCATCGTTTTCTTCTTGGGAATACATCGCCTACCGGATGGAAATCATTGCTTTTCTTTACAAATTCATGCTAAAAAAATAACACGGACAAATTGAATTTGTCCGGACAAATTGTCCGAACGCTCATAATCTACTGATTATTGGGATGTTACAAGCCTCCAGACAAACAAACCGGACAAATTCAATTTGTCCGTGTTATTTTTTTCTGGCGGAATCAGCCATTTTTGTTTATTGCCAATAAATAAATCTGCGGTTTTTTATTTACTGGCAATAAACAAATCGAATATAAGTTCTATCATCAAAGCTCTTATTGCCCTCTACGATGCCCTTGGTGGCGATAAAGGAATGGATGTTCTGAGGGTCGTTGGCTATCTGCTCTGCCAATGCCGCCTCGCTCGCTGCCAAGGTTGGCTCTAGGAACGGATAGCCATCACTCGCCAAGACTATCTCGGAGGAAGAAGATGGAATTGTATCTGATGCAGAAGCGGAGCCTGAGCAGGAAACAGGATCTTGAACAGAACAAGAATCTGATGGTGAAACAGAATCCTGAACAGAACTGGAATCTGAAACCGAAACAACCTTCACTCCCTCCCGATAAACCGGGAATCCATCGATAACCGTATAGGTCTGGTTCTGCCCCGAAAGCATCGCCTTGATAAGCAATGGCTCTATCTGCTTTCTAGCCTCAGCAGGCGAAAGCCCCTGCGCTATCAGTTCTACTCGTTTCCGGGCAATCTTCTCCTCATAAGGCTTGCCGTTCTCATAGAGTTTTCCATCGATGATTGCCTGGCAATCGCCCACCATCCAGACTTCATTCCTTGTCCGGCTATAAAGGATAGCCGAGGCGGTAAGCCGTTCTTCCGGATGCTCCTTCAACCGCTCTTCCACTCCTAGCTTTTCATACACCTTATTATATATAAAGGCTGTCACACCCTGGCAGAAATCATCTACCGAGGCATCCGCTTTCAACTCCTCACGAATATACTCCGAGATAAGCATCATGGCGTATCTTCCGTTCTTCATATCAGGATTGAGATGCTTCGGCGTCTTGCTCGTACTGCCATCAATCACAGCGATGAAATCATCGGTAACTACCATTCCATCCTCACAAGCCTCAGGGCTCTTCTTTCCTATGATACTACTTTCTATAATCTTCATAAAATCTACTTATCTATCCGGTTATATATCTGAAAAAAGGCTACCCATCCAGGTAACCTTTTTACTCGTTTATTTATCTCTTAAGCCTTCACCTTCTTTAATCTGATAACCAGCTGTATGAAACTTGGAATCATGATGCAGAGAGAGAAGCCTACGGCATAATACATGGTTTTCTCATCGCCATGGAAGAGGTCGATGAGCTTGCCATCGCTCTGCGGCATGATATTAGCAAGAACATACGCCATCGTATTGTTCACCCAGTGGAGCAGGATACCCGGAACAAGACTCTTGGTGCGATAATACATCCAACCCAGGAGTAAGCCCAGCAGGAGGGCATTGACAAACTGCGCTACGTTGGCGTGAGCCAGACCGAAGATGGCAGCCGAAATCATGATGGCTACCCAATGGTTCTTCTTGCTCATAAGACCCAGCAGGGTGCGGAGAACGGCTCCACGGAACACAACCTCCTCAGCAAAAGGCGCCAGAACACCGATAGCCACATAGCCCCAAGGCTCCTTCATGAGCGATGCGAATATCTGCTCGGTATTCTCGTCCATCTCGATGCCTATCTGCTCATATATGAACTCCAGAGGAATGATGGTTCCCAGGGTGAACAATGCCACCCAGAGAAGCGTTGCCCAAGGCTTGGAAAGCAGATAATCGCGGGTCAGCGGCGTCCACTTCGTCTTCAGGAAGATAACGAGGGTGATAACGTTGCTGAACGCTGAGGTAAGCGCCATCAGGATAGGATTGCTGCCCGAACTGACAGCCAGGAGCGTTGCCTGGTAACCTTCGCCCTTAATGCCCGCCCAGATTCCTGCGCCAGCATACATCACGATAATCTGCACTACTATAAATATAATCATGTAGAGGACGATATCCGTCAAACCTCTCTTTAAATTAATCTTTGCCATTGCTTTTACTGTTTATAATTAATCGTTTATAGTTTAATAGCATTCTCGCTATCATTCCGCTTCCTTTTCAAAGAGATCCAGCACGGTCTGCTCATCCTCTTTCAGCTGTGCCGCCAACTCCTCGGGACTGTCAAACTTCTGTTCGCCCCTTATTCGCTTCACGAAGCTTACGAGCAAGAGCTGGTCATAAATATCCCCGTCGAAATTGAAGATGTGCGTCTCTAGCGTCAGTTGTCTGCCATTGAAGGTTGGGCGATTGCCCACATTCATCATTCCCCGTTTCCATACCACCATATTCTCCAGTCTTACCCTTACGGCATAGACGCCAGGGGCAGGAATCAGCTGTCCGAAGTGAGAGATGTCGAGATTGGCTGTAGGGAAACCGAGTTTTCTGCCTTCATGGAATCCATTCACCACCTTTCCGATGAGGGTGTAAGGGAAACCGAGGCACCGGGCTGCCATCTCCACTTCTCCCTCTTTCAGGAAAGAGCGGATCACGGAAGAAGAGATATTGATGCCGTCTATCTGGAAGGCCTCGTTTCTGATTACTTCAATGCCCATCTCCCTGCCGTAGCGTACGTAATCTTCGAAAGTCTCCTCGCGGTTGTGACCGAAGCGATGGTCGTAGCCGATGAAGAGTTTCCTTACGTTGAGATGGTCGTGGAGCACCTGCTGCATAAACTCTCTTGCCGACATCGCAGCCATCGCCTTGTCGAAATGCAGCACCACAGCATTATCCACTTCCGTCTTCGAAAGCAGCAGCAGCTTGGAATCGAGTGTACTCAGCATCTCTGGCTGGTAATCCGCCTGCAATACCTTGCGGGGATGCGCATCGAAGGTGATGACGGTGGATTGCAAGCCATCCTTTCGTGCCGTCTCTACGAGATGATGAATCAGGAACTGATGTCCCCGATGCACCCCGTCGAAGAAACCAATCGTTGCCACACATGGCGACAACTGCACGGTATCATTGTAATGTATTGTATTCATAAGGACTGTCTTTAACATTCATATCAGAAGAAGAACTCCGATGGATTATCTTCTCTTTGCTATCATTCTCTTAAAAGTTCTCCACAGCTCGCCCGCCCAAAGTACAACGGAGGTTGAGCCGATGATGAGCAGCCACTCGTGGAGCGACAATGGTGTGGTGCGGAACATTTCGCCACCAAAGGTTACGATGATCCACTGACCCACCAATACCAGTACAAGCACCAGAATCATTCCCTTATCCTTCAGGAAATGGCGGAAGGCGGTGTGATGACTCATCAGTGCCTTGGCATTGAAGAGGTTCCAGAACTGGATCATCACGAAGGTGGTGAAGAACATGGTCAGTTCATGCACATCTACTCCACCCTTGCCTCTGCGCTCGCAGTAAACCAGCAGGGCAAACATCACGAGGAAGAAGACGATGCCGCAGAACAAAATGCCGAAACCGATGCTCTTGTTGATGATGAAATCGGATGCCTTGCGTGGTTTATCCTTCATCACCTCGTGAGATGGAGGCAATGAGGCAAGTGCCAAGGCTGCGAAGGTATCCATGATAAGGTTCACCCAGAGAATCTGGGTTACCGTCAACGGCATTTCAGTTCCGATGACAGATCCGCCAAGCACCAGCAGGAGGGCTGCCACGTTTACTACCAACTGGAAGAAGAGGAAGCGCTGCAGGTTGCGATAGAGCGAGCGTCCCCACATCACGGCGTTGGCGATAGACTTGAAGGAATCATCGAGCAGGGTCATATCCGAAGCCTCCTTAGCCACGGAAGTTCCCGAACCCAGCGACAAGCCCACATGAGCATAGTGAAGCGCCGGAGCATCGTTGGTACCGTCGCCTGTTACGGCAACCACCTCACCACGCTTCTGGAGCATCGCCACCAGTCGCTGCTTATCGGTAGGACGGGCACGGCTCATCACACGGATATCCTTCGCCCGTTCGTAAGCCTCTTCGTCAGAAAGCGCCTCCCACTGTTCGCCCGTAATCATCTGCTGGTCGAGCGAGGTCAGAGAGCCATCCGCTCCGATATTCTCAGGTTCATCTTCGAAGACACCTATCTGCTTGCCTATCTCCAAGGCGGTGGCAGCCGTATCACCCGTAACCACCTTCACCTCGATACCCGCATGGCGGCACTCCTGCACGGCGGCAGGAACATCCGGACGGATAGGATCGGCTATGGCTGCAATGGCCTGCAACTGAAGGTCGTTGGCATCGAGAAACGCTACCACTTCGGCAGTAGAGGTTCTGGAAGTTCTCATGATAGAAGCTTCTATCTTCTTATAGGCGAACGCCAGGGTTCTCATTGCCTTATGCTGCCACTCATCGAGTTCTTCAGCTGACTGTCTTTGCATTCTATCTTCGATGATGCATTTCTTCATCACGATTTCAGGCGCACCCTTCACGAAGAGATAAGTCTCGCCATCTACTTCTGCCAAGGTTGCCATCATCTTTCTCTCGGTAGAGAAAGGCAACTGCTTGAGCACGTTCACCTGCTTGCGGAGTTCTTCATAATCCTTGCCCTGGGCATCGAGCCAGAGCAGGAGAGCCGACTCGGTAGGGTTTCCGATAGGTTTGCCGTCATTCAACTCGGCTGTAGAGTTGAGGGCAATGGCAGTATCGAGCAGCGCCTCATCGCCCTGCTTGAGTTCCAGAGCACTCACCTGCATCTTGTTCTGGGTAAGTGTACCGGTTTTATCGGTACAGATCACGGTAACGGCGCCCATGGTTTCGCAGGCATGGAGCTTGCGCACCAGATTGTTCGACTTCAGCATTCTTCGCATGTTGAGTGCCAGAGAGAGGGTAATCGCCATCGGCAATCCCTCCGGCACCGCCATCACAATCAGGGTAACAGCCATCATGAAGTATTTCAGCACGATCTCTGCCATATAGAAATAATCCTTGCCGCCCCATGCCGGGTTGGTGAGGATATCGTGAATCAGGAAGATGAAGAAGGCTGCCACAGATACTACGGAGCCCACCTTGGAAATCATCTTCGCCAACTTATCGAGCTGCATGTGAAGCGGTGTCTCCACCGAAGTCTGCTCGGTAGATTTCTTCGCCACCTTACCAATCTCGGTAGCATCGCCCACGGCAGTAACCACGAACTCACCCCTGCCATTCATCACCATGGTAGAACGGAGGATGACGTTGCGAGGATAGGCTCCATCTCCACCACCTTCCAGAGATTTCTCGGCAACAGGTTCGCCCGTAAGGGCTGATTCGTTAATCTGCAGGTCGTTGCAGACGATGAGTTCTCCATCGGCAGGCACCTCATCGCCCACTTCCACGAGCACTACATCTCCCACCACCACATCGTGGCGCGGAATCTCCATTACCTTACCATTGCGGCGCACCTTAACCGGCTGCTCTTCGCTGAGCGCCGTGAGCACATTAAACTTCTTAGCCGCATCGCGCTCAAAGTAGAAGCCCACGGTGGTAGCAAGGAAAACAGCCACGAAGATACCGATGGTCTCCATGAAATTCTTTTCGATAAAAGCAAGGATGAGGGATACGAAAGCCGCCACAAGAAGTATCTGGATAATCGGGTCGCGATATTTATCCAAATACAGTTTCCATAATGAAGTACGTTGAGGAGGGGTAAGCACGTTCTTGCCATGCTGTTCCCTACTCTGTTTAACTTGTTCATCGGTAAGACCGATTCTTTTATTTTTGTCTATGTCCATTTCTGAATAGAAATACTTTTTCTTTTTTGTACGATTAATAAGTACATACGCACGTGTGCGCACATAATTTGGTGCAAAGATACGCTATTTTTCTGATTCTAAGAAAATTTTTAAGATTTTATTTGGTTATTTGCCCAAAATCTAGTATCTTTGCACTCGAATTTGATAAAAATTCAACGGACTTGTAGCTCAGTTGGTTAGAGCAACAGACTCATAATCTGGAGGTCCTAGGTTCAAGCCCTAGCTGGTCCACGCTGAATATCAAGCAGTTAAGCAGAAATAGCTTAACTGCTTTTTTCATTTTTGGAAACATGCTTGAAACGGCGAATTCAAGCTTGCAGAAAGAAAGCATATTCAAAAAGCAACACCGTAATTTCTCTTTTAAAATTTGCAAGCTAAAATTGGCAGAAACATAAAAATAAGACTTTAATGCGAACCAGCATTTAGTTTTTATTAACAAGATGTTATGCAGTCATCTATGCGTTACTGCATCTATATAAAAATAAGACTTTATGAAATTTTATGGAATCAAAGATAATAACATTAGTAGAGAATGCGAAAAAAGGGGATACGGATGCCTTTAGCATATTGTATCAGATTTTTTATCCCAAGATGAAGGGAATATGTATCAAGATACTGAAAGAGGACAAGGACGATGTTGACGACCTTGTCCAAGATGCTTTTATACTTGCTTTAGCGGCCATTAAGAACTTGAAGAATAGCCAAACCAGTGGCTTACAAGCATCACAACAAATCTTGCTCTTAAATATCAAGAGAAAAACAATAAGGTACAATTTATCTCTTTGGCTACTTTAGACGAAGCTACAACTGAAGGAATCGAGGAAGAGACCATTCCAGAATCGACTATCACATACGACAAGCTGATGGCTGCCATCGAAGAATTACCAGAAGGATACAAGAAAGTCTTCAAGATGTATGTCTTGGATGGTTTGTCACATCAAGAAATAGCTGCCATTCTAAACATTGCCCCACATACTTCTTCTTCGCAACTGGCGAGAGCGAAAGTGATACTCAAAGGGCTACTGGATATCAAGACCTTAGCTGTACTCATTTTAGCATTAATCGGAATTCCTATATACAAAAACTTCTTAAACAAAAAGCCATCTTTGCCTCAAAAAGAGACTTCCCTTGCAAGCCATAGAAGTGCAAAAAAGAAACAAGAGAATAAAACTACTCTACATAACAAAAAGGAGCTTCCTGTTTATTCGAGTCCAAAACAACGCCCAAGAATTATCGCAAGTAATATGAATATCACAGTCAACCATGACACTACGCAAACAAGTATTATACTTGCTATAGATTCTATTGATAACAACAGAAATATCACAAAGAACTATAAAGATAGCATTTTCCATATTGATAGCATTTTTAGCTTTAAGAAAAATGATGAATACAATTATATCGTCGAATATGACCAAGTAAAGAAAACGGGTAAATGGCACATCATGGCATTAGGTTCTCTCGGAACAAGTATCATACAAAATACATACAAGATGATAACAGGCAAAGACAATTCGGCATCAAGTGGGCAACCTTCAGAACCAAAAGATTTTACGACATGGGAAGACTATGCTCAATATTTACACCGTATCACCCCAGGTGAGCCAACCCAAGAGAATCTTGCCATGGAAGAAATTGCTGACCATAACCAAGGAAAGATTATTGAATCCGAGCATCACAACAAGCCTATCACGATTGGTATTGCCGTAAACAAACGTATCGGAGGAAAGTTCAGCATTGAAACAGGATTGAAATATTCATTCTTAAAATCCGATTTCCGTTTGGGTACAGGCAATTACTTTGTTGACAAGGAACAGAAATTGCATTATTTGGGCATTCCATTGAATGTGTCTTATCAGTTGATTAGATATAAAAAACTATCTGCATATAGTTCTGCTGGAATAACTCTTCATATTCCGATATTTGGAAAGACTACGGCAGATTATATTACCGATGGTATTTCTGTATATACCAATGATTGGAAAGTGACACCTCCAACACAGTGGACGACAAACACAAGTTTGGGCATACAATATCAATTTGCACCTAATGTAAACTTGTTTGTTGAACCAACACTGAATTGGTACATTCCAAATGGAAGCAATATCAAAAATAGCTGGACAGAGCATCCATTTACCTTTACGGTTCCTATTGGAATTCGGTTCACATGGTAAATTTGGCATGATTTGCATGCAGTCTTTTGGCATGGCTTGTATCTATATTGATATAAAAGTCAAAAAAGTACAAAAGAAAAAAATCATGCAGAAACGACATACAGACAGAAAAATGTACTTCCATGATTTGGAGGTGACATCTCAAGAATATTACATCGACTATGTTTCAGCTTACACAAAGCTAACCCCTGAGAGTAGTATCTTGGAAGTCGGTTGTGGCGAAGGAGGCAACCTTGCTCCCTTCGCCAGATTGGGATGTAGAGTAACAGGAGTTGACATAGCGGAATGTCGAATAAAGGATGCCAAAACTTACTTTTCCGAAATAAGTGATACCGCAACTTTCGCTTGTTGTGATTTCATGAAATGTCCTGTACCAAATCGTGACGAAGATAAATATGATGTAATCCTATTACACGATGTAATAGAGCACATTCCGGCAAAAGAGCCATTTTTGGCACACATCAAAAACTTTTTGAAACCGACAGGTGTGTTGTTTGTTGGTTTTCCTGCATGGCAAATGCCTTTTGGAGGACATCAGCAGATTTGCAGAAACAAATTATGCTCACATCTACCATTCATTCACTTGCTTCCCAATCCTTTAAATAAGTTATTACTAAAGATGTGCAAGGAAAGTTCTGGAACCATCAAAGAACTGATGAGTATAAAAGAATGTCGAACAAGCATCGAGCTTTTTGAACATCTTATACACAAATGTGGATATTCTGTCACTGACCAAAAACTATGGTTCATCAATCCCCATTACAAACAGAAGTTTCATCTTACACCTAGACTCTTACCCCATCGGATGTGGAAGTTGAAGTATATCCGAGATTTCTTCACCACTTCATGTTGGTATGTTTTAAGTAATCAAACTAAATAATGAGACTATGAAAAAGTATTTATTTATCAGTTTGGCTTTTGCCTCCACTATTGCTCTTTCTTTTATGGGGTGCAATAATAGTGCAAATATAAACGAAGAAGATTTACAAACAATTCCTTCTTCTAAAATTGGATTGAAAGATATTGGCAGTTATTGGCACCTAAAAGAGAAGCTGTATGTGGTTCACAAAATCTGTATAGTAGAAAGCCTACCAACAGCAGACTCTGCACAGATAGCAGAAGATGCAATAAACAGAGATAAAGACGCTACCTATGATTTGTTTGAGAGCGTAAATACAACTATTCCGTATCAAAGAATTACAACAAAAGACAAAAACGGAACGGTATTAGTTGATGGTTTCTTAAATAAAATTTCTGATGACAAGAAGAATCTGATTTATTCTATCACGCCATTTGGATTCGAAAGTATAGTATTAGGGATGTTATATCATGAACGAGGTGTGGAAGGAAAATATTTCTATAAAGATCTCACATCAGAATATCAATATAATTATCCTAAAGTTACAAGTGTGAAACTTTACAACTATTTCGAAAACCAATAATACACTATGCCAAAGCCTGCATTTTTACCAAGCTTAGCATATCGGAAGAATCTAATCAAACTTGGATTTCTTGGCAGAGAATGAAGTTGAATGCGAGAATGTACATCCAAAGAGCAACAACGTAATTCCTCTTTCAAAATTTGGTGGTTTCAATTATTTGCCGTATCTTTGCGCCATACAAATAAAGGAGAAAGGATTATGGCAAACAATAAATACAGAAAGCTGCCTACAGGCATACAATCTTTCAACAAGATAAGAGAAGAAAACTATCTCTATGTTGATAAGACTGACATCATTTGGAAATTGGCGAACAAAGGCAAACAGTATAATTACTTGAGCCGCCCTCGCCGATTCGGAAAGTCTGTGCTCGTTGATACGCTCCAATGTTACTTCGAAGGAAGAAAGGAACTCTTCGAAGGACTCAAAATCATGGATTTGGAGAAGGATTGGAAGGCATATTCTGTGATTCGACTCGACATGAGCCGTGGAGGCGCCAATGCAGAAACCTTGCGTTCGTACCTGAATCTGCGATTCGGATACTACGAGGAGAAGTATGCCATCACTCCCGACCCTACCACCCAACTTGCCGACCGCTTTGACGTCATCATTACGACGGCATACAAACAGACGGGCTTGAAGGTTGCCATCCTCATTGACGAATATGATTCTCCACTCCAGCACTCTTGGAAAACACCGGAACACGAAGCATGCACCGAGGTATATCGTGAAGTCTTTGCCATTTTAAAGGCAGATGACGAATACGAACGTCTGGTCTTTATCACAGGCATCACCAAGTTTACGCAGATTTCCCTTTTCTCCGTGCTCAACAATTTAACCAACATCAGTTTCCTACCAGAATATGCAGCCATCTGCGGTATCACTGAGGAGGAAATAAAAGAGAACTTCAAGCCTGAACTTGAAAAAATGGCAGAGGTGAACGGATGGACTTTGCAAGAAACTCACGACAAGCTGAAGGACTACTACGACGGTTACCATTTCAGTCGCCGAAACATGGTTGACGTCTACAATCCTTTCAGCCTTATCAATGCGCTTGACACCCAGGATCTCAACAGTTATTGGGCATCATCGGGAGCCACATCCATGCTGACGAAGTTCATTAAGGATGCAGAGTTGCGCCTACCTGATTTTGAGGATTCCATGATTCTCCGCAACACATTGGAGACTTCCGATGTTACTGGTGGAGGACCAGAACTCTTCTTATATCAATCAGGTTATCTCACCATCAAATCGTGCGTAGGAAATGTCTATCACTTAGGCTTCCCAAATGAAGAGGTAAAACAGGCGCTCTACGAATGCGTACTGCCGGCATTGACCATGCGACAAGAGGCTGATACACAATCTCTGCAAGCGCAGTTGTACCAATATTTGGAATATAAAGAGTTAGACAAGGCGATGAAAGCGCTCAAAGCATTGGTTGCCGATGTGCCTTACAGCAACAAGAAGTTGGCATCCATGGATATGGAAGAGCGTTACCGACTGATCATCAGTACCATCTTGAATGCCATCGGTTTGAAGGTGGAAGTAGAGCACATGCTTTCTACTGGCAGAATCGACCTCATTGTCAAAACAACTCATCACATCTATATAATAGAATTAAAGTTGAGAAACAACGGTGGTAAGGAAGCTGCCATCAAGCAAATCCTAGACCGACAATACCTGGAGCCTTTCAAGGCCGACAAGCGAGAAGTAGTAGGCTTAGGCATAGAACTAGACGAAGAAGGCAAAGGCATTTTGGATTGGGAGATGGTAAATGAAGAATAAAGCAACAGGGGCATGTCGTTACTTGATACGGCATGCCCCTGATTTTCGAGAATGTCTTTACTTGATGTTTTGTAAAAATGGAGTAAAAACATTTGCTTTTTTCATTGCTGGTTTGCTTGAATTTGGTCTATTTGTTTTTGCGTATTCCGCAAAAGTTTCTTTGCCCATCTTACTCCTTCACCATGTTCAGAGAATGCGATATAATCTAACCCTAACGCAACAAATTCTTCAAACTGCAAAAGAGCATCTTCAGATAAACCGTTAAACATCAACGCAACAGCATAGTCATACTTAACAAGAGGGTCATTGGGTTCTTGCTCAAAAGCTGCTTTTGCATAAGTTAAGCAACCTGCCTTATCCCCAATAGTCTTATAGGTCTCGGAAAGAATCGTCTTCAAATAATACTCTTTGGAATAACGCTTGCAAATGACACGAAGATAACGCACTAGTTTCTCCTTATTGTTACTCTCTTCCAAAGCATCAATCTTTTTCAAGATTCGATTCCGCTGAGATTCAGAAGCATATCCTATATCTGAGGCTTTTGCAACAGTCCTTGGATGACTATACTTTAATACTTTATAGAAAAGAACAGCTTCCTTTTTGGAGAAATCGCTTTCAATACCTTTTCCTCGGTGTGACAAATGCTCTTCCATGAGAGCCAAGGCCTCCTTATCTTTAAAAAGATGATAGAGACAATCTGCCTTATAATATCTAGAATCATTGATGACAGACTTTGCCCATCTGACACCATAGCCATTTTCCGCAACCTCCTCAATAGTCATATTTAAAACAACATCCCACTCTTCTATGGATTGCTCATATTTTTCTAATGACCAAAGGATTCTGCCACGAGTATAATTCAAGAGAGGCATGACAGGGCATACCTCTTTTGCTTTATCGGCATAAGACAAAGCTTCCTTATCTTTGCATCTGTTCCATAGGACATTTGCAAGTTGAGTCAACAAATAGCAGTTATTTGGTGACAAAGCAAGTTCCTTTCTCAACAGTTTTTCTGCTGCTGAGAAGGAATTGCTTTTTATGAGTTCTATCAATCTATCCATCTTACTGTATTATCTTCTTTTAATATGAAAATGTTCCACAGCTCTTCACCGTATCATTTCTTCTTATGTAAAGCTAGCTGAATTCTTAAAGAATCTACAATACAGCCATATCTACTTTTATCCAATGGACCATAGATTTTTTCCTTTATCTTATCTATAATCCAAAACGTTCTTCCTTGCAGTTTCATTTGCTGATAATATTTAATATCCTTTCCGAACCAAACAGTATCATTGTCAAGTGCTGCTGAGTCAAAATTTTGATGTGCCACGATAAACTGTTCATTATAAGCATAATCTATAATTTCAGGAAATAGCACCAATGTGTCAACACCTTGCTCGTTTTGTTTATAAATGCCTTTTTCACAAAAAGAGTAACCATTGCCTAAATCCCAGTAATCACCATGAATGCAACTTGTTACCAATAGCCCTATTAGTATAAATATCACACAATGTTTCATCTTAAAAAATTTTTCTTTTTCCTAATTTCCGTAACACCATAATTTAATATTAATTTTATAAGAGCAACACATAGTTGCTTTGGATTTTACCATGTCAGAAATTTCACTTATCTTAGTGTTGCATATAAAAACAAATAAAACTCTGAATGACATGGCAAAAATACAAATAAAATCTAAGAAACTTGCTCCTTTTGGAGGAATTCTTTCGTTTATGGAGTTATTTAATGCTCTTTTGGATCAAACAATAGATTTCACCTTGGGATTGAGATGTACATTGTATGGCTATTAATATAGCGAGATTCTACGTTCTCTAATGTTGGTATATCTTTGTGGCGGCTCATGTATTGAGGATGTTACAACACACCTTATGAAACATTTGTCACTCCATCAGTTTCTTCTTACTTTGCCAAAGAAGCCAGACGATTGAGTAAGAGTATCCGGCAAAAAAGAGGGCAACTGGGACTTTTGCAACCAAGTTGCAGAAACCTTTTCGTAATTTTGCAACCGAAATAGAAAAAGGAACTGAATGTTCCTGGTTATATAGAACTAAAAGTATTGCAAAATTATGGAAGAAATGAAACTTTCTCACGAACATCACCATGAATGCCATTGTGAAGATTCTCACGAACATCATCATGAGCACAATCATGACTGCTCATGCTCCACAGAAGAACATGAGCACCAGGGGTGCGGTTGCCACCACCATCATCACCATGAAGAAGGCGGTTTGAAATCCAAACTCTTTCTGATAGGAGCAACCATCATCCTCCTGATTATCGCTGTTTTCATCGAAAAGGAATACAGTCTGGCTACCTGGCAGTTACTCCTCGTCTATCTCATTCCTTATTTATTAATAGGACATGAGACGCTGGGCGAAGCTGCAGAAGGTATTGCCAAGGGCGATATGTTTAACGAAAACTTTCTGATGGCTATTGCAACCATCGGAGCACTTTGCATCGGATTCTTCCCAGGATCAGATACAGAATTCCCGGAGGCAGTCTTTGTGATGCTCTTCTTTCAGGTGGGCGAACTCTTCGAAGGATATGCGGAAGGAAAGAGCCGCGACAGTATTTCGCATCTGATGAATATCCGACCGGATGTAGCGAATGTTGAAAGAAACGGAAAAGTAGAGGCCGTTTCGCCGGAAGACGTCAAGATAGGAGAAACTATCGTAATCCGTCCGGGAGAGAAAGTTCCATTGGATGGTATTGTTGTTGAGGGAAGCTCAGCCTTGAATACAATTGCCCTGACAGGTGAGAGTATGCCACGGGATTTGAATGAAGGCGATACTATCATGTCCGGTTGCATCAACCTTTCAGGAGTAGTTCGTGTACGCACCACCAAGAGTTTTGGCGAAAGTACCGTATCCAAGATTATTTCTCTGGTAGAGAGTGCAGACAAGAACAAGTCGAAGAGCGAGGCTTTCATCACCCGTTTCGCCCGAGTCTATACTCCTATCGTTGTTTTCGCAGCCATTGCCCTGGCGGTTATTCCTCCATTCCTGGCAGCAACAGGAATCGTAGGTGAAGGAACCTTTGGCGAGAACTTCCCATTATGGCTCAACCGCGCCTTGATATTCCTGGTAGTTTCCTGTCCTTGCGCCCTGGTCATCAGCGTGCCCCTCACCTTCTTTGGCGGCATCGGCGGAGCATCCCGGAACGGTATTCTCATCAAGGGCAGCAACTATATGGATGCTTTAGCCAAGGTGGGAACCGTTGTGTTCGACAAGACCGGAACTCTGACCCACGGAGAGTTTGCCGTGGCAGCTGTTCATGCTGATGATTCCTGCCCAGACCATTCATTCCACGATGCAGATAATGTACATATTGGCGAATATTCTGACAAGGAGAAAATCCTGCTTCATCTGGCAGCTCATGCCGAGCATTTCACCACTCACCCTATCGGGGCAGCCCTGCGTACAGCCTTCCCTCAAGAAGCAACGGATGGCTGCGAGGTGACCGATGTAGAGGAGATTGCAGGACAGGGTATCCGTGCCAAAGTGAACGGCAAGGTGGTTTGCGTGGGCAACAAGAAGATGATGGAAAGCATCGGTGCCCAATGGCACGACTGCAACCAGGTGGGAACCATCATCCACGTCGCCATTGATGGCAAGTACGCAGGACATATTGTGATCAACGACACCCTTAAGGAAGGAAGCGCCCATGCCATCAGAGAGCTGAAAGAACTGGGAGTAGAGAAAACGGTAATGCTGACGGGCGACCGCAGAGAAGTGGGAGAAGATGTTGCCCACAAACTGGGACTGGACGAGTGCCGCGCAGAACTGCTGCCAACCGACAAGGTTTCGCATGTAGAACAACTGCTGAAGACAAAAACAGCAGGCAAGACGCTCGCTTATGTAGGCGATGGCATCAACGATGCCCCTGTATTGAAGCGTGCTGATGTGGGCATTGCCATGGGTGGACTGGGTAGCGATGCAGCCATCGAAGCTGCCGATGTAGTACTGATGGATGATGACCCTAGAAAGATTGCCCTTGCCGTAAAGATAGCCAGAAGAACCATTCATATCGCTCATGAGAACGTGGTGTTTGCCATCGGAGTAAAGGTTGCCGTACTGATTCTCGCCACCATTGGTCTCGGCACCATGTGGATGGCTGTCTTTGCCGATGTAGGTGTTACGGTACTGGCTGTATTGAACGCCATGAGAAGTTTGGGTAAAAATCGTCTTTTTTATCGTTAAATACCAAAATAAGTTGTATCTTTGCAAACGAATAGCAATATACAATACTGAATGGTTATGTATAAAAAAGACATTTTGACTATGAATAAGATTATCAAACTCATCTTCGTGCTCTGCTGCTTCTGCGGCATTGCACAGGCTCAGCCTCAACGCCCTAAGCTCGTTGTAGGCATCGTTATCGACCAGATGCGATGGGATTATCTCTATCGCTACTACGCCCGCTACGGCGAAGGCGGATTCAAGAGAATGCTCGGCGAAGGATTCAGCGTAGAAAACTGCAAGATTCCTTACATCCCTTCGGTTACAGCCATCGGACACACTTCTATCTGGACCGGTTCCGTTCCTTCCATCCACGGAATTGCAGGAAATAACTTCGTGAAAGATGGAAAAGTAGTGTATTGTACTGCCGACGATACCGTCACCCCTGTAGGTTCTGACAGCAAGGCTGGCAAGATGTCGCCTCGCAATCTGTGGGTAACCACCATCGGCGATGAACTCCGTCTGGCTACCAACAACCGCTCTAAGGTGATTGGTGTAGCCTTGAAAGACAGAGCATCCATCCTCCCTGCGGGCCATCACGCCAATGGCGCTTTCTGGTTTGATGACAAGTCGGGCAAGTTCATCACCAGTACTTTCTATATGGATAAGTTGCCAGAGTGGGTGAACAAGTTCAACAAGCAGAAACTCCCAAACAAGTATCTTTCCAAGAAATGGGAGACGCTCTACCCTATCGATTCCTACAAGGAGAGCACCAGCGATGACAACAACTACGAGAATGGAATTGTTGAAGGCGAAAAGGCAGTATTGCCACTCGATCTGCCTACCTTATATAAAAAGCATGGTTACAAGATTCTCCGCAACACCCCATTCGGCTGCAACCTGACCTTCGATATTGCCAAGGCTGCCATCGAGGGTGAGAACCTGGGTAGAAACACAGATACTGACCTGCTGACCATCAGCTGCTCCAGCACCGACTACATCGGACATCAGGTGGGCGTGAACGCCATCGAAACAGAAGATTGCTATCTCAGATTAGATAAGGCATTGGCAGATTTCTTCGCTTATCTCGACCAGACCGTGGGCAAGGGAAATTATCTCACCTTTCTCACCGCCGACCATGGAGGCGTAAACAACGCCACCTTCCTGCAAGACCAGCGAATCCCTGCCGGCATCTGGAACAAGAAGGGACTGGTAGATGAATTGAACAAGAGTCTGAAGACAAAGTTCAACACCGACAAGGACCTAGTAAAGACCATTATGAACTATCAGGTATTCTTCAATACAGACATCATCGAAGAACTCGGTCTGGATTACGCAGCCATCAAGCAGGTGGTAGTAGACAGACTGAAGAAGGACAAGGACGTGCACTATGCCTTCGACATGGAGAAGACCTCTATCGAGAGCATCCCTGAAGAGCTGAAGTTTCGCGCCATTAACGGTTATAACCGCGAGCGCAGCGGAGGTGTTCAGATTGTACTGAAACCAGGTCACTACGATTATTACAGCAGCAAGGGAACTACCCACGGAGCATGGAATCCATACGATATCCATATTCCTTGCCTGTTTATGGGTTGGGGCATCCAGCACGGCGAGAGTGCCCAGCCTCACTATATGACAGATATTGCCGCTACCGTTTGTGCGATGCTGCATATTCAGGCACCTAACGGCTGCATCGGCACACCGATATTCTAATAAAAAGCAAAAAGCCAGATAATAACAAAGGCTAGGTTCACGATTCCGGGAACCTAGCCTTTATTTTTTATTCAAAAGAAGATGTTCTTCTATTCCGAGAAGAACATCTCTTATTCTTCGTTCATAATCTTCATATATTCCTCGTAAGAAATATATCTGCCACCCATCGATTTGAGATGAGGAGTCTCCAACTGACAATCTATCATCTTTCCACCGTGCTCCTGCAAGTATCTGGCAAGGAAGATGAGGGCAATCTTAGAAGCTGACGGAACCCTGGAGAACATGCTTTCTCCGATAAAAACCTTGCCGATGGTGACACCATAAAGTCCACCCACCAGTTCATCGGTTTCATTATCCCATACCTCTACGCTCGCCGCAAAGCCCTGCTTATGGAGGGCAGTAAATGCCTGGATGATGTTCTCGCCCAGCCATGCGCCATCTTCCCAATACCGTCCGTTGGTCTTGCTGCATCCCCGTATCACGCCATCGAAATCTTCGTTGATTCCTACGCTGTATCGGTTCTTCCTCATCAGGGTACGCATGGAATGACTGATGTGGATTTCATCAGGGAAGATGACGAAACGCTTCATCGGACAGAACCAGAGTATTTCAGGCTGGTCACGGAAACTATACCAGGGAAAGATGCCATTGCTATAAGCCAGCAACAGGCGGTCAATACTCAAATCGCCACCAATCGCAAAGCATCCATCCTCATCGCCATAATGCGGATCGGGAAAGTAAATCTCGTCCGCAGTATCATCTATCTGTAATATCATACGCTTATCTTTTATCAAGAATATTCTTGACTAGACTTTCATTCTAATAATTAATCACCAGTTCCTTTCCGTCAAAGTCGACATGCGCCTTGCCACTCTTCTTGAGTTTGCCGAAGAGCAGCGCCTTCATCAGGATCGGTTTCAGGCGGTTACCGATGACACGGTCCATCTCGCGGGCACCATATTCCTTGGTAAAGCCCCATTTCAGCAGCTGTTCACGCGCAGCATCGGTTAACGTTACGGTAACACCCTTTGCTGCCAGTTTCGCATCGAGTTGACGAAGTTTCTTGGCAAGAATCAACTCAGCCATGTGCTTATCCATATCGTTGAACACCACCATGTCGGAAAGTCGGTTGATAAACTCAGGCTTGAAAGTCTTCTTCACCTGTGCCAGCATCGCTTCGCCACGACTTACGTTTCCATTGAAACCTACGCTAGCCCGTGAAGCATATTGTGCTCCGGCATTTGAGGTCATGATGAGAATCACGTTACGGAAATCAGCCTTCTGGCCCTTGTTATCAGTCAGACGGGCATAGTCCATTACCTGGAGCAGGATGTTGTAGATATCGCTATGCGCCTTCTCTATCTCATCGAGCAGGAGTACACAGTTTGGCGTCTTGCGGATGGCATCGGTCAGAAGTCCTCCATCCTCATAACCCACGTATCCGGCTGGCGAACCGATGAGTTTTGCCACGGTATGCTTCTCGGTATATTCACTCATATCGAAGCGTACCAGTTCGATGCCGAGTTCCTTGGCCAACTGTCGTGCCACCTCGGTTTTTCCTACTCCAGTAGGTCCCACGAAGAGGAGCGAAGCCAATGGTTTGTCATCATCTGTCAATCCCGCCTTTGCCATCATCACAGCCTCAACCACCTTGTCTACAGCCTTGTCCTGACCGTAAATCTTGTCGAGTATGCGCTGGCGGAGCGTAGCCAAAGCATCGTTATTCTCATCTTTCATCGCAGCCGCATCAATCTTGCAGACTTTAATCAGAATCTGCTGGATGATAGACTTGGTAACATAAGAGCGCTGGCGAGATTCTACCGGATGCACCTCCAGATAAGCACCCGCCTCATCCATCAGGTCGATGGCCTTGTCTGGCAGACAGCGGTTGCTGATATATTTGGCGCTGGCACGGACGGCATATTCCAGGGCGTCCTTGCGATAGGTTACATTGTGGAACTTATTGTATTTATACTGCAAGCCCTCCAATATTTTGATAGCCTCCTCCTCGGTAGGTTCCTTGATGTCAATCTGCTGGAACCGGCGCACGATGCCCTTGCTCTGAGCCATGTAACGGTTATATTCCTCGTAGGTGGTAGAGCCGATGAAACGGATATCACCTGCCTCCAGATATTGCTTCAGCATATTGGATGCATCAGGTCCGCCATCTGAGCCACGACCGGCACCTATCATATTATGAATCTCATCGATGTAGATAATGGTATTGCCTTCCTTCACGGCTCCCTCCATCACCATCTTGATGCGTTTCTCGAAGTCGCCGCGATATTGGGCACCGGCAAGCATCTGTCCCATATCCATGCCGTAGATGCGAGCCCCCTTGAGGCGTTCAGGAACCTGGTTTTCGTTGATGAGTTTGGCGAGACCATAGACCAGAGCTGTCTTGCCGACTCCGGCTTCTCCGATGTGGAGCGGATTGTTCTTCTCGGCACGGCAGAGCACCTGGATGGTTCTGTCCAGTTCCTGTTCTCTTCCGATGAGCGGATTGTGCTCTTCTACCTTGTCAGAAATACAGGTAACCAGCTGATGCCAATCCTGTACAACCTGTCTTCTGCCTTCTTCCTCGTCGTCATCATACTCGTTGGCATAATCGTCATCATCAAAGTCTGCTCCCATGCCCATGCCAGCCTCTCCAGTATCTTCTCCAATAGGATAATAACTGTCAACGCTCGCCAGGAACTCGCCCTGCCGGTCGCCCACATTCTTGCACAGCAGGAAGGCGGCTTCTGAATTCTGCAAGCCAAACATCGCCTGCACAAAATGGGGTACATTCACCAGTTGCCTGTCGGCAGCAGCAGCCAGGGCGCACGCCGTTCCAAACATGGTTTTGAAGAGCGATGACGGCTCTGGCAGATACTTGATGGTTTCAGGCACACGCTCCTGCTTGGCGAGCCATCCCACCAAGTCTTCGTGCATCTTGAGGCTGTCTACGCCTTCTTCCTGCAGCGCCTGACAGAATGCATACTGCCTGAGCAACGCCAGCAGCATGTGCTCGGGCATCACGAACTCGTGATCGAAGAACCGGGCTTGCTTCATGGCATCGTCCATCAGAACACTCATATATCGGGTCAATCCCATACTGTCCATTCTATTTTTTCCTTTCTTTTTCTTAGCATATATTGGGGATATTTCCCCGAAATCAACGCCTATTCCGGCATATAAGTGAGTTTCAGCGGATACTTCTGCGTACGGGCTTTCTCCATCGCTTTCTCTACTTTACTCTTGGCGATGTCATAGCTGTAGGTGCCCACCACGGCTTTTTCTTCGTGATGAACCTTGAGCATGATTGCTTCAGCCTCAGCCTGCGACTTGAAGAAGATGGATTCGAGGATTTCTACCACGAAGTCCATCGGTGTGAAGTCGTCGTTGAACATCATTACCACGTAACGCCCCGGCTCCTTGAGCCTGGTTTTCTGGCGTTCACGAATTGCTGTTTGTTCTTGAGCCATATTTTAATTCTTACTTTTTATAAGCATTGGTAATCTCCACAACATAGACATCATGGAATCCACCCTTGGCACCATACCACTGGAGCAGGTCCTTGTCGAGGAACTTCTCGGCGGTCATACTGTCCTTATAAAGTTTGTGGCATTCCAGGGTGAGTCGTGACTGCTCGAAGGCGATGCTGCCGTTATCAGTTTCTACAGGAATCAGTCCTGTTTCCTTCACCTTATCCAAATCGCGTCCGCTCTTGGAGCCGCAGAAGTTATAAATCTTTCGAGCCTCCTCGCTATGACCGAGGAAAGAGAGAGTCATGAATTCATTCTCCTCGATGATGCCGTGGGTGAAACGCTCCGGACGGATAAAGACCACAGCCACCGGCTTGTTCCAAAGCCATCCCAAACAGCCCCAAGAGGCGGTCATCATATTGAAATGATCCTTGTTGCCGGCACATACCAGCATCCACTCCTTACCAATAGTCTCGAAGACGTTGTCATTCAGTTCTTTTACGTTGATCTTTTCCATCTTATCTGTTCCTTTCTTTTTAATTTCTAATTACCATAAAATTGCTACAGCAGTATTCTGATTGCAGAATGCTGCCCATATCAACTGCAAAGATACAAGAATAATCTGAAAAAGCGAATGTTTCTTTAAGAAAATCGCATCACCCTATTGAGGATTATGCCTAATTAATACTTTTTTATGCCACAAGAAGGCTGAATTGAATACGATTTGTGAGGTAGGAAACCGACCTTGATTTACATTAACTTTGCATCAGCTGTTGAAAAAATAATTCACATTTTATTTTGTCAGTTGCCCAAAAGGCAGTACCTTTGCACCCCGAATGCCGAAAGCCGGGAAGGCGGAAGGCTTCGATTTATTATTCATTTATAAACATTTTATTTAATGTACAAAACAATTTTCAACAAGCGCAACAGCTTGAAGTTCAACCGATTCTCTAACAAGAGCTACTCACTCTTCGCAGTTTTGGGAAGAGAGGTACTTGTTGGTGCACTCAGCGTTGCTACCCTGAGCCATGCTAAGGCAGCAGGCGTAAGCACAGAGGGAGCCAAGGTTGATTCTACCCTCTACAAGGGCGGAAAGGCTTACGAGCTAGATGCGGTGAGCGTTACCGGATCTCGTGCGCCGATGACTGTAGAGCAGTCACCTAAGATTGTGTCTGTCATTACCCGCGACGATATTCATCGTGCGGCTGCGCAGACTATCAACGATGTATTGAAATTAGCTACCGGCGTGGATGTCCGTCAGCGTGGTGGCTTTGGTGTTCAGACGGATATCTCCATCAATGGTGGAACCTTTGACCAGATTACCATTCTCTTGAATGGCGTCAACATTTCCAATCCTCAGACTGGTCACAATGCTTCTGATTTTCCTGTAGCTCTTGCTGACATCGACCACATCGAAGTGCTCGAGGGGGCAGCATCGCGCTTATTCGGAACTTCAGCCTTCAATGGTGCCATCAACATCGTAACCAAGAAGGCTAAGAGTGAGGGGGTATCTGCAAGTGTAGAAGGCGGAAGCTTTGGAAGTTTCGGAGCACAGGGACGTGTGCAGACGGCTTTTGAAACGGGCAAGTGGACCCAGGCTTATTCCGTAAGCGGAGGTTACAAGCGCTCGGATGGCGGCACGGAGAACAGCGATTTCGAGAAGGGACAGGGCTACGGCAATCTCTCGTTCTCTTACGACCAGCGTTTCGACATCAACGCCCAGTTGGGTATTGCTAGCCAGAGCTATGGTGCCAATACTTTCTACAGCGCCAAATACAACAACCAATATGAGAAGACAGACCACGGTCTGGCTTCGCTCAATCTGAGTCTGCACAACCAGGAGAAAACCTGGGAGATTGCACCTCAATTCTATTATAACAAATTCAAGGATCACTATCAGTTGATTCGTGGAAAGGCTGGAGCTGCAGCAGGCGAGAACTATCACGACCTCGATGTTTATGGTGGTGGACTGAATGCCAACGTGGCTTGGGCTTTGGGTAAGACCGCAGTGGGTTTCGATATCAGCAAGGAGTGCATCTACTCTACTGCATTGGGCGAGGAACTCGCAGAGAAAGACTATAAGGATATCTCGGGTTCTGACCGTCAATATACCCGAAAGGGCGAGCGCACCAATACCAACATCATGTTGGAGCACAACTTCATCTTCGGCGGCTTCACCTTGTCGGCTGGTGTCTTGGCTAACAAGAATACAGGTTTGGACAACGACTTCCGTTTCTATCCTGGTGTGGATATGAGTTATCGTCCTAACGACAACTGGAAGTTCTACGCTTCCTGGAACAAGGCATTGAGAATGCCTACCTACACCGACTTATACATAAATAATGTGGTGCAGCAGGGCGACATCAACCTAAACCCGGAGAAGAACTCAACCTTCAAGGTGGGAACTCAATATCGCCAGACTGGTTTTGCCGCAACCGTAAGCGGATTCTACGCACACGGCACCAACATGATTGACTGGGTTCAGACTTCAGAAACGGAATTGGCTGACCATAAGTATCACGTGATGAACATCGGAAAGCTCAACAACATGGGCTACAACGTAGATGCTACTATCTACATGAGAGAATTGGTACCAAACAGTTTCATCACCCGCATCAAGTTGGGTTACGCTTACATCTATCAGGATCATAAGACCGAGACAAACATTCTGAAATCACTCTACGCATTGGAGTATCTCAAGCACAAGGCTGTATTCGGACTGGAGCATCAGATCTGGAGCAAGCTTTCAGCTTCGTGGAGCGTAAGATGGCAGCAGAGAATGAATGGCTATCATCCATACACCAAGGTAGATTGCAAACTGATGTGGGACGAGAAGAAATACAATATCTTCGTGAAAGCCGACAACATCACTTGCCACCGCTACTACGACCTCACAGCTGTTAAGCAGCCAGGTTTGTGGATTATGGCAGGAGCCAGCGTAAATCTCGGCCGATAATATAATCTGACAATAATCATCCCAAAAGATGATAAATATCCGAAACACGATTCGGATATCAAATAAAAAAACGAGCTTTGATGGAGGTTTCTTCCTTCCGTCAAGGCTCGTTTCCTTTTATTCCGGCTATTTCCTTTTATTTAAGTTATTCCGGTTTCTGATATTTTCCATTCACTTTAATCGGTTCGAGATGGATTCCCACATGGGTATCTGCACCGAAGTGCTGCTTCAATCTTCGTTCGATATGAGTAGCATGCTCATGTGCCTCATAAAGCGAGAGAGAACCCGGCATGCGGACGTGCATCTCTACCGCAATCTTGTTTCCGATGCGACGGGTACGCAGGTTATGAATCTCTCCCACTCCCTGCTCTTCATTTGCAATCTTCAGGATTTCATCTTCCTCAGTTTCTGAAAGACTGGCATCCGTCAGTTCTTTCACAGATTGCATCACCAGTCCCCAGGCAGCCTTGATGATGAAGGCACTCACGATGATGGCAGCCAGCGGATCGAGCACTGCCCATTTTTCTCCCAGGATGATGGCGCCACCAATACCGAACATCGTTCCGATACTCGATAAAGCATCGCTGCGATGATGCCAGGCATTCGCCACTACAGCCTCGGAATGATATTTCTTTCCGGCTTTTACAGTAAACTGATAAGCCCACTCCTTCATCACGATACTTACGATGGCAGCTATCAAGGCAACAACACCCGGCTGCTGGAGTGTCTCGCCGCAGATGGCACGATAGGTCTTGGTTACGCCCGAATAGCAGATCATCACACCCACCACGAAGAGCGAAATGCCGATGATGGCTGTGGCAAGCGTCTCGTATTTGCCATGCCCATAATCATGGTCCTTATCCATCGGCTTATTGCCCAGTTTTACGAATACCAATACCACCACATCTGTGGCGAAATCGGTAAGCGAGTGGATGGCATCCGCTATCATTGCTGTAGAATGTCCGAGGATACCTGCCGCAAACTTCAGTACGAGCAGCACCACATTGATGATGCTTCCCGCTATCGTCACCTTATATACTTCCTTAACTCTATCCATAACTGTTTTTGTATAACGGCTTTCCTTTCAAGCCTCCCTGTTTTTGTATAATTATCTCCCACTTCGTGGAATTAGGGCGCAAAGGTAAGGCAAAATTATGAAAGCGGATAAGAAATGCGATTAAAAAAATATAAAAAGCACCTTATACTTGCTACTTTATCAGCTAAACTTCGTACATTTGCAATTAATTTAATGGCCATTACATTATGAAGTTTTACGATAGAAGCCAATGAACAGAGTACCACAACATAAATCAGCGCAATACATAAGGTGTGGAGTGGTCGTAAGAGAGATTGCCCCACATAGCACGAATCATCCGCCAATCACATACGATCATCAGGACGACTATTACATATTCGGCTTGATCGAGAGCGGGACGGCTTGTGGAATGATTGACTTCAAGGAATTGCATCTGGCACAGAATGACGTTTTTATCGTGCAGCCAGGACAAATGCACAGATTCATTGCAGCAGAAGGCATAAAGGGTTGGCTACTGATGGTTGACTGTTCCTATGTGGACTCTGACGAGAAATGCATCCTTGACCATCTATTGCTTTCTACATCAGCATTCAAAATAGAAAATACCGAGCGAAATGACTTGTGCGGTCTTGCTTCCATTCTTGCTCATCGCCTCAACAGCAACAAGGGGATGTCTATTGGCATTGGCACCCAACGCATGGCAGAAGCTTTTGTATCTGTTGTAGCTGAACAAGCACAGAAATTCACACTGCAAACAAAGCATAGCCATCGCCACACGGAGATTATGCTGCAACTGCGCAACCTGCTGGCACAACACATTGCGGAAAACCATCAGCCAGCATTCTACGCCTCGCAGCTGAACATTTCCACCGTCTATCTGAATGAAATCGTCAGAAAGCTAACAGGATTGAGTACCTCATCCTATATAAAAAACGAGATTGTGCTACTGGCAAAGCGTATGCTTGCACGCACCGACTTGTCGGTGAAACAGATAGCCAATCAACTCGGTTTTGAGGATTGGGCGTACTTTACACGTCTGTTTACACAGGCTACAAGCATCACCCCAACCGCCTTCCGTAGCAAATACCTTGAATAGAGCAAAAGTTACATCGTTTTATCCAACTTACCTTTCAAAAAAAAGGACTAATTTTGCCGCCAAAAAAGAGATATGGTAAATTGCAAATTTTCAACAAGGCAAGCCCTTAGGCAAAAGCCCAAGGGCAAGGTACGCTCAGGCTGCATCATGGCTTTAACTTTCAGTCTGTCCGTAGTAACTGGTATTGGTTTTCATCTTGCAGGACGTGGAAGCAACCATGAAGCTTGGCACAACTGGGCAGTCAGTCATATTGTATCAACACTTCTCTGGCTGATTGTCGTCGTATTGCACACCAAGCGATATAGAAAGATGTTTATGTCGCTGGCGAAACGAAGAGCCTACAAAAAGTTCTTCCCTACGCTTGTCGCATCCACCTTGTTTATCATTACTACAATCACAGGCATCGTATTGCTTTTGTTCATTGATGGAGCCAATTCAAGTATCGGACTGTGGCATTGGGAATGCGGCATCGCCTTGGCTGTGCTGACACTGGTTCATGCCTTTAGCATAAAGAAATAATAGTCCTTTAAGCTTTAATCAGATACAAGTATGATGAAATCAATTGGGAGAGCCGTTTGATTGGCATTGTGTGACCACGAGGCGTGGGAATATCCACGATGATTCTCCAACGCATCTTTAAGTTTTTCACCAAAGGCTGCTGCAATGTGGGGTAAGCTAAATACTACTTCGCTCCAATAAATAGAAAACAGTTTTACTTTATAGCTTTTATCTTACGCCTACGTACGTAAGATAAAAGTTTGTTTTCACTTTATGAATAGGGAATAATGTGATGACAAAGCGCAAAGCTCTCGGATTTTTGTGATAAAACACCTTAAAACAACAGGAATTTTGTGATTTTCAGAGTAAATTCCTTTGGAATTTTGTGATAAAGTTGTATCTTTGCACTCGGATAAGAACTATAAATATATTGATTATGAAGCTTTTGCGCAGAAAGATTGACAATTATCTCAAGGAATGGAAAAGCGATAAGGAGAGAATGCCCCTCATCGTAAAGGGAGCACGACAAGTGGGAAAGACCGCTTCCATCCTACAATTCGCCCATGACAACTATCAAAATGTGGTTGCCATCAACTTCGTATTGCAACAAAAATACAAGGCAATCTTCGAAGAAGGTTACGAGGTGGATAGCATTATCCGGAACCTCACCCTCATCAATCCTTCTCTCAAGATAGAAGCAGGTAACACGCTCATCTTCTTCGACGAGATGCAGGATTGTCCTGCCTGCGCCACCTGTCTGAAAGCCTTCAAGATAGATGGCAGGTACGATGTTATCTGCTCCGGTTCGCTCATGGGGATCAATTATCGCGAGATAGAATCGAACAGCGTAGGATATAAGGAAGACTACACGATGCACTCAATGGATTTCGAGGAATTCCTATGGGCAAAGGGCTATGATTTTGCCTTTATAGAACGCCTTTACGAAAAGATGGTCTCCATCTCACCACTTTCTAATATAGAAATGAATGTGTTGGAGAGGCTATTCCGTGAATACATGACCATCGGAGGGATGCCTGCCGTAGTCAATATGTTCGTGAGTAACGGAAACTTCAGCGGCACGCTCAAGATGCAGCACCAGCTCCTTCTTGACTATGAGGAAGACATTACGAAATATGCACAAGGACTCGACAAAGGAAAAATCAAGAACGTGTACGACCATATTTCAGTCTTTCTGGGACAAGACAACAAGAAATTTCAGATAAGCAAGATTGCCCATGGAGCAAGAAACAGAGAATACGTTGGCACCATCGAATGGCTGCGTGATGCAGGTATCATCAACGTTTGCTATTGTCTCGCTCAAGTATCCTTACCTCTGAAAGGCAACTACGATCCGAAATCATACAAACTCTATTATAAGGATACGGGCTTGCTGGTTGCTTCGCTAGATGAGGAATCGCAAGAAGACATCAGAGTGAACAAGAACTATGGTACCTACAAGGGCGCCATCTACGAAAACATCGTTGGCGATATGCTGGTAAAGCAAGGCTACAATCTTTACTTCTATCGCAACGAGAAATCTACCCTAGAGATGGATTTCTTCATTCGTGACGCCCAGTCGCTCATCCCCGTTGAAGTAAAAGCCACGGATAATGCCACCCGATCACTCGCTAAGCTAACAGCACAAGATGGTAAATATCCCGACATCAGATACGGCATCAAGCTCTGCAATAAGAACATCGGCTTCAATGGCAAGTTCTATACCTTCCCCTACTTCCTCACCTTCCTGCTCAAACGATTTGTGAGAAGAGAAAGATAGAAATGCAGAAAAATCCCTTAGAGAGGGATGATTCTGTATTTACCATTATAAGTTAACGAACTTAAAATATCAAGCCGTAACCGTTAATTCTGCGAAAGAAAACTGCGGAAATCCGCAAAAATCCTACGTAGAATCAACAAAAGTATTATTTTTGCGAAAGAAAAATGCGGAAATCCGCAAAAATCTTTCCTGTTATGATTGTAAATAGAGAAAAATATCTACCTTTGCTACGTATAGACGATAGTTTTATGAAGTATGTGATAACAGGCGACCTCATCAAGAAATACCAAAACGATGACGACATCGTATTTATGGACGTATTTGATTTCTTGTTGGATAAAGATTCTATATGAAAACTAAAATAAAAGGGTGTGTCAGAAATCCTGATACACCCTTTTATTTAAATATCAGTCTAATTGCTTAAACTCAAAATCTGCTTTGCTGCAACAACTCTTCTTATAGTCGAATTGGTACATACGCATATACTGCTCTTGAATCTCTTTCGCTCCATTATAAAATGGATCGCAAGTATATGATTTAGTTGTCACTGTTATCTCCATTTCAGGAGTCAATACTTGTCCATTTGTTCTCTTGATACGCTTAGGGCGTACAGCAAAAACTCTTCCCATAATCTTAACTTTTTAAATTGTTTGACTTATTTTTTTCAGAAATTTTTCTTATCCATTCGTTTAATTCCTTACCAACCATTTCTGGCTCTAAAGAATTTATTGTTGCCAATGTCACATAGCAATCCGCTTTATCAATCTTCTCGATTTTCTCAGGACATCCGATACGTTCCAATGTTTTCTTGAGCATTTCTACATTGTTGGCTCTATTACCTAACTGTACAATGACCTTAGATTTATCATTCTCATCAGGCATGGTATCCATATATACCTTGCCCTCTTCGTCATTTTGGTACTCACAAGCTAAGGTTGACCAATACCACGTGTAGAGTTGCCAGTCCTTATGCTCGCCAACGGCTTTTATCCACTGGATAGTACGGTGTTCTTTCTTGATTACTTCCATCAGGTAGTTCACTTTCTTGATGATGTATTGCTGCAGTTCCGGCGAAGACTTGAATTTGTCTATAAAGCCGCCTTGTGGAACATCCATAGACAATGCAGGGAACTCATACCACTGGTCGTATTGTCTTCTGCCGCCATTGTCCCATTTCAGGCATTTTGAGAAGTTGCCGTCACCTTCATACCCAGCCTGCAGATAATAATGACCGTTGTAGAACCCCATATCTATCTTGCCAGGATTGCCATCGTTGCGAGTTATCAGTAGAGGACAGTCTTCGCTTTCCAATGCTTTCACCTCCCAACCTTGGCTCTGCCAGTCTTTAACTGCAAAATTCCATTCTGATGTATTGTATGCCTTTTGTTTTTCAGACGACAGTCCGGACTCTATTGGTTTTACTTCTGCCATAGATTCAATATTGCCAGATTTAAGTATACAACTTATGTCAGACAGAACATTCAAATCTACAGACAGGTGCTGTTTGTTGTCATTTACATCTGTATTGCCCTCTTTCGCATTACTATAAGCGACATTGAAATTGTCGATTGTTCGCCGTCTCACATCATCCGAGAATGTCTTGATGTCATCTTTGGCATACAAATCCTTGCGTAACGCCTCGACAACATCAAAAAGGGTCTCTAACAGTACATTGTTATTAGAACTTCTTTGTCGGTCAGGTTTACACATCATTGTAATCACCTTTTTGACAGCTTCACTGAGTTTAAGGATATTCTCAGGTTCGCAATGCATTGCAACGAGTGATGTCTGATATTGCAGTTCTATTTTTTCTTTATCTGTCAGTTCTTCGTCTTTTACGGCACCATACAACGTGTCAAGAAAGTTTTTGTAGATTTTCAGTTTCTCACAGAAAACAGTATTGCTTCTATCATGATCAATACGCCATTGCTCAGTTTTCTTATCTTGCTGTTCCTGCCACTCCTTTGTTTTAAGAGCTTGCTGTTCTTGCCATTCACGCGTTTCTTTTGCAAGTTCTTTTTGTCTGTCCTGTTTTAGTTTATCTTGCTCTGCTTGCCATTTTTGTTGTTCTTGGCGTAGAGTCACCTCCTTGTTTGTCTGACTGCTCAACAACAATTGGGTTATTATTGCAGTAATAACAACACCGAGAATTGCAGCCAATATACGACTTGGCACTTCATAGTCAGTAAATACCTGAAAATACCAAGCACCAATCAGGATACATATTCCCAAGACAATTGTTATCAGAATCGAATTATTGTTCTTCATTTCCTTATAGTTTTGGTTTAACGATTGATATCGCCTATTTTAACCATAACAGATTTACCATTTTGCTTTATGGTATCGTTGCTAAAAGTTAGGTGATTCAACCCATATACTTTATCCGTACCTTTATACTTATCAACTTCAAGATTCTCTTTTTGATACTCCGCATAAAGGGCTTGTTTTATTTCGTTGACCGTTTGGTCGCTTTCATCATAAACTTCACCGGTTTCTTCATTATGACCATCTACAACCAACGACTCTATATCGTACTTCATACTTATACATTGACCAAGAATTCCTTGCTTGCTCAGTTCCCATGTCCCAGTACACAAACTACCATATTTTATACCGTCATCATCTATTGTACGCATCTCTGTAAACTCCCCATTTTTATTGAATTGGTACATAATAGTAACATCATCTGTTGACAATTCTTTCCAACTGCCATCCATCTTTGACATGGTGAGTTCGCGACTATCTATACTAAGTATTTCATATCCCAAGAAAGCAAAGGCAATAATGGCAACGGCAACAAGTCCCCAAGTTATTCGCTTAGCCAATCTCTTAGAAACAGATACTCCATATCCGGTGTCAACAACCTCATCATCACCATCGGTTGTTGCATCTTCAGGTTCTGGTGCAGGCTCAGCCACAGGCTTGCTTTCAAGTTTAGAAACTGCAGGAGCTAACTTTTCTTCTTTGTCATCAGCAATGATGGCTTCAGAATTTTCAAGCCACTCACCGCAATACTTACACTTCTTGGCTGCTGCAAGAATCATTTCGCCACAATAAGGGCAACGCTTCATTTCTTTTTTTTCCATAATCCTATCTTTTTTAAAGTTAATGTTCAGTTTTGGTTAACCATGGAAGGTAAAATACAGTTTTCTCAAGAACGAGTAGACTCCATAAGCAATTGCCGTAGCCAGTGCTACCGAATGTGGTTTAACTATCGAGTCAGAGAACAACGCTTGCATGATAAGGGCACTTATGCCAAGTCCTGCGACAAAAGCAATGATACAAAAAATAAATTTAACAAATAAGGGAAGTGACTCTTCTTCATCATCATCTTCTTCAATATCTTCTATCTCATCATCCTTTGAAGACAATTCAAAAGCAATCGCGTCACCAGATGTTCTTAGCCCTGTTTCCGCTATAGATTTAGAAGTCTTTTGCCGTTTTTCATAATCATCAATATTCTCATGACATACTGGGCAAACGACAGCATCTGCATCTATCTCTTCTCCACACACCGGACACTCTTTGGTCTTCTTGGCTTCTGGCCGTGGCTCATCGAGCCATTCGCCACAATATCTACACTTCTTGGCTATGGCCAAGATGGTCTCCCCACAATAGGGGCAAGTCTTTGTTTCGTTTTCTGTCATAGTTTGATATTTTTATTCTGTTATTCTTTTACGAAAGGTAATAATATCTCCATCGTCATATTTCCATTCCATCTTGGTTGGAGAGACAGAGAGAATGTCAACGTCACCATTTATGTCATCTATTTCGTATTTAAACTCACGTTCCAGTTCTTTCTCTAAGGCCAACCGGTTGGAGGCACTGGCAAGATAAGCATTCAAGAACAAGTTGGCATAGCTGTTACTGGAAGACACATCGTCCACCCTTGTTATCAAGCTGTTAGGGTCGATGTCGAGCGTCATGATTTCTGCTACGGCATCCCATGTACCTTTCATCTTCATGGTCATTGTGACATTGACGTCATAGCCTTCTATCTGCTCTGTTCCTTTCAACTGCAATTCTATCACCATATTATCGTCTTCCTTGAGCATCAGTTTCAAGGTACCATCGTAGCCATCTTCCTCCTCGATGTCGGTTACCCAAGTGCCAAGATAGGGAGTGGGGTTATAACATCCACAAAAGGTAAATAACATTATGAGCAGCAAAACATAGGTTCGTATTCGTTTATCCATAGTTTTATCATTTAGAATGTTATGAATGTTGCGTGGTGAAATGCAAGGTTACCTCATCGCCTTCGATGGTACCAGTCATCTTGCCGTCACTCACAATATCCAATGACACCGACGAGCTGCCATTGGCAAAGGTCATCTCCAAGTGGTTGCCCGAAAGGCATCCCGACAAGTCATCAAAACGTTGATGAGCAAGACTTATCAGTTCGCCTAGAACGACTCCCCAAAACGCTATATTCAGATAGCGTGAATGATTGTATATTACCATATTCATTATTTTCAAGTTTAAATATCTACTTCAAATGGACATGCATTAATCTTCATAAGCCTCTATTAGCTTTATGTTATCACGTTCTATTTTACTCAATTCTTTAGTAACATTTCTACTTATCGGTGTGTACCAATCATACTGACTAAAGTATTGCCTAAGATCATCACTCTTGAAAATATACCCATGACGAGCAAAGATATAGTTACGCATTATACGCAATTCACGGCTGCTTTTATTTTCCAAATCTTCTGGTTCTGCATACCGCATACATAACCAAGCATATTCGTCATCATTTGAGTCAACATTTGTAGTTGTCACACTTTCATCAGGACCATCTGATTCTGCAATATCCTCCTGATTATTTACAGCCATTGTATCAACAGACAATGTATCTTCACCCTCCATCTTTAGGTCTGGAGAACTCATCTTGGACGGATATTCCTGCCACATCTTAATTGTGTCAAACATATATGGCAAACCTTGTGAATAGCCAAAGACGATTAATAATGAACAAACAACAATGGCAATATAGTCTATAGGCTTCGCTTTTGATGTTCCACATTCCAAATCTCCAGACTTACAGAGTTTTATAACCAAAATAAGAGGACCAATATATGGAATAAACAGACTAAGAACCCACTTCCAAGAAAGTTCTGCATCACGTAAACGTCTTACATACAAAGCCAAAGAAGGAATGATTATCGCCAGCTCTACAACTAAAAGCACTAACGAGATTTGTAATAGTGTACGGGACGAATCTAAAAAAGTCACATGTTTATCTACCAATAAAAATGCAAGTCCAAAAATAGCATTAGTAAAGAGCGCAGTCCAAAGCATACAAATCCAAAAATGCTTACGCCCTATAGATGACTTGAAATCACAATAATGCTTGATGAAGGGTTGATAGAAGAAATACTCTATCCAACCTGGGATATTCTCTTCCAACTCTTCATCAACATTATTAACTCCCTTGTCTTCTATGTTCGACTTCGCCAAATCCACAGAAGAAGCAAATGGAGGCCTCACTTGTGCTGTTTCTTTTGTTAAAGGTTTGTCCAACCATTCACCACAATAACGACATTTTTTAGCTACAGCTAATATTGTTTCACCACAATAAGGGCATCGTTTCATTTCTCGTTCCATAGTTACATGTTTTAAATTCTTATATTTCGGGGACAAAGATAGTTATTCTATTTGATACTATCAAGTCCATAATGGTTCATAAGCGAAATTTCTTGATTTCGGCTTAACAAAAGTAGTAAAAATCGTTCTGTTTCATTGGTATATTATCATTTTGCCAGGTGTTCCCGAGACTTGGCAGGTTAAGATTTCGGTTTCGGCAAAATAAAAAAGCGTGGGAACTTACCTGTCACTCGTCCCACGGATTGAGGCCTTCGCATTGCCCTGCATTGTTGAACGAGCAACGTCGAAGCCCACGCCGATATGTATACACTTTTCCCTATACGGATATAAGACCTACCGCCTTGACGCAATAAGCCATACCAGTAAAGGGATGTGAATTAACACATCCCGAGAGCACCTACCGTTGCTATGTTCTGACAATGCATGAAGTTTGCGAAGTTTCAATCCGTCAAGAACAAAGCGCTAAGTATGCGCCTTTTCCATTATGTCGTGATCCTTACTCAGAATCATCGGCAAATATACGAATAATGTTTGAAAGAACAAAAGTTTTTAGCAAAAAATCCTCTTTGAGGGATAAAAATCATCAAATTTCTCCCTCTCTGAGGGATTTTTCTGTATTTAACCACGCTATGCGAAATTTTTATTGTACTTTTGCACCCGTGCTTGGAAAAGCAACAAACAGGTTCGCAAACTTTTCTACCAAGCTGGCAGAAAATTTGAGACTATAGAAAATTGAAGAATTATACAAATAAATGGTTTTAAATTACATTTGGATAGCATTTTTCGTGATTGCGTTCATCTTCGCACTCATCGGATTGGCAATGGGAGATACGACTATCTTCCAGAAGATTGTAGATTCCACCTTCGACTCATCAAAGAATGCCTTCGAGATTTCTCTCGGACTGACGGGCGTGCTCGCCCTCTGGCTTGGCATCATGAAGATTGGAGAGAAGGCGGGAGTAGTGAATGTGTTGGCAAGAGCGCTCAGCCCGGTCTTCACCCGTCTCTTCCCTGATATTCCGAAGAACCATCCGGTGATGGGAAGCATCTTCATGAATATCGCATCGAATATGCTGGGACTCGATAATGCGGCAACGCCTACCGGATTGAAGGCGATGCAGCAGATGCAGGAACTCAACACGAAGAAGGATACGGCGACGAACCCGATGATTATGTTCCTGGTTCTGAACACCTCTGGACTCACCATCATCCCTACCACCATCCTCGCTTTCCGTGCCTCCTATGGTGCAGCCCAGCCTACGGATGTCTTCATCCCTATTCTGATGGCTACGCTCGTGGCTACGCTTGCCGGAATCATCATCACTTCGCTCTGGCAGCGCATCAACATCCTGCAGCCGGTATTGCTCGCTACTCTGTTGGGAATGTGCGCCTTCGTAGGCATCATCATCTGGGGATTCGGACAGATGGACAAGGATACGATGAATACAGTTACTACCCTGGCTTCGAATATGATTCTCCTGGGCATCATCCTCTGCTTCATCCTGGCGGGATTCTGGAAGAAGGTGAATGTATATGATGCATTTATCGAGGGAGCGAAGGAAGGTTTTACTACTGCGGTGAAGATTATCCCTTATCTTGTAGCGATTCTCGTGGGCATCGGCGTGTTCCGTGCTTCGGGAGCGATGGATATGGTGATTCAAGGCATTTCGTGGTCGGTAGAACAATGCGGCTTGAATGCCGATTTCGTAGGCGCCCTACCTACCGCCATCATGAAACCGCTATCGGGAAGTGGTGCACGAGGCATGATGCTGGAGGCGATGAAGAACTATGGTCCTGATTCGTTTGTGGGCAGATTGAGCTGCATCTTCCAGGGTTCCACCGATACCACCTTCTATATATTGGCTGTATATTTCGGAAGCGTAAGCATCAGGAATACCCGCCACGCCGTGGCTTGCGGCTTGCTCGCCGATTTGGCTGGAGTCATCGCAGCAATCGCTATAGCATATTTATTCTTCGGATAATAAAAAACAAATTAATATGGCAAACCTCAAAAGTTTAGCAAAGGATACCGCCATCTATGGTTTGAGCAGTATCATCGGCAGATTCCTCAACTATCTGCTTGTACCACTCTATACGGCTAAGATCAGCGCCGCAAGTGGTGGTTATGGTGTCATCACCAACATGTACGCCTATACGGCGTTACTCCTCGTTATCCTGACCTACGGAATGGAGACCACCTTCTTCCGTTTTGTCAACAAGGAGGGAGAAAACTCAGAAAAGGTTTATCACACGGTATTGAGCATGGTGGGCTTCACTTCCCTACTCTTCATCGCCCTGGTATTCCTCTTCATCACGCCTTTGAGCGATGCGATGGGCTACGCCGACCATCCGGCTTATGTATGGACCATGTTCGTAACCGTGGCTATTGATGCCTTCCAGTGCATTCCGTTCGCTTACCTCAGATACAAGAAGCGCCCATTGAAGTTTGCTGCCTTCAAGTTGCTCTTCATCGGTCTGAACATTGCGCTCAACCTGGTTTACTACGTCATCATGGATGGTCACGATGTGGGCTATGCTTTCTACATCAACCTCGTTTGTACCGCCTCCATCACCTTCTGTTTCTACAAGGAACTGAAGGAAGGATTCATGGGCGAGAAATGCTCCTGGAGCGAATGTAAGGTGCTCGTCAGGAAGATGATGGGCTACAGCTGGCCTATCCTCGTGCTCGGTATTGCCGGTATTCTGAACCAGACAGCCGACAAGATTCTCTTCCCTTACATCTATGAGAAGGGCGATGCGCATGCACAGCTCGGAATCTACGGAGCAGCCAGCAAAATTGCGATGATCATGGCGATGATTACCCAGGCTTTCCGCTATGCTTACGAGCCATTCGTATTCGGCAAGGCAAAGGATAAGGACAACCGACAGACTTACGCTTCGGCGATGAAGTATTTCGTCATCTTCACCCTCTTGGCTTTCCTGGTGGTAGTAGGTTATCTGGATGTATTGCGCCACATCATCGGTCGCGACTACTGGGATGGTTTGAAGGTAGTGCCTATCGTAATGGCTGCCGAAATCATGATGGGAGTATATTTCAACCTCAGTTTCTGGTACAAGCTCATCGACAAGACCATCTGGGGTGCTTACTTCTCGGGCATCGGTTGTGCGGTATTGATAGCCATCAACGTTATCTTCGTACCAGTTTATGGTTACATCGCCTGTGCCTGGGCCGGTTTCGCAGGTTATGGAACAGCCATGCTTCTCTCCTACTTCGTGGGGCAGAAGAAGTATCCTATCAACTATCCGGTGAAGGAGATTATGATTTATGTGGTTCTCGCCCTCATCCTCTTTGCCGGAATGACCGAGGCTAACAGATACTTCTCCAGTGGAATTGCCTGCCTCATCAACACGGTGCTCATCCTCATCTTCGCCGCTTATCTCGTGAAGAAGGATTTCCCATTAAAGAGTCTGCCAGTGGTGGGAAAATACTTTAGAAAGTAAGAGATTCCAATCATTGAGATTATATTCCAAGAAGTCCGTGGACAATGTGTAAGTCCACGGACTTCTTTTGTTTATATTATACAGAACCTTCGCATACGGTTCAAGAATAGACAAAAGGACCCAATGTTCCTGGTCCCGAGCAATACTCAGGATATAATAGCAGCCAGCAAGGCGCCCTGTAAGAGCTAAAGCAAACGGCTGAGCGAACGAAACGAGACGATTGAGTATTTTGAAGGATATGACTATGCAAGCTGAAGGATACGGCTCCGTTAACCGAAGGATACGGCTCCGTAAGCTGAAGAATATGACTGCGCAAGTGAAAGAAGACGTCTGATCAGGTTCAAAGAGATAGAATATGGAGTTCAAGGAGACTGCTTCTGGAAAGTTGCCACTAGGCTCAGCAGCTCTGCTGAGCCTAGTCAGCAGGTCTGCTCACTGCAGTCAGCAGGTCTGCCGAGCATACTAAGAAAGCAGCTGGTATGCGCACTTGCATATCAGCTGTTTTTGCACTTTTTAGTTCGACTTGTTGTAAAATATCACACTTTTAAGGACGACCTTTTGTGGTTTTACACATTTTTAAGGACGTTTTTTGTGGTTTTTCAAAAGAAATCAGTATCTTTGCAGCAATATTCCCTCACAAAAGTGTTGGTAATAAGGCATTATTCCCTCACAAAAACGTACAGACACAAATATCATTCCCTCACAAAAGTGTAGCAAACATGAAAAGATTCATATACAACCATCTGAAAGACTGGAAATTATCCAGTAACAGGAAGCCACTCATCATGTATGGAGCAAGACAAGTTGGCAAGACCTATATCATCAAAGAGTTTGGCAACAACGAATTTGAGAATATGGTTTACATCAACTGTTACAAAAACAAAAGCATTGCTCAACTTTTTCAAGGTGACGCAAATGCAGAAAGACTTTCCATCGGCCTTGCTGCTTATGCACACCAAGACATCACTCCTGGCAAGACCCTTGTATTTCTCGATGAGATACAAGAGATTCCACCTGTTTTGTCCTCGCTGAAATATTTCTGTGAAGACAAGCCAGAATTGCATATCATCGTAGCAGGATCATTGCTCGGTGTCATGAACATGAAAGGAGAATCCTTCCCTGTCGGTAAAGTTGACATCATGCACCTCTACCCCATGACTTATGAGGAATTTCTACTTGCCAATGGAGAAAAACAACTTTTGGATTTATTGCAAAGCGGAGATAAGGAACTTATCAACAGCCTCGCCCCAAAATTCATAGAATACCTTCGACGATACTACTTTGTTGGAGGTATGCCCGAAGCAGTATTGGAATTTACACAAAATCACAACCCAATGCAAGTAAGGCAAATTCAACAAAACATCTTGAATGCATACGAGGCAGATATCAGCAAACACACCGAAGAACAGACACAAAGAGTAAGAATGGTATGGCAATCAATCCCAGCCCAACTGGCTCGCGAGAACAAGAAGTTCATCTATGGTGCAATAAGAAAAGGAGCTAGGGCTAAAGATTTCGAGATTGCAATACAATGGCTCACTGACGCAGGACTCGTCCATAAGGTAGAAAGAACAAGAGATGCCAAATCTCCATTAAAATTCTATGCAGACATGGATGCTTTCAAATTATATGTGCTTGATGTAGGTTTGTTGGGAGCACTCACAATGGCACAACCTGACCAGATTCTCATTGGCAACAACGTGTTTAGCGAATACAAGGGGGCGTTTACTGAGAATTTCGTGCTTCAACAGCTGAAATCTCTTCCTTACTTACCCATATATTATTACAGTAAGCCAAGCTCTACCCAAGAAATCGATTTCATAGTACAAGCCGGCAGCGAAATCTTACCAATAGAAGTAAAGGCTGAGGAGAATGTAAAGGCAAAATCACTAGCAGCATTTATCACTCACGATTTTGCCTCCTATCATCTCAAAGGTATCCGTTTCTCCATGCGAGGTTTCCAAGACCAAAAATGGATGGAAAATGTACCACTATTCGCAGCTAGAGAATTTGTTAAACACAAGGTAGAGAAGAGTTTCATCATCAAATAAGCCATAGAAGCATGAGGAAGAAACTGAATAAGAAACTTTGCATGGATGACATCTATGAGATTTGTATTCTTACCCATGGTAATAACCGTAAAAAAGCTCATCTTTATCAACTAACATTTGATGAAGACGAGCGAATATCCACAAATGCCCTGTGGGTATTCACTCATTTCGACATGCAGAACAACGAGTGGCTCTATGCCAAGCACGATGACTTAATAGACCGAGTTCTCGTAGAGAAGAATGAGACCAAGCGCCGCCTGATGCTCCATCTCCTTCTCCGTCAGCCTTTCGAAGAAGAATCACTCCGTTCCGATTTCATCGATTTCTGCATCGCCAAGATTACTGCCTGTTCCCAGCCCTACGCCATCCGCTGCTACTGCATGAAGCTCGCCTACGAGCAGATGAAGTACTATCCCGAACTCCTCGAAGAGTTAAGAATGGCTCTGGATATGCTGGAGCAAGAGGTTCTATCACCAGGAATGTTATCAGCAAAAAGGCAAATTATGAAGAAAATCAAGCGAAGCCTTGGAAAATTCGGGAAATAGTCGTAACTTTGCAAACGTAATATTCTAACAATATAATACATAAATGGATGGAGATACAACTGAACGATTATCACAAGAAAGTCAATGCCCAGATGCAAAAGAGCATGGCTTATTGGCGAGAGCATCCGCTTTCGCTGGAGGAGTGCTTAGCTCAATTCAAGCGCTTGCGGGAACAACGAAATGTTCGCCAAGCATTCCTGGTATTTCCGCAATGCCTTGGTTCGTGCCAACTATCGCAACATTCAGAAAGGCATTGATTACTCTCCTATCTACCTGGTTCGTTTCTTCAGGAACTTACTCCTAAAAGATGGTTGGGTTCTCAAGAACAGATACTTGCATATTCGGTCGACTGATGATTGGAAAGAGCAGCCAAGAATAGGTACCCCACAAGTACCCCCGCAAGCTATCCTCAAGTACCCCACAAGTACCCCACAAGTACCCCACAAGTTCAGTCAACATGTGGAGACTCTTATTCTATCCTTTAACGATGAATATATGACATCTGCGGAAATTATGGGTGCAATCGGACTAAAGGACAGAAAAAGTTTTAGTGAACTATATTTAAACGCTGCCCTCTCAGAAAAAGCTATTGAAAGGAAATACCCAAACACCCCAAGACATCCACGCCAGCAATATCGGATGACAGAGCTGGCAAAGACTTGGAAAGAAGGGTATGAGAAAAAGAATAAATAACATCATAATAAAAATAGAAAACAAAAACAAGTAATGAAGAAAAAAGCAACGGTCCTTATCGCCTCTATCATGGCGTTCTGCGGAATCAATACCGCTCACGCTGACGAGGGAATGTGGACGATTTACAACTTGCCTAACGCTGTGTATGAGATGATGCAGCGCGAAGGCTTCAGTATGACTTACGACCAGCTCTACAACGGCGAGAACGCCTTGAAGAATGCTGTGGTTAACTTCTCGGGCTATTGCTCAGGCGTAGTCGTTTCTCCAGACGGTTTGGTATTTACCAACCACCATTGCGGTTTCGAGGCTATCAGAAGCCACTCTACCGTGGAGCACGACTATATGCTCAACGGTTTCTTTGCTAAATCATACGCAGAGGAATTGCCTAACGAGAATATGTTCGTCAGCTTTATGGTTGAACAGAAGGATGTAACCGATAAGGTGATGAGCCTCGGATACGAGAAACTCGACAACAAGAAGCGCGATGAACTCATCGATTCTCTGGAGAACGAGATGACTAAAGAGGCTAAGAAGAACGATTCTACCCTTCATATCACCGTTCAGCCTTTCTACGAGGGCAACAAGTGGTACGCTACTACTTACCGCGACTTCACCGACCTGCGTCTGGTTTTCACCGTACCAAAGTCTATGGGTAAATTTGGTGGCGATACAGACAACTGGATGTGGCCTCGCCAGACCTGCGACTTCTCTGTATTCCGCATCTATGCCGACCCTAAGACCAACGGTCCTGCTGCCTACAGCAAGGACAATGTGCCTTATCATCCTAAGCGTTGGGCACAGGTTTCTCTCCAGGGTTATAAGGATGGCGACTATGCGATGACCATGGGTTACCCAGGCAGCACAGAGCGCTATCTTTCAAGCTACGGAATCCAGACTATGCGCGATGCTGAGAATACTCCTCGTGCCCAGGTTCGTGGCGTAAAGCAGGAAGTAATGCAGAAGCACATGCGTGCCGACGAGGCTGTGCGCATCAAGTATGACAGCAAGTACGCCCAGAGCTCCAACTACTGGAAGAACTCCATCGGTATGAACAAGTGTATCGACTCTATCGGCATCGTGAATCTGAAGCGTGAGTACGAAACCCGTCTCCGTGCTTGGCAGGATACAGCCAAGGCAGCCAACGACCTCGCCCACAAGGTAGATTTCGACAAGCTCGCCAAGCTCTACAAGGAGAGCGCAGACGTGAAATACGCCTGGACCAACTTCGCGGAATCTTTCACAAGAAGAAGCAATATCGAGTTCTCTACCCGTGCCATCAAGCTCCAGACCAACATGGAGGTGAAGGGTCCTGAGAAGAACAAGAAGAAGCAGTATCATGAGTTTGAAGATAACTCTGCAGAATGGGATATGGCGCTCGATAAGGAAGTACTCGCTACCCTTCTGAAGAACTACAAGGAGCACGTAGATGCCAAGTGGTTGCCTAAGTTCTACAAGACCATCGACGCTGAGTTTGGCGGTAACTACGCCAAGTATGTGGATTATCTCTGGGAGAAGTCGCTCATCATGAAGAAGGGCGCCAAGCTCTACTTCAACAAGAAGGGATATGAGAAGGATCCAGGCGTCATCTTCGGTATGGATCTGAACGATGTATTTGCAGATTTCGCTGCTCAGATGGGCAGCATCAACGACAGCATCGCCGAGCAGGAGAAGTATCTCTGCGCTGCCAAGCTCCGTATGGAGGAGGACATGCCTCACTACAGCGACGCCAACTTCACCATGCGATTGAGCTACGGTCAGGTAGGCGGTTTCGACCTCGGCGGCAAGCCATCAGGCTATTATACCACAGCCGAGAGCCTCGTTGAGAAGATGAAGCAGGGCGATAAGGTCATCGATTACTACGCTGAGCCTATCATGCACGAGCTCCTCTCGGAGAAGGATTTCGGCAAGTATCAGGATAAGACGACTGGCAAGATGCAGCTCTGCTTCCTCACCAACAACGATATTACCGGTGGTAACTCTGGTAGCCCTATGTTCAACGGCAAGGGTGAGTTGATTGGTCTTGCCTTCGATGGCAACTGGGACAGCCTCAGCTCTGACATCAACTTCGACAAGCGCCTGGCTCGCTGCATTGGCGTGGATATCCGCTATGTGCTCTACATGATGGATAAGTGGGGACACGCAGACAGACTCTTAAAGGAGATTAATGCAAAGTAAATCCTATCTCTGAATCAACAGAGATGATAGAATGGTTTATCCTGGGCTAAAGATTAGTCTCAGGATAATATGAAAAGAGCGGAAAATCAGCTGTTAACTGTTAACCTGTTAACTCCTGGCTTTCCGCTCTTGATTTTTCTTATAGGTTCGCAACTAATATTGCGAGATATTATTCAATTCCTTCATCGTAATCTTTCTAGGCTCTTCTGCGAGTTTCTTCTTCAATTCATCCACCGTTATTTCTGCAGATGGATTGAAATCGGCAGAGCGCATATAGTTCAGTACACTCTGATAGAAAGCCTTGCCTTCCGGATATTTGGCTGCCTTCTCCAAATCGCTCATGCAGATGAGGAGCTTTCCGGCTCCCACCTTCCATTCCATCACCAAACCCAACTTATGATTCCGCTCGATATTATCTATCACCTGAACAATCGGGCGATAATCCTTGGCGAAGTTGTCAAGCACCAGCGGATGCGATTCCTTGATAACCGGGAACCATTGCCAGTTGGTGTGCATTTCCGTAGGGAATCCCTTGAATATCGGATGTTCCGGATTCGTCAGAATGCCCAAGGTTCCTGGAGAAACTTTCTTCTTGTTGTTCTCGCAGATGGTCTTGAACATGCGATAGTTCCAGTAATCGGTCTGGAAGAGTCCGCCAACAGTATAAGGAGTAGCATTATCTGCCTGCGAAAGCGTATCATCGGCAGCCACGAAATGACTGGAAGCCGTAGGCATCCAAAGCACCTTTCCGCCATGTTCCAAGACTTTCACCACTTCCTCATTCAAATCCTTGGCTATGATAACGCCCTTCATTCCCAAAGCCTTCTTCGGATAAACCCATAGTTCGTAGGAGTTTCTTGCCTCCGTTCCTTCAATATTTAATGTAAGAAGCAGCTTGGTAGGTTTCTGCACGTGGAAAACACCATTCAGTTCACCCACATCCACCAAACCTTCATCGTATGAAAAGATGTTCAATACTCCCTCATCCTCAGCCATCAAGTCGCCCACATTCTTTCTCACTTCACCATCCTTGGTGCTGTAAGTTCCATCATCCATACAGAACAATCCGTTCTCGGCAGCCAGATGCCACTTCAGTTTCTTGCCCTTCAGCGAAGAACCGCCATAGTTGGCAACCTTAACCTTAGCCTGAATCTTCTCGCCATCCTCGAAGCAGAACTTCTTCATTTCCAGCAGAGGAGCCACTGGCGAGCACCACTGGCGCCATTCCTCGGGCGTAGTGATTCCCTTACTCTCCATAAACACATCCAGGATGCCTACGAAAGCACTTCCCTGACCGGGATAATCCTGAATATCGAGCAATTGGAAGCCCGCCATATTCCGGGTTCTCAAATCCATTTCTATATCGGCTTTATAGAGTTTCACGCTCCATAAGCCCGAAGCCTTGTGGAAATCATCTGCCTGCGAAAGCATTCCGGCTGCAGCCAGGCGACGGCGGAACACTTCGAAGTTATAAGGATGAAGCACTCCGGTGTATTTCTTCATCTCCCGATAATCAGGATAGGTCTGAAACTGGCCTGTTTCGTGAGAGATGATAGGGATTCCTGCCTTATCGCAAGCCTCATCAAAATTCATCGTAGAATTAGGATGGAAATGATTGATCATTCCTCCATCGTAAGCGTCGGCAAACGAGAAGGAACCACGGGTATGAGTATTGTATTTGCCCCATCCCTCACCTCCGATGCGGCAAGTGGTGAAGTAATCCATTCCTTCTTTTATTCCCTGATAACCGAGATAGTAATTGCTTCCGAAGGTATAGTATTTATCTGGCGCAATCTTGCGGAAATCATCCACAAACTCCTTCATCTTGTCGATGTCGCCCCAGAGTTCATTACCCAGCGCCATCATTCTGAAAGAAGGATGATGACCATACTCCCGCAGAATATTCACTCCCTCCTGATGCAGGAACGCCATCAGCCTTTCATCCTTCTTATCAAAAGACCCCCAGAAAGGAAGCTCCGGCTGGAGATAGATTCCCAGGCTGTCCGCTGCCACGAAAGCCGCCTCCGGTGGGCACCAGGAATGAAAGCGCACATGATTGATTCCATACTTCTTACAGGTTCCGAGATACTTCATCCAGCCTTCCACGCTCATATCCACATGTCCCGTCAGCGGCCATACAGCCGCATCGTGCTTGCCACGGAGGAATATCCTATGACCATTGGCGTAGAAGTGAGCGCCCTTGATATGAAAATCCTTGGCGAAATCAGGCATCTGAAGGGCGGAAGGAGAAGCTACAGAACGGCTAGGGATTGCTCCTGCTGGAGAAACAACAGAACTACTTGGGATTGCTCCTGCCAGTACTTCCGCCGATTTGCTATCAGCAGAACCGACAAGCTGGAGTTCAATCCTTCCGATAATTCCATTCCAGTTGGTCTGCGTATCTTCCGTATAAGCATGACTGGAGCCGTAAACCTGATCAGGCACACCTTTTCCATTATCCACCACGATTTCCAGGAGATGCTTGCCCGGCTTCACCTTCTTTGGCAGAAGATAGCGCTGAGGAGTAGAGATGAAGTTGCAGGAATCCACCAGTTCTCCATCCACATACACCCATGTTGGTCGGGTACGCTCCAGGAAGAGTTCCACCGGTTTCTTCTTCCAATCCTTCGGAATATTGATGGTTCTGGAATATCTGGCAGCTCCTTTATAGGCATAAAGCCTCGTAAGATGCGTTGTTTCCATCGTATCTTTCGGAGCGAATCCCAGATGGTTAGTATCGATGGTACCGGGAAGGATGGCACGCTTTGCCTCACCCTGCGAGGCACGCTTACTCTTGGCAAAAGCACTACCGCTCTTTCCCAGCTCCACATTCCATTCACCAGCGAGCGAAATGCTCTGTGCTTGCAAGCCCAGACTTACCAGTCCCAGACAAGCGATAAGAATAGTTTTCTTCATTAACTTATTACAGAATATTTTTAGGGTTAAAATTGCGTATAAAGATACAATAAATTTGATGTTTACGGCTGCAAATATACAAAAATTGCGGTAAAAAACCGCAATTTACCAAAGAAATTGCTGTATTTTTACCGCAAAATATGGATATTGCATCAAAACATCCCTTTGATGCAGGTTTTCACCTTATTATATATCGTCGTCTAAAATTACTTCTTCTTAGGTCTGCGACGAGCCCAACCTTCTTCCTCGAAGTTTGGCTCCTCACCCTTGAACTTCACGTTGTCGTTGTTCTGGAAGAACTGACGCCAATCGCCTGTATCCTCCTGAGAGCGAGACTTTCTGCCGCCACGAGATTCACCACGGTTTCCACGTCCTCCCTTTCCACGAGAATCACGAGAGTCTCTTGCATCATCAGAAGAACCTCTACGGCTGCGTCCGCCTCTTTCTGAAGAACGACCGCCTCTGCCCTCAGAACTGCGACCGCCACGGGCTGCTCTGCCATGACCTTCCTCATCAGCATCGTTACATCTTACGGTTCTGCCCTTGTACTCAGTACCGTTCAATGCCTTCATCACGCGCTTCGCATCCTCCTCAGGCACCTCGATGTAGGCAAACTTACTCAGCAGGTCGATGTGACCTACCTCCTGGCGACCCTTCACGTGCTTGTTCAGATACTGCATGATTTCGCCCGGATAGAAACCATCCGCCTTACCCAGGTTGATGAACAGTCTCTTGAAACCAGCCTCAGTCTCATGCTTTCTGCGACCATTGGAAACCTTGCCACGGCCTTCGCTACGGCTTCCACGACCTTCGCCACCACGGGAACCCTTGCCTGTTTCAGGCTTGATGATCTCAGGAGCGTTCTTATAGTAATCAAGGAACTTACCGAAGGTGATGGTCACCATCTTCTTGATGATGTCCTCCTTGTCGATGTACTCAAACTGGCGGTTGATTTCAGCCATGTATGGTTCAATCTGATCCTCATCCACATCGGTCTTCATGATATCGTCCATGGTCTTGAAGAGCTGCTTCTTGCAGATTTCCTCTGGGGTTGGCAAAACGCCGTCCACAAAGTCCTTGCCAATCTGCTTCTCAATCTGGCGAACCTTGAACTTCTCTCTGGTATGGATGATAGAGATGGATGTTCCCTTCTTTCCGGCACGACCCGTACGGCCGCTTCGGTGGGTGTAACTTGCCACATCATCAGGCAAACCATAGTTGATAACGTGAGTCAGATCCTCTACGTCCAGACCACGGGCAGCCACATCGGTAGCCACCAGGAACTGAACGGTATGGTTGCGGAACTTCTGCATGGTGAGGTCACGCTGCTGCTGACTCAAGTCGCCGTGCAGCGCCTCTGCATTATAACCATCCTTAATCAGCTTATCTGCAATATCCTGAGTCTCCAGTTTGGTGCGGCAGAAAATAATCGCAAAGATGCGTGGATAGAAATCCACCACACGCTTCAGGGCGAGATACTTGTCCTTGGCATTTACCAGATAGTAGATGTGGTTTACATGCTCAGCACCCTCGTTGCGCGAACCCACTACGATTTCCTTGTGGTCGTGCAGGTAGTTGAGGGCAATCTTCTCGATGTCCTTGCTCATGGTAGCCGAGAAGAGCAGAGTGTTTCTATCTTCCGGAACGTTCTCGAAGATGGCATTGATGCTCTCAGAGAAGCCCATGTTCAGCATCTCGTCAGCCTCATCGAGCACCACGTTGTTCACGTGCTCCAACTGAGCCACGCCACGATTAATCAAATCGAGCAGACGGCCAGGGGTAGCCACGATAATCTGCACACCATGCTTCAGAGTGCGAATCTGGCTTCCGATGTCGGTACCGCCATAAACTGCGGCAATATGCAAACCGTCGATGTACTTGGCAAAGCTGTTCAAATCGTCTGCTATCTGGAGGCAGAGTTCACGTGTAGGACTGAGGATGATAGCCTGTGTCTGCTTGCTGCTGGCATCAGTTTTCTGGATAACCGGAATACCGTAAGATGCAGTCTTACCCGTACCGGTCTGCGCCAACGCAATCACGTCATTCTTATTACCAAGCAAATATGGGATTACTTCTTCCTGAACTGGCATTGGATTCTCAAATCCAAGCTCTTCAATGGCACGGCGAATCTCCTCGCTCACGCCTAATTCTTCAAATGTCTTCAAATCTTTTTAACCTTAATTCATTATAATCTAAATGGAAGGCCGAATTCACCCTCCCAGCCATGAATTAGGGTGCAAAATCCTTCCGAAACGCTTGCGGCAATCCCACGCATTTATTAAGATTGCCTAAATTCGGGTGCAAAGATACGAAAAAAATGTGAGTTTCTTGCAGATTTCTGCAATATTTTATTACCTTTGCATGAAAGTTACAACAAACAGATAACCAAGAAAACTTGAAATATATGAAAAAAGTTATTTTCACCCAAGAATGGATTGCTTTGCATCCATACGAAAAAGCAGACGAAACAGATCTGTATTATACAGAACTCGCCAACGAAATATACCACGCTCTTGACGAGGCGTGCTACACCCATAACTTCAAGAATATGGATGAAGCCAAGCAGCTGGCACTCAGCATTGCCGGTTATTTCGAAGATGTGATTTCGGGCACAGGCATTTGGAAAACTTTCACGGAAGAATGCAAACAGCGCTACGGCACCTACATTCCTTTCTATGAGAAAGAAAGCGAATTCATCAAGAGTACGCTCAACGAAGATGACCCGGCTTACGACCCTGAGGAAATCAACATCGCTGATGTCAAGTTCCTGCTCTGGCACCATTACCAGCAGAGTAGTTTCGTACAGGAAGCCGTTCCTTTCCTCTTCGGAACCCTGGAACTGGCTGCCAAACTTGCCTACAACATTCTCGACAGAGAGTATGAAACGGCTCCGGAAAACGAGCGTCTTCTGACTTATCTCAGCGAAATGCCTGAGATAGAGGGCAACGCTGAAACGACCGAAGAGGAAATCGAAAAGAACAAGGAGTTGGATGAGATTCACCGTCGCGACACCCTGGCGTGGTTCCATTATGGCTGCTATTTCAACGTGGGCAACCAGAAGCGCCTGCAGTTTACCCTCCAGCAGATGGCAAACTCGCCTCAGGGTCTCACCGAACCGCTCGCTTATTCTGTGCAGATGGAAATGACCATCGCCGGCAGAAACAATCTCCTGGCGCTCACTTCTTACGAATGGCTCCGCAAGATTTGCAGGAACATGCCTACCCACAAGCTCTGGGAGGATGAGGAGTTCAGGAAGAAGGCTATAGAGCTACATGAAAAGGCAGATCATGAGAAGGCGATTCACGACTACAATCTGCTCAAGGCGAAGGGATATGAAGACAAGTTCATCTTCCTGGAAGATGTGAAGACGCTGAAGGAATTCCTCAAGGAGATTGAATTCGAGTTGCCAAAGGACATCCGATTCCCTCAGAAATACGAGAAAGGCATCATCTTAAGCGGAAGTCCATATACAGGCATCAACATCAGTTTCGGTCTGGCTCATTGCATCGCATCGCCTGAAAACCCATACTATGTACAGGAGCGTGCAGAGACCGACAGCTTTGGCATTATCAGCGGCAATGGTCTCCCATTCCCTTACGAAATTGTCTGCAAACTGATAGAAAACAACCTGATTCCTGACGCAAACATCTTTACAAGCCAGTATGTAAAGGAAGAAGGCTTGAAGATTACGCAGGCAAACCTCCAGTTCCTTGCCGATTACTACTTGATGGGCAGAAAGGATAAAGACCTGTCTCCTAAGGAGTTGTGGTAAAGATGCATTCAGCATACTCAAAAAGTTCACTACGCTAACTCCATTTTTTAAGGGGTTAGCGTAGTAGACTTTTACAGATTTATAGAAAAAAGAGCGGAAAATCAGCTGTTAACTGTTAACTCTGTTAACCTCAGCTGTTCTTCCGCTCTTTTATATTCTAGTATTTTCTCAGTTAGTTATTTCAAAATTACTAATTAAAAAAATCCCTGCGCTTGATTAACCAAGCTGCATAATCGGGAGTAAGGGAATAAAAACACAAGCAAAACACTTCTGCTCTTGCTCTGTCTTGAGCAAGAGAAGCGTCTTTCCGATACGCCTTCTGCCTATCATCACAGTGAAAAGGGAATGCTCAGCCGATTTTTCCCAGTTCCTGCGCAGTATCTCTATCTCCTTTTTCCGATCATAAAACTTCATAATGTAACAGCCGTTAAATTAATGTATATTAAATAAACTGTGCAAAGATACAATATTTTGTCGTCAAAATCCCCAAATCTCAAACAAAAACATACTTTTGGGGGATTTAAAGGCAAAAAGTTAAAATCTAAGACAGATTAATCAGTATCTATCGCACATATTCAACAATAAGCTTAGGCAATATGGTTCCTTGAGAATATTTTTTTTTAGAAAACATTCTTGATATTCAAAAAGTTTTTGTATCTTTGCAACAGATTGGAAGACTATGCATCTATCCTTTCTTACAAGACATTAAATATTAAAAAATAAAAGAGCATAAGAAAATACATTTTAATAACATAATAAGAAATCGCGTTTGCTATTTATTCGGTTGATTCCTGAAACCTGAGAAATTTCATAGAAACACCTACCGAAAGAATAAGTCTGTAAACGTCTGCGCTTTGGTGTGGACGGGACTTATCGGTATGTGTGGGCTTTCTCAGGGCCTTGGAATCAGATAATTTGCCGTTCACGCCATTTTATCTTTTCCATAGTCCACCTAAGAAATCCCACGATTCCACCGCTAAGATAGTTTTTCGCCCAATTAGCGCTTCAAAATGAAAAGACTCCATTCATTAGATGGGAGAGTTGTATCCATACTCTTCCTCTTTGGTGGTGTTGTATCCGTACATGCACAAGATAGCTTGTACCATACAACACTATCAGATTCTGTTGTCTCAGACAACACTCATCGTCTCAAGTTGAAAACATTAGTTGTACCCATTGTCCTCACTGGAACCTCAGCCTTCTATGTTCATAACGGATGGTTGACTAAACAACGTGAGAACATACAAGACAAATTATCAGCCAAGGGGAAACATAAGGTAAAAATCGACAATTACATGCAGTACTCCCCCATGCTTGCCGTCTATGGTCTCAACTTATTAGGTATTGACGGAAAGCATAAATTTTGGGACAGAACTGGTATTCTTGCCTTTTCGTATGCCACCATGGGAATAATCGTAAATGGTATGAAATATGCTTTTAAAGAAAAGCGTCCTGACAACAATGCCCGTAATTCATTCCCATCTGGACATACAGCAACAGCCTTCATGGGAGCTGAATTTCTATACCAAGAGTACAAAGATATTTCGCCGTGGATAGGATATTCTGGCTATTTAATTGCAGCTACTACTGGATATTTAAGAATCTACAATAATCGCCACTATCTCAATGATGTTGTTGCAGGAGCTTGTATTGGTATTATCAGTACAAAGTTTGCATATTGGCTTTATCCGAAAGTATTCACTAAATCCAAATGCCATCACTCTAACTTTCATACGATAAGCACACCTTTCTATGCAGATGGTAAAGTTGGCGTAAATGTCTGTATGTCTTTCTGATTATAAAGTATAATTCGTAAAATAATAAAACAATGAAAACATTACTTTTCATAAAGATGGAACAGCCACATTGTCAGCACATTCATGGATTCCAATAAAATAATACCCTTTACACTATGACACTTCAAAAGCAATAGACAACATGAAAAGAGCAGAAAGCAAACTGGAATCCAGTTACTTTCTGCTCTTTTAAGAATATATCTTCCTCTGTTCTTCAACCAAAGAACTACCTACTTCTTATTTCAGATTCCTATCCAAGAACTCCAATATCTTCTCCTGCGCTTTCAATCCGCAGGAATGAGGAATTTCCCAAAGCTCCGTATCCAGCAGATTATCTGCTCCCTGACTCTTCCAAACCTTGTGCATTTCGGCGAAAGCATCTTTTACACCAGGCACAGGGAAGAGCTTATCTTTTGTGCCATTGATGAAGAGCATCGGCTTCGGACAGGCGAGGGAAGCAATGTGGGGATAATCGAGATATTGCCTCAACCCCGGGATGCAATTCGCAAAACCGCCATTCTCCTTTCTTCCGAATCTCCGGGTAAGCTGAGCGTCCGTAGTAATCATCCAGCAGATAGAAGCACCCGCCTTGATCCTATCCGATAAAGCCGAGAGCATCCACGAGCGATAGGCTCCCATCGAACACCCCACGCATCCGATACGCTTCGCATCTACCATCGGCAGCGAAGCCAGGAACTCGGTGCTGGCGATATCATCGTAAGTCATGAAGGCAGAGAGGTCTCTACCCAGCATCATCATGTTGCCGGCTATCAGGTCGTATTTGTTTCTATCCACGCCCTCCTTCCGGCCTCGTTCTCCCCACATCGGAGCATCTGCCGAAAAGACTACGTAGCCATGTTTCGCCAGATAATCGCCCACGTACTGATTATCATAAAGCTGCCTTGCCCACGCATCCGCATCATCCAAGATCTCCTGACAGAGTACCTGCTTCGGAGGGGAATCTTGTTCTTCCGGAGTAAAGAAAGGACGAATCATCTTCTCCTTTCCGATAAAGAGATGGGCACCATGATCATGAAGCGCATTGACTGTTGGGAATGGGCCCTTGCCATCCGGAATCAGGAGATAAGCCGTAATACGGGAATAGGCGTTGATATTAAAGGCGATTTTCTGCGCCTTATATCCGTCTCTCTGCTCCTCACCGAGCACTTCCATATCCCAAGCCGCAGCCACCTTCGGAGGCGTCATCATGCATTCAAACACCTTCGCCCTTGCCGTCTTTTTCCACTTCTTGAAGTTCTTTATCGGACTGTTTCCCCAAGCCATCGGATAGGTCAGTTCCTTCTTCAGCGTTTCAACATAGGTAGGAATCTCTCCCTGCCATTCATACTTCTCCCGCTTCTGAAGCTTCGGCTTCGAAGAGGTCTGAGCAAACGCCACCGACGCCTGCAACAATGCAATAATACTATATGTGATAATCCTTTTCATTCTCTTGTCTTGTTTTGTTAGAAATCTTTCTTCCTGTTTATAAGATTAGTTATTGTTTGCAAAATTAAGAAATTATCCGCAAAAAGAGCCCAATAATCTCGATTTTTTGCGTACCTTTGCCTAAAACATTCATAACAACAGATAAAACATCATCAAATAGAAGATAAAGCAATATGAAAATAGCAGTTTTTTGTTCAGCAAATAAGAATATTGACCCCGACTTCTTCACATTGACTGAAGAGATGGGAAAGTGGATGGCTGAGAAAGGCCACGACCTGGTTTTCGGCGGCTGCAACTCCGGCCTGATGGATTGCATCGGCAAGGCAGTGAAGGCGAATGGCGGCAGAACCATCGGTGTGGTTCCTACGCTTGTAGAACGAGGCGGCAGAACCTTCTCTGACCTCGACATCGAGATTCCGTGTGATAATCTCAGCGACCGCAAGGACCTGATGCTTGCCCAGAGCGACATCTTCGTAGCCCTTCCTGGCGGCATCGGCACCCTGGATGAAATCTTCACCATCGCTGCTGCCCACACCATCGGCTACCATCACAAAATGGTGATTCTCTACAACATGAAAGGCTTCTGGAATTCCACCATCGCCCTTTTGGACGATATGGCAGATAAAGGTGTAATTCGTGACAATTGGCGGGATGTGATTGAAGTGGCAGATAACCTGGAAGAGCTGGCAAAAATGTGTATTTAAGAAGAAAGAGCGGAAAAACAACTGTTAACTGTTAACTCTGTTAACCCCAGTTGCCTTTCCGCTCTTGATATTTTCTTCAAGACCATCTATTCTTTCCCCAAAAGAAAATCGGAGAGACTCATCATCAGAATGCCTTCTTCATTATAACCCGAACGATATCTATCCCCCACGATAATCAGTTTGCGGAAGCCATCGTTTACATTCAAAAGAGAAGCCTGCTCCTGATCTTCCTTCTCCTTATCAGGCAAGGCATAAGCCGACTGGATATAGAGGCGTTCATCATGACGGTTCACCACGAAATCTATCTCAAGATTCCTACGCTGCAGTTTGCCATTCTCATCCCGCTTGAAGCTCTCTACCGATCCCACATCCACAGTATAACCCTGCTTCCGCAACTCGTTATAAACCACGTTCTCCATGATATGGGTGAATTCTATCTGTCGGAAATCTACCACGGCATTTCTGATACCGATGTCCTCGAAATAATACTTGATACCAGTACCAATGTATTTGCGCCCCTTCACATCATAGCGCAAAGCCTCGCTGATGATGAAGGAATCCTGCAGGTATTCCAAATACCTGCCAATAGTTTTAGTACCGATTTCCACTCCTCCAACAGATTTGAACGTATTAGAAATTCTCTGCACATTCGTACAGGAACCAATCGTAGAAGCCAGAAGGCGCACCAACTCGCGCATCCCATCAGAATTCTTCAGGCGATTACGCTCCAAAACATCCTTCAGATAAACCGTCTCGTAAATCTCACGAAGATAATTCTGTTTCGCTTCAGGAGTTTCTATCTGTGCCACGGCAGGCAATCCACCATAAAGATAATAGGTTTCCAGGGCTTGACACTCCTCTCCTCCTACCACTTCATAATATTCAGAAAAACTCAACGGATGGATTCGAATTTCCCAACCTCGACCACGAAACTCAGTTATCACATCCTTCGATAAGAATCGGGCATTGGAACCAGTAACATACACTTCGGCATTTTCCACATGGAGATAAGAGTTGAGCACATCCTCAAACTCCTTCACCATCTGAACCTCATCAAGAAGAATGTAATACCTATCCTTATCTTTCATCAAAGCATCGATATGCTCCAGCAAAGCATCAGGGTCACGGAGTTTCTTGTTTCTACGGTCTTCAAGATTTACCTGTATGATATGATCTTCCGCAACACCTCTTTCAAGCAAATGCTTACAAAAGATGTTGAAGAGAAGGAAGGATTTACCACAACGGCGAATGCCGGTGATAATCTTTATCATCCCATTGCCTTCTGCCGAGATGAGTTCTTTCAAGTATGCTTTACGTTCAAAATACATAATTCCATGACGTTTTTTTGTGTCAAGACACGGTTTTCGGTCGCAAATATACGTTTTTTACTCGATAACGCCAAACTTTTTCATCGATTTAACTTTTTAGAAACATAAAAGGGCACGATTGCTCGTGCCCAATAGCAGAAATCTTTAAGAAGGCAAGTACTGCCATAGTTGCCTAATCGATGAGATGCAGAAAACTACATCAATATCTAAAACATTTTTATTTGCCGTAGCAAATAGCAAAGAATGTTTTTAATGCTTAATTAATATGTGTACTCTGACACATACCATTAAAACTAATGCTAGAAGAATTTTTTCTATCATCATTTTTATTTTAAAGTTGTAAAAAAAATCATCTGCGTATCTTAGATTTATCTATAGTTCAGCATATTATAACCAAACTAATCTTTTTGATAAGGCATAACATTTCTAAGTTCGGGACAAAGTTACAAAAATTTTTATATAATTGACGAGTTTGATATTTTTATACAGAATTTACTAGAATTCAGCTTAGGGTGAGAATAGTATAAGCGCAAAAGACACATCACCTAACTACAGAATGATATGATATAGATTATACACTCATACCATTGGTCTGTTACAATTATTCATTATATCTGATTTCTGCATGGAAAACATACAGTATCTTCGACAACGAACCTAAAATTCTTACAGGATACGTTGTCGAAGATACGAAGATGCTGAGGCTTTTCTAATACAACGCATTTATCGTATAAACCATCTACGTCTAAGCAACCATCCTTACCGTGGTGGCAGCAGAGACTCTATGTCCTTATTTGAACTACAAAAACTACTTTTAACAAAAGCAATTTGTCCGAACTAGGGGGTATTTAATCTATATTCCACTGTGCATCAGAATCACCTTCATACCATGTTGTATCATTCTCATAAAAATCGTTTTCTTCCTCGTACAGACTTTCTTGCCGCCAGTTTTCATCTTGTTCTTCTAGACGTTCTAATTCTCTATTTATAAAACCCTCAGACGAAACATTTTCTTTTTCGATTTTTGCCAATATTGTCATAATCCTTTTCTTACCATTATATTTTTGTTTCATCTGTTCAATAACTTGAGACTCTATGTACAAAGAATGATTTTGTAACAATTCAATAATAAAAGAACTCTTAAATAGAACCATATTCTCAAACGTTTTATTACTATTATCGTATTCAAGAAACTCTGGCTCATAATAATTACTAAACGCAAATAAAGGCTTCAAATGATCTGTCATATTTTCTATGACACTATAACTAATCGCAAGACTTAATGCCCTTTGGATTTTCAATTTATAATCTTCTTCTATATAAAATTCATTTGAAAAGCGTTCAAAATGTAAAAGATACAAATATCCAGAATTTATTAATTCTATTATTTTTTCCGGATATTTTTCTAACATCCACAAGATATTCATACCCGTATACTTTCCCTGTGAAATAGTATAAAAGATACCAGGTACGGCATGTATAACACGCCCAAAGAAGTCTCTACCAGTCTCTGCTTCTAATGTGTACTCACGCAAATCAACAACAACACAAGGCGTTGGTTTTGCAAAATATAATGCAAAAGCTATAGTTTTATTTTCATTATAATAGTCTTTCCCAAACTGTTCACTTTCTCTATATCTACAGAAAGAATAATAATTATCTGTATAGAATATATTTTTATTGAATGAAGAAAATGGATCAAAAATCTCTACCTTATAGTTTCTTCTATCTAGAATTGTAAAAGGACTCCATACTTTCTTGGTATACCCTTTATTTTGTTCACATTCATAAGTAAGCTCAGAAGAAATCAATTTATTACAAAAAGAAATTTCATCATTACATATTCGAACGTTAGGGAAACCATTTGCAGAATTTGTAAAAGAAGTATGACCATCTGCATATATTAAATGCGTTTTGGCATTTAAATCAAATATTCCATATTTTGTGGCGTATATAGTTTTTTGAACCTCTTCTTTGAGTTCAATGCGATTATAATCCATATCATCAAGAAAATACTCATCATAACAATCATTAGGATTAATATAATCTTCCAACTCACTTTTTAAGAATAGATACCTATTCTTGAAGGCATAATTTGTAATCCCATTAAGATTTCCAGAATATATCTCTTTCAATTGGAAACTCTCATCAATTTGAAATAAAGAACCTACTCTCTCACATTTATCAGTTAAATGCGACAAGATTATATAATCTGTATAATCAAATTTTAATTCATTTCTATTTTCGAAAAAAGCATCTAAATCTACGAAGTCATTTTCTGAAGAATATGTAACTATTCTTTTTATATCTATTGGTCCTAATCCACACAAATCGTTACGAACTACACTATTAACTGTTTTTTTATCTGAATCAGAAACTATATTGACATTTAAAAAAGAACCTTTTTTATTTATTATATAGGAAGCAGTAAACTCGTCTTCACTGTCGTTTAATTGTTCTTGATTAACATGCAGATATATACAAGAATATCCATTAATAAACTTACCAAAAGCTATCTGACGACAAAAAATTGCTCTTTTTATTTCTTCAATCATAACAGAAGAAAGTACATCACTAAACTCTAAAATTTCCATTGCAAACTATTGTCTTAAAATTACCACACCCCTCTACCCCTATTGAAATACTCAATAAGTGTATCTACTATTACCTTGCTTGCTATTCACAAAGTTTTCTTTTTAAATTAAGAATACCTCAAGTAAACTCAATTGTTATTAGAGCCCCATCCTCAAACCACGCCTCAACCATCGCCATGACTCATAGCAAAGTGTCGGCACTCGGCGTGAGCAGAATGGGTATCTGCGTGCAAAGATATATAAAATATTTGAAATGCCACTCCTTTTCCGGGAACTTTTTAGTGAGAAAAACAAAAAAGACAGATGTGGGGGCACACAAGAAAGAAAAATAGATGCTCGAAAACAAAGAAAGAGCGGAAAACAACTGTTAACTCTGTTAACCCCCAGTTGTTCTTCCGCCCTTTCTTTTGGCAAAGCCGGCCTTCTTAATCCAGCCTTTACTTCAGCATCCATTCCCAAGCAGGAATTATATGCACCGCCTTCCCATCCACGGTGAGTTCCTCTTTCTCATTCAGCGTAATGATGTAACCCTCAGACAAATCATAGATTTCCATCGCCTCTTGCAAGCCCTCTATTTCACGCTTGCGAGTCTTCTCATCATCCATCTTCACCGTAACCTGGTAAGCCTGGGTAATCCTTACACCTTCTCTCACCACAAAGTCGCACTCCTTCTTGTCGGCATGATAGAACAGGTCACAACCCCTTCGCAGCAATTCGATGAAAACGGCATTCTCCAGTTTTACACCATTGTTATCCGTGACATTGAAACCCATCCTGCTGATGATGGCATTATCTATAAAATACACCTTCTTCGGGCTCAACATCTGAGTCTTTACCGATGGAGCATACTTCAACAACTGGAATATCATGTAGGTTTGCTGAATATATTCCAGATAGTTCTTGATGGTTTCGGGATGGCGAATGCCCACTATCTTTCCCAGCGAGTTATAGGTAACACGCTGGGTGGCATTGCTGGCAAGATAAAATGCAAGTTCTTTAATTTCCTTGTCGTTTGTAAGACCATTGCGAGCCATCACATCCCGGAAGATAATGCTCTCATAAAGTGAGGACAGGTAACTGACGGAACCCGTCTGAAGATATTTCGGGAAACCACCCCTCTCCAAGAAATCACGGAAATGACCCAGCAGTTTGGAACGGCTCGCCATCAGATAGAAATCTTTCTGCGAAGGCTCAATATGCTCCAGCTGCAAGTATTCGGCAAAAGAGAAAGGATAAACCTCCACAGAGATATAACGCCCTGTGAGATGAGTGCCCATCTCCTTGCTCAGCATCCGGGCATTGGAGCCTGTCACCACCACCTTATTGCCTTCATTGTAAAGGCGCCTCACAAAGGTTTCCCAACCCGCAATGTTTTGAATCTCATCAAAGTAATAGGTGTGTTGCTCACCAAAAAGCTCAAAGAAGCATTCCTGCAAGGTTGCAAAATCTTCAAGCTTAAAGTTTACGAGACGCTCATCGTCAAAATTGAAGAAGAAATCTTTCTCCTCCAACTTATCACGCAGTTGCTGCAGCAACACCGACTTTCCACATCGTCTTACACCAGTTATGATAAGGATTTCCGAGGTGGTAAGCCATTCCTCTTCTATGTGTCGAGGGATGGCATCCTGCATAAGATGCCTGCAGTTGTCCTGCTGCTCAAATATTATTTGTTTCAACAGTTCTTTCATTGCTCTACTATTTTATGATTCGTGGGCAAAAATAAGAAAAATATCTGAAAGTAGCAAGAGAAAAAACAAAAATCTTTCATTCTGAACGAATAATTTTTCAGAAATCTTTCATTTAGAATGAATGGTTTTCGATTAGTTCCTTAAAAAACAAAAGAAAGAGCGAAAAAACAACTGTTAACTGTTAACTCTGTTAACCCCAGTTGCCTTTCCGCTCTTTTATAATAATCTCTAACAAGAAATCTTTATTCTGCCAGCAGCTTCTCTGCCATAGCCTTACCCAGAGCCTCGCACTGCGCCTTTACCTCTGGAGTAATCGCCTGCTTCATATCTACAGGTTCGCCTACAGCCTCGTAGTGGAGCTTGGTTTCGTTCCACTCCTGAATCTTAGCCACTGCCTTGCTTGCCCAGCAATGAGAACCGTACCAACCGAGGAGGTGGTTCTTGACGTCCTTATTGGCAAGCTCGGAGAGGAGAACCTCCATCTCGTGATAAAGACCGGCATTGTAGGTTGGAGCACCTACGATAAGACCCTTGTAGCGGAAGATGTCGCGCAGGATGTAGCTGTGGTGAGTCTTCGAGATATTGTACATCACGATGTTCTTCACGCCAGCCTTGCTTGCTGCACGGGCGATGATTTCAGCCATGCGCTCGGTATTGCCGTACATGGTTCCGTAGCAGATAACGAGGCCTGGCTCCGTCTCATACTTCGACATCTTATCATACATGCCGATTACCTTCTCGATGTGCTCGTGCCAAACCGGACCATGGGTTGAGCAGATGTAATCCAGCTCTACGCCAGCCAACTTCTTCAACGCATTCTGAACAGGAATTCCGTACTTACCCACAATGTTTGAGTAGTAGCGAACCATCTCCAGCCAGAAAGTCTCGCAGTTGATTTCCGTATCGATGATTCCGCCGTTCAGCGCACCGAAGCAGCCGAAAGCATCGCCCGAGAAGAGCACCTTGTTCTTCGCATCCAGAGTAACCATCGTCTCTGGCCAGTGAACCATAGGGATGAGAACGAAGCTCAGCTCGTGGTTGCCGAGAGAAAGGGTTTCGCCATTCTTCACCTCTACCACATCATCAGTTACGCCGTAGAAACCTTCGAGCATTCCCAGGGTCTTCTTGTTGCCCACAATCTTGATGTTAGGGTAATATTTCTTGATGAGAGCGATGGAGCCGCTGTGGTCAGGTTCCATGTGGTTGATGATGAGGTAATCGATTTCGCGGTCGCCAATCACCTCGTGAATATTCTCGAGGAACTGGGTGAAGAAATCAACCTCTACAGTATCTACCAGTGCTACCTTCTCATCGTCAATGATATAAGAGTTGTAACTCACTCCGTTAGGCAAAGGCCAGAGGCCCTCAAAACGATGCTTGTTGCGGTCGTTTACGCCTACGTAATAAATCTTGTCTGTAATTTCTGTCATATCTTTTATATTTTTATAGTTCCTTCTTCTTTGCTTCTCCAAATTCCTTCGAAACATAATTGTAGATGTCCTTGCAGCATTCGGTGGAGAATTCTTGAGCCGAAACAAGGAGACTGTCCCATTGCGCCTCAGACAATCCACGGTCGATGTCCTCGCGGGTGATTCCATCCTTGATCAGTCCGAATACGAAACCAGCATTGAAATTATCGCCGGCTCCGATGGTGCTTACCGGGTTCATCTTCTCCGAAGGATAACTCTTGGCAAAGCCGTTCTCGGCACGAACCTCTACAGGCTCAGCGCCCTGGGTGCAGATAAACTTCTTGCAGTAGAAACTGATTTCGGCATTATAAACCTTATCAGCCTCCGGTTTCTTGTAGAGGATTCCAAAGTCCTCGTGGCTTCCGCGCACGAAATCAGCCATCTCCAGGTTCTCTATCAGATTAGGCGTAATCTTCATGATTTCGTTCTGATGAGAAGCACGGAAGTTGATGTCGTAATAAAGAATGGCGCCGTGCTCCTTCGCATACTCCAGGAAACCAGCCACCTGAGGACGGACCACAGGATTCAGGGCGAAGAACGAACCGAAGAGCACGATGTCGCCAGGATTGATTTCCGGTGTGGCAAACTCCAGCTGGTCGTGCGGATGATCCTTGTAGAAGATGTAGTCGGCATTGTTGTTCTCGTCGAGGAAAGCCAGCGAGAGCGGCGACTTGGAATCTGGGAAGATGCTCACATTGTCAGCATTCACCCCATTATCTCTCAAAAACTGAATCACATACTCTCCTATGCGGTCGTTGCCCGCCTCGCTGATAAACGAAGCATTTACGCCCGCACGTCCCAACGAAATGACTGCATTGAATGATGAGCCACCCGGTACTGCCTCTATCGGCTTGCCGCCCTTGAAGATGATGTCAAGCACGGTTTCTCCTATTCCTATTACTTTGCGCATTGTTCTGATGTCTATATTTTGTTTTTTGGGAGCAAAGATAAGTCTTTTTGGCGATAATGCAAAATAAATGACTATTTTTTTGGATAAATTACATTTTCAGTGTAACTTTGCACCTTGAAATGAAATACAATACTTATACACTCGATAATGGACTCCGCATCATCCACCTGCCTTCAGACAGCAAGGTGGTGTATTGCGGTTACCAGATTAACGCCGGCACCCGAAACGAGGAGCCGGGCGAAGAAGGACTTGCCCACTTCTGCGAGCACGTTACTTTCAAGGGCACAGAGCGCCGAAAGGCGTGGCACATTCTCAACTGTCTGGAGAGCGTGGGAGGCGACCTGAACGCCTACACCAACAAGGAGGGCACGGTTTATTACTCCGCCATCCTCAAGGAGCACATCGCAAGAGCCGTAGATCTGCTCACCGACATCGTTTTCCATTCGGTTTATCCGCAAACGGAAATCGACAAGGAGGTTGAGGTAATCTGCGATGAAATAGAGAGTTACAACGATTCTCCTGCCGAACTGATTTATGATGAATTCGAAAACATCATCTTCAAGGGTTCGCCGCTGGGCCACAATATTCTGGGCACAGCCGAGCAGGTTCGCTCGTTCAAGACAGAAGATGCGCTGCGCTTTACTAGAAAGCTTTACCGACCGGATAATGCGATATTCTTCGCTTACGGAGACATTGATTTCAAGAAGCTGGTAAGACTTCTTCAGAGGGCGCTCGCAGATGATGAATCTGTGGTCAACCTTGCTGAGGAAAAGCTCCCACAGATTTCACAGATTACACAGATCTCATGGAATGAGAATTCTATTGCTGAAGAGAAATCTGTGTCATCTGTGAAATCTGTGGGACCTAAAAATTATCCATCTGTGGGAGATGGAATTGCCGGGCAGACGATTGTGATGCAGAAGAATACGCATCAGGCTCATGTGATGATTGGAACCCGCGCCTACGATGTGAGCGACAGCCGCAGAATGCCGCTCTATCTGCTCAACAATATACTGGGCGGACCGGGAATGAACGCCAAGCTGAACCTCGCCCTGCGCGAGCACAACGGACTGGTTTACACCGTAGAGAGTACGATGGTGGCTTATGGCGATACGGGCATTTGGAGCATTTATTTCGGCTGCGATGAACACGACGTGAAGCGCTGCCTCAGACTGGTTCGCAAGGAACTGGATAAGTTCATGCAGAAACCGCTGAGCGAGGCGCAGCTCAAGGCCGCCAAAAAGCAGATAAAGGGACAGGTAGGCGTGGCTTGCGACAACCGCGAGAACTTTGCCCTCGACTTCGGCAAGAGCTTCCTTCACTATGGCTGGGAGAAGAATGTAGACCGACTCTACGAGCAGGTGGATGAGATTACTGCCGAACAGATACAGGCCGTGGCTCAGGAGTTGTTTGATAAAGACAGGCTCACCACGCTGATTTTCAGATAAATAAGAAAACAAAGAAGGCAACAACTTGGGTCGTCATGCGACTTCCCTCGTTGTTGCCTTCGTAATTTAATGAATTAAAACTGCTTTTTCTAAAACAACTAACAATTAACCTAAAAACTTAAACCTAAAAACCTAAAATGAAAATCTATAAAACCTAAAACGAATTTTTAACAACTATATATGAAATCCCCAATCAGAATTTATCACGAAAACTCTCAGGGGACAGTATGAATTTCAAATGAAAAGGAGTTTTTACTCTCCTCTCTGATTTCGGAAGCCCCTTTGGCTCCCTACTGTTTTTACTCAGCTGTGCATTGCTGCCAGCCATTTTATAATCTCGGCTCTTTTGGAGCCCTTCGCATGGCTAATCTCCGATTAAGCCAACTTGTTGTTAATAGCACCAACTTCAGCTACACATGCAACAACTACTGCGAAAATCATTCCTAATACTAACATAATCTTTTCCTTTCTTAAATTTGTTATCTTAAATATACAATCTTGTAGTTTTACCTAACAAAATCTTAACTCTCTATATTTCTTACCTCCCGGAGGAGGATTTCTATGCTCTCTTAGTTTCGTAGCTTATTTGCCGCAGTTCATTCCGAGGTTCATACCTGCGCAAGCTACTACTGCGAATGCTACTACTGCTACTGTCATTATCCCGAACATTGCCATAATCTTTTTCCTTTCTTTTAACCTCTTAATCAGTCTCTTCGAGATTTTCCAGAAGTCCTCGTCCGAATCTCAGAACCAGGTTCCGAATCGGCCTCAAACTTGTCTCGAATCGATTTCATAAGTTATCCTTACTGAATCAATCTTTTATCCTTTTTTCTTTTTCTGGTGCAAAGGTACAACTTTTTGTGTGCGCACACAAACATTTTAGGAGAAATGTTTCAAAAAGCCCTGTTTTCTTGATTAAGGTCAAGGACATTTACATTCTCGCTACAAAATCAGGCACGGATTACACGGATGTTCTACAAGATTATAAATACGCTTCTGATTGACATAAGAGACTTAAAATCCGCGTAATCCGTGTAATCCGTGCCTAATCTATACTCCCCAAGTCACCGCTACGCAGCCACTCCTGGCGTTCCGTAGTGCCCATACTTGGCGATGAAACGGGCGGTCTTGGTGAAGGTGCCGTCCTCGTTCTTCATGATGAAGCCACGCTTCTTCCAGTTGCACAGCAGGATGGCAAGCTTCGTCTTGGTGCCATGAACCTGACAGATGTTCTGAATCTCAGTCTTGTCAAAGGTGTCATGAACGTAGAGAAGAAGATTGCTCACACCGGGAGTATGGCACACAGAGCGGCTGTCTGCATCTATCGCCTCCTGCATCTGATTGCCGAAGAAACGCATCTTGCACCACAGATCATACTTCACGCTCCATACGATGAAATCCTCTATTGCCCGCAGGTTCCGCTCCTTGCGGGCGATGATGAGGGCGCGTACGTCCTCGCCTTCCAGGGCTGAAACATAGCCTATGAGCTGCTGTTTGTCATAAGCTTTCACCGCCAGCATGTCGAAGGTGTTGGCGTCATCGGGCACGAGGCAGATGGTTCTCCCCTCTGCTTCTTTAGCATACTCTACCTCATGGCCTTTCACGTCATTATGGGTGAGTCCTACGATATGGAATGTGAGATTCTTCATTTATGTTGTTATTATTGTTTTTACGTTTGTTTGCAGTCAGATTACAAAAGTAAGGTTTTTCGGTGAAACCACCAAGCATTCTTGTTTAAATTTCCTAAAAGAGGGGACGGAGAAGACGGAGGGGGTTAACAGGGTTAACAGTTAACAGCTGTTTTTTGCATGGTCCCCCTCGCGTACCTTATTATATAATAATATATATACTTATTTTTATATAAGTGTGTGGATGGAAGTATGCATTTTTGGGGTGTTAACTGTTAACCTGTTAACCTTTCCCTCTCAGAGCGCCCCCTCTTCCATCAGAAATGCGCTCTCCCCCGATGCCTGTTAAAGAAGGCAGGCTGAGCCTTGACAGAAAAAAGCTCAAACGCCCTGCTACAGCCCGTTTTACAGGCTTATATGAAGGCTGGTACGAGGCATAAATGATGGCTGGAGATAGGCATAAATGATGACTGGCACGAGGCTTAAATGATGGCAGAAAGAGGGCATAAATGATGGCTCACGAAGGGGATGAATCATGCATCGCGAGGGAAGAAATGTTGCGTCGCGACGGAACGGGGAATGCATCGCGATGCAGGAAAAAGGGCTTTTTAGAGCGGAAAACTATGAGTTGCGGGGCAGAAAACTATGAGTAAGTTTTGTTAACGGGAGGGAAAACAACAAGGCGATACTCTTCTCTTATAGGAAGAATATCGCCTCGTTGCCTTCATTGAAAAGGAGGTCAAGGATGCTCATATTCGGCTGGAAACCGTGTTTCTGCCCGTAAACCTGGTAATAGCGCTTCGACTCGAATTCGGGGTCAGGAAGCGGTTTCTTGGGGCGAATTGCATCGCGGAAATCACTTATCTGAGTGTTGAATGTTGAGTGTTGAATGTTGAATTGGGCTTGCGCCTCAGGGCTATCGAATTCTTCACTCTTCACTCTTCGTTCTTCACTTTCTATGCTCTTCACTTTTCGTTCTTCACTTAAAACGTATTCGTCAGTGACGCTTATCTTCGGACGGATGTCGAGGAGCTCTATCATCTTCGCGGTTGTCTCCATGTTGAAATCGAAGAGGAACTCGTATTTCTTCTCGTAGAAGGGGCGGATGTCGTCCTGATAATACTCGAAGAAAGGGCTCTCGCCATAGGCGGAAAGGAGCGCATTCCAGTGGACGTGGCGCCAGTTGGCGTGGTCGGAGATGCGGATGTCCTTCATCGACAGGGAGATGTCGTGGTTGGTGGGAATGGTGAGCGCGAGAGGGCCGTTGGTGGTGGGGATGAGCATGCGGTTACGATAGGTTTGCTTGATAAAGCTCTCGTGGCGCTCTATCAGGCATTCATCGTAACGGTTCAGCTTCTGGTACCACTGGATGGGGCCGAAATATGTGGAAGAAAGAAGGGCTTTCAATTTCTGCTTTGTTATGAAGGGTTAATGATGAAGAGGGGGACGAGCGATGGAATCGCTCGGAACGGGGGCAGACGGGAGACAAGCTTCCGAAGGGGCTCCAGAATGCGGCAAGCTGAAGCGAGGGGCAGCGGAGCGATGGAGCTAGAACAGCTTATGGGCTTTGCCTATCATCTGGTGCTTATGGACGAGCTGCTGGCCGGTTGGCGTCTTCAAGAGATAGAAGCGGCAATCCTTGCAGCCGCAGCGCTTGCAGCATACGGTTGGGATGATGAACTGCACGGTGTCGATGCGGAGCGTATCGCCAGGAAGCTTCTCTATCCTGCCTATGAAATGAGACTCGAAGATGCGCTTGCGGCGCTGGTTCTTGGGCTGATAAACCACCGTATCGGTGAAAACAACCACATCGCCACGCCCGAAATTTTCGCAGTCAAACCTGTTCACTATCACCCGGTTGCCTGCCTTCAGCTGGGGCGGAAGCCCACCCTGAGGCACCGAGAAGATAGTGAAAACATAGGTGCGCACTGCCCAAGCCAGGAGCAGCGACAACACCAATGCTATTAGGAATTTGACGGCAGTCTTCAATTCTTATTTCTTTTTCTTTACTTAATATTGTCTACGAAAGTGAAGAGGCGGTTCCAACGGATGCCTGAGAAGCCCGGATGATCTGGGCTGTGGCTCCACCAGATGAAGATAGGCTTGCCCACGATATGGTCCTCAGGCACGAAACCCCAGTAGCGGCTGTCGGCTGAGTTGTGGCGGTTGTCGCCCATCATCCAGTAGTAGTCGAGCTTGAAGGTGTAGCTCTTAGCCAGCTTGCCGTTGATGAAGATGCGGCCGGCGTTGTCTACCTTCAGGTCGTTGCCCTCGTAAACCTTGATGCAGCGCTCGTATACAGGCAGATTCTTCAGCGTAAGAGCGATGCTCTCGCCCTTCTTCGGAATCCATACCGGACCGTAATTATCTCTTGTCCAGCCGGTATAGGCGTTGAGCGGATAGAGGTCGCCATAGGTTGCATCCGTATTGATAGAGATGCTCTCTACGAGGTTTCTGTTCGCCTTCAGCGCCATGTAAGCCTTCTTGGTAAGCGGAATCACGCCACTCTGATTATACATCAGCAGGTCTTCGTTGGTGATTCCCAGCTCATCGGCAAGGTCGATAGGGAACTCGCCCTTGAGCTTCATCTTATAAGTATACTGCACGTTATCAGGCTCCTTGTTTGCCTTTCCGTTCAGATAAACGATGCGGTTCTTGATTTGCAGGGTCTGTCCTGGCAAGCCCACGCAGCGCTTTACATAGTTCTCGCGGCGGTCGGTAGGACGGCTGATGATGTCGCCATATTCGCCCGGCATGCTGCTGATGTAGTTGCGTCCTGTAGCATAAACCTGCTCAAAATAGTGGCGCTGCTGCAATGGGTTCATCGCGCGCACATCCTTTTCCTGTCCGTTCTGCTGCATCAGCTGGTCGCCGATGCTGTAAACCATCTGGTAGTAATCATTCGCCTGATAGCGCTCCTCATTGACGAGCGTATCGCCAGCCGGATAGTTGAACACCACGATGTCGTTGAGCTTTACGTTGCCCAAACCCTTCACGCGGCGGTAATCCCAGTGAGGCCACTCTATGTAGCTCTTCACGTTGACCAGCGGCATGGTGTGCTGGGTGAGCGGCATGGTGAGCGGAGTTTCAGGAATGCGAGGACCGTAGCTTACCTTGCTCACGAAGAGATAATCACCCGTGAGGAGACTCTTTTCGAGAGAAGAAGACGGAATCACATAGTTCTGGAAGAAGAAGAGGTTGATGAAGTAAACCGCTACGAGAGCGAACACCAGCGCATCTACCCAGCTCATGATGAAACGGATAGGACCTTCCTCATCCTTCCACCACTGCCAGCGAATCTTCTTGGTGATGTAAACATCGAAGATGAACGGAACCACGATGAGTCCCAGCCAGCTTTCTACCCAAACCAGAAAGAGGAGATAGAGGGCGAGAACCACTGCGAACTTCGCCCACTGTACCTTCATATTGAGTTTTTGTTTCTGCTTGTCTATCATAACTTCTGCTTAGAACTTAAACAAATCTGATGTAGTGAGCAAACCAGAATGGTTGGCTGTAAACTCAGCTGCGAGAACGGCTCCCAGGGCGAAGCCCTTGCGAGAGTGGGCGCTGTGCTCGATGGTAATCATATCGGCATCTGAATCGTACATTACGGCGTGGATTCCTGGAACCTCGCCATCGCGTACGCAGTTGATGACCAGGTCTTCATCGGTGATGTTAGCATCGCCCTCATCGTGATGACCATCCTCTGTCCAATAGGTAACGCCACGCTTCCAATCCTTCTTGCGGTCGATGTTGTCGATGATTTCCTCGGCAAGCGTGATGGCTGTACCTGATGGCGCATCGAGCTTGTGCACGTGGTGGGTTTCCTGCATGCATACAGAGTACTGTGGGAAACCATTCATGATTTTAGCCAGATAGCGGTTTACGGCAGAGAAGATAGCCACACCGATGCTGAAGTTAGACGCCCAGAAGAGGGTCTGCTTACCGTCGGCGCAGAGCTTCTCCACGTCTTCCTTATGGTCTTTCATCCAACCTGTAGAACCCGAAACCACCTTCACGTTGTGTGAGAATGCCTTCAGATAGTTGCCGTAGGCGGCAGTAGGGTTGGTAAACTCAATGGCAACATCGGCAGAGCAGAACTCCGGGCTGTCGATGTCTTGAGGGTTATTCACGTCAATCTTACAAACGATTTCGTGGCCACGCTGCAGGGCGATCTCCTCGATCATGTGTCCCATCTTTCCGTAGCCGATCAAAGCAATTTTCATCTTTATCTATTTTTTATTTGTTCTTACTTTTTGTTCTAGTCTGACTTTCAGAAGAAGACCTTGGTGTCGCGTTTCGCGATGTCAAGGTATGCTCTCTGAACCAAACGTTTCGGCAAAAATACAATTTTTTCTTCGAAAAACCTTGAAAAATCCTTGTTATTATAATAATAAATAGAAAATTTTGGTTATTTTTGCAGTGATTTAAGGCTTTTAGCCTCATTTAGTAACTAAAAAAGAGAAAATTATGAGCAGATATATATTTGAGACGAAGATGGAAGTGAGGGATTACGAGTGCGATATTGAGGGCATCGTGAACAATGCCAACTATCTGCACTACATGGAACATACCCGCCATCTCTTTCTGAAGGAATGCGGCCTCAGCTTTGCCGAAATGCACAACAAGGGCGTGGATGCTGTGGTGGCAAGAATGAACCTCCAGTATAAGGTTCCACTGCAATGCGATGATGAATTCCTCTCGCGTCTGTGGCTGGAGAAGCAGGGCGTGAGATATGTTTTCCATCAGGACATCTTCCGTGCCAAGGACGAGAAACTCTGCCTCAAGGCAACCGTAGAGCTCGTCTGCCTCATCAACGGAAAGCTGGGCAACAGCGAGGACTACGACAAGGCATTTGAGAAATATTTCTCATCCCAAGGTTAACAGGTTAACAGTTAACAGCTGATTTTTCAATACCCCCTTCCGCACACGAGCGAAGAACTTGCATCCGTCAAGGTCAAGCATTAGAACTTGCGTTCCGAAAGAGGCAATCTTATAACCCTAATAAAGCCGAACAATTATGGAGCAACTCCTTCACTACGTGTGGAAGCACAAGCTCTTCCCACTCTCTCCACTCACCACCACCTGGCACCAGGCTGTGGAAGTTATTGACCCCGGACTGCACAACCGCAATGCAGGGCCCGACTTCTTCAATGCCAAAATCAAACTCAACGGAACCCTTTGGGTGGGAAACGTGGAGATTCACGACAAGGCAAGCGACTGGTATGTGCACGGACATGATAAGGATGAACGCTACGACAACGTCATCCTGCACGTTTGCGGAACCATCGATGTAGAAGCCAAGAACTCGAAGGGCGAGCCCCTCGTGCAGTTGCAGCTCGACATCCCCGAAAACGTATCGAAGCATTATCAGGAGCTGCTGAGCATCGACCAGTATCCTCCCTGCTACCAGATCATCCCATCGCTCACCCGCCTCACCGTGCACAGTTGGATGAGCGCCCTGCAAACCGAGCGCTTATCGCAGAAAACCGATGCAATAGAGGCGCGCGTAAAGCAATGTAACGGCGATTGGGAGAACGCCTACTTCGTAACCCTGGCGCGCAACTACGGGTTCGGAATCAACGGCGATGCTTTCGAGCAGTGGGCTTACCATCTGCCGCTGAGAGCCGTAGACCATCACCGCGACGACCTCTTCCAGATAGAAGCCATCTTCCTGGGGCAAGCCGGACTGCTGGAGCTGAACACGATTCCCGAAAGATATCAGAAAGACGCGCTGAACGACGGCTATTTCTCCCGATTGAGGAACGAATATCTCTATCTCTCGCATAAATTCTCGCTGCAGCCGATGGATTACAAGCTGTGGCGGTTCCTGAGACTTCGCCCTCAGAACTTCCCTCACATCCGCATCTCGCAGTTGGCCAATCTTTATTACAACCGCCGTGCGGGGCTGAGCCAGTTGCTGGAGGCAAGCACGGTGAAGGAGGCGAAGCAAGTGCTCTCAACCAGCGTTACGGAGTATTGGGAAACCCATTATACCTTCGGCAGCACGAGCATCCGTAACGAGAAACATCTCTCCCCTTTCTCGCTGAACCTGCTCATCATCAACACCGTGGTTCCCATCCTCTTTGCCTACGGCAGGCACCGGGGCGAGGAGAAATACTGCGACCGCGCCTTCGACTTCCTGGAGGAACTGAAGGCTGAGAATAACCACATAGTAAGGATGTGGAAGGAATGCGGGCTGCCGGTGGAGAACGCCGGAGATAGCCAGGCGCTCATACAGCTGAAGAAGGAATACTGCGACAGGAAGGAATGCCTGAGGTGCAGGATAGGTTACGAATACTTGAAGAGATAAAAGATAAAAATTATGGCTGATCAACAGGAAATACTGAACACCATCCTCCTGACAAGGCTCAATTACTTCAGCCTGGCAGGAATGCTGGAGCTATACCGAAAGGTAGGCTCCGCCACGCTCATCCTGGAGCATAAGAACAACCTCAGAGACATCCTCCCCGATGCCTCGGATAAACTCGTGAGCGCTATCCAGAACTGCGAAGAAGTCCGAAAACGCGCTGAGGAAGAACTGGAGTACGACATACGCTACGGAATAGAACCCATTCCGATGAACGACGACCGCTATCCGCAACGCCTCAAAGACTGCGATGACGCACCCCTCATCCTCTTCTATAAAGGCAACGCCAACCTCAACCAGCAGCGCGTCATCAACATCGTAGGAACCCGCCACTGCACGCCTTACGGCGAAGACCTCATCCGCCGCTTCATCACCGACCTGAAGCAGCTCTCGCCCAACGTGCTCATCATGAGCGGACTTGCCTACGGAGTGGATATCGTGGCGCACCGCCAGGCACTCGCCAACGGCTACGAAACCATAGGAGTGCTGGCTCACGGTCTGGATGACCTCTATCCCCGTCAGCACCGGGAAACGGCGGCAAGAATGATAGAACAGGGCGGACTGCTCACCGAATTCCTTACCCGTACAAACGCTGATAAGATAAACTTCGTGCGCCGCAACCGCATCGTGGCAGGAATGTCGGATGCCTGCATCCTGATAGAGAGCGCAGCTCACGGCGGCGGTCTCATCACCTGCGATATTTCGCAATCCTACGGTAGGGACGTCTTCACCTTCCCGGGCAGGATAAGCGACCACTACAGCGAGGGCTGCAACAACCTGATACGCAACAACGGCGCCACGCTCATCACCAGTGCCGAGGATTTCGTGAAGGATATGGGCTGGCAGGATGATACAACCCTGATGCGAGCCAAGCAGCAAGGCATCGAGCGCAGCCTCTTCCCCGAATTATCGCCCGAGGAGCAACTCATCGTAGATGTCCTCTCCAAGACCAACGACCTGCAAGTGAATCTCATCTCCGTAAAGACGAATATCGACATTTCTCGCCTCACTTCCCTCCTCTTCACATTGGAGATGAAGGGAGTCATCAAGACCTTTGCAGGGGGGATGTATCATCTTTTGAAGTAGTATTTTCTTTATTTTCAGAAAAAAGCAGTAACTTTGCAGCCGCAAAAAAGAAGATATACAATAGGAATAAGAAGATTTCACTCGAAACTCATGAAAATAGGTAATATAGAATTTGGGCCTCAGCCCCTCTTCCTCGCTCCGATGGAAGACGTAACGGATATTGGTTTTCGCATGCTCTGCAAGCGATTCGGAGCCGCCATGGTTTATACTGAGTTCGTATCGGCGGAAGCCTTGGTGAGAAGCATCAAGAGCACCGTCAGCAAGCTTACGATAAGCGATGAAGAGCGCCCTGTGGGCATTCAGATTTACGGCAGAACCACCGAGGACATGGTGGAAGCTGCCAAAATCGTAGAACAGGCGAAGCCGGATGTGATTGATATTAACTTCGGTTGCCCGGTGAAGAAGGTTGCAGGAAAGGGTGCAGGAGCCGGAATGCTCCGAAATATCCCATTGATGCTGGATATTACAAGAGAGGTGGTGAAGGCGGTAAACGTGCCGGTAACTGTGAAAACCCGACTGGGATGGGATTGCGAGAACCTCATCATCACCGACCTTGCCGAGCAGCTGCAGGATTGCGGAATCCAGGCGCTCACCATCCACGGCAGAACCCGTAGCCAGATGTACACCGGAGAAGCTGACTGGAGCCTTATAGGAGAGGTGAAGAACAATCCCCGCATCCATATTCCTATCATCGGCAACGGCGACATTACGACCCCGGAAGAAGCCAAGCTTGCCTTCGAAAGATACGGCGTAGATGCGGTGATGATTGGCAGAGCCACCTTCGGAAGGCCATGGATTTTCAAGGAAATACGCGATTACTTAGACAATACGGGTGCAGCCCCACTCACCGTAGATGAAAAAATCGACCTCCTGGAGGAGCAGCTCCGCATCAACGTGGAGCGCATCGACGAATACAGAGGCATTCTCCACACCCGTCGTCACCTGGCCGCCTCCCCAATCTTCAAGGGCATCCCCGATTTTCGCCAGACGAGAATCGCCATGCTGAGAGCCACTACCGTGGAGGAACTGAAAGAAATATTGAAAGAATGCCGGGAAAGAATAAAGGCGATAGAATAAAGCAAACCGCCCTGTAGGAGCAAAAGCCTCGTATATGAAAGCTTTTGCCCTTACAGGGCGAATCCTTTATATCTTCCTTATACCCAGGGTGTTGCCCTGGGCTAAGAGCTTGCTGGGCTTTCAGCCCGCTTCATGAACCGCATTCAAGAATTAACTGTTCATCAGACCATCAAGAGTTAACAGGTTAACAGTTAACAGCTGTTTTTCTATACTTCGACCTGAAATTGAAGAAACCTAGCTTCCTCAAATTATAGAGAAGGGCTCTACTTCTTCAATATCGAAGCACCTTCGAGCAGGGCGAGGGCCTTATTCTCGTTCTCCTCCATGATTTCACGCTCTCCCGGACCCTTGTCGTTGATTCCGCAGAGGTGCAGGATGCCATGGATGATGACGCGATGGAGCTCATCATCGTAGGTCTTGCCAAACTGCTCGGCATTGGTGCGGACCGTATCGAGCGAAATCACGATGTCGCCGTTAATCACATCATCCTCATCATAATCGAAGGTGATGACATCGGTATAGTAATCATGACCCAGATATTCGTTGTTCACTTCGAGAATCTTCTCGTCATCCACAAACATATAGCCAATCTCACCCACCTTGCGGCCATGAGAGGCAGCTACCTTACGAATCCAGGCACTCGTATCACGCTTCTTGATCTTTGGCATTTTCACGCCATCTACATTGTATGTTATCATACGCTTCTTCCTCCTATTTTTTATTTTATTTTTGGTAAAAATTCATCTACATCTCTTCCGAAGAACCTCAATTCCCTTACCAGCGTTGAGCTGATGCTGCTGTATCTTGGGTCAGAAAACAGCAGGATGGTTTCTACGCCGCCCAACTGCTTATTGATGTCAGCCTGCTCTCTTTCGTACTCGAAATCCTTGGCAGAACGGACGCCGCGAACCAGGAACCTGGCTCCCAGGCGATGCGCCAAATCGATGGTGAGATCATCGTAAGAAACCACCTCCAGGCGATAACCCTTAGATGCATCCTCCGCATCCACCAACTCCGAACATTCCTTCGGAAAAACAGCCTTGATATCCTCCACACGCTTCGAGATTTCCTCGCTGGCGTGCTTCAGCTTGCTCACCGCCACTGCAATCACGAGCTTGTCGAACATCGGCAAGGCACGCTCGGCAATGTTCTGATGTCCTATCGTAAATGGGTCGAATGTACCCGTAAATATTCCTATCTTCATGTTTTTCTTCACTCTTCGTTCTTCACTCAAACAAGTCTCCCTGCATAATATTGCTTGTATACGGATTTCTGCCGAGATGCTCGTAGGCAAGCGGCGTTGCCATTCTGCCTCGCGGCGTGCGCTTGATGAAGCCCTCCATGATGAGGAACGGCTCGTAAACCTCCTCTACGGTGCCGCCATCCTCGCCTATTGCCGTGGCAATGGTGCTTACGCCTACTGGGCCACCACGGAACTTGTCGATGATGGTGGTGAGAATCTTATTATCAATTTCATCCAAGCCATACTGGTCGATGTTGAGTGCCTTGAGCGCCATTTGGGCAATATCGTAAGTGATGGTTCCGTTGCCCTTTACCTGGGCAAAATCACGCACTCTTCTGAGCAGAGAATTGGCGATACGAGGAGTTCCGCGCGAACGGCGGGAGATTTCCACAGCCGCCTCATCCTCTATCGGCACCTTCAGGAGCATCGCACTTCGCTTGATAATCTTCTGAAGCGTAGCCGGGTCGTAATATTCCAGATGCAGATTGATTCCGAAACGGGCGCGCAGAGGGGCTGTAAGCAAACCGCTTCTCGTTGTTGCTCCCACGAGGGTAAACGGATTCAAGTCTATCTGGATGCTGCGAGCCGAAGGCCCCTTGTCTATCATGATGTCGATGCGGTAATCCTCCATCGCCGAATAGAGATACTCCTCTACCACAGGCGAAAGACGGTGGATTTCATCGATAAAGAGCACATCGTTGGGCTCCAGCGAGGTAAGGATTCCCGCCAGATCGCCCGGCTTATCGAGCACAGGACCCGATGTAATCTTGAATCCTACGCCCAGTTCGTTGGCGATGATGTTGCTCAGCGTGGTCTTACCCAATCCCGGCGGACCATGGAGGAGCGTATGGTCGAGCGGTTCGCCACGATATTTAGCAGCCTCAACAAAGACCTCGAGATTTTCTACCACGCCATTCTGTCCGCTGAAATCAGAAAACTTCAGCGGGCGCAGCGCCTTCTCGAATTCCTTTTCGGCAGGCGAAACCATTTCTTGTCTTATATCAAAATCTTCGTTCATTCTATGACTATTATCGATAATATGGGTGCAAAGTTACACATTTGTTGCGGAATTAAAGAAGAAAAGCCGAATTATTTTGCCCATGATTTTGCACAATCCCAAAAGATTCGTGCAGATTTGCAAGCGCTACCCTGTAAAAATGTTATAATTTATCATTTTCTTGCAGAATAATTTGTTTATCCGAAAGAAAAGACGTACTTTTGCACTCGATATTGAAAGCGAGGAAAGAAATAAATAAGAGAGAAATATCAGGATTTTAAAAGAAATAGAATTATGCTTAAGTTATTTCAAGGGCTCAGCAAGCTGCTGGCCAATTACACATCTATCTTCGTGATAGGTGTTGCAGTGTTCACATTCTTCTTCCCACATACCTTCGACTGGGTGCGCGGAACTACTCAAACCGTCATTCTCGGCATCATCATGCTCACTATGGGTCTGACCTTGACCACCAACGACTTCAAGATTCTGGCCCAACGCCCGCTGGATGTCTTCATCGGAGCCTGTGCCCAGTTTATCATCATGCCTGGCGTGGCTTACACCCTGGTTCATGTATGGCATCTTGACCCAGCCCTGGCACTCGGAATCCTGCTGGTAGGTTGCTGTCCGGGCGGCGTTTCGAGCAACATTATGAGTTATCTGTGTCATGGCGACGTAGCTTTCTCCGTAGGAATGACCTGCGCCTCTACCATTCTTGCACCGGTGATGACTCCGCTGCTGATGAAGATTACGGCAGGCGAGATTATCCATGTAGATGCTGTGGGAATGTTCATCAACATCCTCATCGTAACGATTATTCCTGTGGCCATCGGCTGCGCCCTCAACTATATTTACGGCAAGAAAGACTGCTTCCCTACCATCCAGAGTCTGATGCCGGGCATCAGCGTTACGTGTCTGGCAATCATCGTAGGCGGTGTGATTTCTACGGTTCATGATGACCTCGTAGCTCGCGGCTTATCGCTCTTCCTCTGGACTTTCGCCGTGGTTTTCTGCCACAATACGCTGGGTTATCTTCTCGGCTGGCTTGCCGGCAAATGTGCCGGATTCAATACTGCCAAGAAGCGCACCATCAGTATTGAGGTAGGAATGCAGAACGCCGGTCTTGCCACGGTGCTTGCCGGCAACTTCTTCGCAGCCCAGCCTCTCGCCGTATTGCCTTGCGCCATCAGCTGCGCCTGGCACAGTATTTCCGGCACCATCCTTGCCGGAATCTATCTGAAATGGGATCATCTGCATGAGAAGAAGTAAATGACTTCTGAAAAAGATAAATACAAAAAAGGTCGTGAGATTTCTGATTGAACCTCACGACCTTTTCTTATATCATTACCTCACGGGGTTAACAGGTTAACAGTTAACAGCCGTTTTTTCTATGGTTACATGAGCAAAGCACTTGAATTGGCTTTCCCTTCGGATGCCGAACGTTGTTTTTTCACTCTTCGTTCTTCACTCTTCACTTAATCTACTTCCCTGTAGTCAGCAACTGTACGGCGCGCTGAACTATCTCGTTTGTCTCGTTCCAAACCTGGAAGTATTGGCTCATATCCCAGATATCTCTTGCTACAAGGGCTTTCAGTTGCAGGGCGAGGTATTTCTTCGTCTGAATTAATTCAGCCTCATCCTTTGGCTCTATCTTCTCCTTCTTGCCCTCGGCGATAATGCCTTCTATCAGCGAAGAAGGAACCTCGTAGGTGGCGAGGAACTTATCGAAATCCTTATACTGGCTCTTGAGTTCCTTGCGATGCGCATCGATGAACTTCAGACTGTGGTTGATGACGATACTCTTGGCTGCCAACTGACGGTGCATCTTGGTATACTTGGTTGTATCCAGCGGAACGAAATAATCTGGCATGATTCCACCACCACCATAAACTACACGATGCTTGCGCAAGGTATAATACTTCAGACTGTCTGAAAGATGGATGCTGTCCTGATTAGTGAACTCGCCATGCTTGTAACGGTTGTCGAGATCCATCGCATAATCCAATCTGTCACCTTTCTTATAAGGCTTCTGGATACATCTGCCGCTAGGCGTATAGTAATGGGCGATGGTGAGACGAATCTCGCTGCCATCATCGAAGGTCAGCGGACGCTGCACCAAACCCTTACCAAAGGTTCTGCGACCAACCACTACACCACGGTCCTGATCCTGGACGGCTCCGGAAACAATCTCGGCGGCAGAAGCAGTAAACTCATTGGTGAGCACTACCACCTTACCCTTGCGCCATCTGCCGTTAGCCTGCGCCTTGTATTCCTGGCGAGGCGCCTTTCTGCCATTGGTATAAACGATGAGATCGCCCTTCTGCAGGAACTCGTTGGCAATCTGAGCCGCAGCCTGAAGATAGCCTCCGCCATTATCCTCAAGGTCGAAGATAAGGTCCTTCATACCCTTCTTTTTCAGCGAATCCATCGCTATTGTAACCTCTTTATGACTGGTCAATCCAAAACTTCCCAATCGGATGTATCCGATGCCCGGACGAATCATATAAGCCGCATCCATCGTAGTTACCGGAATCTTATCGCGCTTCACCTTAAAGATGAGCTTATCCTTGATGCCACGGCGCACGATGGTAAGGTTCACCGTGGTTCCCTTAGGACCACGAAGGCGCTTCATGATTTCCTCCTTGCTCATCTTGACGCCCGAAATGGCAGTATCGTTTACAGCCACAATGCGGTCGCCGGCAATGATTCCCACCTTCTCGGAAGGTCCGTTCGTAACCGGCTGGATAACGAGCAGCGTATCATCTACCATGTTAAACTGCACGCCAATGCCATCAAAACTGCCGTTCAGCGGCTCGTTCATCGCCTTGGTTTCCTTGGCTGTAGCGTAAGAAGAATGAGGGTCGAGCTTTTCGAGCATGCCTCGGATGGCGTCCTCTACGAGCTTATTCTCATCCACACTATCCACATAAAGGTTGGTAATGGCGATTTCAGCCCTTCCCAACTTCTCTATCGGGCTGTTCTTGCCCATCTTGATACGCAGCTGGGCACTGGCAGAAGTTACTGCCAGGAATGCTACCAGTGCTATAAATAGATATTTCTTCATTTTTTTAAACTTCGTTCTTCACTCTTCACTTCATTTAATCCAGCGGTGCTGAGTCTTCCTCCGGAATATCCTCTTCTATCACCAGATTTTCGATGATGAAGTTCTGGCGCTCCATCGTATTCTTACCCATATAATATTCCAACAGCTTCTGCACCTGATCGGTTTTATGCAGCGTAACCTGCTCCAACCGCATGTCGGGACCGATGAAATGGGCGAATTCATCAGGCGAAATCTCTCCCAATCCTTTGAATCGGGTGATTTCAGGATCAGGGCCCAAATCGCGAATCGCCTGCTGGCGCTCCTCATCGCTGTAACAGTAATGCGTGATGAAATCGCTCTTTTTCTCCTTGCTTCCCAGTTTTGCATCGGCATCAGCCACCGCCTGCTTGTTCTTGATCTTGGTTCGCTTGTTGCGCACTCGGAACAATGGGGTCTGAAGCACGTAGACATGGCCCTTCTTGATGAGATCTGGGAAGAACTGAAGGAAGAAGGTGATGATGAGCAGGCGGATGTGCATTCCGTCGACATCCGCATCGGTTGCCACAATCACCTTGTTGTAACGCAATGAATCCAAGCCGTCCTCTATATCGAGAGCCGCCTGAAGCAGATTGAACTCCTCGTTCTCATAAACCACCTTCTTGGTAAGACCGAAGCTGTTGAGCGGTTTACCACGCAGAGAGAACACCGCCTGGGTATTCACATCGCGGCTCTTGGTGATGCTTCCGCTGGCAGAATCGCCCTCGGTGATGAAAATGGAACTCTCCTCCTTGCGCTCGTTCTTGGCGTCGCTGAAATGGATGCGGCAGTCGCGGAGCTTGCGGTTGTGGAGATTCGCCTTCTTGGCACGCTCACGGGCTAGTTTGGTAACGCCCGCCATCGCCTTGCGCTCGCGCTCGCTCTCCTTAATCTTATTCTCCAGAATCTCAGCCACATCCTTGTGGATATGGAGATAGTTGTCTACTTCCTTCTTCAGGAAATCGCCCACATACTTATTGATGGTTTCGCCACCATTCGGCGTCATCGTAGTACTTCCGAGCTTAATCTTGGTCTGACTCTCGAAGACCGGTTCTTCTACGTTGATGGCAATGGCAGCCACCAGTCCGTTTCGGATGTCTGCATACTCATACTTGCCGTAGAACTCCTTGATAGTTTTGGCTATATGCTCCTTGAAGGCACTCTGATGCGTACCTCCCTGGGTGGTGTGCTGACCGTTGACGAAGGAATAATACTCCTCGCCATACTGGTTGGTATGGGTGAAGGCAATCTCGATGTCCTCGCCCTTCATGTGGACGATGTCGTAGAGACCTTCGTTGGTCATATTATCGCTCAGCAAATCCTGCAGACCATGGCGGCTCAAGATGCGGCGGCCATTGTGCATGATGGTGAGTCCGGTGTTCAGATAAGTATAGTTGCGGAGCATCGTTTCCACGAAATCATCGTGGAAGGAATAGTTCTTGAAGAGTGTATTATCCGGCTCGAAGAAGATAAAGGTACCGTTCTCGTCCTCAGTATCTTCCATCGTGTCGCTCTTCAGAATACCTTTCTCAAACTTCAGATGGCGCACCTTTCCGTCGCGGTACGACTTTACCTCGAAGTGGGAACTGAGGGCATTGACCGCCTTCACACCCACACCGTTCAGACCTACGCTCTTCTTGAACGCCTTGCTGTCGTACTTACCGCCGGTATTCAGCACGCTTACAGCCTCAACGAGTTTTCCCTGAGGAATACCACGGCCATAGTCGCGCACGCTGACACGCAGATTGTCCTCGATATCGATTTCCAGACGGGCACCTGCGCCCATCTTGAATTCATCGATAGAGTTGTCTACCACCTCCTTCAAGAGCACATAAATACCATCTTCCGGCAGATTTCCATCTCCCAGACGGCCGATGTACATACCCGGACGGGTACGCACATGCTCCATATCGCTCAAGTGGCGGATGTTATCATCGGTATATTCTACCGGCTGCTGCTCCTGAGGGGCATTGGTAAGCTCATCAGCGGCATTCAATTCGCTGTTACCTAAGTTTTTATCTTCAGACATGATTCCTCCTTAGTTATTCTTATTTATTTTCTTATAATATAGCAAATGATGTTGCAATATTCTGTTTATCAGATAATTGCCAACACAACAATTACTATTTACCTGATACTCTTAATATAGCAGTTGCGACGCTTGTGAAGGATTGGATCCAAGACGCCCCATTGTCCCTGCACGGCAGCATTTTCTTCCATTTCTACCTGCGTTTCTCCCCACTCGATTCCATACTTCTGATAGATAGGAATCAGGTCGGCAAAGAGCAGCGCATTGGCACCCTTAGCACGGTATTCCGGCTGGATTCCGATGAGCAGAAGGTCGACAATCTTGGTTTTATGGAACTTGATGGCGCGCAGCAGATGCCACCAGCCAAAAGGAAGCAGCCTGCCCCTATGACACTTCTGCAGAGCTCTGGAAAGGGAAGGCATCGTAATACCGATACCTATCATCTTATGATCCTCGGTAGTCCAGTCTTCTATGGCTGTTACAAAGTTCAGGTCGAGCAAAGACAGATACATCTTGATGTACTGGTCTATCTGCTTCTGTGAAAGTTCGGAATAACCATAGAGATGCTTGTATGTATCATTGATGAGGTCGAAAATCTTCTGTCCGTATCCGCCCTGATAAATATCCTTACGGGTAAGTTTGCGGACATGGAGATTGTATCTTTTCTCTATCATCGCCGCTATCTTGGAATATTTCTCCGGGATGGTATCTGGCACCATCAGTTTATACTCTACATACTTATTATCTACGGTAAAACCCTCCAGAGCCTCAATGTGCTCCGGATAATATGAATAATTATAAATGGTAGGCATGGTGCCTAGCTGGTCAAAGCCCCAGGTAAGCATGCCTTCTGGATCCATATCGGTAAAACCCAGCGGACCTACAATATCTTCCATTCCCTTCTCCTTACCGTATTTCTCTACAGCATCGAGAAGAGCCTTGGAAACCTCGCGGTCGTCAATGAAATCAATCCAGCCGAAACGGACCGATTTCCTGCCCCATTTATTGTTTGCCTTATGATTGATAATGGCAGCGACGCGACCTGCCAGCTTGCCGTCCTTATAGGCAAGAAAATACTCTGCCTCGCAGAACTCGAACGCAGCGTTCTTGTCCTTGCTCAGAGTATTCATGTCGTCGCTGAAAAGATTAGGCACATCATATTCGTTGCCTTCGTAGAGGTCGTAATGGAAGTCGATGAACGTCTTCAAGTCCTTCTTTGTTTCGACCTTTTTAATTTCTATTAATGACATGATTTTCAAACTAGTTTGCAATATTATAAATGCAAAAGTAGCAATATTTTGGCAAATTACCAAATATTGCTACTTTTTTTGCAGTTTTTTAGGGGTTAAAATTTAATTACAGCCCCCAAACTAGCCTATATCACCCATTTACTGGTGGTTTTGGCGGAATATCCTTCCCGATAATTTTAAGCACTGGCGGAAAACCAATATTCTCCAAGGAATCACAATAAGAAAAAGCTCGATCATCTATTCTCTCCAACACTGGCGAGAAGTGCGAAGTCTCGGATGAAGCGAGAGATGGTTCATCAAATGAGTAGTGAAATTCTGAGGGTGGAGTCGATTACAGAAGACAATATGGAGTCAAATTGCTCCATGAACCGAAAATATTCCTCCAAAAGGAGTGAGTTTCTCAGATTTAATTTGTATCTTTGCCATGTCATATCAGAGTTTTGCTTGTTTTCTCTTCGCAACACTAAGATAAGTGAAAATTTTGACATGGCAAAATCCGGAGTAACTTTCTGTTGCTCAGGTTCTTAAAACGTTTAATTAATAATAGTGTTGCGGAATTAATGGAATAACCTGAAATGAAATTGAAAAGACATCTACTGACAGCTGCCCTGACACTCTTTTGCCTATCGGCAGCTAACGCCCAACTGCTAAGAACAACAGTGGAGCAAGGAGAAATTGAAGGTGTGGAACATGAAGGATTCGCCTTATACAAGGGAATCCCATACGCTGAAGCACCAGTGGGCAACCTCAGATGGAAAGCCCCAGTGAGCAAGAAGCCTTGGAAGGGAGTATTCAAAGCAGATAAATGGGGAGACCGTCCACCACAGCCCATCGACCCTAACCAAAATGGTGGAGAGCAGGGCATGAGCGAGGACTGCCTATACCTCAGTGTGGAAACGCCAGCCAAGAGCAAGAATGACAAACTCCCAGTATTTGTGATGATTCATGGAGGAGCCTTTCTTACTGGCTCCTACAGTGGAACTCAGGAAAGCTTTGTCAAGGAAGGCATCATCTATTGCAGCATAGAATACCGCTTGGGAGCCTTGGGATTCATGGCACATCCAGAGCTGAATAAGGAATCAGGCAAGAACATATCTGGTAACTATGGCATCCTTGATCAAGTGATGGCCTTAAAATGGATTCACGACAATATCGCTGCCTTCGGTGGAGACCCAGACAAGATTACCATTGCTGGAGAATCTGCCGGTGGTATCTCGGTAAGTATACTATGCGCCTCTCCCCTTGCCAAGGGACTCTTCCGAGGAGCCATCAGCGAAAGTGGTAGCTCCTTCTGGCCTGTGGGTGAAAGCAGAAATGGTAACACAGCCATGCTCACTACCAAAGCGGCAGAAGCAGGTGGACTTCTCCTTCAAAAGAAACTCAAGGCTAAGAACTTGAAGCAGCTAAGAAAAGTTCCGGCTATGGACATCGTGAAGAATACCGCCTTTGAGTCTTTTTGGCCGAACGTTGACGGCTACTCCATCACCGATGACCAGTATAAGCTCTATGAAAAGGGAAGCTACAATGATGTAAATGTCATCATAGGAACCAACAGCGACGAAGGAAGTATGTTTAGCCGCCCTGTCAGTGTAAGTGACTATGAGAAAAGAATCCATGAGATATATGGAAGCTGGGCAGACCAGGTTCTCAGTCTCTATCCTGCCAAGACAGAGGAAGAAACCTACTTCGCCCAATCCGACATTTTCCGTGATGGCTCCTTTGCATGGGGAACGTATGCCTGGGCTAACCTGCAGAGCAAGACCGGCAAGGGCAAGGTGTATATGTATTACTTTGACCAAGACTCAGAGAACACCATCGTGAAAAGCCGCAAGGGAGGAGCCAGCCATGTAGCAGAGATGCCATTCATCTATGGCTATAAGTTTGGCTCTGGAAAGATGACCGAGACGGAGCAGCACATGGAACAAATCATGTCACGCTACTGGATCAACTTTACCAAGACTGGCAATCCAAATGGGGATAGCCTTCCTTTCTGGACTACCTACCAGGAAGGTAAACCAACGGTGATGATTATGAAGGAAGGACTGCATTTGGGTCCTGTTCAAAATCAAAAGCAAATGGACTTCTTCGAGAAGTTCTTCAAGGAAAAAAGAAAATAATACGTCAAGTTCCAAGTGGCATTCCTCCCACTTGGAACTTTTTCATTAAAGAGATAAAACGCCACTGTGGCAGCACACCTCACCTATTTTTTCTCTATCAAGCTGTTGCTGATATATTTTTCTTTTCAGACCTTTACATTTTACACATTTTCGAGGTTTTCTAAGCTTTCTCCGTTATTACCAGCACATGACTTTCGTCGCTCAATGTGGTGGCGAAGATATAGGTTTCGCCACCATCTTTCAGCTTCAGACGCTTGCGCAATTCGGCTACGGAAAGGGGGAAGTTGCGGGTGGCGATGTTCGCCTTGGTGATTCCTGACAGATGACGCTTCAACTCCTTCTTATTAAAGGAAGAGATGGCGATGATGCGGAAACTTCTGCCGGGGAAGGCTTCGATAGGCGCCTGGCTCACGAAGAGATGGCTGTTCTTGGAAAGCATCCTTGCATCATAGCGCTCGGAAAGAACACCGAAACAGCCGGCTTTCATCAACGAGGCATTCGGCTCGTAAAGATACTGCATCTCTTCAAGCGTGGATGGGGCTATCTTCACCGAAGAAGCCTCCATATCCGACTCTTCGCAGACGAAGGACTGGGCATCATTGACACAATAAATGCGGAGATTGCCCATATTTCGAGCAGAGAGCACTAAAAGGAGTTCCTTGCACTCATTGTTCACGGAGATAATATGAACCTCTTGTACGCAGTTTAATTCGCTTACCGCACGGTGCCAATCGAGCATCGGAGAGAGTTTGATGATGACGTAATCTGCCTTCGAAAGCATTTCTTCCTGCAAAAGGGTTACATCGGGCGTACAATCCTTCAAGGATACTACCTTGTTGCCCGCATCGTCTCTACGGGCAGGATCGATGAAGATCAGCTTAAGACCAAGGTTGGTCTTAAGTAATGACTGCGGCTGGTCTTCAGTTATGCCTAAAGAATCTGATGCAGCAGCCTCTTTCTTTGAAGCAAAAGAATGCAGAACCTCTATTCCGTCTCCATTCTTCACGATGGCATTCATCAAACCCAACCGCCCAAAGTTTTCCTTCGCTGCTTCACAGAGATGAGTCTGACGCTCCACATACATCGACTTCACGCCCAATCGGGAAGCGATGTAAGAGAAGTCTACTCCGAAACCGCCGGTCAGGTCAACAAACCCGATTTCTTCAGAAAAATCTCCTTCATGAGGTCCTTCTTTTGTTTCATTAACATTCTCTTTTGATTCTGTTAATATCTGTTGCTTTTTGCAAGTGGCTTCATTTTTGGCGAATTCTGAATCAACTGCCCCTTTGCACGCAAATTCGCAATTTTCAGAAAGATGAAGATTTGAGGCGTTTTCGCTCTCCTTCCCCTTTTCTTCTACGTTTTCGGATGATGAAGGAGACAAACCGAGCAGTCGGGCTGCGAGTTCAGCCTTATAAAGTGCCGTTTGCTCTGACGAACATTGCTCCATCGAAATATGAGGGGGATAGATAAGGCCATCGATGCTTGCCCAACGGGGCAGTTTCACACGAGCCATCTTTCGCCCGCGAATCTGGTCGAGAGCGAAAGGCATATCTACCTCGGGATACTTGCTGCCGAGGAAAGCCAACCGACGAACATCATCGTCCTGATGCTGGCAGATAAAATCGAGCGTTGCTTGGTTCATTATTTCTGTTGAGTGATTCGTCATTACATTACTTATTCTTAATAACCGCAAATTTACGATATTCTGATGAGATTACAAAATATTTCTCAGAATATCTGATAATTTACTCAAATTTCGCATGTATACTCCACACGCCCTGAAAGGGCAGAAGCTCCTAGCCCAGGGCATCGCCCTGGGTTTTTATGGACGCACCCCTGTCGCCCTGTAAGGGCAAAAGCTTTTAAATATCAGGCTATTAACAAAGCTTTTGCCCTTACAGGGCGGCTTGCTGATTGCCATTATACCCAGGGCGATGCCCTGGGCTAGGAGCTTTTGGGCCTTCAGCCCGTTCTTGAACCACATGCGTAAGTTTAGTAAATACATAACTATCGGAGATAGAACAACTGCCTAGGAAAAACAGAAGGCAGGCAGAAGAAAAACAGCATACTGGCAAAAGGCAAACAGCCGACTAGCGCAACAGAGGCTAGTCGGCTGTTCCTGTATAGCAGTTTGCCAAACATCTTTTCTCTTATTTCAAGAGAAGCACGGTTGGCAGGAATATCGCAATCAGCTCTTCACTCTTCACCTTTTCAGCATAAAGAACTGAAACACAACACATTATATAGGTGAAGAGATTTTCGGCACTCTTCACCCACTCTTCACCACTCTTCACCTTTTACGATTTTGGGAAAGGTATAAACGCAGAGCCGCTTAGCTGCCAACAGCCTAAAAAGGTGAAGGGCGGGTGAAGAGTAAAAAAACACTCTTCACCCGCCCAACTTCCTATCCTTCAGCCACTTACACCCCAAAGGTGAAGAGTGAAGAGTTGCTGGGAAAATTCTCTCGCATCCGTAAAGATGCAGAGAGAAAATTCCGGTGTCTCAAAAGAAACGATGGATTAGTCAGCCAACTTAGCCTTCAAGAACTCACGGTTCAAGCGGGCGATGTTAGCGATAGACTCGTTCTTAGGACAAACAGCCTCGCAAGCACGAGTGTTTGTACAGTTACCGAATCCGAGCTCATCCATGCGTGCAATCATCTTCTTAGCACGGGCAGCAGCCTCTACACGACCCTGTGGGAGAAGTGCCAGCTGGCTAACCTTTGAGCTGACGAAGAGCATAGCAGAACCATTCTTACATGCAGCAACACAAGCACCGCAACCGATACATGTAGCGCAATCCATTGCCTCGTCTGCATTCTCCTTAGGAATCAGGATAGCGTTGGCATCCTGAGCCTGACCAGTACGAATGCTGGTGTAACCACCTGCCTGGATGATCTTGTCGAATGCTGAACGGTCTACCATACAGTCCTTGATGATAGGGAAACCAGCAGAACGCCAAGGCTCAACGGTGATAACATCGCCATCGTTGAAACGACGCATGTAGAGCTGACATGTTGTAGCACCACGCTCTGTCTTACCATGAGGTGTACCATTAATATAGAGAGAGCACATACCGCAGATACCCTCGCGGCAGTCGTGGTCGAAGACGAAAGGCTCCTGACCTGACTCGATGAGCTCCTCGTTCAAGATGTCGAGCATCTCGAGGAATGAGGTATCATCTGGGATGTTCTTCATCTCATGTGTATCGAAGTGACCCTGTGCTGTAGGGCCGTCCTGCTTCCAATACTTAACTGTGAAACTTATATTTCTTGCCATTGTCTTGTTCGCTTTTTAATTCTTGTAATTTCTTGTCTGTACCTTAATTGCCTCATACTCGAGAGGTTCCTTGTTGAGCACTGGAGCAGTTGTATCGTTGCCCTGATACTCCCAGCAACCTACGTAGAAGAAGTTCTCATCATCACGCTTAGCCTCGCCTTCCTCTGTCTGGTACTCCTCACGGAAGTGACCACCACAGCTCTCGTTGCGGTGCAATGCATCGTAAGCGATCAACTCGCCCATCAAGATGAAGTCACGCAAGTGGATAGCCTTATCCAACTCTACGTTCAAGCCTTCCTTCTTGCCAGGGATGAAGAGGTTCTTGTTGAATTCCTCGCGCAGAGCCTTCATCTTCTTCAAGCCTTCCTCAAGACCTTCCTTGGTACGACCCATACCTACGTGCTCCCAAAGGATGTGACCCAACTCCTTGTGGATAGAATCTACAGAGCGCTTGCCCTGGATACCCATCAGACGGTCGATTTCCTTCTGAACACCTGCCTCTGCCTCTGCGAACTCTGGGAGATCGGTAGAGAGCTTTGGCCACAATGCCTGGTCGGCCAGGTAGTTCTGGATGGTGTATGGCAATACGAAGTAACCGTCAGCCAAACCCTGCATCAAAGCAGATGCACCAAGACGGTTAGCACCGTGGTCAGAGAAGTTACACTCACCAATAGCGAAGAGACCAGGGATAGTGGTCATCAACTCGTAGTCAACCCAGATACCACCCATTGTATAGTGGATAGCAGGGAAGATCATCATTGGGTTGTAGTACTTCACGCCGTTAATCTCGTTAGCCAACTCACCTGGGTTAACATCGGTAATCTCCTCATACATATCGAAGAGGTTGCCATAACGCTGCAGGATAACGTCGATACCGAGACGGTTGATAGACTCAGAGAAGTCGAGGAATACGGCAAGACCAGTGTTGTTGACACCGAAGCCCTTGTCGCAACGCTCCTTAGCTGCACGAGAAGCCACGTCACGAGGAACCAGGTTACCGAATGCTGGGTAACGGCGCTCCAAGTAGTAGTCGCGGTCTTCCTCAGGAATATCAGAACCCTTCTTTGTACCAGCCTGCAATGCCTTGGCATCCTCAATCTTCTTAGGAACCCAGATACGACCATCGTTACGGAGTGACTCTGACATCAAAGTCAACTTACTCTGGTTTGTACCGTGAACAGGGATACATGTAGGGTGAATCTGAACGTAAGATGGGTTAGCGAAGTCAGCACCCTTGCGGTAGCACTGGATAGCTGCTGTACAGTTACAACCCATAGCGTTTGTAGAAAGGAAGTAAGCGTTACCATAACCACCGGTAGCGATAACTACGGCGTTGGCAGAGAAACGCTCCAACTTACCTGTAATCAAATTCTTAGCGATGATACCACGAGCGTGACCGTCAACGATCACAATATCCTCCATCTCGTAACGGGTGAAGAGCTTAACCTTACCTGCCTCAACCATGCGACTCAAAGAAGAGTAAGCACCGAGGAGGAGCTGCTGACCTGTCTGACCCTTAGCATAGAATGTACGAGATACCTGAGCACCACCGAAAGAACGGTTAGCCAGCATACCACCGTACTCACGAGCGAAAGGAACGCCCTGAGCTACGCACTGGTCGATGATATCGTTGCTCACCTCAGCCAAACGGTAAACGTTAGCCTCACGAGCACGGTAGTCACCACCCTTTACAGTATCGTAGAACAGACGGTAAACAGAGTCACCATCATTCTGATAATTCTTAGCTGCATTGATACCACCCTGTGCTGCGATAGAGTGAGCACGACGTGGAGAGTCCTGGATGCAGAAGTTCAAGATATTGAAGCCCATCTCGCCGAGAGAAGCAGCAGCAGAAGCACCTGCCAAACCTGTACCTACAACGATAACGTCGAGCTTTAACTTATTCTTTGGGTTAACCAAACGCTGGTGAGCCTTATAGTTGGTCCACTTCTCAGCAACTGGTCCTTCAGGTATTCTAGAATTTAATGTTTTTGCCATAATCTTTTTTAATACTTAAATGATTACACGAATTATGCGCAGCACAAAGATGGAGCGCAACCGAAAGCGAATGCCAATACAACTACGATGAAGAGGAGAAGCAGGATGGTAGAGTAAATCATACCAATCATCTTCCAACGGCAGAACCAAGTCTTACCGCTCCAACCGAGAGTCTGAATAGCACTCCAGAAACCGTGAGTGAGGTGGAACCAAAGAGCTACCAACCAGATAAGGTAGAGAACTACAAATACTGGGTTAGCGAAGGTGTCCTGAATGAATGCGAAGCCGTCTGCTGGGCTGTGACCGAAGCTTGTACCCAAAAGCTCTGCAAACATCATGTTGTACCAGAAATTGAAGAGGTGTAGCAACAAACCGAGAACGATGATGATACCGAGCACCAACATGTTCTGGCTAGCCCACTCTACTTTCTCTGGCTTTGCTGTTACCTCGTAACGCTGGTTACCGCGAGCACGACGGTTCTGTGCTGTCAGGATGAAAGCGTAAACGATGTGACAAACTGCCAAAGCTGCCAAACCCAAAGTTGCAACTACGGCGTACCAGTTAGCACCCAACAATTCGCAAATCATGTTGTAAGCATCTCCTGAGAAGAGAGCAACAACATTCATGCAACCGTGGAATGTCAAGAATAGAATAAGAGCGATACCAGTTACTGACATCACTACTTTTCTACCAATAGATGAATTGATTAACCACATAAATGATTGAAATTTAATTATTTAACTGTTTGAAACTAATTTATATTCCACACTTTTCGTCCCTGCAATACCTATTTTTTGGCATTCTGCAATCCTCATTTCTAGGTATATTTTCGCAAGTCTGCTGCAAAATTACTATATTTTAATGATTTATCAAAGTATTTTTGCTAAAATTTCGATTTTATTTCTTACTTTTGCCGAAAATTAGAAAAAATATAGATTAAACGAAGTATGAAATTCAATTATGACGTGCTCGTTATCGGTGGAGGACATGCCGGATGCGAGGCTGCTGCAGCCTCTGCAAACATGGGTGCCAAAACCTGTTTGATAACGATGGATATGAACAAGATTGGTCAGATGAGTTGCAACCCCGCCATCGGAGGTATTGCCAAGGGACAGATTGTGCGCGAAATCGATGCTTTGGGCGGACAGATGGGTATCGTAACGGATAAAACCGCCATCCAGTTCCGAATGCTCAACATCGGCAAGGGTCCTGCCGTATGGAGCCCCCGTGCCCAATGCGACAGAGGAAAGTTTATCTGGGAATGGAGAACCATCCTCGACCATACCGACAACCTCGACATCTGGCAAGACCAGGCTGACGAACTGCTCGTAGCTAACGGAGAAGCCATCGGCGTAAGAACCATCTGGGGAGCCGAATTCTATGCCAAGAGCATCATCATCACCGCTGGAACATTCCTCAACGGACTGATGCATGTAGGAAGAAAGATGGTAGAAGGCGGAAGATGCGCCGAACCTGCCGTACACAACTTTACGGAGAGCATCACCCGATGGGGTATCACTACAGCTAGAATGAAAACCGGAACTCCGGTCAGAATTGACAAGAGAAGTGTTCATTTCGAAGATATGGAAGAACAGCCGGGCGACAGCGATTTCCACCAGTTCTCTTACATGGGAGAACATCGGGTTCTGAAACAATTGCCTTGCTGGACTTGCTACACCAACAAGAAGGTTCACGAAACTTTAAAAAGCGGTCTCGCTGATTCACCTTTATATAATGGTCAGATTCAGAGTACCGGTCCACGTTACTGTCCGAGTATCGAAACCAAACTCGTTACCTTCCCCGACAAGGATCAGCATCCGCTCTTCCTGGAACCGGAAGGCGAAGATACGAACGAGATGTATCTGAACGGTTTTTCTTCGAGCATGCCGATGGATATCCAGCTGAATGCACTTCACGAGATTCCTGCTTTGAGAGATGCCAAGATTTACAGACCGGGATACGCCATCGAATACGATTACTTCGACCCGACCCAACTCAAACATTCACTGGAGTCGAAAATCATCAAAGGTCTCTTCTTTGCCGGACAGGTGAACGGAACCACCGGTTATGAAGAAGCAGGAGGACAGGGAACCGTGGCAGGAATCAACGCAGCCTTGCATTGTGTTGGCGACAAAACATTCGAGATGAACCGCGATGAGAGTTATATCGGCGTACTCATCGATGATCTCACCACAAAGGGAGTTGACGAACCATACCGCATGTTTACCTCCAGAGCCGAATACCGCATTCTGCTCCGTCAGGACGATGCCGATGCCCGACTCACCGAAAAAGCATACGAACTCGGAATTGCCAAGCGCGACCGTTACGACTGGTGGATAGAGAAAAAAGAAGCCATCGGAAGAATCATCGAATTTTGCGCCAACTATCCTATCAAGAAGGATGAGATAAATTCAAAACTGGAAGCACTCGGTACTACTCCACTTCGCGCCGGCTGCAAGCTCATCGACCTCATCGCTCGTCCGCATCTGAACCTCACGAATCTTTCGGAGATTATTCCGGACCTGAAGGCTGCACTGGAAACACCAGCCAACCGAAAGGAAGAGATAACGGAAGCTGCAGAAATCAAGATGAAGTACAAAGGTTACATCGAACGAGAGCGTCTCATTGCCGACAAGATGCACCGTTTGGAGAACATCAAAATCAAGGGCCGTTTCAACTATTCCGAGCTCCACGAAATCTCCACAGAAGGACGCCAGAAACTCGAGCGCATCGACCCGGAAACCTTGGCACAGGCAAGCCGAATTCCGGGCGTATCACCAAGCGATATCAACGTGATGCTTGTATTACTCGGAAGATAAGCCGTTTCACAGCGAAAAACAAGGAATTTCCCAATGTTTCACGTGAAACAGACTATCAACAAAACATTTGATGCTCAACCGCTTAAGAAAGGTTGCATCAAGTGTTTTGCGGTTAAAGTAAAACTTCAGCAATTCGTGAAACAAAAGCGGATAAAATCGAGTAAAAGGCAAAAACAAACGGGCAAAAAGCCCATAAAAAGGAATAAGAAAAAAGAACAAAATAAGTATCAATTTAAAGCATAAAAAGTAATGAACAATCAGCTATTATTAGACAATCTGCGTTGCATTCCAGATTGGCCAATCAAGGGTGTAAACTTCCGCGACGTTTCAACCCTTTTCAAGAATCCTGCATCTTTAAAAGAGATCAGCGATGAGATGTATGAACTCTACAAAGACAAAGGAATCACCAAGATTGTAGGCATTGAATCACGCGGTTTCGTAATGTCTTCTGCCCTTGCTATTCGTCTCGGAGCCGGCGTAGTTTTGTGCCGCAAACCAGGCAAACTTCCATGCAAAACCGTACAGGAAAGTTATGCTAAGGAATATGGCATCGATACCATCGAAATCCACGAAGATGCCATCAATGAGGACGACATCGTACTCCTCCACGACGACCTCCTTGCCACCGGTGGAACCATGAAAGCAGCATGCGACCTGGTAAAGAAATTCCATCCGAAAAAGGTATATGCCAACTTCATCATCGAACTCGTAAACGAGAATTTCGAAGGCAGAAACTCCTTTGATCCAGACGTTGAAGTAACTACTTTATTACAGTTATAAGCAGCAAAAATACTGCAAGAAATACTGCGAGAATGCAGCAAGGAAGCAGTAAAAGACACTAGAGCGTTGCCGTTTCACGTGAAACAGTAACGCTCGTTTTCCCTTTAAAAACAAGTAAAAATATGACGAAACAAGAGAATGAGGAGCGCTTGGCTAGGCTTAAAAACATAGTTTTAAGTATGCCGGAGAAGCCAGGAAGCTACCAATATTACGACGAAAATCATACGATTATATATGTGGGAAAGGCGAAAAATCTGAAGAGAAGAGTATCTTCCTACTTCCATAAAGAGGTAGACAGATACAAGACAAAGGTGCTTGTTTCTAAGATTCACGACATATCTTATACGGTCGTAAATACGGAAGAAGACGCACTTTTGCTCGAAAACAGCCTGATCAAAAAGTATAATCCAAGATACAATGTCCTGCTGAAAGACGGCAAGACATACCCCTCTATATGCGTAACAAACGAGTATTTTCCACGCATTTTCAAGACTCGTCATATCAATAAAAAAGTGGGAACCTTCTTCGGTCCTTATCCTCATATCGGCAGCATGTATGCCGTTTTAGAGGTCATCAAGAAGCTTTATAAGCCCCGCACCTGCAGAATGCCTATCACCAGAGAAGGCGTTGCCGAAGGCAGATACAAGCCGTGTCTGGAGTATCATATCCACAACTGCGGAGCACCCTGCATCAACAAGCAGAGCTATGAGGAATATCAGGAAAACATGCGCCAGGCACGTGAAATTCTGAAGGGAAACACGCGGGAAGTAAGCAAATATCTCTACGATTTAATGATGAAAAATGCCGAACTTCTACGTTTTGAAATGGCCGAAGAATATAAGAAAAAGTACCAATTACTGGATGAATTTGAGGCAAAAAGCGAGGTGGTAAGCCATACAATTACGGATGTAGATGTCTTCACCATCGTAAATGATGATGCCAACAAAAACGCCTTCATCAACTATATTCACGTAAAAAACGGCACCATCAACCAGAGCTTTACCTACGAATATAAACGTAAACTGGAGGAGAGCGACGAGGAACTTCTGATTACTGCCATTCCGGAAATCAGAGAGCGTTTCCACTCCACATCGAAGGAGATAATCGTGCCCTTCGAAATGGAATGGAAGCTGAAAGATGCCACCTTCTTCGTACCCCAGAGAGGAGACAAAAAGCACCTTCTGGAGCTGTCGGAAATGAACTGCAAGCAGTATAGATTCGACCGTCTGAAGCAGGCAGAAAAGCTCAATCCGGAGCAGAAACAGACCCGATTGATGAAGGAATTACAAGCAAAACTGAAGCTTCAAAAACTGCCTTACCAGATAGAATGTTTCGATAATTCCAACATATCCGGTACTGATGCCGTGGCAGGTTGCATCGTATATAAAGGTATGAAACCATCCAGAAAAGACTATAGGAAATACAACATCAAGACGGTGGAAGGACCAGATGATTACGCATCCATGCAAGAGGTGGTAAGACGCCGGTACAGTCGCATGATAGAGGAAGAAACTGTACTTCCAGACCTCATTATTACCGATGGCGGAAAGGGTCAGATGGACGTAGTAAGAGAGGTTATTGTTGACGAATTACACCTGGATATTCCTATCGCAGGACTTGCCAAAGACGACCGCCATCGCACCAACGAACTTCTCTTCGGATTTCCACCTCAAACCATCGCCCTACCACCCGAAAGCGAGCTGTTCAAGGTTCTGACGCAGATACAGGATGAGGTGCACAGATACGCTATCACCTTCCATCGCGACAAACGCAGCAAGCATGCTCTTCACTCAGAATTAGACGATATCAAAGGCATCGGTCCGAAAGCTAAAGAAGCCCTGCTGAGCAAGTTTAAGAGCGTGAAAAAGATGAAAGAAGCATCCTTGGAACAACTTTCAGAAGTATTAGGCCCTCATAAGGCAGAAATTCTTTCAAAATATTTCGAAGAAAAAGGCGAGAATATGAAATAAAAGTTGTATATTTGCAGTTCAAACTATACTATATATATTAATAATAAGAAGAAGAACAGAACCGAAGCAAGCATTCCACAAATGCTATTCATAAAGTTCTATGTTCAACATTCAAAGTTCAAAGTAGTAATATGAGAATCGTAATACAGCGTGTCTCTCACGCCTCAGTTACCATCGAAGGAGAGGTTAAATCTGCTATCAGACAAGGCTATCTGATCCTTCTGGGAATAGAGGAAAGCGACACTTCAGAAGATGTAGACTGGCTGGTCAGAAAGGTAATAGGACTCCGTGTTTTCGACGACGAAAACCACGTTATGAACCGCTCCATCATGGATATAAATGGTGAGATTCTGGTCATCAGCCAGTTCACCCTATTCGCCAGCTACAAGAAAGGAAACCGCCCAAGCTGGCTCAGAGCAGCCAAGCACGAAATCAGCATTCCACTCTATGAGGAGTTCTGCAAAAAGCTATCCGATGCACTCGGAAAGCCAGTAGGAACAGGCGAATTTGGTGCTGATATGAAGGTAGATTTACTGAACGATGGACCGGTAACCATCATGATGGATACTCACAACAAGGAATAATGCCCTACCCTGAAAGAAAGGCATCTTTCCCCATAAAAGAATTAGGAAGATGACAATAAAAGAAGCACAAGAAGCTGTAGATCAGTGGATTAAAGAATATGGCGTACGCTATTTCAGCGAACTGACCAATATGGCTTGCCTCACAGAAGAAGTGGGCGAACTGGCACGCGTCATTGCCCGAACATACGGCGACCAGAGTTTTAAGAAAGGCGAGAAACCTAACTTAGGCGAAGAAATGGCCGATGTTCTTTGGGTGCTTATCTGCCTGGCAAATCAGACAGGGATTGACTTGACAGAAGAACTCCAGAAGAGTTTTGACAAGAAGACCCAAAGGGATTCTGAAAGGCATAAAAACAATCCAAAACTATCTGAGCATCAGGAAGATAAAGAACAAGATAACAAGAATTAAAATTGCTATTCATATAAAAACTTAACTTTAATAATTATATAAATAACATTAAGTATGAGCAGTATTAAAGAACAGGTTCTTGCACAGCAGGGACAGTATAAAGAGTCAGACGACAAGTATTTATCAGTTTTGAAGCAGTACAACTGCAACCTCAACGATGAGGAAGTAGCTGCTGCAGTAAAGAAGATTCTCGATGAAAAGGTAGCAGAGAATGAGACCATGGAGGTCAAGAAGTTCCTCTTCGGTAGCATCGAGTTAACTTCTCTCCATACAGAAGATACAGAAGAAAGCATCCTGAAGATGATTGAAAAGGTGAACCAGTTTGCCAAGGATTATCCTCAGCTTCCTCACGTAGCAACCGTATGTACCTACCCTAACTTTGCCGGCCTTATCAGCCAGAGTCTGGAGGTTGACGGCGTAGAAATCGCTGTAGTAAGCGGCAATTTCCCATCCTCTCAGACCTTTATCGAGGTAAAGATTGCAGAAACCGCTATGGCTATCAAGGATGGTGCAACAGAGGTGGATATCGTAATGCCTGTTGGCAAGTTCTTCAGCGAAGATTACGAGGGTCTCTGCGATGATATTCAGGAACTCAAGGAGACATGCGGAGAGCATAAGATGAAATGCATTCTGGAGACAGGCGATCTGAAGAATTGCAGCAACATCATGAAGGCTTCTATCCTCGCGATGTACTCAGGTTCTGACTATATCAAAACCTCAACAGGCAAGGAGAAGGTCTCAGCTACCCCTGAGGCAGCATACGTTATGTGCCAGGCTATCAAGGCATATTACGAAAAGACTGGCATTCAGATTGGTTTCAAGCCTGCAGGTGGTATCAATACCGTTCATGATGCCGTAGTTTACTACACCATCGTGAAGGAAGTTTTGGGCGAGAAATGGCTGACCAACCAGTGGTTGCGCCTCGGCACATCACGCCTGGCTAACCTCCTCTTGAGCGAAATTCTGGGCAAGGAAATCAAGTACTTCTAAAGATAATTTCAAAGTAACATTAAACATACTTAGAAAGATAGTTTTAAAGTACCATTTAAGATACTTCTAAAGAGAATTCTAGAGTATTGTTTAAAAGAAAAATTTAAAGAAAAGCAACTGATTATCAATAGAATACAAAAAAACAAAGGGTTGATTCTCTCTGAGAACCAACCCTTTTTATATTAAGCTTTTCTTTCAATCACAAAATCCAAGTAAGCCTTCAAGGCATTGTAAATATCCTTATCCTCCACATAAGTATCGAGGAAATTCATGGCTTCGGCATGGAAATCCCACATGCGCTTATCCGCATATTCAATACCTCCGTTTTCCTTTGTAAATGCCACTAACTGAGCTATTTCATCAGCCGTCACAGTATGAGCCTTTACCTTTCTGGCAAGCTTCATCATCTCCTCATCACCGGTAGACTTCAAAGCATATATTACAGGCAAAGTCAGTTTTCCTTCAACCATATCATTACCAGTAGGTTTACCTATCTCCTTGGAATCATAATAATCAAAGATATCATCACGGATCTGGAAGATGATGCCCAAGTTCTGTCCGAAACGCTTCGCCTCTTCAATCTGCAGTTCTGAAGCATTGGCAGACATCGCTCCGATACCGGCGCAAGCCTCAAAGAGAGCAGCCGTTTTCTGCTTAATCACCTGATAATAAATATCTTCCGATATCTGTTCATTACTGATACTGTTGAGCTGAAGAATCTCACCATTAGACAGGATACGTCCCAACTCAGCAAGATAACGCACGATTTCCTCTGAATGCGAATAAGATACATGAAGCAAGGCGGTGGAAAGAATGAAATCGCCCACAAGCACAGCCACCTTATTATTATAAGTAGCATTCACGCTAGCCTGTCCGCGGCGCTCCCCACTCTCATCAACCACATCATCATGTACCAGCGAAGCGGTATGAAGAAGCTCCAGACCTACCGCAGAATGCTGGGTAACACTGGAAACCTTTCCAAAATTACGTGCCATCAACAAGATGAGTATAGGGCGCATACGTTTTCCAGCGCGCTGACGGATGTGGTCGAGCACCTGGGAAAGGAGGCCATCGCTATGCATAAGAGACTTGTTGAACAAATCTATGAAATCTGCTAATTCTGCCTCTATAGGCAGCTTGATAAGTGATAAATAGTCCATTATATGTGAGTAAATCTACTTAATTTCTGAAATTTGTTACAAAATTAATCAATTCTTCTTGAAATATCGCATTTTTTTAGTAATTTTACACCACAAAAATGAATATTATGGATAAATTGTTCCTTTTAGACGCGTATGCGCTCATTTATAGGTCGTATTACGCCTTTATGAAAGCCCCTCGAATCAATTCGAAGGGACTCAATACTTCGTGTGTAATGGGGTTCTGCAATACCCTCAACGAGATACTTACCAAGGAGAAACCTACCCATATTGCGGTGGCTTTCGACCATGGCAAGACTTTCCGTCATGAGGCTTTCCCTGCATATAAAGCTCAACGAGAAGAGACACCGGAAGACATCAAACTCTCTGTGCCTATCATCAAAAATATCCTGGAGGCATATCATATCCCTATCCTTCAGGTAGATGGTTTCGAGGCGGATGATATCATTGGAACAGTTGCCTTGAAGGCAGGTGAAAAGGGGATGGAAACCTACATGCTCACACCCGATAAGGATTACGCACAACTGGTTCGTAACAATGTTTTCATGTTCCGTCCTCGTCATGGCGGTGGATACGAAAAGTTGGGCGTACAGGAAATTGAAGAGAAATACAGCATCACTTCCCCACTCCAGGTTATCGACCTCCTTGCTCTGATGGGCGACTCAGCTGATAACTTCCCAGGCTGTCCGGGCGTGGGAGAAAAGACAGCCATCAAACTTATCAACGAGTTCGGTAGTGTAGAAGGTCTTATCGAGAACTCTTCTCAAGTGAAAGGCAAGCTCCGCGAAAAAGTGGAGGGTGCAGTAGAAGATATCAGGATGTCAAAGTTCCTGGCAACCATACGAACCGATGTTCCGGTAGAGATCAAGATGGAAGATTTGAAACGGGTAGATCCAGACAATACAAAATTGGATGAAATCTTCACCGAGTTGGAGTTTAAGTCGTTTGCTAATCGAGTTCTTAACAAACCTAAAAAGGTGCAAACAAAACCTACAGGAGAGCTCGATTTATTTGGCGCACAGCCTGCCGATGGTAAGGAAGAGTCAAAAAACGCGAGTTTTGAGACCCTTAAAACGACCTCTCATTCATATAAACTCATTGATACAGAAGTAGATGCAAGGAAACTTTGTGATTATTTATTGACATTCAATATTCTCAGTCTAGACACAGAGACCACATCTACCGCTGCTATTGATGCAGAATTGGTGGGTTTGAGCTTTGCCGTAAAGGAAAAAGAGGCTTTCTACGTAGCAATTCCGGCAAATCGTGAAGAAGCCTTAAAAATCGTAAACATCTTCAAACCTCTCTACGAGAACCCGGAAATCTTGAAAGTGGGGCAGAACATCAAATACGATTACGAGGTGTTGATGAACTACGGCATAGAGATTCAGGGCAAGATGTTCGATACGATGCTCGCCCACTATCTCATCCAGCCAGAACTTTACCACAACATGGATTACTTGGCAGAAGTGTTCCTCAACTATCAGACCATCCACATCGAAGAACTGATTGGCCCGAAGGGAAAGAACCAGAAGTCGATGCGCGATCTCGCCCCATCAGACATTTACGAATATGCTGCCGAAGATGCCGACATCACCTTGAGATTGAAAAATGTGCTCGAACCAAAACTCAAAGAGATAGATTGTGAAGATCTGTTCTGGAATGTAGAAATGCCGCTTGTACCTGTTTTAGCCCACATGGAGATGACGGGAGTATGCATCGACACCGATACCCTGAAGGAAACATCCGAGAAACTCACCAACCGCCTCAATGAGATAGAACATCATATCTATGAGTTGGCAGGCGAATCGTTCAATATCGCTTCCCCACGCCAGGTTGGAGAAATACTCTTCGGAAAGATGAAGATTGTGGAGAAGCCTAAGAAGACGAAGACGGGCCAGTACGTAACAAGCGAAGAAGTTCTTCAGCAGCTGCGCAGCAAGAGTCCAATCATCGATGAGATACTGAACTACAGAGGTTTAAAGAAACTTTTGGGAACCTATATAGATGCCCTTCCAAAGCTTATCAACTCTCGCACCGGTCACATTCATGCCTCTTTCAACCAAGCCATCACAGCCACAGGACGTCTTTCTTCAAGTGATCCAAACCTGCAGAATATTCCTGTACGCGATGACGATGGCAAGGAGATACGCAGATGCTTCATCCCAGAACCAGGCTGTCTGTTCTTCTCTGCCGACTATTCACAGATAGAACTTCGCATCATGGCACACCTGAGCCAGGATCCAAACATGGTAGAAGCATTCCGTGAAGGCTCTGATATTCATGCAGCTACAGCTGCCAAGATTTGGCACGAAGACATCAAAGAAGTAACAGATGCACAGCGCAAGAAGGCAAAAACTGCCAACTTCGGCATCATCTACGGCATCACGACCTTCGGTCTTGCCCAACGCATGAACATCGAAAACCGAGAGGCAAAGCAGATCATAGAAGACTACTTCCGCACCTTCCCTGGTGTTCAGGCTTACATGGAGAAGGCAAAGGAAATGGCAAGAGAGAAAGGCTATGCCGAAACCCTCTTCCACCGCCGTCGCTACCTGCCAGACATCAACAGCAAGAATGGTACTGTAAGAGGATTTGCCGAGCGCAATGCCATCAATGCCCCTATCCAGGGCTCAGAGGCAGACATCATCAAAGTGGCTATGATCCGCATCTTCAACCGATTCAGAGCAGAAGGCATCAGGAGCAAGATGATTATCCAGGTGCATGACGAACTCAATTTCTCCGTATATCCGGAAGAGAAGGAAAAGGTAGAGAAGATTGTGGTAGAAGAGATGCAGAACGCCTACCAGCTCAGTGTGCCTCTGGTTGCTGATGCCGGATGGGGAAACAACTGGCTAGAAGCACATTAGAAAAACCAGAAGGCGGCCGCAGAAACCGCAAGGCAACTTAAATACAAAGAAGCTCGCAAGATACCAAACAATCATCTTGCGAGCTTTTCTTTTTCGAGATGTTTCACATGAAACAGTCAAATCTTCTATCAAAACACTACTAAAAAGACAAATAACTCCTTTATTCACAAGTACATCTAGAAATCTTTGTTTATTTAGATTAAAAAGGATAATAAAATTATAATATTTTCAAATTTATTTGGTTCTTACAGAAATAAAGTGTATATTTGCATTGTAAATCAGAAAGATATGCAAACGCACCTGTCTGATTAAAAGTGAATAGATAACAGTAATCAATCAAATTAAGAAAGAAAGGAACATTATGAAGAAATATGTTTGCGACGTGTGTGGTTGGATTTATGATCCAGAAGTAGGTGATCCAGAGGGCGGCATCGCTCCAGGTACAGCATTCGAAGACATCCCAGATGATTGGGTTTGCCCTCTTTGCGGAGTAGGCAAGGAAGATTTCAGCCCTGTAGAGGAATAAGGCTCTTTTGGAGGAATCACCCGAAGGAAATCCTCACAAAGGAATCATCTGAATGAAATGCCTGATATTCAGGCAACACATTCATAAAATAATAGGAGGAACCATTATGACAAAAGTTAGAGAAATCTACCGCTGCCAGATTTGTGGCAATGTAGTAGAAGTTGTAAACCCAGGAGCCGTGCTCAGTTGCTGTGGCGAGCCGATGAAGCTGATGAAGGAAAACACCAGTGATGGCGCCAAAGAGAAGCACGTGCCTGTGATAGAACCTATTGAGGGCGGCTATCGCGTAACAGTAGGAAGTGTGGAGCATCCGATGCTTCCAGAGCATTACATCCAATGGATAGAATTGCTCACCCCTACCGATGTGCTTCGTCACGAGTTGAAGCCAGGCGAAAAGCCTGAAGCTATCTTCCTGACCAACGCAGAAGCCAAGGATGTTACGGCTCGAGAATACTGCAATCTCCACGGATTGTGGAAAGGAGTAATCGAAGGATAAAAACCATCATACAAACAAAAGGTCTCATGTTGTCTTCCCAATGTAGGGAATATGACGTGAGACCTTTTTAACTTTATTTGCATCTTGTTTCTACCACAGTAACTACTCATGCCCATAGGGGTGCTGAGCAAAATGATCACCATAATTCTAAGAAATTCATCGCACAACAACTGAACTACGCCCGCACATCAGCTGTTATGCATGCGCACAACAGGTGATGTGCAACCGCACAACAGCTGTTGTGCGGTTGCAGAAGGTATCTTTTCCAGCAACTTATCCTATCTCTTCCAGCAACTTATCCTATATATCCCAAAGACTTATGTAATATTTTCCAAACACCTCTCCCGTATATTCCAGCGTCTTCACCTATATCGTTGCACTTCCTCAAGCGTTTCTGTCGGTTTATCATCGTTGATTCTTCCGTCATCTATGATTTTTAGTTAATTTTCCACGATTTCTTCGTATCTTTCATTTATAATGTGTAACTTTGCGTCAATATATTTAAAGTAATACAACAATGGCAAAAACAATAAGCAGACAGCTGATCAAAACGGCAACAGCGCTAAGAAGACCACCAGGAAAAAGAAGAAGAGGTTTCCATCCAGCAGCAAACGAACTCATCTTCGAACAGAGATTCCGCCTCTTACCGCTCAAGTCAGCCAAAGAATTTGGTAGCCCAAGGAATATCTTTCCTCTCAGGCTTAGCCGAAACCTTAAAGTCGCCAGAAGCCACAGCCCAGCTGGTTGATTCCATCGTTGGGAAAAACGAGCAGACAGGCGAAACCTCCATCAAGATACCTGTGGAGAGCAAAGAGACTGTCTCTAATCTCTTGAATCTCATAGGAAAGTTGTTTGCAAAATAAGTCATGGGTAAAAAGAAACATAAGCATCAAGGACATTATTGCAAGATGTGTGGAGAGTATAAATCCAACGAGTCGTTCAGTGGTAAAGGACACAGACTGCACATCTGCAAGAAATGTATATCAATAAGAAATAAGGCTAAAAAAGAAAAGAAACGTTTAGAACATGATAGAATTAACGAAGTCTCAGAAGAAAACAGCTCGCAAGCTCATTAATTTGGGCTTGCAGCGAGAGTGCGCCAAGTTCATGCTATCTACCAAAGATTTCATGAACAAGAACGCATCAGCAGAGGATGCACACAATGCATACCTCAAACTATATGATAAGGTATACCAATTCGACAAGCATATCGCTCGCCGATACGATGGGATGTCAGGAGGTAGATATTACATCACCGTATGTTACCTATACTATGACGGAGTATTGACTGACGAAGACATCCGAGAGTTTGACGATGAGCTATATAACAGTTTGAAAGAAGCCAAGAAGTCTTTTCAAAATTAAACGATATGAGTTACACAGAATATTCTTGTAGCAGACTAACTTTTAAAGCTTGCATAATAGAATCATTAAAAGAAAACGACGTTTTCTGTATAAAGACAATAACCTTTTCCTTGCTACAACCAAATAAAAAGCGTAACTTTGCCGAAATATCATAAAAATAAGCAATTATGAAGGAAGAAGAAATCAAAGAATTGTTCGAGCAATTCGAAGCTATCGCCAACGAATATGAAGGCGTAGAGTGTTGGAGTGCAAGAGAACTTGCACAAGTGTTAGGTTATAGCCAATGGCGTAATTTCGAAGGAATTATCGAAAAAGCAAAAGCATCATGCGCCAATGCAGGGCAAGAGGTATCATACCATTTTGCTGATGTCAGCAAAATGGTCACCCTTGGTTCTGGATCTCAGCGTGAAGTCAAAGACTACATGCTGACTCGTTATGCTTGCTACCTTATTGCACAAAATGGTGACCCACGCAAGCCACAAATCTCTTTTGCCCAAAACTACTTTGCCGTACAAACTCGCCGAGCAGAATTGGTGCAAAAGCGTTTGCTGGAATACGAACGTGTACAAGCACGTGCAAAACTTGCAGAAACAGAAAAGCGTCTCTCTGGTGTATTATATGAAAGAGGTGTGGACAGCAAAGGCTTTGCCATCATTCGCTCCTTGGGCGACAAGGCGTTGTTTAATCTCGACACGGCTCTTCTCAAACGAAAATTGGGTGCTCCCAACAGCAGGCCTCTCGCCGATTTCCTCCCTACACTCAATATCAAAGCTAAAGATTTTGCTGCAGAAATGACTTCTGTCAACGTTCAGCAAAAGGATTTACATGGTCAGCAATCTATCTGTCAAGAGCATGTCGATAATAATAAGGCAGTTCGTAATATGATGCTCCAACGTGGCATTGTGCCAGAAAATCTTCCTGCAGATGAAGACGTCAAGAAAGTAGAACGCAGATTAAAATCTGACGAAAAGACATTGACCAAAAAGAATAGCAAAAAGAAATAATATCTATCATAATTCTATAACTAGAGAAGATGTAAGGATTTCACTCGTCATCTATGATTTTTAGTTAATTTTCCACGATTTCTTCGTATCTTTCATTTATAATGTGTAACTTTGCACCGGAAATTTAAACGTTTAAAGATAAAATGGCATTAAAATGTGGTATTGTAGGCCTCCCAAACGTGGGTAAGTCTACACTGTTCAACTGTCTGTCTAGTGCAAAGGCACAGGCAGCTAACTTCCCTTTCTGTACTATCGAACCAAACTTGGGCGTCATCACCGTACCAGATGAGCGACTCAACAAGTTGGCAGAGATTGTTCACCCAGGACGCATCGTCCCAGCTACTTGCGAAATCGTAGATATCGCAGGTCTCGTAAAGGGTGCCAGCAAGGGCGAAGGTCTTGGTAATAAATTCTTGGGAAATATCCGTGAGTGCGATGCTATCATCCACGTAATCCGCTGCTTCGACGATGACAACATCGTGCGCGAAGGTGGCGCTAAGGTTGATCCTCTGGAGGATAAGAGCGTCATTGATACAGAGTTGCAGCTCAAGGACCTGGAAACTATCGAATCTCAGCTTGCCAAGCAGAAGAAAACTGCTGCTGCAGGCAACAAGGATGCTAAGACGATGGTTACCGTTCTGGAGGCTTACAAGGCCGAATTGGAGCAGGGAAGGAACGCTCGTGGCGTTACTTTCGAAACCAAGGAAGAGCAGAAGGTGGCTCACGACCTCTTCCTCCTCACTACCAAGCCTGTGCTCTACGTAGCCAATGTTGACGAGGCTTCTGCCAAGACCGGCAACGAGTATAGCAAGAAGGTAGAGGAAATCGCCAAGGAAGAAGGTGCTGAGTGCATGGTCATCGCTGCCAAGACAGAGGAAGACATCGCATCGCTCGAAACCTACGAGGACAAACTGATGTTCCTCGAAGAACTCGGACTGGAAGAGAGCGGCGTAAACCGACTCATCAAGAAGGCATACGCCCTGCTGAACCTCGAAACATTCATCACCGCTGGTGAGATGGAGGTCAAGGCATGGACCTATCACAAGGGCTGGAAGGCTCCTCAGTGTGCCGGCGTCATCCACACCGACTTCGAGAAGGGATTCATCCGTGCAGAGGTTATCAAGTATGACGACTATATCAAGTATGGCTCTGAAGCTGCTGTACGCGAGGCAGGCAAGCTCGGTATCGAGGGCAAGGAGTACGTCGTACAGGATGGTGACATCATGCACTTCCGCTTCAATGTATAATCCTATTCTTCTACGGTTATGATAGCAAATCTGCTTAACTATATCGTATGGGACCCAGACCCAATCCTGGCTCATCTGGGTCCTATGACCATCCGCTACTACTCCACCTGCTGGATGATCGGTCTGCTGCTGGGCTATCTGCTCATGAGCAAGCTCTACAAGCAGCAGGGGCTCTCAGATGAGAAGTTCTCCCCACTGTTTCTCTACATCTTCTTCGGTGTACTGATAGGTGGCCGTTTGGGACATTGCATCTTCTATCAGCCGGAATATTTCCTCACCCAGTGGGATCACTTCATCGAGATGCTGATACCTGTCCACCACATGCCAGACGGCAGCTGGAAGTTTACGGGTTATGAGGGACTGGCGAGCCACGGAGGCGTATTCGGCATGTTCGTCGGCATCTGGCTCTATTGCCGCAACATGAAGGTGAGCGGCTGGGTAGTGCTCGATAATATGGGGATCTGCTCAGGCATTACAGCCACCTTTATCCGTTTGGGCAATCTGATGAATTCAGAGATTATCGGCAAGGTAACCGATGTGCCTTGGGCGTTTATCTTCGTTCGCGAAGACCAGTATCCACGCCATCCGGGTCAGCTCTACGAGGCTTTAGCATACTTCTGCTTCTTCCTCCTCATCCTCTTCATCTACAAGAAGAGAGGACCTAAGAGCGTAGGTACCGGTTTCTATTTCGGTCTATGCCTTACCCTCATCTTCACCTTCCGTTTCTTCATCGAATATACGAAGGAGATTCAGGTGGCATTCGAGGCTGGTCTGCCTATGGATATGGGACAGATATTGAGCATTCCGCTCATCATCGCCGGTGTATGGAGCATCGCTTCCAGCACAAAGAGAGCGAAAGAAAAGAACGTAGAGGCAAAATAATATTTGACCGTTTATTTTTATCAAAAAATCCCTCCTCGTGCAACAGCATCTGCTGCCACGGGGAGGGATTTATATTTTATCTTCCCAGTAGAATCTTCTTGATGTCATTGAGCTTGTTCAATGCCTCTACCGGAGTGAGATTGTTCACATCCAGCCCGAGTATTTCATCACGTATCTGCGTCAGTACAGGATCATCGAGCTGGAAGAAACTGAGCTGCACACCATCCTTAGGTTCATCAATGTGCTGTACGTTCGGTTTACCGGCACCGCCAACCCCTGCATTGTCATCCTCCAACTGTTTGAGAATCACATTGGCACGATTCACGATGCTGCGGGGCATACCGGCAATCTCTGCCACATGGATACCGAAAGAGTGCTCACTGCCTCCCGGTTCCAGTTTACGCAGGAAGATTACCTTTCCGTCCACCTCTCTCACACTCACATTGAAGTTCTTGATGCGAGGGAAGTTCTTCTCCATCTCGTTGAGCTCATGATAGTGGGTAGCAAAGAGCGTACGTGCCTGCGCCTTCTTATGTTCATGCAGATATTCCACGATAGCCCAGGCAATGGAAATACCATCGTAGGTAGAAGTACCTCTTCCCAGCTCATCAAAGAGCACCAGCGAGCGCGGAGAAACGTTGTTCAGGATGTTTGCTGCCTCGGTCATCTCTACCATGAAGGTCGATTCGCCGAGCGATATATTGTCGCTTGCACCTACACGTGTAAAGATTTTATCCACCAGTCCCACTCGGGCGCTCTCTGCGGGCACAAAACAGCCTACCTGTGCCAGCAGCACGATAAGGGCGGTCTGGCGCAGCAGAGCCGATTTACCAGCCATGTTAGGACCGGTAATCATCATGATCTGCTGTTTCTCGGTATCGAGCAGCACATCGTTAGGTACATAGCGTTCGCCCAGCGGCAGTTGGGTTTCAATCACCGGATGCCTGCCCTGCTTGATGTCGAGCACCTCAGAATCATCGACGATAGGGCGCACGTAGCGGTTCTCGTCAGATGTCTTTGCAAATGACAAAAGACAGTCCATACGGGCGATAAGGTTGGCATTGATCTGTATCTGCGGAATATACTCCTGCATGGCAGCTATCAGTTCGTTGAAGAGCTGTGCTTCCAATACTAGAATCTTCTCATCAGCACCCAGAATCTTTTCCTCATATTCCTTCAGTTCCTGGGTGATATAACGCTCTGCCTGAGCCAGCGTCTGCTTACGTATCCACTCCTCAGGCACCTTATCCTTAAAGGTATTTCTCACCTCCAGATAGTATCCGAAAACATTATTGTAACCTACCTTCAGACTCGAAATTCCTGTCTTTTCTATCTCCCTTTCCTGTATCTTGAGCAGATAATCCTTGCCGTGGCGGCTGATGGCACGAAGGTCGTCAAGTTCGGCATTGAATCCGTCGGCTATCACGTCACCCTTATTGACCAGCTGTGGCGGATCGGGCTGTATTTCCCTGGCGATGCGGTCTTTCAGGGTCTCGCATACGTTCAGCTGCTCGCCTACCCGCTTCAGAGCCTCGTTCGTAGCATGCTGACATGCCACCTTGATAGGCTTGATGGCTTCGAGTGCATTCTTCAGCTGAACCACTTCGCGAGGCGAAACTCTACCCACGGCTACTTTGGAAATGATACGCTCCAGGTCGCTGATGCGATGCAACTGGTCATCGAGAAGCTGACGGAATTCCGGTTCCTTGAAGAAATATTCCACGATGTCGAGGCGCTCGTTGATTGGTTTAACGTCCTTCAACGGGAAGACCAGCCAGCGCCTGAGCATACGTCCGCCCATCGCCGTTACCGTACGGTCGATGACATTCAGGAGCGAAGAACCGTCTTCCTGCATAGGGGCAACCAGCTCCAGACTGCGAATGGTAAACCTATCCATACGCACGAACTTATCTTCTTCGATACGTGAAAGGGCGGTGATATGATTAATCTGTGTATGCTGGGTAATCTCGAGATACTGCATGATGGCACCACTGGCTATCACGCCGTTCTTGAGATGCTCTACACCGAAACCTTTCAGAGATTTTGTCTTGAAATGTCCCAGGAGTTTCTGCAGGGCTGTCTGTTCGGTGAAAACCCAGTCATCCAGTTCGAAGGTACAGTATTTGCTGCCGAAATATTTCTCGAAGTCGTTCTTTCGGGCGCGGTCGTAGAGCACCTCTTTCGGCATGAAGTTGCCCATCAGTTTTTCTACATAGTCGTAGGTTCCCTCGCCGGTAAGAAACTCTCCGGTCGAGATATCCAGAAAGCTCACACCGCAGGCGGTCTTGCCGAAGTGTACGGCTGCCAGGAAGTTGTTCTCCTTGTAGTTCAGTACGTTATCTCCCATCGCCACACCCGGTGTAACGAGTTCAGTAATACCTCGCTTCACCATCTTGTCCATCTGGCTCAGTCCCTTCTTACCTTTTATTTCGAGTCGTTTCTTCTTCGGGTCTTCCAGCTGGTCGCATACCGCTACGCGCTTGCCTGCCCTAATGAGTTTAGGCAGATAGGTATCCAGAGCATGATGAGGGAATCCTGCCATCTCGGTCGTACCCGTAGAACCGCCATTGTTGCGTCGTGTCAGCGTAATGCCGAGTATACGGGATGCCTCCACCGCATCTTCGCAGTAAGTTTCGTAGAAGTCACCGCAACGGAAGAGCAGCAGCGCTTCGGGATGTTTCGATTTCATCTCGAAAAACTGTCTCATCATCGGTGTAAGACCTTTATTATCGTTTGCCATTATCTTTTTTCTCCTTATATTATTTCTTTAAATTTACATAGTTTCTATCTACAATACTCCTCCTTAAACCACAGCCGGTATATCGGGTCAACAAAGCCAAAAGCATCGTTTTGCTTTTCGATAATATCTTTGTTCTGGAGAGTTTTCCTGTTCTTGACAATCGTATTTGGATTACCAAGATTATAGATTTGTTTCACGGCTTGCGAAGAGAAATGCTGTTCGCCATTGGCTATAGCCTTAAGCATCTCTATCTGGGTGGAACTGAGATTCTCCGTATCATTCTGAAACATCGGGGTATTGATGTTGAGTACCTGTTTCAATCCCAGATGATATATATCTTCCGTCACTTCCGAAACCGTGAAACTCCAGATAAAATAGCACAACTGCTGGAGATACCAGGAATGGCACGCCACGGCATCACAGATCCGCTCTGCCATCTCTGCAGAGATTGACTTTCCTGTCTTCTCGAAAGATGACAGAATGAATGGAATCCAATGCTCCTTAGCTATCTTCTGCATGAAAATCACTTGTCCAAAGCGATAAAAAGGACTATTGGAATTGTTGAAGATATTGAGCATCATGTTTCGCTTGCTGCCGTAGAGGCAGTAAGAGGTAAGCTGCTGTTGCTGCCATACCGAGCGCATTTTTCCCTCCATATCCTTATACTCAGGAAGGTTAGCCAACTGCTGGAACTCGTCTATGCAGACGATAATCCTGATGCCCTTTTCCTTTGCCAGCAACTCAGGCAGTTGGAGAATCGTCATCTTATCACGCTCTTGTGGCACAAACTTCAGGTCAAAAGCCATGAAGTCGGTCACCTGGTCGCTTACCACAACCTGCGGTATCACGCCTGTCAGGAATTTCTTTGCATCCTCTATCCACCGTTCCATTTTAGAGGAAGCACAAGCTATAACCTGACTGGCAAAAGTGCGATAAAATTCAGATTCAGAGCCGATGCTGAAGGCATCAATATAACAGATTCTTACGTTATTATCCTCATCAGCCAATTCGCTCATCGCCCTTTTCACCAGCGATGATTTACCCCATCGGCGTGGTGAAATCAGCATCACGTTGATATGGGAGGACAGTAATTGCTTCAGCAAAGCCCTGTCTTCCTGTCTGTCGATAAAATTCTCATTGGTGGCTAATGTACCAAATTGAAATGGTGATAGATATTTTGCCATATTCCTAGTAATTTGGTACAAAGTTACGAAATATTACCCTAAGGTAAGTTACCCTAAGGTAATATTTAGAGTTTTTTAAATGAATATATGCTGCATTACCATAATAAAGCCGTACTTTTGTACTCATGAAAAAGAAACAATTATACATAGAGGTCCTGTCGGTTGCTTGCTGCGCGCTCGTAGCAATAGGCATCACCTTGCACCTACTCTACCCCAAGAAACAGATAAAGAACCTGGTGAAAAACCCACCGGTTCTCCGGCTCAAGCCACAGCCTGCAGATACGCTGAAGAAGAAACCTGTGAAGAAGATGGATTTCAATATCTCCGGAACTTTAAGAGATAAGGAAGGAAAGGGAGTGGCTGGCGTCATCGTGAGCGATGGATTCAACTGTGTGAAAACCGATGCACAGGGCAGATATAAGATGAAGCGAGACAGCCTGGCAAAATTCATATACTATTCTGTTCCAGCCGATTGCGAGGTTCCTACCCATTCTAAGACCGATCGCACGGCTTTCTTCTACCAGAAGGTTTCCAAGGGGAAGAAAACCTATAACTTCACCCTCACCCGACTGCCGGGCGGCAAGGAGATTCACTATAAGATGATTGTCATCGGCGACCCGCAGGTTACCAATGCCTACAGCCCTTACTATACTTCTCCGGATGATAATCCCATCAAGAAGAGCGATGTAGAAAGATTCACTACCCAGACGATGGCGGACATCAGGCAGACCATCAGTTCGCTGCCTGCCGGAACACCGGTCTACGGGCTCAGCATGGGCGATGATGTACAGTATTATGGCGGTTACAACGCCAAACTGGAGCGTCAGATACGCCAGGCATTGGGCTCTTCAGAGATGCGTCTCTTCTCCGTCATCGGCAATCACGACCAGGATGGCAAGGCGCTCTACCGCAGGAAATGGGAGGAGAATTTCGGTCCTACCGATTTTTCCTTCAACCGTGGCGATGTGCATTATGTCTGCATCAACAACTGCTTCTTCCATCGCGGCATGTCCTATTATTCTCCTGGAGAATTACGTGAGAGCCAGGTGAAGTGGCTGAAGCAGGATCTCGCCCTCACGCCAAAGGATATGAAGGTGGTACTCTGTTATCATATTCCTTTTACCTTTGGTAATGCGCCTTTCAGCAAGGCGAAGCCGCTGACCAATGTCAACGAGGAGGGACATTATTCCTCTTCCCGTCTCTCGCTCCTACTCTCTCTGCTGAAGCAGTTTAAGGGTGGATACGAACTCTTCTGCGGCCATACTCATTTTGCCTGCAACCACGAGATCAATTATCAGGGCGAGGATGTGATGGAGCATTGTCATGCTGCTGCCTGTGGCAATATATGGCAGTCGAATATCAACATCTGCGGAACTCCAAATGGATATTATGTATACAGTTTTGTGGGTACCAGCATCAGCAACTGCTATTACAAGGGAACTTTCTGGGATAAGAGCAAGCAGATGACCTTGTTCCGTGCGCAGACCGATTTCAACGGCGAGAAATACTCTAGGGATTGGCAGTTGGCAAACAACAGGAATATCCTGGTAGCCAATGTCTTCAATGCTACCAGTCATTGGCGTGTTGTAGCCGTAGAGGATGGCAAAGAATATCTGATGGGGCGCCTCAGCGGAAAGGGACAGGATGCCTTTGCCGCAGGCTATCATCATAAATACAGCGAGAGTGTATCCTATCGTTTCGTGAGCAAGGGCAACGGTTATCTCATCATGAACCACCTTTATTATTATACTCCTAGGAATCCGAATGCCAGAATCATCATCAAGGCATCCGATCCATACGGAAATACCTATACGGCATCGAGCGATGAGGTAACGACAGAGCCTTTCGCCAACTATGCCCATTATTACGAAAAAGAGTATAAGGAATATAAGAATAAGAAAGACAAGATGTTGCGGGATTCTATATCTGGCAGACAGAAAGATTCACTTGCTGCAAGGAAGAAAGATTCTGCAGCAGTACAAAAATAAAAAGAGAGGGTGCGTCATAAGTTGATGATGCACCCTCTTTTTAAATATTATTTGTTCAATTTCCAAGTAACACCATCCTTGGTGTCCTTTACCTCGAAGCCGGCTTCAGCCAGGGCATCGCGAATCTGGTCGCTGGTAGCCCAATCCTTATCAGCCTTAGCCTTGGCACGCAGGTTGAGAACCATATCTACTACCTTGCCGTAAGCCTCTTCGCGGGCATCGTTATTGGCACCCTTCTCGCTCTTCAAGCCGAGCAGGTCGAAGGTGAAGAGCTGCATGGTGTCTGAAAGCTCCTTCAGGTCTTCGGCAGAGATGTTTGCCTTGTGGTCGAGGGCTGTATTGATTACGTGGCAAGCCTCGAAGAGGTAGCTGATAACGAGCTGAGTCTGGAAGTCATCGTTCATCGCATCGTAGCAGCGCTGGCGCAACTCGCTTACGAACTTCTTCACCTGCTCATCGCTCTGCTTAGCCACAGGCACACGCTCCAGGTCATTCAAACCGTTCATCAGGCGCTCCAATCCCTTCTGGCTAGCCTTCAAGGCATCGTTAGAGAAATCTACGGTGCTGCGGTAGTGGGCAGAGAGGATGAAGAAGCGGATGGTCATTGGCGAATAAGCCTGCTCCAGACTGTCGTGATTGCCAGTGAAGAACTGCTCCAAAGTGATGAAGTTGCCAAGACTCTTACCCATCTTCTGACCGTTAATGGTAATCATATTGTTGTGCATCCAGTAACGAACCATCTGGTCGCCCTGAGAAGCTACAGCCTGCGCAATCTCGCACTCGTGGTGAGGGAAAATCAAATCCATGCCGCCACCATGAATATCGAAGTGGCTGCCCAAGTACTTACGTCCCATCGCAGTACACTCGCAGTGCCAGCCTGGGAATCCATCACTCCAAGGACTAGGCCAGCGCATGATGTGCTCAGGTGAAGCCTTCTTCCAGAGGGCGAAGTCAGCCTGGTTCTTCTTCTCGCCGATACCAGCCAGCTCGCGGCTCTCGTTGATTACGTTCTCCAGGTTACGTCCGGAGAGGATACCATACTTATGATCCTTGTTATACTTCTCGATGTCGAAGTAGATAGAGCCGTTGCTCTCGTAGGCATAGCCATTGTCCAGGATTTCCTGAACCAGTTTCTCCTGTTCGATGATATGGCCTGTGGCATGAGGCTCAATGCTAGGAGGGAGTACGTTCAGCGCCTCCATGGCATCGTGGTAGCGGTTGGTGTAGTACTGCGCAATTTCCATTGGCTCCAACTGCTCCAGGCGAGCCTTCTTCTCAATCTTGTCATCGCCTTCATCTGCATCGTGCTCCAGGTGGCCCACGTCGGTAATGTTTCTAACGTAGCGAACCTTATAGCCCAGGTGCTTGAGATAGCGGAAGAGTATATCGAATGTGATGGCTGGTCGTGCATGACCGAGATGCGGATCGCCATACACGGTAGGGCCACAAACATACATGCCCACGTTAGGAGCGTGGAGCGGAGTGAATCTCTCTTTCGTACGAGTGAGAGTGTTGTAAATCAGTAATTTCTGTTCCATCTTGTATGAACCTTTCTTTTATATTATTTATATTTGTCTGCAAAGTTAACTCATTTTTCTGATATATCCGACAAATCATTCGCAAAATGTTATTAAATTCCTCGAAAATATCAATGGAACAGATCTTCCATGGTCAATTCTCTCTGTATGATACTGCTATACTGATTTTTTGCCAAACCATAAGTGGTAAGCATAACCTGCTGGCAACTCTTGCGAGTCTTTGTCTCCTGTTCAAAGATCCATTGGCGATTTTGTAGCGTTTCGGCATATTGCTTATCTATTGTATAAGGCCGGGTAGAGAACTTGATTTCGCAGAGGTTTACGATATGGTCAGCTCTATCCAGCACCAGGTCTATCTGAGCTTTTTGCTCCTTGCCCTTGCTGAACCATCCCGAAGTAGATACAGCCATGCCACTGATTCCCATCGCCATCTTGATTTGCTCCACATGAGCCAGGCAAACCTGCTCAAAGGCATAACCTGCCCATGAGTTTATCTTTGGTGTGCCCAGATGATGCTGCCAAAACTGCTTGTCGTTGTTCTTGCCATCCTGCAGGAAATGAAAATAGAATAAGGTGTATGCATCAGTAAGTTGATACATCTCGTCGCGCTTCTTCTGTCCGAACGAGGTATAGCGGCGAATGAAGTCACTTTGTTCCAGTTCATCCAATACTCTAGTCGCACTCCCCGCATTTGGCAAGCCTGTGGCTTCCAGTATCTCATTGCGAGTCAATCCCTTGCTCTTTGCAGCCATGGCTTTTACTATCAGTAAGTGGTTGTCTGCATTGCGGAACATGGCTTGATACAGATTCTCGTATTCTCGATGGAGTTGACCATCGGGATGAAACAATAACTCATTGATGTTCTGCGCCAAGCTCTTGGTTGATTCCAGCATGCTGAGATAATAAGGCACACCGCCAAACACCATGTAGCTTATTACTTGGTCGTAATGGTTCATGGCAATCTTTTTATCCTTATAAAACTCTTCGCACTCTCGGAGGGTAAAAGGATGCAAATGAATGCGACGATTCACTCGACCATATAATCCACCATGATTGTTGAAAACCTTGTTGATAATCCACGAAGTGGCTGAGCTACAGCAAACTAGCAAAATATCCGTTCTTGCCGAAGCCCAACTGTTCCAAAACCATTCCAAGGCGGTAAGAAAAGAGCCGTCCACTCCATTCATCCATGATAATTCATCAAGGAACACCACTTTCTTCTGCTCCTTGGATGCTTCCAGTATCTTGATGAGCGCATCGAATGCCTCTAGCCAGGTCTTTGGCAGAGCAAGGGGTGCATCAGAATATTTGCAAAGCGCATGGTAGAAATACATGAGCTGTACATCCTTGTTTTCCTGGTTGACACCTGTGGCATAAAATGCCAACTTGTCGTCAAAGGCCTCTCTTACAAGAAAAGTCTTGCCTACGCGACGGCGACCATATACGACAACAAACAGCGATTCCTCTACTTTGTATGCCTCTTCGAGCTGTTGTAGCTCACGTTTCCTTCCTATTATCTTTGTCATATATTATATAGTGAATGGGTTAAACAACCTGCTTGTTTTGGCTGCAAATATACAAAAAATACCACTTAAAGCCAAACGAATTGGTAAGAAAGTGGCTCTAAGTGGTAATTTTAACATATTTAGAGCCAAAAAGGTATTATATAAACTTATATAAAGCTTGTCATAAGTTGTTCAAGTGGGTTAAGCAACATTTAATGATAACCAACTCTATTTCGACTTCATGTTCAATTAATATATTTTAAGAGAAGCTTGTAATCTAAATCAATTATTATTAGTAATTTTGCAACAAAATTTAAATGGCACTACTCCGTAATGGTGCGAATAGATATCAATTCAGAATGAAGCAAGAAAATGAACTAAAATCGCTTTTGACAGATCAAGAGTTTGAAGCCTCGGATAACAGGGAACTATTACTCGCTCAAGCAAAAGCGTGTGCAAATGGTTATGCATTAGCAACAGAAGGCATAGCAGTTGTATCAGATTTTCAAAATAAAGAATGCCATATTTATTCTGGAAGATTCGGTCAAACTATAATGAATCTTCCAGAATATATGGTAGATCGTAATTCTGCCTTTGAGGACATCGTATTCTGTCATGCAAAAGAAGACGAACTTATTGAACGTCATGTACTGGAACTTCGTTTCTTCAACTTTATAAAAGAACGTTCAATAAAAGAAAAGACAAATTTTTCAGCTTCATGTATCCTTAATTTTTACCGGGCCGGAGACAATGAAAAAGTCAAGATACTCCATACAACGAGATATTTCAGCTGTAGTGCCAACGGTAGTGTTTTACTCGGTCTATGCACTTACATCCCGTACCCTATTTCCCATAACCGACAAGATGGAATAATTGTTAATCTATTGACTGGGGAAACGGTTGGACGGGACATATACGAAGCGAGTGACCGTAAAATTCTTAGCCGCCGACAACTTGAAATACTGTCATTGATAGCCAAAGGAGTACCAAGCAAACAAATTGCCGACAAGTTAAACATATCCATTTATACGGTTAATCGCCATCGTCAGGATATTTTAGCGTCATTAAAAGTGGCCAATACCGCAGCCGCAGTAGAAATTGCATTAAGAATGAACCTTATTTAATGTGCATGCCTGATTCGAAAATTGGTTAGAAATCAGTATTGCACATATCGTAAATTTTCTCTAATTTTGCAACCGCAAATAAATCACAAGAAAGTTGCAATTTAATAAACATCAAATCAATGTTACAATGAGAAAATTAGTATTTATCGCAATCATAGCAAGTCTTGCTATGACTGGATGCATCCAGAAAGAGTCAGAGAAAAAAGAAGGAAGTTCTGACAAGAAAGTCTTAACGGAAAACGTTAAACTCGCTACATGCAATATCAATGTAGGAGGAATCCGTTTTACAAAGTCTAAAAACGGCGGAGAGAATGGTATCACACTTCTTGGCGACACTCTCAAGTTTGTGGCCGGTCCCCAAACTGATTATTTCCGCTCCCCGGATGGAAGCGTTGTCAATAGCTCTGCAGTCATTTTTACAGAAGTTGACAACACTAAGCCTTTCACTTTTACGGCTAAAGTACAGCCGAACTTCACCAAAACTGGAACATATTCGGCAGGTGTGTTATACGCATACGAGAATGACACTCATTGTCAAAAACTGTGTTTCGAACAGGATGAATATGGTGTTCACCGTGTGGTGTCAGTTCGCACAATAGGCACTTCTGATGACAATAATCATCAGGCGATTAGCGGTCCGTATGTTTATATGAGATTATCATCCGATGGCACTACTCTTGGCAGTTATTTTTCAGAAGATGGGAATATATGGCACATGGCTCGTCTCTACAAGAATGATTTTCCGAAAAAACTGCTTCTTGGCCTAAGTTCCCAAAGTCCTAAAGACGATGCACACACCTGCTATTTTACGGAAGTGTCGCTTAAGCAAGAGGCTGTTGCCAATTTTCGCATAGGTAAGCTCAACGGGGAATAAACACCATGCCTCAGCACTATTATCAGATTTTAACAAACATATTAAACATTTCGACAAATGAAGAGAAATCAATTTTTCATAGCATTGTCGCTGCTTGCATGCACTCTGCTGTCATGTCAAAATGAGAAAAAACAACAATCATCAATAGCAAATAAATCGAATATGGAAAAAAATGACACAATCTTAAAGCCATTTGTGGCTGAAAATTTGTTTTGGATTCGTGAGCCCAAACAATACACTATCACGGACTCTTTGATTACAATCGTTTCAGAACCTCACACAGACTTGTGGCAGCGCACCTATTATGGGTTCAGCAACGACAATGCTCCGGTGCTGCAAATGAAAACTTCTAACAAGTTCTTTTCTTTCACAGTAAAGACATCGTTCAATAGTTCTGCTCTGTTTGACCAGTGCGGTATCGCAATCTATCTTGACAGTGACAATTGGATGAAGGCGTCAATCGAATACGAGAACGAGGAATACCAGAGATTGGGCAGTGTGGTGACAAACAACGGATATTCCGATTGGGCTACGCATGATATTCCATCTTCCATAAAGGAAATGTGGTATCGCCTTAGCCGTCGGGGAAGCGATTATTATATAGAGACAAGTCCTGACGGTACCACTTTCCACCAGATGCGTACATTCCATTTGGATAAGGGTGATGGGGAGATCTCGTTCGGAATATATGCGGCAAGCCCGGTTGACCATTCATTCACCGCACAGTTCTCTGAAATGGAAGTCGGCGAGTGTAAATGGCAATCATGGTCAGCGGAAGATACAGGATTCAAACAGACTGCAAACAAGTAAACTGTAATCCAAAGAAAAATTAAGGTCATACACGCTTATAGGGCAATGTCATCCAAACTTTCGGCTATCTTTTTGCATAAAGTAAGTAATTTTTGTATATCTATTCACTATTTGTAAGTTTTTTGCCAATTAATTGCATAAAATTATCAAATTATTAGCGTATATCGAAAATAATGTGTAACTTTGCAGCCGCAAACAGTTATCAATTATCAAGAAGGCGGCTATAAGTTCCGCTAATGAGTATTAAGTTAGAAGAAAATGGCATATACAAGATTGAGTGCTGCCGAAGCGGCAGCGATGATTAACGATCAAGATACAATCGGATTGAGTGGTTTCACACCAAACGGCGTGCCTAAGGCAACCTTCCGCGAACTCTCCAAGAGAGCCGTGGCTGAGCACGAGGCGGGCAGACCTTTCCAGGTGGGCATCCTCACGGGTGCTTCTACCTCGCAGAGTATCGAAGGTGACATGGCAGCAGCCCATGCCATCAAGTTCCGTGCACCATTTTCTACCAACAAGGACTTTAGAACTCATACCAACCTGGGCGAGATTGATTATGAGGATATGCACCTCGGCCACATGGCTGAGCGCCTGCGCCGTGGTTTCTATGGCGAAATAGACCTTGCCATCATCGAAGTATCAGATTTGGAAGAAGGCGAAACTACCTGCAAGGCATTCCTTACCTCTGCCGGCGGCATTGTTCCTACCATCGTCCGCCTTGCCAAGAAGGTGCTCATCGAGAAGAATACCTTCCACAGTCCAGCTTCCCGCTATCTGCACGATGTATACGAGATAGCAGAATGCCCGTTCCGCACTCCTATCCCTATCATGAACGTAGGCGATAGAATCGGTAAGGAGTATGTTGAGATTGATGCACATAAGATTGTGGGTGTGATAGAATGCAACATTCCGGAGGAGGCACGTGCCTTCAAACCTCTCGACCCTGTGACCGAACAGATGGGACATAATGTGGCTGATTTCCTGGTCAGCGACCTGAAGAAGGGACATATTCCTCCTCAGTTCCTGCCTTTGCAGAGCGGAGTGGGCGTAACTTCCAATGCCGTTCTTGAGGCATTGGGACAGAACCCTAACGTGCCGGTATTCAGCGTTTATACCGAGGTGGTTCAGGATGCCGTGGTAAAATACATGCGCGAGGGAAGAATCAAGGATGCTTCCTGCTCTTCGCTCACCGTAACAAACGATACATTGAAAGAGGTGTATGATGATATTGATTACTTCAAGAAGCATCTCACCATCCGCCAGAGCGAGATTTCAAACTCTCCTGAGGTCATCCGCCGTCTGGGTGTCATCGCCATGAACACCGCCATTGAGTGCGATATCTACGGCAATGAGAACTCCAGCCATATCTGCGGCAGCAAGCTGATGAATGGTATCGGCGGTTCCTGCGATTACGAGCGTAATGGTTACATATCTATCTTCACCACGCAGAGTACCACCAAGAACGGCTGCATTTCAGCCATTGTTCCGATGTGCAGTCACGTGGACAGCACCGAGCACGATGTGGATGTGATTGTTACCGAACAGGGAGTAGCCGATCTCCGTGGCAAAGGCCCATTGCGCCGTGCCAAAGAGATTATCGAGAACTGTGCCCATCCAGATTACCGCCCTATGCTTCGTGAGTATCTGAAGTTTGCCGAGAAGGGCCACGAGCCACAGAGCATGCGTGCTGCCCTCGCCATGCACGATACCTTCCTGAAGAAGGGTGATATGAGATTGACTGATTTCGGAGAATATCTGAAATAAGAGAAGGCCGAAAGATTGTGAAAACCGAGAAGACAAATCTTTCATAGATGACTCAGAAAAATATCTAATTATATGATAAGCGGCATTCATATCCAAGGAATGCCGCTTATTATTTGTTATAAGCATATAGAAAACACTTTAATTCTATATGAATAAACTATACTCCCAGAAGAAAGTTCCGCATAAAGACGCTGAACGGAGAAGTAATTAGGCATCAAAACTTTTTCTTATCAGAACAAGAATAATTTCAATTAACATAGGAGAAAGTTTATCCCTTAATCGAGCTATCGCACGACGCTTCTGTACCTTCACCGTCTCAGCAGAGATGTCCAGTTGCTCTGCAATCTCCCTGTTTTTCTTCCCCTCCATGCAAAGAAGAAAGACTTCCTTTTGGCGAGGAGGCAACTCATCTATCGCAGCAAAGAGTTGACGATAGATTTCTTCCTTATTAAAAATATCCAAGGTATCATCCACCAGCATAAACTCCTGCAGATTATCAACTATACTCTGCCGATAGTTGTTGTGTACCGTTTGATGGCGCAGGTGATTGAGAGCAGAGTTATGCACCGTATTATATAAATAGGCGGAAAACTTGGAAATACTGTTGAAAAAAGGGCGACGTTCCCATAGAACAGAGAAAAGATCCTGCACGATATCTTCTGCAATGGTCATTTCCACAAACTGACAACCATAACTCACCAAGGCACGATAATATTTATCGTACAACAACTCGATGGCCTGATTATCCCATTGGCAAATTATTGCAATTTCAATATCACTTTTCTCACTCATGAGTGCAAAGATACGCATTTTTATGCAGTAAAATTAAAAAATGCAACTTTTTTTCACTTTTTTCTTGATTTTTGTAACCACAAACGCACCCGAGTGTGTTATAATAGTAAATACAGAGAATAATTCTATCACAAAAGTATTAGAAAATATGAATAAGAATATTGATATCAATACACTCGTCAGTAAATTACTGACTGGCGAAATCTCAGAGGAAGAAGGCAAGGAGCTCTTATCAAGAGTAGAGCAAGATGCGTCGCTAAAAGACAAGATAGAGCATCTCATGAATGAAGATGATTTTCTCCAACGCTACCATCTCTACAAGAGCATTGATGCCGAGAAAGCAAAAGCTACATTCAAAGCATCTCTCCAACATGCAGAGGAACAGGAAGATAGAAATGATGAAAAAGCAGCTACCATCATCTGGTTGCGACGCATAGCCGCTGCAGCAGCTATCGCCCTCATATTAATGGGTACATGGATGTATTTCGGGCATCAAGGTTCCACCCCACCAGCCGTCATCACCGCAGAACTGCATCAAGCCATAGAACGGGTTCAGCAGAATGACATGAATGGAGCTACACTTACCATCAACGGCAAAACCATCAAGGTGAAAGATGCACAGAGTGCATTGGCACAAGCAGAAAAAGTAGCTGACAGTAAGGATGGAAGCAGTTTCTTTGGAAGCGACGAAATAACAGAAAGCTCCCTGATAACAAAGAAAGACAAGGAATTCTGGATGCTACTGGACGACGGAACCTACGTGCATCTCAACTACAATACCACTCTCATCTATCCTAATCACTTCGTAGGCAGCGAGCGTAAGGTAAAGCTCAAGGGAGAAGCCTATTTCATCGTGGCCAACGACTCGAAGAAACGACCTTTCATAGTAGAGACTGCCAACGGAGATGTACACGACTATGGTACCGAGTTTAATGTCAACACGATGAAGGAAAAAGGTGTAACCAGCGTTGTTCTGGTGAAAGGTAAAGTTGGTGTGAGCAGCAAGTACGGTAAAGAATACCTGTTGAAACCAGGCGATATGGCAACCCTGAAAGCAGGCAGAACACCAGACATCCAGCAAGTGGATGTTAATCTTTACACCTCTTGGAACACGGGCAACTTCTTGTTCGACGGCTGCACGCTGCAAGATCTGATGGAAGTTATCTCCCATTGGTACAACATGAAGGTGGAGTTCTCGTCCGAAGACATGAAAGAACTGCGATTCACAGGAAGCATTGACAAATACGAACCGATGGGACAGACTCTCAATGCAATAGAGAATATCACAAGATTGAAGATAACTGCCAAGGAAGGCATCATCAACATCAGAGAATATAAACATTAATATTATATACAACATGAAAAGATTTTTATCAATGATGGCAATAGCCTTGTTAGCGTGCATCGCAACAATGGCTGCCACAGTCAAAAAGACGAATCTGAAAATACTCTATGTAGGAGGTCATTCCGACATAGAGACTTTAGGAGTAGCAGACTATGACAAGGAAGCTCATGCCAAGAGTATTGAGACAAGAACTGCCGCCTGGAAAGTCTTTCTTGAAACATATTTCACTACAGTGAAAACGGTACAAGGAAAAGACTATAACTACAGGATGTCATACGACTATGATGTAACCATCATTGATGGCGACCCAACTCCTATTGAGCCACGTCGCACAATCATTGAAAATGACAGATTCAGCAAGCTGATACCAGCCAAGTATTTCCCAGAGAACTTTGACCGCCCTGTCATCACCATCGCAGACGAAAGCGAGACAACAGGTCGCTATATCGGTGTGAAAAACGACTGGTATTGTCTCTGCCTTCTTGGTCATGCTTACAACATGAATACCAAGAGTGCCATCTTCAAAGGTCCTTATAAGGTGAAGATAACCACCACAAAACGCCCAACTCCTGCAGGCGCAAAGGAATATGCAGAAATGTGCCAGGAGAAGCTTCCAAATATGATTCCGATGTGGAAAGTACAGAATAAAGACTATAGCAACACCAAGGGTTATAAGGCAGGTTTGGTTACTCGCCAGTGGGGCTATCTGGATTCTCCTGATACAGAAATCATATCGGGTGGCGAAAGTGCCAAGAGCTATGGAGCCATCGCCATCGGTCGCCATGCCAACTTCTTGCATTGGGGTTTCTCTGCGTCTCCTGCAGATATGACAGAAGAAGCTAAGCCGGTTTTCCTCAATGCAGTTATTTATATCAACAAGTTTAAAGGTCATCATATCATTGCCCGCAAACTCAATGAGGGAATTTCTACCCGCACTACAATTGATGAGCACAAATATACCGTAAGCAAAGAAAACTACGAAGCTTACAAAAACTCGATTGAAGGTTTTAACAATCAGATTAAGCATCTGGCGGATTCACTTCAAAAGGTGGTTGCTGCTGGCGGCAAGATGAGCGAAACAGACAAGATGTATATGAAAATGGCAGAAAATCCTCAACCCATTCCATCCTATATTGACTATGTAAAGGAAAGGGCAGGAGAACTGTATGAAATGTTTGGCACCGATGTTGACAAATATTCAAGCTATTATACCGAAAATCGCCCATATTTCTATGGCAATCTGAACGATTATGATATTAAGCTCGATGAAGATGCCAAGAGCATCGGCATCGCCAATAACGACAAGCGTATCCTTGACAAAGCTATCTCCATGTGGGAAAAAGGCCAAGACATAGAGAAGGCAAAGCGCATCCTCTATCGCTATACGTTGCTCCGTTACGACAATGCCAAGCAATGGCGAGAGTGGTATAATAAATATCAGAGCAAACTCTTCTTTACTGAGAGCGGAGGCTGGCTGTGGCTGGTCAATGATCTCGATCCGAAGACTCCAGGCAATGACTACAGCGTTCTCAAATTCTACGATTTCAATGAAAGCAACATCGCTCCTATCCAAGAGAAAGCAACCAAAGAAGAGCCTGTTGCCCTATCATCCGCTGTCAGCGCTGTGGGCAAAGACAAGGAACTCATCATCCGCATGAAGATATATCCAGGCTATCACATCTATGCAAAGGTAAGCGATCAGGACCCTTATATCCAGACGACTTATGACCTCAAGGCAGAAGGCGATGTCAAACTGGTAGGCGAACTTCAGAAACCTGTTGGCAGACCTATGGCAGGCTCTAAATCTATCATCCTTGAAGGTGAGCAGATTTTCCGTCAGAAGATAGAAGGCAAATCGGGTAAGATTACCTTTATAGTCAACTATCAGGCTTGCGATAGCCATGCTTGTCTGATGCCAAAGAGCAAGACTATCACGATAGAATTATAAAAATATTGGTTTAATTTTATAACAAGAGAGAATGAAAGAATTTGGAAGAATGAAACGAATCCTTTTCGCTACCTCCCTGCTTGTAGGAGCAACCCTATGTGGAGGAACCAGTACTGCTATGGCTCAGCAGCCAAAGCACCAGACGGTAACTATCAATGCAAAGTCGATGAGCGTGAAACAGTTCTTCGCTGAAGTCAAGAAACAGACTGGCTTGAACTTCATCTACAGTACAGATTTGGCAGCCAAGTTGCCACACATCACGGTGAATGCCACCAACCGCCCGTTGCGCCAAGTACTTGACGAGGTGATGAACAAGGTGAACTGCCGTTATGAGATTGAGGGTAATATCGTGACTATCACTCGCCGTATGGCAGGTGAGAGAGTTCGTAATGTATCCGGTGTCGTCACCGATGAAAGTGGCGAGCCGCTGATTGGTGTGTCCGTATGCATCGACGACAGCAAGGTTTGCACCATCACCGACAGCAAGGGTTTCTATACCTTGAAGGTGCCAGCCAATGCTTGCACCTTAAAGTTCAGCTACCTCGGCATGAGCAATGCAGAATTGCGTCTGGGAAGCGGTAGAGCACCTTTAAGCCGTAACATACAGATGGTTACCGACAATCAGCTTTCTGATGTTGTGGTAACAGGTTATCAGGAGATTTCCAAACCTAAGATGACAGGTTCTGTCACTACCATCACCTCTGCCAAATTGGACGAGCGTTACACCACCAACATCATGAACAACCTCGAAGGTCGCGTGGCAGGTCTTTCCACTTATAATGGAAAGATGACCATCCGTGGAACCTCCTCTCTCTATGCCGAGACCACCCCATTGCTGGTTGTGGATGGCGTACCTGTAGAGGGAAACATCGACGATTTGAACCCTTACGACATCGAGAGCGTAAACATATTGAAGGATGCCGCAGCCAATGCCATCTATGGTGCCCGTGCATCCAATGGTGTTATCGTAGTAACCACCAAGAATGCCAAGAAGGCAGGCAAGATAGACATCGACTTCGCAGCCAACCTTACGATATATGAGAAGAAGAACGTAGATTATGCCGACAATTTCTATATGACTCCAGAACAGCAGGTGGATACCGAGGCCAAGTATTGGGACTACTATTTCTTCCATAATGATGGTGAAGTGGCTGACCCTATCGGTACTACTGCTCAGTCAATCTCTATGGGTACCCAAGCAGTAACTCCTATCAAATATGCCTATTACCAGCGAGCTAAGGGAGAAATTTCCGAGGAAGAATTGCAGAACCAGTTGGCTTCTTTCAAGAAGAACAACTATGCCAAGGAGTATGCAGATGCCGTATATAAGCAGAGAGTGATGCAGCAGTACAACCTCTCGCTTCGTGGCCGCAGCGATAAGTTCACCAACAACCTGACTATCAACTATAAGTATGACAACAGCGGACTGATCAATCATTTCGCCAATCAGTTTAATGCCCAATATAAGGGTTCTTACAATGTAGCCAAGTGGCTCACAGCCTCCATGACTATCAATGGTATCTATAGCAAGAGTAAGGAAGTAGGTTACGACAACAATAGCTACTATAGCGATATCTGGAAACAACCAGCCTATATGCCATTCTATAATGCTGATGGAAGCGTCAAAGGACAACACTATTGGTATGATGGCAATGATTACATGACCTTCGATTCTCCTTTTGAGGATTTAAGCTCCAATCCTGTGGATGAGTATTACAATAACACCCAGGTTACCCGCCGTCAGTATATGCGCTATCATGGAGATTTGCTCTTCAAGATTATTGACGGATTGACTGCCAATGCCCAGTTTGTATATGAAACCAATCATAACACCGTAGAATGGAATGCAACACAAGATAGTCATGTGATGCGTACCATGCGTAATGCTTATTATTATCAATCTGCAGATGGCACTATCAAGAACTACGTTCCTACCACTGGCGGTCTGCTCCGTACTACAAATAGTGACGGACGTTATTGGACAGCACGTGGACAGCTGAATTATGCCAAGACCTTTGGCAAGCACGACATCATGGCGATTGCCGGCTTGGAATTCCGTGAAACCAAACTGACAGGTTCTAAGGCCTTAATGCTGGGTTATGACGACCAGTTGCAGACAAGCTCTACCCACACAATAGACTTTGGAACATTGAGTACCATGAACTATTCACCTCTTTTCTTTGGCGCATCAGGTGGTTACCCTGCAAGCCAATTTGTATTCGATCCTTATATCAAGGAAGGAATGGGAGTTGTTCCTGAGACTCACCACAAGTATGCTTCTGGTTATTTCAACCTTACCTATACTTATGATGAGAAATACAATGTGTTCGGTTCGTTCCGTAAGGACTATGCTGATGTATATGGCTTGAACGCCAAGTTCCGCGGCACGCCACTCTGGTCTGTAGGTGCAGGATGGTTGATTCATAATGAAGACTTCATGAAGGATATCAAGTGGGTAAACTTCCTGAAACTCCGTGCCAGCTATGGTGTGACTGGTAACATCTATCAAGGTGCAACCAGTTATATGACAGCTACATCAGGAGAACTCAATCAATATACCAACTTGCCATACGGCACCATCGAAAGTCCTGCCAACCCTAACTTGAAGTGGGAGCAGAGCCGCACTACCAATATCGGTATCGACTTCGGATTGCTCGACAACCGCTTGCGTGGTTCCATCGATTATTATAACAAGGTGGCAAAGGATGTGTTCTCTTATCGCACCCTCGACCCAACAACAGGTTTCACCTCTATGTTCGTCAACATGGCTTCTATGCGCAATCGTGGTATAGAATTGCAGATTACTTATGATTGGCTGAGAGGGGCAAGCCGTAAGAATTGGAGTTGGACCACCAACTTCACCATGTCACACAACAGTAATATTGTAACCGATGTAGAGAACCCATCAAACAGAGCATCCCAGTTGATTGAAAGACCATACGTCAAAGGAAAGCCATCCAGTGCCCTCTGGTCATACCGCTTTGCTGGCATCAGCGACCAAGAAGGCGAGAAGGGTCAATCTCTGTTCTACATTGAGGATGGGGGCAAATCTCACAGTGCAACAGGCAAAAGTATAAGCATATTGGAATACTCTGGTCAGAGCGAGCCAAAGGTTATCATGGGTATGGACAACAGCGTAAGATGGAACGGATTCTCTTTCAGCATTCTGATGGCTTACTATGGCGGTCACATGATGAGAGCCTTGGCGCATAATGAAACATTCTCAAGCACCTGGAGCACCGCTATCGCCAGCTATTTCCTGAATGCATGGACGCCAGAACACCCAACAGATATTCCAGGCATTGGCAGATACGCCTCTACAACGACTGGCTCTGAAACAACCTATAGCAATAATGCTATTCATCATGCAGACTTCCTGAAAATCAGAAACATCGTATTGGGCTATGATTTTCCACAGGAGTGGTTCAGAGGAACAGGCATTAACCGCCTCTCTCTCCGCTTCCAGATAGACAACCCTAAGTATCTATGGGTAGCCAACGATGTGCATGTTGACCCAGAGACTCTTGGACTCCGCAATCCAAGTTCATACATCTTTGGTCTGAACATCACTTTCTAATCTTTAGAATCATATAACATAAAAAGTAAGATCACAATGAAAAAAACAATATACAGTTTACTGGCAATCACAGCATTGCTGTTCTCATCTTGTGAGAGTTTCACGGAATTGGAGCCAAAGGGCAAGAACTTGCTTACCACAACCGACCAATTAGAAATGCTTCTCAACAAAGAGTATGAGGGATGTTCCTCTGATATGCGACAAATGACTGGTGATATGATATATGCCGACAACAATGTAGCAACAATCATCAGTCAGCCAGTTAAGACCCGCAACGTCATCATCTGGACTTACGATGAAGCCAATATGGACAAGATGGCAGAATTGACTCCCAGTGATCAAGACTACACTAATTTCTACGGCTACATCGGCACGATTGCCAACCCAATTCTCTCAAAGGTTGATGCCGCATCTGGTACGGAAGCAGACAAGAAACTTTTGAAAAGCGAAGCCCTGACATTGAGAGCCTGGTCATTCTATATGTTGGTCAACAAGTTTGCCAAGGCTTACAATCCAGCTACAGCTGCTACAGATCCAGGAATTATCCTGATGACAGAGGATAAAGATATCCAGACTGCTCAACCTAAGAGTACGATTGAGGAAGTTTATCAGCAGATACTCAAGGATGCCAATGAAGCAATTGAGATAGATGGTCTTCCTAACTCTGCCGTTAACAAAATGCGCTTCAGCAAACCTGCAGCTTATGCCGTAAAGGCATTGGCATTGCTCAACATGCAGAAGTATGACGAGGCAGAAGAAGTGGCCAAGCAGGCTATCGCCATCAATGGCACTATTAACAACTATAATACCTCATATCTTGGTAGTACCCAAGGTTATATAACAGGCGGGACTTATCCTGTTATCAATCGTAGCAAGAAAGGAACCGATGAGGATTATTTCTTAAATGGAAATTCTGAAAGCTTCAATGCTTACACCCCAACTACCATGGCAAACTTTGAGGAAGGACATGCCTATAAGGACAAGATGAGCAATATGAATATGATGTATGATTACATGATGGATGCCGGAGTAAGTATGCTGGGTGAAACTGGTTTCAATTTTACTTTTGATCTCAACTCGTTATGGAATGATGGTGGTCTTCGCTCTACCCAGATGTATCTCACCATCGCCGAATGCGAGACCCACAAAGGCAACTACGATACAGCCATGGAATATCTCGACAAGGTGCGCGTAAACCGCATCGATCCAGCCAAGTATCAGCCCCTCAAAGGCACAGTCAGCACCAAGGAAGAAGCCATCAAGCACGTGAAGCAGGTGACCATGAATGAGGACATCTATTCTGTCAATATCTTCATAGACAAGAAGCGCTGGAACCAGTGCGATGGCTGGAAGCAGAACTATAGCCGCACACTTGCTGGAAAGACTTATACCATCACTCCAGACAGTAAAATGTGGATATTCCCATTCCCTCAGAGCGTGATAAACAATAATGGTAATATCACACAGAACTACAAAGAATAAGAAAACAATATACAAATTTCCGAAAACGAAAAGAGGTCAAGCAAAGCATTTCAACAAGCTTTACTTGACCTTTCTTTATCTCCCTTTACCTATACCGATAAAGCAGTCGAACCCTTTTTGTCTGCATCTTACAGGAATCCGGAGGATCGCCTACTGACTGGTAATGTGTAGTGAGAATATCGTGAGGGATAACCCCAAATCGTGATGGATGATAGATGATTACATAAAACTTATTCACGAATACGGCTGCATCGGGTTACAAATATGGCTGCATCGGGTTACGAATATGACTGCATCGGGTTACGAATATGACTGCATCGGGTTAAGGATATGACTGCGTAAGCTAACGGAGACGTATCCGTAAGCTTATCGAGACGTATCCGTAGGCTTATCGAGACGTCTGCATCAGCTAACTGAGACGTCTGATCTCGCTTACTGAACTACTTGAGTTGCTTGATTGAACCACTTGAGTTAGCTGACTGAACCACTTGAGTATTCTTCTTCATGTGCTTGCGTACAACCATAAAACATTTTCTGAAACTTTTCCATGAAATCTCTTGCGGGTTTGAAAATAAAACCGTAACTTTGCGGCATGGATTTTTAATACAGTTGATTATGAAGCAGGTAGAAGAAAGATATATCAGCTTTGAAGCCAGCAAGATGGCATATCGTGACATCAAGAATTCCGTAGACACCGCTAAGCGTGAAGGCATAGCTGAGGGTAAGGAAATTGGTATGAAGGAAGGTATGGAAAAAGGTCTTGCGGAAGGTATGGAAAAAGGTATGGAGAAAGGCAGAGCAGAAGGCAAGCATGAGGCCAACACAGAAACGGCACAACGTTTGTTGGCAATGGGACTTTCTGCCGAACAGGTTGCCAAAGCTACCCAGCTACCTTTGGAAATCATTAAGAATCTGAGCAACTCATAAAAAATATAATAACGGAGATATAGATTACGAATATCATCCTATAATCAAGGGTCTATACGCCACCTATTCATCGTGGCATATAGACCCTCTTTCTGTATTTTGCCGTTAGGCGTTATAATGACTGTTACTCACCCCAATAATAGCCGCCTTCCATATCTGGTTTTTCATCGTCAGTGCCTCCTTGACCCATAGTCGAGGCTGCGAGGAGGGTGCAAGAGATGATATTTACCACCTGTATCTTTGGCTTTATATATTCTTTCTTTTTCATATCCTTTTGATTTTAAAATTCTTTACTTAACCAAGATTTTATAAGTCTTGCTGCCACGCTTCACGATGTTCAGACCCTTCTGCAGACCATTGGTACGACGACCATTCGCATCATAGTATTCTGCATTGGCATCGTTGCTGATAGCGTTGAGGTTGTCAATGGCAGTAGTGCCATCACCCTTTCCGATGCTCAACATGGCTGCTCTTGCCAGATATTCATTGGCAGGATGGATGTATGCACGCATCGGTTTGATGCCCACGCCATTGCCATCATCCAAGTCAGAGACACGCCAGAACTTATTCTTACCAATGATGTAGTCGTTTTTGTCAAGACCCTTATTGTCATTGCCGCCAATCTTGGTGAATGAACCTACGAGGTTGACATCTGAGGCAGTTCCTGCTACTGGCTCTTTAACGATGCCTGCATTTTGTACAGAAATGCTGAGTGTCTGCTCGTTCTCATTCATCTTGAAGAGCACCGGAGTGCCGGCAGGGATTTTGCCCTCTTCGCAACTCTCAAGAGTGATGCATTCATTAGCCGCATCAATACCAGTAAGACGATAGAACTTACATTCTGTTTCTTTGCTCTGGTCAATGGCGAAAGGCAAGCAGAGCGTTCCCCATTTAGAACCTTCAGGGATAACTCGGATGTAAAATGCATTCTTGGCTGCGAACGGCTCATAAGCCATGAAATCCTTGCCATCGTCAAGAACAAGATTCTCCGTAGCAAGAGTTTCTCCCGCTGCTCCTATCATCTCCTCACCATTTTTACCTACCAGCTTGGTGAAGTAGCCAGTCTTGTAGTTGGCGTAGGTGTGGTCGGTCTTGCTATCTTCATATTTATCTATTGCGCCCTTGAGCGAGGTGCAGCCCTTGAACATATCATCAGCTTCTAAACTTACTTTTGTTGTAACAAACTTGTCGCTGACATAGATGGTTGTAAGAGCAGAGCTATTCCAGAACATATAGCTCATATTTGTCACATTCTGAGTATCAAACTTAGAGAGATCGAGAGAATTAAGACCTTCGCACCAACTAAACATAGAGCTCATATTCTCCACGTTCTGAGTATTGAAGTTAGAGACGTCGAGCGAGGTAAGGCCAACGCAGTTATAGAACATATTGCTCATATATTTCACTTTTTGAGTATCGAAATTAGAGACGTTGAGCGATTTAAGTTTCACACAGGCTGCAAACATATCGCTCATATCTTCCACGTTCTGAGTATTGAACTTAGAGACGTCGAGCGGGGCAAGCACATAGCAACCCGAGAACATAGAGCCCATGTTTGTTACTTTCTCTGTATTCAGATTCTCAATGCCTTCTATATCGGTCAGATTCTTGCATTCATCGAACCACTTACAACAGCTCGTTGGTCTTGTATTGGCAAACGAAGCATCGAAGACCACCTTATAGATATTTTCTTTTTGCGTAAGCCACCCCGGCTCGTTATTTCCTTCATTCAAATCATAAGCACCTTCAGGCTTGACTCCCTTGTAGCGGAATGTAAGAGTTTTCGAAGACAAGTCATATTCGGCATACCCACATCCAGGAGTAAAATAACCATCCGATTCGCAGTTGGCATAGGTGTGGTCGGTCTTGCTATCGCTATATGCTGCTATTGCGCCCTTGAGCGAGGTGCAGTCTTTGAACATCTCAGACCCACTACTTACCTTTGTTGTAACAAACTTGTCGCTGACATATATGGTTTTAAGAGCAGAGCTATTCCAGAACATCCTGCTCATATTTGTCACGTTCTGAGTATCAAACTTAGAGAGGTCGAGCGTGATAAGACTTTTGCAGTTAGAGAACATACCGCGCATATTCTCCACCTTCTGAGTATCGAAGTTAGAGACGTCAAGAGAGGTAAGACTATTGCAATTATAGAACATCTTGCTAATATCTTTCACTTTCTGAGTATCGAAGTTAGAGACGTTGAGCGATTTAAGATTCATACAGGAAACAAACATATCGCTCATATCTTCCACGTTCTGAGTATTGAAGTTAGAGACGTCGAGCGAGGTAGGATAATAGCAACCCGAGAACATAGAGCCCATGTTTGTTACTTCCTCTGTATTCAGATTCTCAATACCTTCAATTTCGGTCAGAGAGGTACACATATCGAACCACTTATAGCAGCTCGTTGGTCTTGCATTTGCAAACGAAGCATCGAAGACTACCTTTTTAATATTAATCTTCTCACCAGTATAAACAAATTCATCATCATTGTTATGTTCTGGCGCTCTTTCTCTCCTCCACTCAGGTGTATTATTACCCACATTCAAATCATAAGCACCTGCTGGCTTGGAAAGGCCGCATTTGAATGTAAGCGTTCCTGTGCTATTGTCAAACTCGGCATACCAACATCCAGGAGTAAAATAACCATCCGGGCCGCAGTTGGCATAGGTGTGGTTGGTCTTGCTATTGCTATAACCTTTGAGGTTTGTGCAGCCATAGAACATACTATAACCTGCATATACCCGGCCCGTAACAAAATTTTCGCTGACATAGATGTTTTGGAGGGTTGAGCAGCCATAGAACATCTGTGCCATTTCCTTCACAGACTTTGTATTGAAATTAGAGAGATCGAGCGAGGTGAGATTTTTGCAATTTTGGAACATGCCGTACATTGTCAATAACTTTTCTGTATTGAAATTGGAAACATCAAGTTTGGAAAGGTTTTGACAGTAATTGAACATATTTGACATATTCACCACCTTTGCTGTATTGAAATTAGAGAGATTGAGCGAAGAGAGTTTTTGACAACCTTTAAACATGCCTGACATATTCGTCACATTCGTTGTGTTGAAATTAGAGAGATTGAGCGAAGAGAGTTTTTGACAGCCATCAAACATGCTTGACATATCCGTCACCTTCTCTGTATTCAAATATTCAAGGCCTGAAATTGTTTCCAATGTACTGGAGCCAGAAAAGAATTGTTCCAACGATGTAGGTGCGTATGTTTTGAAACTCTCATCGAAAACGATATTCTTGATATTTGTAGTTTCTATACCTAAAAGATCGCACATATCTTTCACCCTCGGTTTGTCATTCACTATAACTAAACGGCTTAAATCAATACTTTCTAAATTATCAGAAGTGATTTTTTTGAAAGTCAATGTAGTGTTCGTTGCATCGTACTCTGCTACATAATCAGAAATAGTGGTTGGTGCTTTCAGATCGTATATGAATGCGCGGTCAGCACCTTCATTACCATCACCAAAATTGGGTGTATTGTATGATAATGTCAAAGTATATTCACCCTTGTTTAAAATGCTTTTATACACTTTTTGCTCTGTTCCCCTAATTCCATCAAGCGGTTTGCCATTTAAAGTAATACTGACATAGTAAGAAGAAATCGCCGAAATTAGATATTTAAATGAAAATAATATAGGCTTTACTACATTGAATTTGACTTCAATTTCAGATTTACTGTTATTCACCCCATAATTACTTGACATCAGTCCTGTGCTTCCTTCTGTAAAATAGGAAGAGACCGCAGACATTCCATCTGCGCCTAAGTCCAACATCTGCCAAGGATAACTGCCATTGTCAGTAATGGTAACATCGGTTATACCCTCCAAATTGAACAAAGCATAGCGAGAATCCTTATAGTGACAGACAGTACAATTGCCTTCACGGTCGAATGTATGGCCTTTTGCTGGAATCACGAGGCTGGCAGCATCCGTAATCTCGGTAGTAGCATTAGCATCGCTGAAGAGTTTGTTGCATACACTGCACTGCCAGTATTCTATGTTACCAGCCTCTGTACATGTAGCAGCTTTCTGTGCATGATGAGTGAGTGTATGTGGTTTAAGTTCATCATCCTTATATACCTTCACAATAGAATTGCAGAGAGAGCATTTGTGTGCGGTATAGCCGTGCTCTGTGCAAGTTGGTTCTACGGTTTCGGTTACTTCACCAAGGGCATCCGAGCCATCGGCATTTTTGTGCGAACAGGTATTGAGTTTGAGTTCAAACTCGCCTACCTGCAATGTGTTTCCACTATGAATAGCCGATATTTCCCATTTGAAATATTTATAAGAAGTAGAACCTTCGCAGGTGAAGTCGTACGAAGTGAAGTTCTTATCCTGGAGCTTCGTATCGTTGCTCACCTCCTGAATGAGCGTCCATGTGCCATGTTTGCCTACGTTGTTACCATAGAGTTTCCACGACTTAGGGTTACGACCGATAAAAGAGAAGTTGTCGTTACCCGTTGTGATGGTGTAGCCTACAGGCACTCCTGCCTTGCTGGCTTGGAAAATGACGTAGGCACTGCCATCAAAATCACAGCACCACTTAGAGAAATCGTCTTCTGTCTTTCTGCCATCAAAGAGTTCCGCGTAAGTCTCATCAGTGTAACCCTCAGGGTTACCCTCTAAGGCTGTAAACGTTACTGTGTTGTCGTATTCTGTCTGCGCCACCATACGTGTAGGCAGAAGCAACAACATCAACAACATCAATGGGAACAGGGCAAATCTATAGAACTTTGCCCCCCCATAGTTCATACGGTCGACATACGACCCATAGGATTGATTGTTAAACTTTTTCATAATTTAATTTTATATTTGTTATTTATATTCGTCTGCTTATTGTTAAGTTCACTCCAGGAAATACAAGAGGTTTAATGACATGATGTATATCGATGCCAGAAATAAAAAGATATAAAACCGTTCCTTCTTGAAGAAATCGGAAAAGCTGAAACGGGCTTTCCAATGATCCTCAAGATACATCCTGTACTTATGTATCATGGCATATACGAAGATGATACCTAACATGAGTGCAAACACCCCGATGATAATTAGGGCTAATTCTATCCTTGGTATGGTTTCTAATATTTCTTTCATGGTGCAAATATAGTGTTTTTTTTTCAAAAAAGGTGTCGCATTCCTCTGTATAGGTGTCGCATTCCTAAGAAAAAGGTGTCGCATTCCTACGAATGCGACACCCTATTTAACGTATTTTTTCATTTCGCGATGCGTTTTCCTGGTATTTATCGAAAAATGGTTAATCCTGCTTTTTATCCTCTGCGGCTACATTTTCAGTCATTTTCTCCCGCCATTCGGCAGGAGTACAGCCTTCTTTTAATTTGAAAATGCGGTACAGATAGGGGCAGACAGAGAAGCTGCACTCGGCTGAAATGATGTCAGTCTCCGAGAAGTTTCGGGACCGCTCCGCCTTAGGGATATCCAACGAATGCGACAGGGTAACCATATTCAAGATTGTATCCCTCTGCCGGTGCGCCAGTCTTCCTGCTTCTCAAAATTCTCTTTCCGGAATCTTTCAGAAAGCTTCGGGTGTAAAGTCTTTTCTTTGTCAGTATATTCAAGTAACTTGCGAAACTTTAGTTACCATATACTTCCTTACTGAACTTTCGCATGTTTTGCCCCACACGCCCAAAAGCTCCTTGAAGCAGCACGCCCTGAACCAAAGGTCACCAGCGCGTAGCGGAATTGAAAATCGCTGGCCGAAGAGTAAAGCAAAGGTAAAGGGCATAGGGGGATCATTCTTTCGGCCAAATTGTTTTGT
>JAJVTK010000042.1:0-25036 GCA_021622245.1 Segatella copri | reverse complement strand
GGGCAAAAGCCTTATGTTTTGCCTGGAGTTTTAAAGCTTTTGCCCTTACAGGGCGCCTTGCTGATTGCTATTATACCCAGGGCGATGCCCTGGGCTAAGAGCTTCTGCCCTTTCAGGGCGTGCTGCTTCTGAGCTTTTGGGCCTTTCAGCCCATACTTAAACCACATGCGAAAGTTCAGTATTATATCTACTTCTATGCTGAAACTTCAAACGTGCTGCAAAAATAGTGAAAAAAAGTGATATAAAAAAGAAAAATTGTGTGAATTATTCGATTTTATGCCGATTTTTCCGTAATTTTGTCGCAAAATTCAAATTAGTAACATTTTTGTAAACTAGAGAAAGCAACTCTGAAACATTTAAAACATATCATCAATAGCATTATATGGACGCTGGCTGCTGTCTATTTCTTGCTTGTCGTACTGTTGCACGTGCCACCAGTACAGGCCTTCATCGGCTCTGAAGTAGCCGGTGCACTGGCTCAGAAATTCGGCACTCAGGTAAGTATCGGAAAGGTGAACCTGGGCTTCTTCAACCGCATTATCATAGATGACGTGATGATGCTCGACCAGAAAGGCGACAGCATGATCTGTGCTTCGCGCGTATCGGCAAAGCTCGATTTCCTGCCTTTGAAGGATGGCAAGATTTCGGTTTCATCTGCCCAGCTCTTCGGGCTCAACGCCAACATCTACAAGCAGGATGCCAAGAGCCCGATGAACATCCAGTTCGTGCTCGATTCGCTGGCTTCGAAAGATACCACCCGCCATACTACGCTCGACCTGCACATCGGAAGCCTGATTATCCGCCATGGTGCCGTTGCCTACAACCAGCGCGATATTGCGCCTAAGCCGGGCGTCTTTTCGCCGCAGCATCTAGGCATCACCGACCTCTCTGCCCACATTATTCTGGGTCATCTCACCGACAAGGATATCCATCTGGCTGTCAAGAAGATAGCGCTGAAAGATAAATCAGGACTTCAACTCAGGAATCTGAGATTCAAACTCGATGCCGACCAGCAGCAAGCCCAGCTCAGAGACTTCAGCATCGAGCTTCCTCATTCGCAATTGCAGTTTGATGACCTGCGCGCTACCTACCGCATCGAGAACAAGCATATCGTAAAGCCTACACTCCAGTTTCAGGGCGGCATCAAGCCATCCGTCATCACGCTTGCCGATATAGCCTGCTTCGTGCCTGAACTCCGCAAGTTCAAGGATGCCCTGCAGCTTCATCTCCAGTTTTCGGGCACCAGCACATCTGCCCGCATCCATAACCTCGAATTCAAGACTCAGAGCGGCAGTCTGCTGCTCAGGGCTAACGGCCGTGTGAGCGATTGGGACCGCCTTCTGCGCTGGAAGGCAAACATCTCAGCCCTCAAGATATCAGGCGATGGCATCGGAGAGGTTTCCAGAAATCTGGGCAAACGCATCAGCATTCCGAAAGAAGTGCTGCGCTTGGGCGACATATATTATATAGGTGAAGTATATGGTGCTGGCAAGAAGGCAGGCACCCGCGGCCAGCTGAAGACCGGCGTGGGCGAAGTAGCCATCAAGGCAGAAAAGGCTGGCTCCGAGCTCAAGGCTAGCATCAATACCCAGGGCATCAACCTGGGCCGAATCCTCGACAACGGGCAGTTCGGCATCCTGGCAGCATCGCTTTCGGCTCACGGCAACAAGCAGCATTTCTATGCCAAGGGCAGCATTCCGCGCTTCGATTTCAACAAGTACAGCTACCGCAACATTCAGATAGACGGCAGCTATAACCGGGGATTGCTCGAAGGACTCGCATCCATCGCCGACCCTAACGCCAACATCCAGGTAGAAGGCTCCTACTCCATCCCCCGCAAGCAGTATGCCGCAACAGCCCATGTTCAGCATCTGCTGCCAACCATCCTGGGACTGAAGGTAGCTGACAAGACCTACAGTCTCGATGACATCACCGTAAGCGCCAAGAACCAGGGCAAGGACAGCTATTTCGACCTCGAAGCCCCGTTCGCCAGCATCCATGTTAACGGAGAGTACGATTACGCTACCCTCACCAAGAGCTTCACCAACCTGGTAGCCAGCAAACTGCCTACCCTTCCGGGCATCGGCAAGGTAGACAGGAGTGCGAAGAACCATTTCACCTTCCAGGCAGAAATCACCTCTACCGAGATACTGCAGCGCATGCTGGGCATTCCGCTGAAGATAGAGCAGCCAGTCTTTGCCGATGGATTCATGAACGATGCCGAGAAAACCGTCAACATCTATGCCAGCGTGCCTGACTTCAGCTATGACGCAAAAGACTATCATGGAGCCAAAGTGCGACTGCATACCATCAACGATTCGCTCAAGATAGATGCACAGATCAGGCAGGGCAAATGGGGAGATAACGGACCGGGCATCCACGTAAAGGCAGCCGCTGCCGACAACCAGCTCTTCGCCAAGCTCTTCTACAACAACCATTCGGCTAAGCTCCCTATCCAGGGCATCATCGATACGAGGGCGCAGTTCTTCAAGAACGAAAATCAGGTTTCTACCGCCCACGTAACCATACACCCGTCTGAAATCAGAATCGACGGCACGCCGTGGGAGGTTCATCCTGCCGACATCATCTACAGCAAGAACCGCCTGCTGGTAGACCATTTCGCCGTGAGCCACGACCAGCAGCACGTCATCGTTTCCGGTCTTGCTACACCCGAGAAGACCGATTCTATCGTAGCCGACCTGAAGGATGTGGATGTGGCATACGTGCTGAACCTCGTCAATTTCCATTCGGTAGATTTCACCGGCAAGGCTTCGGGCAAGGCTATCATCAAGAGCCTCTTCAACGACCCTGATGCCTACGCCCAGCTAGACGTGAAGGAGTTTACCTTCGAAAACGGACCGCTCGGTGTGCTCCATGCTGGTGTCAACTTCAACAAGGAGCTCGAACAGATTGATATTCATGCAGTTGCCGACGATGGCCCTGAGCATCAGACGCTCATCAACGGATACGTCTCGCCTAAGCGCAACTATATCGACCTGGGTATCGATGCCCAGGGCACCAGCATGAAATTCCTCGAGAATTTCTGCGGCAGTTTCATGAATCAGGTAGAAGCCTGGGGCGATGGGCATCTCAATGTGGTGGGCGATTTGAAAAACATCAATCTCGTGGGCGACCTTACCGCTCACGGCAAGGTGCACCTCAAGCAGCTCAACACCGATTATACCTTCGATGCGCTCCATGCCCACGCTATCCCAGATGATATCCTCATAGAGAATGATACCATCTTCGACCGCAACCGCAACATAGCCATCCTGAGCGGAGGCATCCACCACAAGCACCTCACCAGGCTGAGCTACGACCTCGATATCAAGGCGCACAACTTCCTGGGCTTCGATACCCGCGAGTTTGGCGACAACACCTTCTATGGCACCATCTATGCCACGGGCGAGGTAGGCATCCACGGCAAGAGCGGCGAAACCGTCATCGATATCAACGCCGAACCCGAACCGGGCAGCATCTTTGTATATAATGTGGCAAGTCCGGACGCCATCAGCGACAAGAGCTTTATCCACTGGCACGAGATTGTGCCGGATATCATGGACAGTCTGAACGGGGCTCCAACCACGAAACAGAGAGAGGATGACATCGATTTCGAATCGGATATGCGCATCAACTTCCTCGTAAACACCAACCAGAACCTCACGCTCAAGCTGATTATGGACGAGCAGTCGGGCGATTACATCACCCTGAACGGAGATGGCGTAATTCGCGCCAACTACTTCAACAAGGGCTCGTTCGATATGTTTGGCAACTATGTGGTAGACCACGGCACCTACAAGCTCACCATCCAGAATCTCATCAAGAAGGAGTTCGAGTTTATGCCTGGCGGAACCATCGCCTTCGGTGGCAATCCATACAATGCCCCACTCAACCTACGGGCTAAATATACAGTAAACGGAGTGCCGCTGAGCGACCTGCGCATAGGCCGTTCGTTCTCGGGCAACAACATCCGCGTAGACTGCCTGATGGACATCACCGGCACGCCTCAATCGCCTAAGGTAGATTTCTCTATGGACCTGCCTACGGTTAACAGCGATGCAAAGCAGATGATCTACTCTATCATCAATTCGCAGGAAGAGATGAACCAGCAGGTGCTCTATCTCTTAGGCATCGGCCGGTTCTACGCCCAGACCAACAACAACCAGGTGAGCGAGGATGGCGAACAGCAGAGTCAGACTTCGCTGGCGATGCAGAGCCTGCTGAGCGGCACCATCTCGCAGCAGCTGAACACCGTACTTTCCAACGTGGTGAAGAGCAACAACTGGAATTTCGGTGCCAACATATCTACGGGCGATGAAGGTTTCAACAATGCCGAATATGAGGGCATTCTGAGTGGCAAGCTGCTCAACAACCGGTTACTCTTCAATGGCCAGTTCGGTTATCGCGACAATCCGAATGCCACGCAGAGTTTCATCGGTGATTTTGACCTCCGCTACCTCATCTTCCCTAACGGCAACCTCGCCATACGCATGTACAATCAGACCAACGACCGCTATTTTACGCGCAACAGTCTGAACACGCAGGGTCTCGGCCTCATCATGAAGAAAGACTTCAACGGCCTCCGCGATTTCTTCGGCATCAAAAAGAAGAAGAAAAAGAAATAAAAGCCAAAAAGAGGGTGTGTCATAACCAGATGACTCACCCTCTTTTTATTTTCAGATAGCAGTCGCCTAATATGAGTCCAGTTAAGATTGTGTACGAACTCGTACGCTTTTCCAAAATCAGGAAACAGAATATAGTAATTCCGATAATGTTAGAGATTGTTGAATGTTGAGAGAGTGTTGAGTGTTGAATGGTGAGTGTTGAATGGTGAATGTTGAGTGTTGAATGTTAAGTGTTAAATGTTAAATGGTCTAAATGCCACGATAAACAGGTGTCGTATAAACCCTTGATTATATGGTGATATTTGTAATCAAATATGCGAGACTTCAAGTTTTTTATATTAATATTTGTTTAAAAATCAGTCATTTTTCTGTATCGTTAACTTCTTTTATCTGACAATTGTTTAACACAAAACAAGACAGGAATCCCTTCCCCACTCGCTTTTCCAAAGATTTCAGCGGTAAGAAAAGAGAAAAAAGGGGAACATCCTAAAAATGATACCCATTTCGGAACAGAAAATAAACGCTTAAAATATGTAAAAACGGGCAGAATTCTTAAAATTTGTTTATAAAAAGCGAAAAACACCCTTCACCACCCTTCACCCGTAACTATTTGACACACAAAACGTTAAATAAAAAGGTGAAGGGTGAAGGTTTGAAAACTCTTTTTTATATATACGCGCGGCAAGGAAAAAAATCCGTTTTTTCATTTTTCTGATTATCCGGATTTTCCAAAAATCCTAAAAAAAAGAATATAATATAAGATTTAAAATATACCCTTCACCCTTCACCTTTCTGGATGTTTTACAACCAAAATCATTAAAACAAGTTTCGCAAGTGGTTCTAGAACGGGCTGAAAACCCAGAAACTCCTAGTCCCCACATGCCCTGAACCAACGGTCACCGGCGCGTAGCGGAAAGGTAAAGGCGCAAAAGCTCCTGGAAGTAGCACGCCCTGAAAGGGCAGAAGCCCCTAGCCCAGGGCATCGCCCTGGGTATAATGGCAATCAGCAAGGCGCCCTGTAAGGGCAAAAGCTTTATGTTTTGCCTGGAGTTTTAAAGCTTTTGCCCTTACAGGGCGACAGGTTTGCGTCCGTAATTACCCAGGGCGATGCCCTGGGCTAGGAGCTTCTGCCCTTTCAGGGCGTGTTGCTTGCTTTTGCGGACCTTTACCTTCGGCCGGTGACGGTTAGTTCAGGGCGCAAAAATGCTGCGTTAAAAAGTTTAACCTAGGTTATTCTTTGTAAAAATCGAGCTCTATAGAGCTCCCCGCCTAAGTAAAACATTTTGTTTACCTTCGCAACATGTTAACAACAAAGAATAAAACAATGAAAGATTTACGTAAATTTATAGCAGAACTTGAAGAAGAAGCCAGATTTAAGCTGGCTATCGCAAAGACATGTAGCGTATCACCAACTAGGATTCTTAAAGAAACTGGTGGAAAGGTCACTATCGATCAGAGGATAGATAACATGACGCTCATTCCAGAGTACATATTCGCTATGGATAGTGCCATCAAAACCATTCTCATGGAAAAAGACGAAGACGATGCCTTCGAAGGTAAAACTTGGATTCATGAAGAAAATGTCCATCATAAAACAAGATTCCAGTATTATTGCGATGAAGTGAGCATATGGGAACGGAATAAAGGTTCGGTATACTGGAGCGAACATAACAGAGCATGGAGCTACTGGAGATATAGCCTTCCCTACTGGTATATTACTCATAAACTTAAAGAATTATTAGAAGATACAGATTCATAAAACCCAAAAAGAAATGAAAGAAAACAAACCCACAAACGAGACCGGAAAGAACCCGGAAACAGAACAGGATAAAGAGGCCTTGCCCTCTTTCTTCCAGTCTCTGAAGACCGCTGCCAGCAAACCTCTCCCCAACAGAGAGGTGCTGGAGTACAACATCATGCATTCGGCACCGGTGAAAACCAATACCGAAGGCTACAGGTCAATGATGAAGGTGGACAAGCGAACGGCGGAGGACATCAAGCACCGGCTGCCCTGCATCACACCCAGCGTGCAGCTCAAGGGAAAATCCAAGAAGCTGACTGACTTCCAGAAGGAAACCTGCTGGCTGATGCTCGATTATGACGATGTGCCTCCCGAAAACATCGCGGCACTCAGGCAGGCTGCCCGGAACATCCCCTTCACCATGATCTTCTACATCACCGTATCGGGCAAGGGATTCCGCATCCTGCTCAGATATATGCGGCCTGAAGGATGCAATCTCACTGCCACCGAACTCCACCAGCTCGCCATACAGAAAGCCATGAAACTGTACGACAAACTGCTGGGCATCAGCTGCGACAAGCAATGCCAGGACATGGTGAGAAGCTGCGGACTGGCTTACGACCCCGAGGCTTATTTTAACTGGAATGCCGACGTTCTCCCCATCACCCTGGAGGAGGTGGAGGACTTCGAAAAAGCCACAAAGCAACAGGAGGAGCAGAACAGGAAAAGACAGACGGAGGCTGAAAAACCCAGAAAGAAAAGCCCTCGCAAACAGGAAGACGAGGCGCCTCCCAAGACGCTCACCACCGAAGAGATTCTGCAGTATGTAGACAAACTGGCGGAGAGTTGGGAGGAACGGTTTGAGGAGCATCATCACAACAGCTACGTGGTGAGATACGCCAAATTCTGCCTCTGTTTCGGAGCCGAAAAGGAGGAGGCTGTGAAACATATGGCAGATAAGTTTGGCAGCGAATATGCCGATACCGAGCGGGTGGCACGGGAGATTTACAAGCATACCGAGCGGCTGGGAACCTGGAAAATAAGACAGCCGGGAGATGATGAGCAGAAACGATATACCAGTATGAGAGCGCTGCTGGGATGGCTGGGAGCACGATATGAAATGCACCACAACACGCTGAGCAACCAGTATGAAGTGCGCGCCATCAACACCGGAGAGAAACTCTATCTCGACTGGACCGAAGTGGATACCCGGGTGAGCAATTCGCTGTTCGTGAAGATGGAACTCGAGAACATCTGCACCACCCAGAAAAAGCTGGATACGGTGATAAGAAGTAACTTCAGTCCCGAATTCAACCCCATGGAGGAATATCTGAAGAGTCTGCCGAAATGGGACCGCAAAACCGACTATATCGATGAATTAGCCCATCGGGTAACCGTGATGAATACCGGCGGTTACCGCCATACGGTGGAGGATTTTGCCTATGCCTTCAAGAAATGGCTGGTCAACATGGTGGTTTGCTGGGTGCGCCCCGATGTCACCAACCAGTCTATCATGGTTTTCGTAGGCAAGGGCGGCATCTTCAAGACCACGTTTTTCGACCATCTTCTGCCGCCCCATCTGCGCAAGTATTTCGCCAACGATTCTACAGGCGACTACAAGAACAAGGATTTCCTGCAGATGTGTGCCAGCAAGGCGATAGTGTGTCTCGATGAGTTCAGTTGTCTGCGCGGCAAGAACCTGGATTCCTTCAAGAGCAACATCACGAAGCGCAACATCAGCATGCGAATCCCTTATGCCGAGTGGGACTGCATCCTGCAGAACAATGCGGGGTTCTGTGCCACGAGCAATGAGGTTCATATCATCGATGACGACGAGAACCGCCGTTTTCTCATCTGGCGCATCGAGAAAATCAAGAGTCCCATCGACTTCCCGTTCAATTACGATGGCATCTATTCACAGGCTGTAGCACTGGCTCAGGAGGTGATAGAGAAGCGCCGGAGGGGCGAGCCTTGCGACTGGGTTTACTGGTTTACGAAGGAGGAGAACGAGGAGATTCAGCGCCACAATCTTTATTTCCGTGTGAACAACTACATAGCCGAGCGCATCAACAAGTTCTACCGTGTTCCTGATGCCGATACGCCGCCCGAGTTCTGCAAGTTTGTTACGGCGAGTGATGTGATGGAGCGCATCTGCACGAATCCCGCCTTCCGCCAGTCGATGTCGAACAAGGACATTTCGATGTTCATGGAGGCGCTGGGTTTCAAGAAGATTCACCGCAAGACGGGCAACGGCTGGAAGGTGATAGAAATGCGTCCTGACGAGATAGAGAACAACCAGAAGATGGATGGCAGCGAGAATATTCCGCCCGAGGATCTCCCATTTTAGGAAATTCTGCTTCGGAGATATTTTTTTATCTTTCGGAGATATTTCCGTATCTTTCGGAGGGATTTTTTTATGATTCGGAGAGATTTTTTTATTCAAGTTTTGCAAGTGGTTTAAGTACGGGCTGAGGGGCAAAAGCTCCAGAAGCAGCACGCCCTGAAAGGGCAGAAGCTCCTAGCCCAGGGCATCGCCCTGGGTATAATGGCAATCAGCAAGGCGCCCTGTAAGGGCAAAAGCTTTATGTTTTGCCTGGAGTTTTAAAGCTTTTGCCCTTACAGGGCGACAGGTTTGCGTCCGTAATTACCCAGGGCGATGCCCTGGGCTAGGAGCTTCTGCCCTTTCAGGGCGTGTGGGGCTTACTTGCAAAAGTTCAGGAATTAACTAAAAAGAACAAATTATGATAGAAGACAGAAGTTACGGGAAGGCAGAGCTCGCCATGCTCTACTTTCCCACCGCTACCCCCAGGGTAGCGCTCAACCGGCTGGTGAGATGGATCAACCGGTGCCCCGAGCTCAAGCAGAGCCTCTGTTCGGGCTACGCCGGCAAGTTTTCCCACTTCTACACCCGGCAACAAGTAGCAGAAATCATCGAATTTCTGGATGAACCATAAAAAAATACCCTGAAAGGGAATGCATACAACACACTATGCATATCCCTTCCAGGGTGAGTTTATTATAGGAATTCCTTGATTTAAAGTGCAACACGATTTCTTGTAAACTTATCAAGAAAAGTAAGCTCTACACGCCCTGAAAGTAAGCCCCATACGCCCTGAAAGGGCAGAAGCCCCTAGCCCAGGGCATCGCCCTGGGTAATTACGGACACAAACTTGTCGCCCTGAAAGGGCAAAAGCTTTAAAAACTCCAGACAAAACATAAAGCTTTTGCCCTTTCAGGGCGCCTTGCTGATTGCCAACATTACCCAGGGCGATGCCCTGGGCTAAGAGCTTTTGGGCCTTCAGCCCGTTCTTAAACCACATGCGAAAGTTCAGACTTTATAATACCAGCCTGCCTAATCCCGGAATACGAAATTCTCATCATATTCCACATTATATAATTTCAAGAACGCTCTATATTCCTCTGCAAACGAATGCTTTGTGTGATGCTCTTTCTGATTGGCAATGTATTGTAATGTTTTATCTACAACTGATTGGCTGATGGAATATGCGGCATAACCACCCTGCCATGCGAAAAAATGATAATAATCAGAATCGAGATTCTTAATCCATCTGCTACTGTTTCGCTTAATCTCCTCCACAATCTGGGAAATCGTGACGTCTTTTGATAAAATGAACAAGACATGAACATGATCTCCTATACCACCAGCCTTTATCTCGACACATCCCGTAGTTTTAACAAGTTTACCGATATAATTATGAAGTCGCTCCAAATCATTTTCACGGATTTTTGGGCTCGTGGTTTTGATATGGAAAATCAAATGGATGTAAATTTTTGATAATGATTGTGCCATAATTTTAAAGCTTTTGCCCTTACAGGGCGTTGGTTTGTATATCATAATACCCAGGGCGTTGCCCTGGGCTAGGAGCTTCTGCCCTTTCAGGGCGCCTTGCTGATTGCCAACATACCCAGGGCGTTGCCCTGGGCTAGGAGCTTTTGGACCTTCAGCCCGTACTTGAACCACATGCGAAAGTTCAGTCATTGTTTATTTATTTTTCCGCAAAAATACGCTAAATACCTGATACAACCAAGACTTTTTTCGATTTTAACATAAAAAATACCACTTTTTTCAACCTTTTTTTCCCGAATCCCTGCAAATCGCACAAATCGCATAGTTGGGGGTTCGGGAATGTTGTATCTTTGTATCGTCAATCAGAGAGGTTGATGCAGCAACGGTCTCGGCGGAGACACTGACTGCTTTTACTAAAACTAAATTTTTAAAAGTATGATTCTCATCAAGTTAGCGAAGAACAAGAACAAGACAATCAAGGAAGCGTATGGCAAGTATTATGCGCGACCAGTAGTAACAGAAACCATCGGCATCGATGAACTCGCCGAACACATGGCGAGCCACAACACCCCGTTCTCGAAGGGTGCCATCAAGGGCCTTCTCACCGATATGGTGAGCTGTGTGAAGGAGCTCGTGCTCCAGAACAAGGCTGTGAAGATAGACAACCTCGCCATCTTCTCCATCGGCATCATCAACAAGATGGGAGCCGCCAGCATCAAGGAGTGGAGCCTCGCCAAGTTTGTAGAAGGTTACCGCCTCAGAGCACGTGCTACCGGCAAACTCAGCAACACACAGCTCTCTCTCGATGCCAACGCCAAGAACGCCATGGATCTCCTCAACTCTAGCGAGAGCTCTGCAGGCGATACCACCACTGGCGATACCACACAAGGCGGCGGAACCACTGAGGGTGGCGGAACATCACAAGGCGGTAGCACCGACGGAACAGGTGACAACGGAGACGGCCTCGAGTAGTCATCCGTCTCTGAAAAATATGCGAAACGACAGAAGAAGGAAGGAGTGAACTGACCGGCGACAGGGATATTCCGAAGGCACAAAGCGGCTGGTTTTCATCCTGACAATAACGGATAAACAGCAAATCATAACGACTCAAGAACCTGCCTTTTACGGGTATCCGGGCTGGCAGTTCCTCCCCCGCCCTTCTTCATTCCAAAGACGCTTACTGAAACTAAATTTCAACCACTAAAACAAGCATGTGACTATCATTATCCACTTAGTATTAATCATTAAAAAACAAAGCAAAATGAAAAGAGTAAATTGGAAAACCATCATCAACTTCCTCATCACGGTATTAACAGCTGTAGCCAGCTCATTCTGTGTACAGAACTGCTAAAAGAAGGGAGGTTGCCATGACACAGAAACATCGTAGCATTTCACTCATCGTGATCCACTGTTCTGCCACGAGAGTGACTCAGGATTTCACATTCGAGCAGTTGGAGGCCTGCCATCTTGCCCGCGGTTTCAAGAGTATCGGCTATCATTATTACATCACGAAGGATGGTGTGGTATATCCGGGTCGTCCGGAATCGGAAGTCGGAGCCCATGCCCGTCATTACAATGCCCACAGCATCGGCATCTGTTATGAGGGAGGTCTCGACAAGAACGGCAAGCCTGCCGATACGCGCACTCCAGCCCAGAATCAGGCTCTGTATTCGCTTCTGGAGAGCCTCTGCCTCTCCTATCCTGATGCAGAGATACTGGGCCACCGCGATTTGCCAAACGTTCACAAAGACTGTCCGTCGTTTGATGTCAAGCGATGGCTGAAGGTGGTAGATTTCCACATCTAGCCGAATTTTATTTAAACTTAACAGAGCCCACTTTTTAAAGCGGGCTCTGTTTATTACTGTAGTTACGTTTATGGTATCTTAAGCCTGAATCACTTTTTTTATTTCATCCATACTTAAGTTAAGAGTACTTGCCACAATATCAGCTGATACTCCAGCCTGTAGAAGTTTTTGGGCTGATTGCAATTTTTCTTCATTAGCTCTTTTTAATTGCTCCTCAGCTTCTTTTCTCTGCTCCTCAGCTTCTTTTCTCTGCTCCTCAGCTTCTTTTCTCTGCTCCTCAGCTTCTTTTAACTGACTAGAGGTTGCTTCCAACTGACTAGAGGTTGCCTTAAGTTTTTCCTCGGCATCATCATTAGCCTTCGTCAAACGCTCCAACCTGCCGGCAAGCGTCTTCTCTACGCTCACCATATCCCAGAATTCATCATAGCCCAGAAGTTCGTCCTCGGTATAGGCCGATTCTTCAATCTCTGATACAGCCTTGGCTATCTCCGGATTAGCCAGCAGTTCTGCCGGAACTTCTTTCGTATTCTCATCAATTTCTGTCAGATATCTAAGCCATAAAACCTGCATTTTCTTCTCTGTAAACGTATGAGGCGTAAACTTCGGCAATTCAACAAATACCAGATGCAAGCCATCAATTACTTTTTCGGTATGTTCCTCATGCACAAGATGGTAATAGTGGTAATAATCATCCAGTTCAGGCTCAAATACTTCATTAACCAAATTGAGAGAATAGACTGGCTTCAGAAGAGAATAGTCCTCTCCCCTGTTTAGCTGCTTTACATATGCCTTTGAAGCATTGAAGAGAACTCGCTGCTTAAACTCCGCAGACCAAACCATCTGCATCTCAACGATAAACTGACGCCCCTGGGCATCCTCGCATCTCACATCCACTATGCTATATTTTCGTGTGGGAGTCTGGGGAACCATCTCCGGCGTAAGATAGGTCACAGAAGTGATTTCCTCTTCCTCACTCTTAAAAGGAAGAAGGGCATTAAGCAAACTTTTTACCAACTCGGGATGTTCGCCAAACACTTTTTTGAAGGTCAAATCGGCCTTAGGATCCAAATATTTCATAAGCCTTTCTTTTTTTTCTGCAAATATACGCTAATATTCCGAAACTTGCAAGCCTTTTACCATATTTTTTTTATTTCCTTTCTGTTTTTCGGAGTTATATGGACTGTTTTTCAGAAAAATTACATACGAAAATGGAAAAAATAGCGTCAATTTGTAAGAATGTGAGAAAAAAAAGGCAGAATTAACATTTAAAAGAGGCTATTTTTCAAAAAATATGTTATCTTTGCAACTGATAAAGCAAGAATTTGCAGAAACATACACAATAAAAAGCAAGTCTTTGCTGACAGAAAAATAGAATACGAGAAACAAAAATAAACTTTATGCAAAAGAATCAGTTTACCCCTAGCGCTTGCCGCTGGATTTTGCTAGGTTGTTGCCTCACCCCTCCATCCCTTGCCTCGATACAGGCACAGAATGTGAATGGGAACGCAGCAGCCCAAACAGAAATTGCTGTTAAGCAAGGAGTGATAGAGGGAAAAGTTTTCGATAGCGGGGACCATGAACCCATGATTGGTGTAACCGTAGCTATCGAAGGTACAACCAACGCCGTAACGACAGACATCGACGGACACTTCGAACTGCCTGTCAGGAAAGAGTGCAACATCGTACTCTCCTTCATCGGCTATAAAAAGACAATAATCCGATTTACAGGCAGTAACCATGGCGACTTTGCCCGCATCATGATGAAATCTGAAGCCCAGAGTATCAAGGATGTGGTGGTTACAGGTGTGTACCGACGCAAGAAGGAAAGCTTTACAGGTTCTTCGGCTACCTTCAAGGGCGATGAACTCAAGAGCGTAGGTGCACAGAACGTGCTCCAAAGTCTGAAGACCCTGGACCCATCTTTCAAGATTATGGACAACGCACTCTCAGGATCTAACCCTAACAAGATGCCTGACGTGGAAATCCGTGGCAAGTCGAGCGTGGCGGGACTGAAGGAGGAATACGGTTCCGACCCTAACCAGCCGCTCTTTATTCTGGATGGCTTCGAAACAACCCTGGAAACCGTGATGAACCTCAACATGAACCGCGTAGCATCGGTTACGCTGCTCAAGGATGCGGCATCTACAGCCATCTATGGTTCAAAAGCTGCCAACGGTGTGGTTGTCATCGAGACCAAGGCTCCGGTAAAGGGTAAGCTGCAGATTTCATACAAGGGCGACTACAGTCTGGAATTCGCCGACCTTTCTGACTACAACCTGATGAACTCACGCGAAAAGCTGGAGTTCGAAAAACTGGCGGGCGTATACAAGGACAATACCAACGATCCGTTCAACCAGATCAAGTTGGATAATCTCTACAATTCCCGTCTGCGCGATATCGAGCAGGGCGTAGATACCTACTGGCTCAGTGTGCCTCTGCACACCGGATTCACCCATAAGCACAACGTATATGCCGAAGGTGGAGAAGGCAACGTGAGATACGGACTGGGACTGAACTTCGGACAGGTGAACGGTGTGATGAAGGGCTCAGACCGTCAGACTCTGGGCGGAAACCTCGACCTGATTTACCGCACCGGCAAATTCCAGTTCAGCAACAAGCTCTCCATCGACTATCTGGAGACCAACAACCCAACCGTTAGTTTCTCGGAATATGCCTATGCCAATCCATATTACAGGAAGTATGGTGCCGACGGCAAGATCAGCAAGTATCTTTACTATCCGGAAGAGGGACTGAATGACAACCCGGTATCAAACCCACTCTGGAATGCGCATCTCAACAACTACGACAAGGGACAGCGTTTCGGCTTTACCAACAACTTCATCGCCGAATGGTTTGCTACAGATGATCTCCGTGTGCGTGGTAAATTCGGTATCACCAAGTATGATGATACCCAGGACAAGCGCCTCTCGCCAGAACATACCGATTTCGATGACGAGGAAGCAACCCAAAAGGGACTGTTCAAGCACAGTCTGCAGAAATATCTCTACTACGAAGGCGACCTTTCAGCCACTTACGGTAAGCTGATAGCAGAGAAGCATCAGATCAACGCCGTATTGGGTTTCAACTTCAGCAATACCACCAGCAAGACCAATGGCTACTCAGCTACCGGTTTTACCGACGACCAGTTTGATGCCCCTTCCTTTGCCAACAACTACCCTACAGGCGGCAAACCAAGCTACAGCGAAAGCATCAAGCATGCCTCCAGTTTCTATCTGAACGGTGGCTATGCCTACGACAACCGCTATCTGCTGGACTTCAACCTGCGCAACGATGGTGCCTCAATGTTTGGCACCGACAACCGGTTCCGTACCACCTGGTCAGTAGGTCTGGGTTGGAATATCCACAACGAAGAGTGGATGCAGGAGAACGGCATCTTCCAGATGCTCAAGCTGCGTGCCTCTGTGGGTAATCCGGGCAACCAGAACTTCTCTGCCTATCAGGCTTATACCACCTATATGTTTAACAGTCTGATGACCAACGTATTCGGTACCGGTGTCATCATCAACAGCTTGGGCAACAACGATCTGGCATGGCAGGAGACCATCAACTACAACGTGGGAGCCGATATCACCACGCTGGGCAACCGTCTGAATCTGACGCTTGATTACTACATCAAGAACACCGACCCATTGCTCGCCATCATTACCACCCCAGGTTCAATGGGTGTAACGAGCGAGGCTCTGAATGCCGGTAAGCAGAAGACCAACGGATGGGAAGCCACCATCAAGTTCTCTCCTATTTATATGCCTCATGAGCGCATCAACTGGAATATCTCGCTGAGTGCCACCCACTCCAAGTCGAAGTATGCCAACATCGGCAATGCCTTCAGCGCACTGAACGAGAGCGGAAAGACAGGACTTCACAACACCACCCGCTATTACGACGGCGGAAGTCCTACAGCCATCTGGGCAGTACGTTCAGCAGGCATCGATCCAGCTACCGGCAAGGAACTGTTCATCAAGCGCGACGGCACCTATTCGTTTACCTATGATGCCAGCGACGAGGTAGTATGCGGCGATACCGAACCGGATGTAGAGGGACTGCTGGGAACCACCTTCTATTACAAGGGATTCTCATTCAGCTGCTTCTTCCGCTATCAGTATGGCGGCCAGCTCTTCAACAGTTCGCTCTTCGACAAGGTAGAGAACATCGGAACAGCCGACATCTACAACAACCAGGACCGCCGAGCCCTCTACGACCGCTGGAGCATCAACAACCGCAATGCCCAGTTCAAGGGCATCTCGATGGTACAGAAGACCGACAAGTCATCCCGCTTCGTGATGGATGAGAATACACTTACGTGTGAGTCAATCAATCTGGGTTACGAATTCCCGCTCAACATCGCCAAGAAGTTTGGCATGCAGGCACTCTCAGTTCAGGCCAACATGAACGACATCTTCCGCTGGTCTACCGTGAAGGCAGAGCGAGGCATCGACTATCCGTTTGCCCGTACCGTATCATTCTCAATAGGTGCAACATTCTAAACAGAACGCAATGAAAAAGATATTATATACAATGATTTTAGCCTGCAGCACGATGATGGTATCGTGCGACAGCTGGTTGGAAGTGAAACCATACGACAAGATATCGGAGGGCGAACTTCAGAAATCAGAAGAAGGCTACCAGAAAATGCTCAACGGTATCTACATCGACCTCAACAGCGATGCACTCTACGGCCAGTCGCTGTCGGTAGAGATGATCGAGGTGATGGGTGGTGCATACGCCATCGGTACCGACAACAGCGTATGGGGCAACTACAAAGACCTCTCCAACTACCAGTATGGCACAGAATACTGGCGCAACCGCCTGGACCAGACCTGGAACAAGGCTTATGCGCTGATACTGAACTGCAACAAGATTCTGGAGAGTATCGACCAGAACCAAGGTCTCTTCACAGGCGGCAACTATTATGCCGTAAAGGGAGAAGCACTGGCACTGAGAGCGATGCTGCATTTCGACATGCTGCGCCTCTTCGGTCCGGTTTATGCCAAGGACAGCGAGAAGAAGGCGATACCTTATTATAATAGGCAGACCAACAGTCCGGAGCCTATCCTCACAGCCAAGGAGGTGGCAGAAAAGGTGGTTGCCGACCTGGAGGAAGCCCGCATACTGCTTGCCAACGACCCGGTGAAGACAGAAGGAACCCTGATGAGCGGTTCGCAGGACGGTACCAGCAACTTCATGCGCTACCGTGCTCTCCGGCTCAACTACTATGCCGTAGAGGCTCTTCTGGCTCGTGTGAACCTCTATATGGGCAATAAGACCGAGGCGTTCAAGTATGCCACCGATGTCATCAAGACAGCCGACCAGGGCATCTTCCCATTCGTAGACAAGAGTCTGGTTATAGGTTCGCCAGCCGACCCAGACCGCATCTTCTCTTCAGAGGTACTGTTTGCGCTGACCAACACCAGCCGCAGCAAGATTCACAAGAACTTCTACGATCCGTCACGATTGCCAAACTATGTGTTCCGCATGGACGACAACCTGATGAGCAACATCGTGTATGGCGGTGCAGCCACAACCGGCGGTTATCAGGACGACTACCGTTACCGTGCCAACTGGATAGCAACGGGCAGTAGCCGTTATTTCTATAAATATAGTGATATGGTGGCTAACGGAAGCATCCAGAACACGATGATTCCGATGATACGTCTGGGTGAGATGTTCCTCATTGCAGCTGAGAGCCAGAGCGACAACCTGGCTAACGGAGTACAGTATGTCAATGCCCTGCGCAGAAACCGCGGTGTGGCAAACCTTCAGACTCTGACTCCTGATTTGCTGAAGTATGAGTACATCCGCGAGTTGTATGGCGAAGGCCAGCTGTTCTATCTCTACAAGCGATTGAACAGCGACATCATCACCTCTTCTAATGCGAACAAGAATCCAAAGGCAAGCGACCTCATCTTCGTGGTTCCACTGCCTGACTCTGAAACAGAGAACTAGTTAAGAGTTAATAGTTTATAGTTAATAGTTTATAGTTAACTAATTATATACGATTTTTATATGAAATATCAGATAAAGACTCTATTGATTGGAGCGATGGCAGTCCTATCGCTAGGCTCATGCAGCGAACAGGAACCGGATGTTTTTCAGAACATTAACGGCGTTTACCTAAACAATCGCTCCAACACCAATATCCTGCAGGGAAACACCAACGTGACCTTTGTCTATCAGAAAGGTGACGAGATGCAGGTGCCTGTCAAGATACAGCTGGTAGGTCGCCCTAGTGACCAGCCTCGCGAGATAGCCCTCACGGTCAGCTCGGAGGATGCACAGGAAGGCACAGACTACATCCTGCCAGAAAAGGCTGAGATGCCAGCGGGCGAAACCGTACTGGAATATATGATTACGCTGAAGCGCACTGCCATCCTGAAAACTCAGGAGAAGCATATACAGATAAGTCTGCAGCCTAACGAGAACTTCACCCTTCCTGTTACCGAAGAGACAACAGCCAATGGCGATGTGGTATCTACCCTTTCTTATCAGATTATCTTCTCTGACAAGTTTACCACGGCTCCAAAGGCATGGAAGACCGACCTACTCGGCGATTTCACCCAGCAGAAGTTCGAACTGGCTTGCAAGGTTCTGGACCTGGACCCAGCCGATTTCAACGACGAATCGAAGATGACGCTTGCCATGCAGAGCTATGTAAGTTCTGAGATGCAGAGTTACGTAAGAGAACAGCAGAAACTGCGCAACAACGGCGAGGCATACGATGCTGATGCCTTCGATGCAAAGGGCAATGCGCTGGCTTTCTATGGAGAATAAAAAATTAACTAGAAGATTATGAGAAATTATAAAATAATGGCAGCGGCTCTGATGATGGCTACGATAATAGCAGGATGCTCGCAAGATGAGGGCAACTACGATTATCACAGTCTGAACGAGCCTACTATCACGGGCGTGCCTGAGACCATCTCGGTACTCACCCATGCCAACATCGACCTCGACCCAAATTTGGGCGACAACATCACCGACCTCGATGCCTACAACTACGAGTGGAAGGTCATCAATAAGTCGGGCGACAACGAGGTGACCGTGCTTGGCAACGAAAAACATCTCGTGCAGGAAATGACGCTTCCTGCAGGAGAATATACCCTCTACTTCACCGCAACAGAGAAGAAGACCGGACTCTTCTGGCAGCAGAGCTATACACTCACCGTGAGCGATACCTCTTCAGAAGGCTGGATGGTGCTCTGTGATGTGAACGGCAAGACCCGTCTCGACATGATATCGAAGATTACAGGAAAGACCTATCTCGACATCCTCAAGACCAGCGGAATGCCTGAGTTGAATCATCCATACAGCATCCAGTATGCGCCAAACAGCGGACATTCCGACTCTCCTTTCTATCTCTTTACTGCCGACGGAGCCACCCGTCTGTCAAATAACAGTTTTGTATGGCAGAAGGATTACGACTTCAAGTACGAGGTAGCCAAGCAGACCAATCTGAAGCCACAGAGCATGGTATGCGACCAGAGCGGCATGATGAGAATGATTGTGAGCGACGGCTATGCATATTCGGCATCCAACATGGGTATCCAGGGACTCTTCGCTGCCGTCAACAAGCAGCCTGTTCTTGCACCAGCTGTAGGAGCCAACATCGGAGCATCCTCTTACGCATCCATCTATCTGCTTTATGATAATGTGAACAAGTGCTTCATGTCCTGCTGTCCATTCCTGCCGGGCCTTTCGCTCTCTGATGTTTCCTATCACAGCATGAAGGATATGGAAGAGATTGCTACCGGATACAAGGGATCGGATATGATAACCGGCAAAGCCTTTAGCGAATATCCTACCGGCATGGATTTCGTCTATATGGAGAATACGAAATATGACCCGGGAAATGCCAAGATGGGCATCACCTATACCATCCTGCGCAGCGGAAAGAAATATGAACTATATGGCATCCAACTGGGTGATATGCTCTGCTATGCCGACTGCACCTTTGCACTGGGTAAGGCTTACTACGGCGACTTGAGCGACTGCAAAGACATCGCCAATGCCTCTTGCTTCGCCTTCAGTTCGCAGAAGAACTACATGTATTATGCTGTAGGCGGTACCGTTTATCGCGTGAACCTATCGGAGAAACCATTGAAGGCAGAGCGCCAGTTCAGTTTCAACGGCGAAACCATCACGATGATGAAGTTTAATTTCTATCAGAATTCAGCTTCTGCCCATGATTACGATCTCATCGTAGGTTCAGAGAACAGCAATGGTTCGGGTACACTCCGCATCTACGACGGCATGAGCGCAGAGGGCGATTTCTCTAAGGTTACACCTACCAGCTATTCAGGCTTCGGCAAGATAGTAGATGCTACTTACCGTGAGCGTACCAACTAATTATCAACTTTAAAAAAGAAAGTAAAAATGAAGAATAGAATATTATCATTGCTTCTGTTCCTGCTGGCTGCAGTGAACATGCACGCCGCTGAGGGCATCACCATTAGATTTGACGTCAAGAATCCAGTGCTCTCCAATGTGGTACTCGTTTACCACATGAGCGTCAACGAATTTCCACTGACCGACGGGAAGGCTACCGTGCAGCTCGACGGCATGGATGCTCTCTACGCCAACGTTTATTATGGCGAGAAGACAAAGAATGTATATCTGCAGAAAGGCGATGATGTAACCATCTCGTTTGATGCCAACGATTTCGACAACACTTTCGCCGTAATGGGCGGCAACGAGAAGGCTATCGATTACTTGAACAAGATTCAGTTAACCGGCTTGCCTAATGAGGCTTACATCCAGACTTGGAGCGAGTTTAAGGCTACCGTTGACAAGAAGATAGCTTCGATGAAACGCCTGCTGAAGGCACGCAAGTTTGCTGCCGACGACAAATTCCTGAAGATGGAAGAAGGCAGAATCACCTACTTCTATGCCAATGCCTTCCTGATGTATCCGGTAAGTCATACTTATCTCACTCAGGATACCACTCTGGTATTGGGTAAGGACTATTACGATACCCTGCGCCAGTATGTGAAGGAGGATGATGATCTCGCCGACAACGATGAGTATCGCAACTATATGATTGAGACAGCCCACGTATTTGATGAAGCGGGAAAGAACATCCGCCAACTCTATCCTAAGGTGCTTGCAGAGATGAGCTATATCGGCGAGAATACGAAAAGCGACAAGGTGCGCGAATCGCTGATTCATTTCCTGGCTTTCACCTATGTTGAAGGTAATGGCGTGGAGAACATCACCGATCTGCAGAATCTGTACTATAGCTATGTTACATCGCCTCGCCTGAATGACATCTTCAAGAAGGCATGTGCCAAATGGGACAAAGCGGCTGTGGGCCGTCCATCTCCTATGTTCAAGGGTGTGGATGTAAACGGCAAGGAGATGACGCTCCGTGATTTTCGTGGCAAGTATATATATATAGATATGTGGGCTACCTGGTGCGGACCATGCCAGAAAGAGTTGCCATTCCTCAAGAAACTGGAAGAGAAGTTCAAGGGCAGAAACATCGTTTTCGTAGGTCTTTCTATCGACCAGGACAAAGCGAAGTGGGCAGCCCGGGTAAAGAGCGGTGCACTGAGCGGTACCCAACTTTATATCGGTAAGGGCAGCAAGTTCCAGAGCGATTACCGCATCAGCGGCATTCCTCGCTTCATCCTCCTCGATCCTAACGGCAGAATCGTGAATCCAGACATGACCCGTCCTTCAAGCGAGGACACAGAGAAGATTCTGAACAGTCAGCCTGGGTTGTAAGAATTAGAGTTTAAAAACAATATATTTATTTATTAATTAATTAAAACACAGCACTATGAAAAAATTGATTTCAATGATGTTGATGCTTTGTGCATTCATCACTTTCTCAGCGTGTTCGTCAGACGACGATGGTCCTACTAACCCAGTAAGCAATGCAGTGGTTCCAACATCTGCAAAGATTGGTGCCGAGGTCACAGTACAGGGTAGCGGTTTCGCTGCTGGTCAGACTCTTTATCTCCAGCCTGAGCAGGGAACTGAGGTTAACACCAATGCCAAGATGTCTTCTAACGGTGCAACCTTCACCATTCCTTACACCATGATTGAAGGTAAGGTAAATGTAGTATTGAAGACAGGTAATGATAGCTGGACATTGGGCAGCATGACTCTTCTTGCAGCTGACAACCCAATCTCTACCCTGTCATTGCCAGGCGAGATGGGTATTGGCGAGAAAGTAACCCTTACCGGTATCGGTTTTGCCCAGGGCGACAAGATTGTAGTTGGTGACAAGACATTAGAGACAACAGTTACAACTGATGGCGTAAAGGTTACTATTCCTGCAGATTTGGCAGAGGGCGAATATGCCGTATCTCTGGTTCGCGGCAATGCTTCTTGGGAGTTGGGTAAGGTATATGCCTTCCTGCAGCGCCAGGTAGAGAGCATCACCATTACAGATAATTCGATGCTCAATCTGTATGCTTCTACGTTGGGTCTTCAAGAAGGCATTTTAACTCTCAACATGTCTTACAATGAAGATGGAACTCTCAAGGAAATTACTTCTAATGGTAGTCTTGGTTGGGTTTTCAATTACAACGGAAAAACTGTTTCTGTAGAGAATAATCCTTATACTTATACTCTTGATGACCAAGGTCGCGTTATCAGCAGTACAGGTATGGATATGATGACAGGCGAAGATGTAACTTATACATGGAGCTACGATGCAAACGGTTACCTAACAAGCGTTAAGCAGGTAGGTACAGCAGATGATGCTGATGTAAATTTCCTGAGCACTTATACTGATGGAAACTTGTCTGCTTACACTCTTAGCTTAACTAACGAGTTCACAACAAATAAGAGTATCCGTACATGCCCTAACACTGTAGAGCCTTATTATTTGCTGAACACCTTTAACTGGTTAATGACCCGTGACGACTTATTCCTCGGCTTCCTTCTCAACCGCAATGTAAAGGTATCTACCTATGTTATAAATCAGGTTATTGCTGACGACCAGGATATGGAGACAGGAGATATGATCAAAGCCACAACAGGTATTGAGAGTTCATTCGAGAACAACGCTTTGACCATACAGAGCATGGGTACTGCCATTTCTCAGGCACAAGGTATGTATGCCAACAAGGTAGTTGTCAAGTACAAGAATAAGTAATCGGTTAAGCCTTTACAAATGGCTTAAACGATACATAACAATTAAAGCCCGACAGGAAGCTGCAACGCTCTCCTATCGGGCTTTTTCTATCTAAAACTATTTTTTCTTAGGCAAACCTATCTTCTTGCCAACCTTGAAACGGTCGAAACCTTCGCCATAAACACCGATGACGGCACTCTGGCTGACAAAGGCGGTAGGATCTATCTCATCGATAAGACGGAATATCTTCTGAGACTCACGCTGACGCGCCAATACAAAGAGCATGTGGACATCCTTGCCACTGTAACAGCCATGACCATCCATCACCGTACAACCTCGGTCGGCTGCAGTATTGATGGCTGCACTGAGCTCCAGATATTTGTCGCTGATGATGAAGAACTGAACCGAACGGCGCAACGCATTCACCACATGATCTACACAGAGCGACTGCACAAAGAGGCAGACATAACCGTAAATCACCATCTCCCAATCGCGCAATACCAGATAAGAACTGGTAATGATACACAGGTCGCAAATCATGATGGCATGACCCAGGGAGATGTTCCAATACTTGTTGATCATCGCTGCTACGGTATCAGAACCACCCGTAGAACCATTGCAGGAAAGACCCAGACCGGCACTGCTGCCCATGAAGAACGCACCGATGACAGTAGCCATGAACGGCTGGTCGTGGAGCAGCGGCGTCATGCCTACCGTATGCGTCTCTATCAGACGGGTGGTAAGGGCAAAGATACCGACACCATAGATGGTCTTCAGACAGAACTTATAGCCCAGAATGCGGAATGCGATGAGAAGCAGGAACACATTGAGCGCCAGATAAGATACAGATGCCGGGATGCCAAATCCCCAGTAAAGGATAGAAGCGATACCTCCTACACCACCCATCGTGATATGATTGGGAAGCAGGAAGATGTTCAAACCGATACTACCTTCTATCATCGCCAGGGCAATGATAACGTAGTCGCGGATTTCATGAAGTTTTGTTTTTCTCGTCATATAAATATACGTATTTCTTAAAATGCGGTGCAAAGGTACTAAAAAATAAGTAAAAAAAGGGCAGCTACGTGAAATATTACTTAAAAAACCAATCTTTTTTATGAAACCGGCACCTTAATTCGAAAAGATTTCCTATTTTTGCAGAAACTATGCATTATTAATAATCAAAAATTTCTAGTCTATGGCTAATTACGAAAAGGAAATCAACTCGTGGCCAGTGCTGAAAAACGGACTGCACTACAAATGGCTTGTCGACTACGCTGCATTCAGCGCCTTCGGTACTTTTGAACTCACAGCAGAGGAATGGGAAAAACGCGACCTTATCGTCAACTTTAAAGGTAACTCTGAGCTCACAACAGAGATTGACCATCAGGAAGCCCTGAAGAAGGCTATTGAAATGGTTTCTGCCCAGTTGAAGAGTCTTTTGGGCGAAGAGGCAGCGCAGTTTACCCTGGTCTGCATTCCTGCAGCTCTTGAGGCGCATACCAAGCGCCGTTTCAAGGAGTTCAGCGAGGAGATATGCAAGGCTACGGGCATGACCAACGCCTACCCTGCCTTCAGCTACACGCATGATGTAGATGAAGATGGCGATCCTGTAGATGAACTCCATATCGACGAGTCTTTCTTCCAGGGCAAAAAGATTATTCTCTTTGATGACATCATCGCATCCGGCAATTCGGTAGCCAAGTTTGCCGACCAGCTGGAAGGATATGGTGCCAAGGTTGAACTGGCGATAGCACTGGGAAAGAAGATTTCAGACGGATATGACCAGAAATAAGATACTATATTAGATACTGAACTTTCGAATGTGGTTCAAGAACGGGCTGAAGGTCCAAAAGCTCCTAGCCCAGGGCATCGCCCTGGGTATGATGGCAATCTGCAAGACGCCCTGTTTTACTCTAATTGAGCAAGCTTTGAGCGTATTTTTTAACGTTAATT
>JAJVTK010000066.1:0-4090 GCA_021622245.1 Segatella copri | reverse complement strand
ATAACCAGTAAACTTTCCTCATTCTTCTCTCAAACACTTTTTATATGTACTTTCAAGTAAATAAACATAAATATTCACTTTTGCGAGATTTTTCTTGCGGAAAATTTTGTGATTTCAATAATTATTCGTATCTTTGCAGCGTCAGTCCTCGCCAAGCCTCTTAACAATGCTCAAATCGTGCGAGGCGTTTTTTATTTATACACATTTGAATATGGCAAATCTTATACCTTTTACAAAACGATTTGAATCTTCAGAAAATCTCGTTAATTTGCTTGAATCACGAGGTTTACAGATTTATGATAGGAACAAAGCCATACAGTACCTTGACAATATTGGTTATTACAGATTGTCTGCTTATATGTATCCTTTGTTGAAGATGCCCAAGACAGCACATTTATACAAGGAAGGTTCATCCTTCAAGAAAGTGATGATGCTTTATCGTTTTGATAAGAAACTGAGACTACTCATGTTCAATGAGATAGAAAAGATTGAAATTGCTATCCCAAAATAACATGGTTGTTCATTCGGTTTCCCGAAATTGACTTAAAAGCTCTCGGCTTTCCGCAGGGATGGCAAATGGAACCATTATAGAGGTAATTTCAAGTGAAATAGTCTTTTTGCCCCGATATATAAAACTATAGGCTTATGGTACATGTAAATGAAACAATAGTTATAAAGAGCTCTTCTCCCAAGATGGCAGAATGGGTAAAGAAACTGAAGGCTCATAAAGCTGAGCAACTGGAGAAGTTGCGCAACGTAGAAAAGTGTGACTTTGAATTTCAGTTCTGATGAGAGCCAATATGTGATACCAGCCTCCCCTAATACTTCCTGATAACTTTTTCTAAAACTTTTCTCCCGATTTTCTTGCGTGTTTCGAAATAATAATGTACCTTTGCTCTCAAAAAAGTAACAACAACTAACGATAATGAATACGAAGAAAATACTATTTTTTGCAGCATCGATTATCTGTATAAGAAAATGCAGGGGAAAGCATCTGTTGCGGATGAAGTTTACCTAGGTAGATAAATAGGTTACTGGCATTATCCAGGCATCGTTACTATTTTAAGTACATCAAAACAGAATTAAATATGGATGTTAATCAGAAGTATACCAGTCTGCTTAATGAGCAGATTGCCAAAATAGGAAAAGAATGTAGATATTTGGAGTTCAAATCCAATTATCAGGAAGTAGATAAGCTGGGGCGATATATCTCAGCCTTGTCGAATGGTGCATGCCTTGATCATAAGGATTTTGCCTATCTGTATTTTGGTGTAGATGACGAAACTCTAGAAATAAAAGGTACAACCTTTGACTGTGCAAGGATGAAAGCGGTAGGTAATGAGGCTTTGGAACTTTACCTAAGAAGAATGGTTGTTCCTAAGGTGAATTTCTCTATCATAGAGTTCATGTATGAAGGGAAACTGCGTGTTGTGCTGTTCAAGATTCCTGCTGCTGTTAATGAGCCAACTACTTATAAACAGAAACCATATATCAGAGTGGACAGCCATGTTACAGACCTTACTCCATACGTTGACTGGATGCGCCAGATATATACCTCGCAAATCGACTGGTCGGCACAGATAGTAGAGGATGCAACACTCGACGATCTTGATCCTGAGGCAATACAATTGGCTCGGGCAGGTTATAAACTGCGCTATCCCGATTTTGCAGAAGCCGTGGAGACTTGGGATGATGCCACATTCTTGGATAAAGCCCATCTTACACAGGACGGACTGATTACGCGTACGGCATTGTTGCTTGTGGGTAAGTCGGAAAAGGTGCATAAACTTTATCACATTTCGCAGATAGTTTGGAAATGCTACCAGGACGGTGAGGTGTTTGGTGACATCTACACCATTCCATACATCAAAGCGACAACGGCCTTGATGAGCCGTATACGCAACTATCGTTTCAAGATATATCCGCAGGATTCGCTTATACCAGCCGAGGTTTGGAAATACGATACGCGCAGCATACTTGAGGGACTGCATAACTGCATAGCCCATCAGAATTACTTGCAGAATGAGCGTATTATAGTTACTGAAGACAAGGACAAACTGACGTTTGAGAACGCAGGCGGTTTCCTTGAAGGTGACTATACACAATATATCTTTGGTACAAAGACGCCGAAGTTGTATCGCAACCCTTTCCTTATGAGGGCCATGGTGAACTTGAAGATGATAGATTCGCAAGGTTATGGCATACACAACCTGTTTGTGCGTCAGAAGGAACGATTTCTGCCGATGCCCGACTACAATGGGACAGATGACTCGCATGTTGTAATGCACATGTATGGTACGGTTATTGACGAGAATTATAGTCTTATGTTGTTCGCCAACCAGAACATCAACCTTACGGAGGCTGTACTTCTTGATCAAGTACAGCGTGATAAGCCAATCGGTGACGAAGCTATCAAGGAATTAAGAAAGAAGCATCTTATAGAAGGCAGAAAGCCTCATTTGTTTGTGGCGAAACACATTGCACAGCGTGCAGACAAGAAGGTGGAGTATTCGATGCATAAGGGGCTTGACTCGAAGTCGTGCGAGAGATTGCTCGTAGATTCATTGAAAGACCATGGGGTGTTGACAAGAGGAGAAATAGACAAACTGCTGTGGAATGTCATTTCTGACCAGTTGGATGATACCCAGAAAAAGACAAAAATAGGAAATATCCTACGTAAGCTTCGTAAGGATGGAATCATGCAAAATGAAACCAAAGGTAATGTATCAAATTGGTCGCTCGTAAAATAAGAGCAAATTACGAGCGAATTACGAGCGAACTACGAGCGAATTACGAGCGAACTACGAGCGAACTTACGAGCGATAGAATTATAATGCGTTGATTATTAGTAGAATAATAACGTAATTATTTTTGGCGAAGATATAAAAAGTACGAGCGAATTACGAGCGAAAGTTTAAAGAATACTAAATTTCAAGATAATTATGGATATACAAGGACATATTATAGACCACTGGGTGGAGAAGATGCTCGATCATCTTGCAAAATTGCCAGATGTTCGTTTCTTGAGTAGTGAGGAGCGGGAAAAATACGATGAAAGTATTAAGGCTGCCGATGATTACTACGGCGTCCTGATGAGTTATTACATGAATGGTATTGATGAAGGTGTTGCCAAAGGTGAAGCAAGGGGTAGCCATCATAAAAGTCTGGAAATTGCCAAAAAAATGATGGCAAAGGGTATGGATGAAAATACCATCATGGAAATAACGGGGTTAACCCAAGAAGAAATCAGAAAGTTGATATCATAGATATGATAAAGAAATTTCTGAGATAATATTTTATTTTTCTATCTGTTCCTGGGTAAGTCCGGCATACTTCATAATCAGATTGATGTCAACGCCATCAGCAAGCATGTTCCTGACAATATCCAGGGCTTTCTGGTTCATTCCTAATTCCATACATATTTTCCTCCCTAGTTCTATACCCTCCGCAAGACCTTCTTGCTTCGCCGTATCAATGCAGTTCTTGATATCCCGATATGCCATCTTGCTGGCTTCATACTCCCTCATTTCCTGAGGTGTGAACTTGGCAATCTCGGCTTCCTCAAAGAGACGGTCGAAAACCTTGTCGCACAACTCCTTTGGGCGTTGGGTAAGTTTATAGAGGTTCTTCAGCGCATAAAGCCACTTCTCGTAGAGCGTTTCCAATTCTCCTAGTGTCTTGTTGAATTTAGCTAGTACTACATAGATAAACTCCTGCTTGTCGTAGGAAATCTTGTGGGTAGCGGTATTGCACAACTGTACATGATGGCGGGTTCTCTCCTTGTCGAAGGCATCCTCATACATGTTGAAATTGAGCAGGGCAATGGTATAGACATGATTAAGCTTGAAATCCCAGTCGTTCCCCTTTGGTGCCTGTTCTCGGATAGGGAAGGTGGAGTAGAAGAGGGAGCGGTCCTTGAAATACGCCTGATAAGCATTCTGCATTTCAACGATGAACTTCTCGCCGTTTTCGCCCTCACAATATACATCGAAGATGTCTTTGCGGTCGGTATATACATCTCCCACATGCTCCGGGTTCAGATACGACACGTCCTTCACAACCTGTTTGCCATTAAACAAGCTGTTGAGGA
>JAJVTK010000041.1:0-25987 GCA_021622245.1 Segatella copri | reverse complement strand
ATTCTGTGTGATGAATATCTCAGGATTTATTAACCGAGATGTTCATCCACAGAATTTTCACTTATCAATATCAATCGTTAAAAAACATACATTTTATTGTGTATTTAATAAATTGTTATATTTTTGCAAACGAAAAGAGTTGTTTGACAAGCAAATATATGCACATTGCAGAAATTAGAACCGTTGCTAAATTATTACCTCTATTGAAGTAAAACACTCATAAATCGCTCATTTTAAGCTACGTCGTCTCCTGCATAATACATTTCTCCCAATAGGCAAAAGCACCAACAACCACATTATCGGCAGCCTTGGATTCTGTAATCAAGCCACTTGACAGGGCACGATAGATAAGGTTCTCGAATCTGGTGCTGTGCTCGTCATCAATGATGCTTTTCTCTTATTCTTCTGCCAGTTCTTTCATCGCATCGTTTAATGTGTTGAAAAGAACGTTGATGTTTTCTTCTTCATTCTTGCATGCCTCCTTGAAGAGGGCTACAGGATCTTCGGTGCTGCTCTTGAGCGGAGTCTCGTTGAGCAGGATGTTGACATTGTTCAGCAACATGCCGTGAAGGGTAGGCATGTGGAGCTGGTGCTGTTCGCCCTCCTTGCTGCCACACTTCAAGCCGGCGGCGTATGCCTTCACGATGATGCGGACCAGAAGATGGATGGCCATCGGCTCATCAGCAAGACTGATGAGAATGCCGTGGGTATAATCGCGTACATGCTCTTCAAGAGTGGTAAACTTGCCTTGAAGTAGCCAGGTGAAGTTACGCTTGTATTCTGATTCCATCGCCTTGTACAACTGGTTAGATTTGCAGGCTATGCGCAAGTAGTCGAGCATGGTTGGCTCAAAGGTCGGGTCAGCCTGTTTCATGCTGTCGAAGTTCTTCTTCATGCGCTCGTTGGCTTCCTCGGCAGTCTTGTAGTTGAGGCGTACGAGGGTAGAGAACATGATGTCGAAGAAGTATTGGTTTACCTCGCCATAGTGCTCCAGCATCATCTGCTTGATCTGTTTCGGGTCGTTCTTCTTGCTGAAGTCATTGCCTTCGATGGTAGCATCGATGATGCCACGTGCGTAAGCTTCGAAAAAACCTCTTACAAATGCAGCTACTGCCTGATAACTGTTGATTCTTTTGCTCATTTCTTGTCTGTGTTTATTGGGCTGTTCCTGTTTGGGAATAACAGCTTCTTATTCAAAAGTCTTAAATTCATACCCCTGTTCCATGAGCCATTCTATGGCCTGAGGGAGCGCTGTCTTCAGCTTTTCAATGCTCTTCAGCGAGTCGTGGAAGGTGATGATGCTGCCATTGCGGGCATATCGCTTCACATTGTTCACCACATCTTCTGCCGTCATCCATTTGGAATAGTCGCGCGTCACCACGTCCCACATGATGACCTTGTAAGTTCGGTGCAGCCACCAATACTCACTTGGTCGCATCCAGCCGTGAGGTGGACGGAAGAGATGGGCATGGATGATGTCGTTCGCCTTATTGGTGTTGAGCACGTAGGAAATGACACGGTGCTTGAAGGCACCGATATGATTGAATGTATGGTTGCCTACCTGATGACCCTCTGCCACAATCTGGTTGTAGAGGTCATGATTGCGCAATACATTCTCGCCTACCATAAAGAAAGTAGCCTTGATATTGTACTTTCTCAGGGTCTCTAAGATGAATGGAGTTGACTCAGGAATCGGACCGTCATCAAATGTAAGATAGACAGAATGGTCTTTCTTGTCCATTCTCCAGATGGCCTTTGGATATAACCATCTGAGCCATTTGGCTGGTTGCTCTATGAACATGGATAAAACAGGTTTATATGAATAATGAAAAGTTTGGTGTCGTGTTTCGCGACACCAAACTTTTTTCTATTTTTTACTGATTGCCTTCCGGCATTCTGCCACCTCTGCCATGATAGAGACGGTAGAGGTTGTTGAGCTGCTTCTCATACTTCTTCTCCAACTGTGGACTCACCATTCCGGCAGCCTCGCAGATGCTCTGCATGATCATGATCTGACGGATGCAGTCGTGCTCTGCCTGGAGGAAAAGGTCGTTTGGCAGCGAGAGATAGTAGTTGAGGTATTGTGAAGCGTTCTTCCATATAGCCTCTACGTATTCCTTACCCTTGGCTTTCTGACCGGTCATCAGCCAGCCGCGAGCCATATCTATGCCACCATTCAAGTAGTCGAGTGGTACGTTGTATGTAGGAATCTCTACATCAGCCTTCTTCAAGATGTTGATAGCTTTCTGCTTCTTGCCTTCAGCGATGAGTTGGAGAGCAGTCTGACCAAGCAGGCGACGGTGAGTATAACACATGCGCATGGTAGTATCGTCGATATAGAGACCCTTCTGCTTCAGGTTGCCGAACTTGAATCGGGTCATGATGTTGTGATAAGCCTTCTCTGTATCGAAGTTCTTGGCACCTGGCTTGTTGGTGGTGAACGGAGTGATACGGTTCACAAGTCCCTCCTGTACGAAGTTGTCACCGAGGTTCATATAGTTCTCTTCGCTTACGGTGAGTGCTACGTAGAGAGGACGGGTCCAGTTGCATTGTGCCAACATCTCGAGCATCATGAGGTCGCCCTTGTAGAGTGCGCTCTTGCCGGCAAGAGAGATGACCATCTTGTCTGGAATAGAATCTGTAGCCATCATCATACCGCTCTTTTTTACTGCCTCCTTGTCGATGGTGACATAGAGGGTATCCGTAGGGATGAAGTGCATGTCAGGGTTCTTGCTGCGTACCCAGTTCTTCAGGATGTTCTTGAGTTCGAACGGTTCGTCACCAAACTGCTTCTTGGCATTCTCCGGATCCTGCTTGTAGAAGTCGAGAATCTGCTTCTTTGCCTCAGGCTCAACAGATACATATTCGTTGGTACCTGAACAGAAGTCGAGACGTGGCCAGGTGATTGGTACAGATGGTGAGTTGTATGCAGGACGCATCATCTGGTCTATATACCAGTCGGTCTGCAGGTAGCTCAGGTTACATACGCGGGCATCTGTTCCTACGCCTTCTACCTCCTGGTTGTACCAGAGTGGGAAGGTATCATTATCACCATTGGTAAAGATGATAGGGTTGCCCTTCTCCTGGAGTGACATCAGGTAGTTCTGACCGAAGTCACGGCAGGTGTAACGGTTTGAGCGGTCGTGATCATCCCAGGTCTGTGAAGCCATCTGGATAGGTACGAGCAGAGTTACTACAGCTACGATAGCTGTTACGGCAGTACCGCTGAGCTTCATCTTGCGCTTCAGAATGTCGATGATGGCGAGTACGCCGAGACCGCACCAGATAGCGTATGCATAGAATGAACCGGCATAAGCATAATCACGCTCACGTGGCTGCATAGGTGTCTGATTCAGGTAGATGACGATGGCAAGACCTGTCATGAAGAACAGGAAGAATACAATCCAGAACTGCTGGATTCCGATAGGGAGGAGTACTTCCTCTTCCTTGCCGTTCTTCATTACCTTCTTCTTGCGGGTATACCAAGCCTGCCAGAAAAGTCCGATGAGACCGAGAATCAGCGGCATGCAATAGAATACATTGTGGCCCTTGTTCTCCTTCAGGTCGTCTGGCAATTTGCTCTGGTCGCCATAGAGTGAATCATCGATGAATGAGAAACCGGTAATCCAGTTTCCGTGCTCTGGCTCACCATTGCCCTGGATGTCGTTCTGACGGCCGGCAAAGTTCCACATGAAGTAGCGCCAGTACATGAAGTTGCACTGGTAAGAGAGGAAGAAGCGGATGTTGTCGAACTGTGACGGCATCTTCACCATCATACTCTCTCCGCAGCGGTCGTAAGGAATCTCTGTGCCTTCTACACCGCCCATCCAGTCTTCGTATGCCTGGGCATGAGCCGAACTGTACATACGAGGGAAGAGCATGTTCTGGGCATAGATATACTTATTCTTGTGACTTACTACGAAGTAAGAGTCCTTCTCATCAGCCGAAGCCTTCTCCTTGCGCTGGTAAACCGGTGCGCCTTCCTTCATGACAGGCTTGCACATGTTGCCGTCTACTTCGAGGGCTACCTGTGATGTATAAGCCTGGCCATAGAACAGAGGGCGGTCGCCATACTGGTCGCGGCTCAGATAACTTCCCAGGGTAAAGATGTCCTCAGGAGAGTTCTGGTCCATAGGAGGGTTGGCAGAAGAACGGATCACGATGAGTGCGTAGCTGGAATAACCAATCATCAGCATCAGCATGCAGAGCAAGGCTGTATTCTTGACGCGTGCAGAGATGAGAGGCAGGAGCTGCATCTTCTTCTTAGCGATGCCTGTAGATTCGTCAACGCCTGTTACTACTTCCTGCTTGCGCTTGTAGCCGAGTACGAACCAGAGAATAACCAGCACAATGATGCCGGTAATGGCAGCTGTCCAGCCATATCCGTAGAATGGGATGCCGAGCATGCCGAAACCGAGAACGAAGGCGATATTCTGCTTCTTCTCGTTCTTCTCTGATGCATTACAGGTCTCGTAGATGCCCCAGATGACAGAGGCTACAAGACAGATGATGTATACGATTTCACCGGTATTGAACGGACAGCCGAGGGTGTTGACAAAGAACAGCTCGAACCAGCCGCCTACGGTGATGATACCTGGAACCACACCATACAGTACGGCTACCACTACGAGGAATGAAAGGAACAGCGCCAGGAGTGAGCCTTTGAGGTTGGCATGTGGCACTTTCTTGTAGTAATAAACCAATACGATGGCTGGGATACAGAGCAGGTTGAGCAGGTGGACACCGATACTCAAACCGGTCATATAGGCGATGAGCACAAGCCAACGGTCGCTATGAGGCTCGTCTGCATGGTCTTCCCACTTCAGGATGAGCCAGAATACCACAGCGGTAAAGGCAGAAGAGAACGCATAAACCTCACCCTCGACAGCTGAGAACCAGAAGGTATCGCTGAAGGTGTAGATGAGTGCGCCCACCATACCGGATGCCTCGATGGCAATCAGCTTACTGGTAGTCAGTTCTTTCCAGTCGCTGATGACGAGTCGGCGAGCCAGGTGGGTGATGGTCCAGAAGAGGAACATGATACAGACGGCGCTCAGCAGGGCGCTCATCGTATTTACCATCTTGGCTACCTGGGTAGTGTCGCTGGCGAAATGTGTGAAGAAATTGCCTAAAAGCATGAAGAATGGTGCCCCAGGTGGGTGACCGATCTCCTGCTTGTAAGCAGTCGTAATAAACTCAGGACAGTCCCAGAAACTGGCTGTCGGTTCAATTGTGGAACAATAAGTGAACGCCGCAATGATGAATGCGACCCATCCGAAGATATTGTCCACTAATCTGTACTGTTTCATTATTGTTTAAACTTTAATGTATTATATTTCTTTCTGAATGCTTTCTCTGTGCCTTTCAAAAAGGCACATTCCAGTTGCAAAGATAATAAAAAGATGAGATAATATGGATTTTTGCACCTGTTTTTTAGGCATTATTATATAATAAGCCTATACATTTAAGAAATGCTCTTCCAGTTTCTCTCTCGGCATATCTGCCGTATCGTGGTAGTGGAGATGATGATTTACGCAGGCGATGTGCTTAACGTTATTGAGCACTTCGGCTACATCATGGCTTACGATGATGATGGCGCACTCCCGGTTGATCTGTTCCAGCATCTCGTACATCTGCTTCTGGAAACGGCGGTCGATGTAGGTGTTGGGCTCATCCAGTATCACTACATCGGGTTTGGAAACAATGGCGCGGGCGAGGAGTACTCGCTGCAGCTGTCCGCCGCTCAAGGCTGCGATATGGCGGTCTTTCAACTCCGTGAGCTGCATCTGTTCCAGACAGTCGAGAACCTGCTGGTGCTGTGCCTGGGTGTATCTCGAAAAGAGACTTTTGGTCTTGCTGAGTCCTGAGAGTACCACTTCATAGACGGAGATAGGGAACTGTTTGTCGAGATGATTGTATTGGGGCAGATATCCCATGCTGATTTCCCTTACTTCCTCCCCGTCTTTATAAAAGCGGATGCTACCGTCTGTGGGTTTCATCAGTCCCAGGATGAGGCGCATGAGGGTTGTCTTGCCGCCACCGTTGGGACCGATGATGCCAAGATAATCGTCTTTGTAGACGGTGAGGTTGATATCGTGGAGCACCTCCTTGCCTTCGTAACCAGCCGAAAGATGCTCTATCTCTATTAACTTTGAACTTTGAACTTTGAACATTGAACTTTATGATTAGTTGTTGTTTTAACAAAGCTTTTGCCCTTACAGGGCGCCTTGTTAACTGCTATTATACCCAGGGTGTTGCCCTGGGCTAGGAGCTTCTGCCCTTTCAGGGCGTCTGGAGCTTACTTCCCAACAACGATTTTCTTGCCTTGTACCGCTGCTGCCGCTTCCTGCATCGCCCAGTTCCAGTCGCCCTGCAATGGGTTGATATCCATTGGTTTGGTGTGGCTCTCCTTGATGAAGGTTGTGGTGTTGCGGTTGGCAAATTCTGCTTGTATCAGGCAGAACTTGATCTTTTCTTTTCTGGCTCTCTCTATGAGGCTCTTCAGCTGGGAGGCACTTGGCTCCCTGCCTTCTTCCTCGATGGCAAGCTGCTCCAACTGGTAATCGCGGGCGAAGTAGGTGAGGATAGGGTGATAGATGACGAACTTGCGAACCATCTCCGGATTATCCTTGAAACTCTTTCTGATGGTGCTGTCTCGCTTGTCGATGATCTTCAGCAGCGACAGATAGTTCTTCTCAAAGAATGCCTTGTTCTTCGGCTCCAGTTCGCAGAGCGCCTTGAGGATGTTGTTGGCTATGATGCGGGCGTTGCTGCAACTCATCCATACGTGTGGGTCGATGTTGCCACCCGGAGTCTTGGCAGGCTTGATGCCCACGGAAGTATCTATCACTTTCATATCCGGAGCGTTGTCCTGCAGCTTCTTCATCCAGGTCTGCTCAAAACCGATGCTGCCCACTTTCAGATAGAGGGCACTCTTCGAAAGTTCCATCATCTGCTGGGCGTATGGCTCGTAAGTCTCTGGATTGTTACCATTCGATACCATTACGTTGACATCTACCTTGTCTCCGGCAATCTTATCTACGAAATATTGGTAGGGAGGGATGGTAACGGTTACAGTAGGCTTGGCATTACTTTCAGCCATGCCAGCCTTTTGCTGGTTGCTTTTGCAGCCAACCATTAGGGCGCATATTATAATAAGGTATAAAAATCTCTTCATAATTAAACGATAAAACTCAGTCCATAGACCAATAAAACATATCTTAGTACTTTTCCGATGGTGATACTGAGTATCGAAATCGGAATATTGGCTCTTGTCAAGCCTAAAACGATGGTGATGGCACTTCCCAATAGTGGGAGAAAGGCGAAGAATCCCATCCAGGCGCCTCTGCCTGCCATGAAACGTTCAGCCTTATCCAGACTTTTTTTCTTCACATGCAGGTATTTCTCTATCCATTCCATCTTACCCATTCTGCCCACACCGTAGTTGAACATGGAACCAAGCACATTGCCGATGCTACCGTAGATAACGAGGGGGAGAGGCTCTAGTCCAGCTGCCTGCAAGCCTGCCATTACTGCCTCGCTGCTGAATGGGAAGAAAGAACCTGCCAGAAAAGCTGCAGCAAGCATGCCCCAGTAGCCCCAGTCGATTAAGAAATCTATTATCCAGCTCATAATAATATGCTCTCTGGTACGAGTATGTTGTAAGCCATGATAAGTACCAGCATGATGAGCAGCAGGATGAAGGAGATGTTGGTAAACTTACCTCTGGTGAATGTGATGAAATGGGCGATAAGCGGTGCTGTATTCACAATCAGGATGCCGCCCAGTTCCTGTATATGTCGAGGCTGGAGGACGATGAAGATGATGCAGGCAACCGATATCATGATAAACGTTTCGTAGATCATGCGGGTTCGTATCTTATCGCCGTAGCTGGTGCGTATGAAGTGGATGGAACCGATGATGGTGAGCAGGGTAACGAAACTCAGGTTCAGTACCTGATGGTCGGTAACCTGCGAATAATCAAAGAGTTCGCTGTAGTTGATGAATTCGCAGAAGTGGTCAGCCAGACCCTGTATGTTGTCGGTATAGAAGAAATAACCGGCTGCAAACCAATAGGGCACGATGAGACCTACCAGGGATGCAAAGAATGTCTTTACGCTAAACGAGAGGGTAAACACCATCATCATGATCCACAGGATAGGCATGAAATAGCCTATCTGCACGAAAACCATCGATGCCAGACCGATGCAGGCAAAGGCGTAGAAAGTCCAGCCTGTAGAGCGTTTATCCTGATAGCAATTCCAGATAATGAGATAAAAGGCGATGAAACACATCGTCACAATACTGCTTTTTAAAGAGAGTTGGGGGAGTCCTGCCATCGTCATTAATGCCAGAAAACTGCAAGATACCATTCGGCTGTAGGTACGCATCAGGGCATTACGGTTGTTCAGTTCCACCATCAGCAGGGTAGACATGGCTGTAAAAGCAAATTCTACCCAGATATTGGATACCAATAAACCTACTGCAACCCAAACCAGCGTGGCAATGGTTGCAGTAATAGGTAAAGAGTAGCGGCTAGCCGCTACTTTATTTTGAAAAGTTTTCTTTCTTAACATCTAATTCAATGTTGAATGCTTAAAACAATGTTGAATGTTGAATGTTGAATGTTGAATTGCCTAACGGACTCAAGGGCGCTAGCCTAATTCAACATTCAACATTCAACATTCAACATTAAAAAACTAAAGGTCCTGTCCGATATCAGAACGGAAGTACTTGTCGGTGAACTGGATCTTCTGTGCCTCGGCAAAGCTCTTCTTCAGGGCTTCTTCCTTGTTCTTTCCATAGCTGCTTACGCAGATGACACGACCACCGTTGGTTACTACCTGACCATCCTTCATGGCTGTACCGGAGTGGAATACTACTGAACCTTCTACATCGTCGATGCCCTGGATAGGATAACCCTTCTTGTAAGCCTCAGGATAACCGCCGCTTACGAGCATTACGCAGACAGCTGCACGCTCATCAAACTCGATGCTGCGCTTGTCCAAATCGCCTGCTGCTACACCTTCGAAGAGATCCACGATGTCGCTCTTCAGACGGAGCATCACGCTCTCTGTCTCAGGGTCACCCATACGGCAGTTGTACTCGATTACCATAGGCTCGCCTTCTACATTAATCAATCCGAAGAAGATGAATCCCTTATAGTCGATGTTCTCCTCAGCAAGTCCCTCTACGGTAGGACGGATGATGCGCTCGTCAACCTTCTGCATCCACTCCTTGGTAGCGAATGGTACAGGGGTAACGCTACCCATACCGCCGGTATTCAGACCGGTATCGTGCTCGCCGATGCGCTTGTAATCCTTAGCCTCTGGCAGAATCTTGTAGTTCTTGCCGTCGGTCAATACGAATACAGAGCACTCAATGCCGCTGAGGAATTCCTCGATGACTACGCGTGCAGAAGCGTTGCCGAACATACCGCCGAGCATCTCCTTGAACTCCTTCTTAGCCTCTTCCAGGGTAGGGAGGATGAGAACGCCCTTACCGGCGCACAAACCGTCAGCCTTCAATACGTATGGAGCCTTCAGTGTCTCCAGGAATTTCAAGCCTTCCTCTACGTGCTCGCCGTCGAAAGTCTCATACTGGGCAGTAGGGATGTTGTGGCGCTTCATGAACTTCTTGGCGAAGTCCTTGCTGCCTTCCAGTACGGCGCCAGCCTTTGATGGACCGATGACAGGGATGTTCTGGGTGCGAGAATCGTTCTTGAAGTCATCGTAAACACCCTTTACCAATGGGTCTTCCGGACCAACTACCACCATATCAACGCCATTTTCTACTGTGAAGTTCTTGAGCGCCTCAAAGTCGTCTGCCTTGATATCTACGTTCTCGCCGACATTCTGTGTACCGGCATTACCAGGAGCGATGAAGAGTTTCTCACACTTCTCGCTCTGAGCGATTTTCCATGCTAAGGCGTGCTCGCGGCCACCGCCTCCTAACAATAAAATTTTCATTTGCTGTAAGTTATTGTTTGTTATTTGATGTAGAAGTAAACTCCCCTTTTTCGGGGGATGTTTACTCCTAGATATTTACTTGAGATAATCGAAGAAATAATTGCTGATGCGCTCATGCAGATGAGTGCTCTGATGACCTCTCATGTTGTGAGGCTCGCCAGGATAGACGAAGAAGTCTGGCTGGGTGCCTGCTGCGATGCAAGCCTTGAGGAAGGTGAGGCAGTGCTGTGGCACTACGGTCACATCGTTCAAGCCCTGGATAATCTGCAGCTTGCCCTTCAGGTTCTTTGCCTGATAGAGCAGAGAGGTCTTCCTGTAACCCTCTGGGTTGGTCTGTGGGGTGTCCATATAGCGCTCGCCATACATCACCTCGTACCAGTGCCAGTCGATTACCGGACCGCCTGCTACGCCTACCTTGAACACATCAGGGTGGTTGGTCATCAGCGAGATGGTCATGAATCCGCCGAAGCTCCAGCCGTGAACGCCAATCTTGTCAGCATCTACGTAAGGAAGCGTCTTCAGATATTCCACGCCCTTCATCTGGTCTTGCATCTCAATCTGTCCGAGCTGGCGGAAGGTAGCCTGCTCGAAAGCCTTGCCACGGTTCTCGCTTCCACGGTTGTCGAGGATGAAGAGCAGATAGCCCTTTTCTGCCATGTAGGTTTCCCAACCACGGCTAGAGTAGTTCCAGCGGGCATCTACGTTGTGGGCATGAGGTCCACCATATACATATATAATGGTAGGATACTTCTTGTTTGGATCGAAGTTTACCGGCTTCACCATTCTCCAGTAGAGGTCTGTTTCGCCATCGGCAGCCTTGATGGTACCGCAGCTGTACTCAGGCACATTGTAGCCCTTCCAAGGGTTCTCGGCTGTGAAGTAGGCGGTGCGCTTGCCGTTCTCGGTATTCACGAGGGCAATCTTGCGAGGCACGGTTGGGGTAGAGTAGTTGTCGAAGACATACTGTCCGTTCTCGCTCAAAGTGGCGCTGTGCCATCCCTTGCCGCAATCATCTACCAGCGTACGCTTGCCGGTTTTGGTATCTACGGCAAAGATGTTTCTCTGGATAGGCGATTTCTCGTTGGATGCGATGATGATACTCTTGCGCTTGCTGTTGAAACCGAGCACTTCCATCACTTCCCATTTGCCGGAAGTCAACTGCTTGATTTCACGTGATTCTGTATTGCTTGCCATGCGGCTTCCGTGCTTGCCCAGGGTGCAGAGATAGAGGTGGTTGTAGCCATCCTTGCGGCTCTGCATGATAAAGCTGTTGCTGTCCCAAGGCAGGAACTGGATTGGGTGACATGGTTCTACATATTTCTCATCGGTCTCGCGATAGAGTTCGCCTGTCTTCTCGCCGGTTTCTGCGTTGTAGGCAGTCAGACGGCAGTCGTTCTGGTCGCGGTTCAGTTCGAACATATAGATGGTCTTGCTGTCCGGACTCCATGCGATGTTGGTGAAGTAGCGGTCGGTTGGATCGCCAGCCTTCAGATAGACGGTCTTGCCGGTCATGCAGTCGAACACGCCTACGGTTACCTTGTGTGATGTTTCGCCAGTCATCGGATATTTGTCTGGTGCAGGAGTAGCAATGCAACTCTGTGTTTCAGGATGATTGAAACCGATTTCCGGGATGTCGACCTGCGGATAGTCGGTTACCATACTCTGGTCCATGCGGTAGAAGGCGAGCAGTTCGCCGTTCGGACTCCAGAAGGTTCCCTTGCTGATACCGAACTCATCGCGGTGAACACTCTGTCCATAAACGATTTCGCGGCTTCCGTCGTTTGAGATCTGGAAATCGTGCGATTTTTTCTCTCTTGTCAGGGCGTTGCCGGTTACATCGAAGGTGCGCACATAGAGGTTGCTGCCCTTCAGATAGGCGAAGGCGTTCTGCTGGGCGTTAGCCTCCAGAAGGTTCTCGCCGTCAGCAAACTCCATCTCGCTCACCAGCTTATGCTTCTTGAAGTCTACGGTATAAGTCTTGCTGCCGTTGCTTACCATCACGATGCTCTTGCCTGCAAAAGGGAAAAGAGCATTGTAGAGGGCTCTTACCTTGATGTCTTTGGTAGGAGCAATCCACTGGTTGATGTCATTGATGCCGAAGAGTCTGGTCTCCTTGCCTGTCGTCTTGTTGACGAGATAGCAGGCATCTACATCCTGGCGAACGAGTTCATTGCCCCACCAGGTGCACCAGCGGTTCTTAGCTACCATGTTACGATAGTTGTTGCCGCCGAAGTTCAGGTCTTCCAGCGTAAAGGTTTTCTCGCCTTTCTGGGCAGGAACCACGCCCTGAGCCTGTAAGTCGGTTGCATTCATAGCCATCATAATCATAGCAGCAAAAGATAATTTATAAATTGAATTCTTCAGATTCATTATATTCTTTACTTTACTTTATCGGGTTTAACACCCATGCGTCGTGAAACACGACGTATGGGTCGATATGTCTTTAATCCTCGTCGTCGAAGTCAACGCTGAAGTTCTTCTTGCCTCCGCGCTTGCCTCCGAAATCACGGCCACCACGTTTGTCGCCCTTGAAGCCACCACGCTTGTCGCCTTTCTCGAAACGCTTTCCGTCGCGCTTGCCACCGAAGTCGCGCTTGCCACCGAAGTCACGGCCACCCTTGCGGTCGCCCTTGAAGCTACGGCTTCCACGCTTGTCATCGTCGTCATCATTGCGTCGACCGCCACCGATACGTGAACGGCCGCCCTTATGGAACTCAGCACGCTTCTTCTCGAAGTCTTCCAGACGGTGAGTATGGAACTTGAAAGAACGGATATCGTCCTCCTCGTTTTCAGTCTCCTCGCTTACACGCTTTTTGAATTCACGCTCCTTCTTGAAACGGTGCTTCTGAGCCATCTCGCTCTTCTCGCGCTCTGTCTTCACAATACCGCCTTCAGAACGGAAGTCCTTCATCTTGCCGTCAAACATCACATACTTGCGGAATTCGCACTCCAAGCTTCCGTTGAATACAGGAATCTTGATAGATGGTTTCAGACCAATCTGCTCGAAGCACTCCTCGCGGTAGCTCAGTACCCAAGCCTCGTTGCCGGCAAAAGCCTTCTTGAAACGCTCACCTATCATCTTGTAGGTGTTCAGGAGGTTAGGAGTAGAAATGCGCTCGCCGTATGGAGGGTTCATCACGATGATGCTCTTCTCGGCTGGCTGGGTGAAGTCCTTGAAATCAGCCTGTGAGATGGTGATGTCCTTGGTAAGACCGGCAGCACGTACGTTGAGATTAGCTGTGTTTACAGCCTTCATGTCAACATCGTAACCATAGATATGGTGCTCGAAAACGCGCTCCTGAGAATCGTCGTTATAAATCGTGTCGAAGAGATCCTGGTCGAAATCGTTCCATTTCTCGAAGGCAAACTCCTTGCGGAATACACCTGGAGAGATGTTGCGGGCGATGAGGGCAGCTTCGATGGCGATGGTACCTGAACCACACATCGGGTCGATGAAATCGCATTCGCCCTTCCAGCCAGTCATCAGAATCATACCTGCAGCGAGAACCTCATTCAGAGGAGCCTCTACCTGCTCCTGGCGGTAGCCACGGCGGTGCAGACTCTCACCACTCGAATCGAGACTCAAGGTGGCATTGTCTTCTGCAATGTGGATGTTGAGACGGATATCCGGGTTAGATACGCTGATATTTGGACGTGTACCCTGCTTCTCGCGGAACCAGTCAACAATCGCATCCTTTACCTTGTAGGTTACGAAGCGTGAGTTGCGGAACTCCTCTGAGTAGACTACTGAGTCAACAGAGAAAGTCTTCTTCACGTCTAAGATGTCATCCCACTTGATCTTCTGGATCTGATCATACACCTCTTCAGCGCTTCTCGCCTTGAAGTGCTTGATAGGCTTTAAGATACGGATGGCTGTGTGCAACTGGAAGTTAGCACGATACATCATTTCCTTGTCGCCTGTGAAAGACACCATGCGGCGACCGATCTGTACATTATTGGCACCCAACTGGGTGAGCTCTTCAGCCAAGACAGGCTCGAGGCCCATGAAGGTCTTGGCAATGAGTTCAAATTCCTGTTCCATTATTGAATTCTATATCTAATAAACTTTGTTTTTCTTTTTTATATTTCTTTGTTTTCGGTTTCATATCCTTGGTAACCCATACGTTGGCTCCCACTACGCAGCCTTCTCCGATGGTGATGCGACCGAGGATGGTGGCATTGGCGTAGACGATGACATCATCTTCGAGGATAGGGTGGCGAGGGATTCCCTTGATAGGGTTGCCGTCCTTATCGAGTGGGAAACTCTTGGCTCCGAGGGTTACACCCTGGTAGAGCTTCACATTGTCGCCGATGATGCAGGTAGCTCCAATCACCACACCCGTACCGTGGTCGATGGTGAAGTGTTTGCCGATGGTAGCCTCCGGGTTGATATCAATACCGGTTTCAGAATGGGCGAGCTCAGTCATCATACGTGGAATGAGCGGCACTCCCAGTTCGTGCAGTACGTGAGCGATGCGGTAGTTGGTAATCGCCTTGATAACCGGGTAACAGGAGATGATTTCTCCGTGGCTCATGGCAGCCGGGTCGCCCTCGTAGGCAGCCTCTACATCGGTAGCCAGAATCTTGCGAAGTCTCGGGAATTCCATGATTGCCTTGGCTGCAATCACGCCTGCCTTGGCACGCTGGTGCTGCAGTTCTGCCTGGGTTTCCGTTTCGCAGTCGTTGGCGAAGCAGAGACCGGCGAGAATCTGCTCTGACAGCATCTCATAGAGCTTCTCTACTCTTACTCCAATATGATATTTGATGGTTGAGATATTTACCGAAGAATTGCCGAAATATCCCGGAAAGAGGATAGAACGGGACAAACTGATGATTTCTTCGAGCGCCTTGCCCGAAGGAAGTGGATTCCCGTCTCGATGCTGATGGAAGAGACCCTTCAATGATTCGGCGCTCGAAAGCTCCTCGATGGTCTCTGTCAGCTGATGAGTTAATGTATCTTTACTCATTTTCTTAATGTCTCAATAAAATTTGAGTGCAAAGATACGATTATTTTCTTGAATGACAAAGAAATAGCCACGGTTTTTTGTATTTTTTTTAGTGATTCTTTGAGGGATGAAAGACGGAGAGACCCATGTACGGTGTTTTACCGTACATGGGTCTGGCTTGTCTTATTTTGCGATGCTGTCCAGGAAGAGGAGCAGTCGGTTGGTGACATTTACCTCTGAAACACCGGAATCGAAGTCGAGCGATACAAGGTTGAGCATTGGGAACCGGTCATGGAGACGTTTCTCGATGCCCTTGGAAATCACGTGGTTAGCGATGCAGCCGAAAGGCTGGAGCGAGATGATGTTGTTCACGCCGTCGCGGATGTAACCTACGATGTCGGCAGGCAGAAGCCAGCCTTCGCCAAACTGGGCTGCGAGCGAAACCAGTCCCTGTACGTCCTTCGCATCATCATAGATATTGGTGAACGGACGGAAGTAGCGGAACTTGCCGGCTGCCTTGTTTACCTGGCGCAATCTTCTGCCAACCAGCGCCTGATAAGCACCCTTGATGATGAAATCGGGCACTTTGGTGCAACTCAGCCGCATGTGTTTCTGTATCTCTACATTCACAAATTCCTGCAGGAAGAAAGGGGCGAGCAGAGGCGGAACTACCTCAATGCCACGCGAAATGATGTTCTGCTCCAGGAACTGATGGGCGAATGGATTGAACTTCAGGAAGATTTCGCCTACGATTCCTACCTTCGGCAATGTTCTGTCGAGGGTCATCTGGTCGAATTCTTCGGCTGCCTGTTCGAGGAGCCGGATGAGTTCCTTGGCTGAATTGCGGGCGATTGGCTCGTCTATCAGCTGCATGTATTTATCGCGCAACTCTCTGGCAATGCCCGGTTTACGCTCTCTCACGATGCAGGCGTTGTACATCTCGTTGATTGCATCGCCGTAGAAAATGGCGGTAACGATAATCTGACTGTATTTCAGCCAAGGCACATTGAAGCCGTCCTGTTCGTTGTAGTCCTGCTTGTCGTCTGTTGAGCCTGATGCTTCGCCTGTTGAGGCTGTTACACCGAGCGTGAGCAGCGGAATGTCCTGGAATCCATTGGAAATCATCGCACGCTTGATGAGACCGGCGTAGTTGGTTGCGCGACACTGGCCGCCCGTCTGACTCATCACTACCGCCGTATTATTCAGGTCGTATCTGCCTGATTTCAAGGCTTTGATGATGTCGCCGACGATGAGGGTTGCCGGATAGCAGACTTCGTTGTTGGCAAACTTCAAGCCGAGTTCGGCACTTACTTCATCACTCATCGGAAGCACCTCTACATCATAACCTATCAGCTTCAGGATAGGCGGAATGATAGGGGTGAGGTATTCGGTCATGAAAGGAGCGAGAATCTTGCGATGAACGTCCTGCTTGGTGAACACCTTGGTCTGCTGTAAATGTTGAATGTTGAGTGTTGAATGTTGAATTTCTTCAGCTGTTGAATTTTTCACTCTTCGTTCTTCACTCTTCACTTCCTTTACTCCCTTCAGACTTTCTATCAGCGAGCGGACACGGAGTTTCAGTGAGCCGATATTGCTCACATCATCTATCTTCAGCAGCGTGAAAGGCTTGTTGTGGCGCTTCATGATGTCGCGAATCTCGTCCTGGATAAAACTGTCAGGACCGCAGCCGAAGCTGGTCATCTGGACGAAATGAACCTCATCGCCCTGTTCGGCAGCCCATTGTGCTGCCTTCAGAATGCGGTTCATATACGCCCATTGCTTCACGAGATAAGTCTCTGGCTGACAGTTGTATGCTTCGTTGTTGTCCTGGTTGGCTAATGCTGCCTCATTTCTTTCTGCCGCCAGATTCTCCAGATTGAATTCTTTGAAATCTGCAAAGAGATTACCCCGGGCGATGTCTTCGCTGATGACGTTGACTCCCAGATTGGCTATCATCTCGCTCAGCTTGTGCTGAATCAGCGGGTCAGTATGATAAGGACGGCCAGCCAGCAGAATCGTAAGTCCCTTGTTTGGCTTCTGAGTCTTGTCTTCGTCCGTTTTCTGAGCCTCTGTTTCTTCATTTTTCAGAATCTCCCAGCCCTGTTTCTTAATCTCAGCTGCATATACTGCCTGAGCATAGAGGGCCTCTCTCAGCGCTTTACGGGCAGTCTTCTTGCTTACTCCCAGTTGCTTGAGATAATCGGTAATCTGTTTTTCCAGCGCCTTAGGCTGGGCAAAGTTGATGACGGGCGTATCGATCGGTTTCTTCAGATTGATGACCGACTTGATGACATCGCTGTAGCCCGAAACGACCGGACAGTTGAAGCTGTTCAGCGTATTCTTCGGGTCGTCATTATGTTCATAAACTACGTATGGCATGAGGATGCGGTCAACCTTCGGGTTCTCGTTGAGTTCCTTCAGATGACTGTGAGCCAGTTTAGCCGGGAAACAGATGTTGTCGCTCATCACCGTATTCAAGGCTCCTTCATACTGGCTGAAAGTGGAATCGGAAGAGAGAATCACGCCCAATCCGGCTGCCCGGAGCAGCGCATTCCAGAACGGATATTCCTCGTACATGTTGAGGATGCGAGGAATGCCTACTTTGACGCTGTGTTTTACAACGTCAAGTGGGTTAACCATCTCTCTATCAAAGAGTAAGCTATATTTGTATTCGTAAATATTTTTGCCTTTTATCCCGTTTGCTCCCTTGTTGTTGAACACACGCTCACACTTGTTTCCGGAGTAGAATCGGTTGCCACCGGCAAAGGTGTAGCGGGAAACATAACAATGGTTTTCGCAGCCTTTGCATTGCAGCTGCTTGGTTTCATAATGAGCCAGATTCTGGAGATCATCGATGGATCTTGATGAGGCAGGGTGCTCGTCTTCTGCAGATGTGCGATGTTTATAATCAGCCGCCGCATGAAGGGCACAGCCGTAGGCGCCCATCAGTTCAGGCATGTTGCTTCGTGCCACTTCGGTATGGGTGAGTAACTCAAATGCTCTTACCACCGCATCGTTTCTCATCGTACCACCCTGCACAACGATTTTGCCTCCAAGGTTCTCATTACCATGGAGTTTCAATACCTTATAAAGACAGTTCTTGATGACCGAATAAGAGATTCCGGCAGAAATATCAGCTACAGATGCGCCCTCTCTGAGCACCTGTTTCACCTTTGAGTTCATGAAGACGGTGCAGCGGGTTCCCAGGTCGCAGGGAGCCTTCGACTGGCAGGCGAGTTGAGCAAAATCGCCTACAGAATAACCCATATTGTTGGCAAAGGTCTGGATAAATGTTCCGCAGCCCGAACTGCAAGCCTCGTTGAGTTCCATGCGCACCACAGCCCCTTTCTCCACGAAGATAGCCTTCATGTCCTGTCCGCCGATGTCCAGGATAAAACTCACGTCGGGCATGAGTGAGGCAGCCGCTCTTTCGTGCGCCATTGTTTCGATAATGCCGCTGTCGAGGCCGAAAGCCGCCTTGATGAGTTCTTCGCCGTAACCTGTAGAGCAGGAGCCTACGATTTCCAGTTCAGCGCCTCGCAATGCAGCTTCCTGCTTCAGGGCGTTCAGTCCATCCGCTACCGCCTTGATCGGATTTCCCAGATTCAGGCGGTAATTGGTAAAGACAATATCTCCCGTAGGCGTTTCCGCATTCACCCTTACCGCAACAATCTTCGTCGTAGTAGAGCCCGAGTCAATACCAATTACAACCTGCTGTTTTCCTTTGTTCAGCGGTTGGGTTTCGGTAGCGAATTTCGTTTTTGATTTGAGCCATTCCTGGTGCTCTTTCTCATTCTTGAACAGAGGCAGCAGACTGCTGGTCCATTCCGTTTGTATTTCTTTTTTCATCCGACTTCTGAGAACAGAAACTGAGGCTGCAGAATCTGCCGATTTAGCCCGGTAAGCACAGCCCAGAGCCGGAATGAGATTGCTGTTTTCTGATACGATGAAATCGTTTGGTGAGAGATGGAGATAATCGCAGAAAGCCTTGCGGAGAGCCGGAAGAAAGGTAAGCGGACCGCCGCAGAGCAGGATAGGAGCTTCGAAACTGATGCCGTGAGAAAGCGTAACCACCGTCTGTACGGCGATGGAATGGAAGATGCTGGCTGCAATATCTGCTTCGGGCAGATTGCGCGCCATCAGGTTCTGGATGTCGGTCTTGGCGAATACGCCGCAGCGGGCAGCCATCGGATAAACGTGCTCTGCCTTCATCGCCAACTCGCTCATCTTCTGGTTTTCTACGCCCATCAGCACACTCATCTGGTCGATGAAAGCACCCGTTCCGCCGGCACAGTTGCCGTTCATGCGCAGTTCCATATTTCCGTTTTCCTTGAAGAAGATAACCTTGGCGTCCTCGCCGCCGATATCGATGAGCGCCTTCGCCTCAGGATGAGCCGTACGGGCATAGACCGATGCAGCCACCACCTCCTGTACAAACTCCGCCTGGAGCTGTTCGGCAGTAGCCATTCCTACGCTTCCCGTTACGCAGATTCTTGCCTCTGCATCGCCCGTGAGGGCTAAAATCTCATCGAAATATTGCGACACAAGTTCGTTGACACGAGCGTTGTGGCGTTCGTATTTTGAGTAAATTACCCGGTTATCGGTGTCGATAACGGCAATCTTGGCTGTCGTAGAGCCAACGTCCAATCCTATGTAATAAGTCTTCTCCATTTCTCTTATCTCAAGTATTTTCTCTTATCTTCTAGTATCTTCTTCAAGTTTCGCAAGTTTTGCTCCACACGCCCTGAAAGGGCAGAAGCTCCTAGCCCAGGGCATCGCCCTGGGTTCTTATGGGCGCAACCCTGTCGCCCTGTAAGGGCAAAAGCTTTAAAGAATCGGGCTATTTACAAGGCTTTTGCCCTTACAGGGCGCCTTGCTGATTGCTATTATACCCAGGGCGCTGCCCTGGGCTAGGAGCTTTTGGGCCTTCAGCCCGTACTTAAACCACATGCGAAACTTCTAGTATCTTCTTGTTATTGGCTTTTCCCAAGTTCCATCTGCTCTCTTCTCATATCCCTGAAAGCGCTCCAGGCTATCGGAACCGCAACGGCAAACGAGCAGCAATCTGCCCACATCTGACACATCTCCACGCCCAGCAGTCCGAAGAAATAGGGGAGGATGAAGATGAGCGGAATGAAGAAAAGTCCGCTTCGTGCCGCCGCTACGATGTTGGCTCTCACCGGTTTACGGATGGTCTGCATCAGCATGTTGGTGAGCACGATGCTGGCTACGAGCGGAAAACTGAGCACCTGCCATCGCAAAGCCACCGAACCTACGGCTACAACCGCTGCATCATCGCGGAAGATGCTGATGATGGAAGTTGAGAAGATGAAGCCGAGAAGGGCACAGACGCTGAGGAAAACCGTGCCGCATCTGATGCAGAAAAAGAAGGCTTCCTTTACGCGCCCATAGAGTTTGGCGCCGTAGCAGAATCCGCAGAGCGGCTGGAATCCCTGTCCCAGACCGATGACCATCGCATAGGTGAAGAAGGAGATGCGGGTAACGATGCTCATGCCCGCAATGGCTGCATCGCCAAACGCACCTGCTGCCACATTGAGCATCAGCGTAGCAATACTTCCCAGTCCCTGTCTTGACAGCGAAGGGGTTCCGCCGAAGATAATCTCCTTGGCAAAGGCGCGGGTAGGGGTGAAATTGCTGAGACGGATGCGGATGTTCTCGCCTTTATGCGTCATCCAGAACAGCATGGCGCAGCCGAAACACTGGCTGATGAGGGTGGCTACGGCGGCTCCGGTAATGCCCAGCTGGAAGTAGAGAATGAGCAGAGGAGCCAGAATCAGATTGAGCAGCACACCCGACATGATGCCTTTCATCGCATACATCGTATTGCCCTGAAATCGCATCAGATTATTCAGCGTAAGCGAGGTGGTCATAAAGGGAGCACCCAGCAGGATAATGCCCAGATAACGCTCTGTATAAGGAAGAATGGTGGGCGTAGAACCCATCAGAAGGCAGAGCGGTGTGAGGAAAAGATGACCCAGAATGGCGATGAGGAGACCGGTAAGAAAACTCAGCACAAAGCCCGTGGCTGCCATCTTCTGTGCCTCTTCCGTATGCTTGGCGCCCAACTGTCGCGAAACATAATTGCCCGCTCCGTGACCGAAGAAGAAACCAATCGCCTGAATCACAGCCATTGCTGCAAAGGAAACGCCTACCGCTGCCACACTCTGCGTGTTGATGCTGCCCACGAAATAGGTGTCGGCGAGATTGTACATGCTCGTCGACAGCATACTGATAATCGTTGGTATGGCCATCGTAAAAATCACATGATGCACAGGGGCATGAGTGAGGAACGTATAGTTGTCTCTTTTCTCTTTCTTCATAACTTTATGATGCTCTTTTGGGGCATTTCAACCTGCAAAGGTACATAAATATCCACAAAGTTGGACAATTATGAACAAACTTTTATAAATTTATAAGAAAAGAGTTGCATTATTCGTAAATTTATTGTATTTTTGCACCGCAATTGAATATATATACATAAAATAATATACTAATGAATGATGAGATAAGAATCATACCGATAACGACTAAAAAAGGGCTGAAAACCTTCATTCAGTTTCATTATGATCTCTACAGAGGCCATAAGTTTGCCATTCCTTTTTTGCGTTTCGACGAGATGAATACGCTGGACCCAAAGAAGAATCCTGCCTTCGAATTCTGCGAGGCTCAATACTTCCTGGCGGTTGACAGCGAGGCTCGTATCGTAGGTAGAATTGCTGGCATTATCAACCATCGTGCCAACGAAGAGTGGAACAAGAAGCAGGTTCGCTTCGGCTGGTTCGATTTCGTGGATAATGTAGCGGTTTCCTGTGCCTTGTTGCGCGCGGTAGAAAACTGGGGCAAGAGCAAGGGAATGAACGAATGCGTAGGTCCGCTCGGATTTACGGATATGGACCGTGAAGGCTTGCTCATCGAGGGCTTCGACCGGAAGTCTACGATGTATATCAATTACAATTATCCTTATTATAAGACGCATCTGGAGAGTTATCCGCTCTATGAGAAGGATAACGACTGGCTGGAGTACCGCATCAGGATTCCGGAAGTGACGCCGGCTAAGTTTGCCAAGACTGCCCAGATGATAGAGAGCCGATATAATCTGCATGTTCATAAGTTTACCCGCCGGGAACTGACCTCGGGAGGAATGGGCAGGAAGGTGTTCGAAATCGTGAACGAGACTTATAAGAATCTCTATGATTTCCAGCAACTTACGGAGAAGCAGATAGATGAATATGTAAATACTTATATCAAGAAGGCTGACTTGAACCTGGTAACGGGTGTGGTAGATGGCAATGCTGGCAACAAGCTGGTTGCCTTTGGTGTTTCCTTCCCTTCGTTTACCGATGCGCTGCGCGAGATAGGCGACGGCAAGCTTTTCCCTACGGGTTGGCTGAAGGTGCTGAAGGTTCTGAAGTGGCACAAGACGGATACGGTAGATTTGCTCTTGATAGGTGTTCTTCCGGAATATCGCAAGAAGGGAGCCAACGCGCTTATTTTTGCCGATCTGATAAAGCAGTATCGACGTTATGGTTTTAAATGGGCTGAGGCAATGCCGCAGATGGAGACCAATACCGGTGTTCAGAGCCAGTGGCAGTATCTGGAGAGTGAACAGCATCGCCGTCATCGCTGCTATAAGAAGAAGATTTAAAAGTTTCTGTTTTGAGCCGTTTAGCGGTAAAAAAGCTAGAAAATGGGCTAAAAAGTTAAAAAAACTAACTCGCTCTAAATTGGACTTTGATTGAAAATCAAGAAGTTGGGCGTTTGCCTATATTATATAGGTAACAATATGGAAACGAGCGGACTTCTGCTCGTTTCTGTATTTTGCAATATGCAAAGAACGCCTCAATTCGGGGGCAAAGATACGATATTTTTCTAAATATCCAATGATTTACAAGAGGAATTTTATGGAAATTAGAACTTTTGCGTAAAATCTGATGCTTACCAACACAATATGCATCCAAAAACAAACAGCAGGTATTCGGATATAGTTTATCCGAATACCTGTTGCCATAACGTTTTATTGCTGAAGATGATTCTGACATCGGCTTTCATGTACTGTTGCAATATTGGGGTATTTTGTCCCTGTGTGCTCACAGTGGCTGTAGCCATAAAATAGTTGCCATCTTCCCTATGTATGAGTTTGGCATTATGGCTTATGATGTTGCAGTTATAAGATGCATTGTCGTTGCCCTCGAAAGAAACATGAGTTGTCCTTGGCTCATCGAAAAGATGCAAATACTCAAAAAAATCTTAAAACATTCTTTATCCCCGATTAAATATCGTACCTTTGCAACCGAAAGAGTTCTTTGAATGGTTATGCAAATCACAGCAGGATGCTACATTCTGTTTATTTCTAATTCGTAACCTCTTCTTTTTATGAGATAAAAACTTATCTCATTCTCAATTACTTATAAAAAATAAGTACTTTCGATGAAAAAACTCTTCAATATTTAGACTTACTGACATAGGGCTGTCATAGAAGACGCTATCTTTGTATCAAAAAGTATTAAACTTAATATTATAGAATATGAAAAGATTATTTTTATGCTCATCATTTGCTGATGTTGCTAATCTATTTGTCGATTGTGCCAAAGAAGATTTGCAAGGGAAAATTATAGCTTTTATACCAACTGCAAGCCTTACAGAACCAATACGATTCTATGTAAAAAAGGGGAAAAAGGCTTTAGAAGAAGCAGGAATGATTGTTGAAGAAGTCGAGATTACCCAACTGCCCAAAGAGGAAATATCTTCTATATTACATAAATGCGATTATATCTACATAACAGGTGGAAATACATTTTTCCTTTTGCAAGAGTTAAAAAGAAAAGGTGTTGATAAAATTATATCTAAACAAGTGAAATTGGGTAAACTGTATATTGGGGAATCTGCCGGAGCAATAATAGCCTCTCCCGATGCAGAATATATGAGAAGTGTGAATTTTGATCCAATAGAAAAGGCTCCTGAATTGAAAGACTGTACTTCTTTAGATTTGGTCGATTTTTATACGATTCCCCATTATGGAAATTTTCCATTCAAGAAAAAAGGTGAAAAGATAGTTCAACTATATAATGAGAAGTTGCAGCTTATTCCTATAAGTAATAAACAAGCTGTTATTATTGAAGATTCAAATATTCAAATTAAAGATGCAAAATGAATAGAATAGACCGTATTTCTGCTATATTGATTCAGTTACAATCGCACTCGTTAGTGAAAGCACAGCAAATTTCAGAACGTTTTGTAGCATAGACGAGATGCCAAGAAAGCATATCAAAGCAGAATGCAGCAACAAGAACGGTTGGCAATTCGTTACCTCAAAATCGGACAATCCTCCCAATGTCCTTATTATAAAGGGATAAAGATTATATTCCAAAATTACACTAAATAAATGAGAGGGGAATGTATTATGTTTATTTCCCTCTCATTTAGTTTAGTTAGTTTCCAGAAACTTTATTTTGAGCTTTTCATAGCACGTTTTATGCGATTTGATTCTTGCAAAAGCTTATTGGCTATACTATCTTTATAAGTAGCCATTTCAACCATTTCATGATGATGGCGAATAGAATCCTCGTAGGCAGCAACACAATTTCTTACATCATCTATAACTTTCTCATCTCGGCAAACAGAAAAATGCTTTTCGATGTATCGAACATTGGGGTCGTCAGATGGAAGAACCATCTTCAATGCCCGATATTTCAAGTCTGCTACCTCCCAAGCTTGATGCTCTCTCCATTGGGTTAGGTTGCCCCAAATAGAGATGACAAGAGATAGAACCAAGCCTCCAATGAAAAGAAGAACATACTTTGAAGTTGGCTCGAAGCGATGAGTCACAACTTTCTTCAGAGGTATATTATCCATTGCGTGAAGCTTGTCCTGCACAATTTTTGATGTGGCATTCAGCTCTTGTTTCACCTGATTAACAGTATCAAACAAGAGTTTGCTTCGCTGTTCATCTTTGCTTGCTTCTTTCTTGGTAAGGTCGGTAAAGATACAGATAGCCTCTCTTAATCTTACCAATTTGTCAATAGCTTCCCCTTCTTTTACAGCCATAGCAAGAATAGCTTTTTCAAGTTTGCTTGTATCAACACTTACAGAGACCGGAGTGCTTTCCGCCTCTGTATTCTTTGGTGAGGCAGAAAGTTCATCGACCTTTTGCTCCAATCTCTCAACTGTGCCGTAGATGGCTTCTAACATTTCTTCTTTCATGTTCGATTCTAATTTTAAGTTTATGACTTGCATCAAAGGCTAAAGCCTCTTCTGCGTTTCTTCTTTTTTTTCTTGGATGATTCATCCTCTGGGAATTGCTCAAAGGTCTGTGCATTGGCAGGAGCAAAAAGTCCTATGGAAGAAATACCATTCCATGGGTTCAGGCTGCTCTCCGACATGAATGGCAACAGCTCGTCCTTGAAACTACCTTGCTCATATTGTTGAGTAGAACTGGCTCTTGCTGATAAATGGTTCTCCATTACCTTAAATCTCGCATTCAGTTTGCCAAAGCTATAGTCTCGGCTAATCTGCGTACCCTTGAAGCTATATCCATCATTGCTGAAACGGATGCCTTGTACCTTGGTTCTCTCCTTGTCCTTATAAACAAGCTCCAAGCAAACACCTCGTTTTGCAAGTTCATTCTTTAACTTCTGCCAGCTATCTGCAACTTTTAAGGCATCTTTGACTGCATTGTGAATCTCGTATTTTGCACGCTCCGCATTGCGCAATTTGCGAGTGTTAGTCTTGCTCTTGTCAGTTCCGTAAGTCAATCCATACTTGGATTTTAGAGCCTTGGTCACTTGCTCATTACGCCTGTAATCGTGGGCGTCTGATATGAGCTTGCCCTCGTTATTGATGCGGTTATACACGATATGACAATGTGGATTGTCGGTGTTGTGATGCCTTACGATGATGAATTGAGTATCTTTTATCCCCATCATCTGCATGTATTCAAGGGCTATCTTAGCCATGAAATCATCCGTCAAACGTGGCTTATCCTCGGGCTTGAAACTGAGTGCAATGTGTCCCACAGGCTTCTTAATCCTTGGATTTAGCTGCCTCTGTAGCTCG
>JAJVTK010000040.1:0-26447 GCA_021622245.1 Segatella copri | reverse complement strand
CCGTAATTACCCAGGGCGATGCCCTGGGCTAGGAGCTTCTGCCCTTTCAGGGCGTATGGAGCTTACTTGAGAAAGTTCAGTAAAATATATGTTTTATGGCAGATGGCCAGTATAGCATATATCTTGAAGTGATTAGTAAGTTTATATATAATATTTTTTAATGTAGTTATGGCAAATGTAATTAAGTTACGTAAAGGCTTGGACATTAACCTTACGGGTAAGGCTTCCAAGGATGTAACGCTCCAGGTGGCTCAGGCTGGCGAGTATGCGCTGGTTCCTGCGGCTTTCGTGGGTGTGACTCCTAAGGTAGTGGTACGCGAGGGCGATCATGTCAATGCCGGAGATGCCTTGTTTGTGAACAAGGCTTGCCCGGAGGTGAAGTTTGCCTCGCCAGTGAGCGGAGAAGTAACCGCCATTGAGAGAGGTGAGCGCCGAAAGGTGCTCTGCGTGAAGGTGAAGGCCGACGCAGTACAGACCTCTACGGATTTTGGTAAGAAAAACGTTGATGCGTTAGACGGTGAGGCTGTCAAGCAGGCGCTGCTTGAGGCTGGTCTCTTCGGATACATCAACCAGTTGCCTTATGCTGTGTCCACAACTCCCGACACCAAGCCTAAGGCAATTTTCGTTTCTGCCCTCCGCGACATGCCGCTCGCAGCCGACTTTGAGGTAGAACTCGAAGGCAACGAAGAGGCTTTCCAGACGGGTTTGACAGCCTTGAGCAAGATTGCGAAAACTTATCTTGGTGTTGGCGTTGACCAGCACAGCAATGCGCTCGGCGAGGCTAAGAACGTAGAACTCAATGTATTCGACGGTCCTTGCCCGGCAGGTAATGTAGGCGTACAGGTGAACAACATCGACCCTGTAAACAAGGGCGAGGTGGTTTGGACAGTAGATCCAGCATCGGTTATCTTCTTCGGAAGACTCTTCCTGACAGGTAAGGTTGATTTGCACAAGACTGTAGCTGTGGCTGGTAGTGAAATCAAGACTCCTGGCTATGCTGAAGTATTGGTAGGTACACCTTTAAGCAGTTTTGTAGCCAATCAGCTGAAAGCTGTTGACCATGTGCGACTTATCAATGGTAATCCTCTTACCGGTGTAAAGACAACTACAGCCGATTTTGTAGGTGGTCATACGTCAGAGATTACAGCCATCCCAGAGGGTGATGACAACGACGAGATGCTGGGTTGGATTCTTCCACGTACCGACCAGTTCTCTACATCGCGTTCATATCTCTCCTGGCTCTTCGGCAAAAAGAAGGAGTATAATCTCGATGCCCGCGTGAAGGGTGGCGAGCGCCACATGATCATGAGCGGCGAGTATGACAAGGTGCTCCCGATGGACATCTATGGTGAGTATCTCATCAAGGCAATCATCACCGGCGATATCGACAAGCAGGAGCAGCTCGGTATCTACGAGGTAAGTCCTGAAGATTTTGCTGTGGCTGAGTTCGTGGATTCATCTAAGCTCGAATTGCAGAAGATTGTACGCGAGGGCTTGAATACCCTGCGCAAGGAGAACGCTTAGTTTTAGTTTACAGTTGACAGTTTATAGTTGATAGCAATGCTGCTAAACCCCTATAAACTCTTAACTATTAATTATTATAATAATGAGTGCATTAAGAAATTATCTCAATAAGATAAAGCCTAACTTCCAGAAGGGAGGTAAGCTGCATGCCTTCGAGAGCGTGTTTGACGGTTTTGAGAGCTTCCTGTACGTGCCAAATACGACAGCGAAGAGCGGAGCCAGCATCCACGATTCCATCGACTCGAAGCGCATCATGAGCTTTGTGGTAATCGCCCTGATTCCTGCTTTGCTCTTCGGTATGTATAATGTGGGATACCAGAATTTCAAGGCTGCAGGTACACTGGATGCTGCCAGCTTCATCGAGGTCTTCGGCTTCGGATTCCTGGCTGTCCTCCCTAAGTTGCTGGTTAGCTACATCGTGGGTCTCGGCATCGAGTTTGCCTGGGCTCAGTGGAAGCACGAGGAAATCCAGGAGGGTTACCTCGTCAGCGGTATCATCATCCCATTGATCATTCCTATCTCTACACCATTGTGGATGCTCGCCCTGGCGTGCGCCTTCGCAGTCATCTTCTGCAAGGAGATCTTCGGTGGTACCGGTATGAACATCTTCAATGTGGCTGTGGGTGCCCGTATGTTCCTCTTCTTCTCATATCCATTGGCTATGAGTGGTGATAAGGTCTGGGTGGCTAAGGACGCTATCTTCGGTCTGGGTAACACCCTGCCTGATGGCTTCACAGCTGCTACTCCTCTCGGTCAGCTGGCTCAGGGCAGCATGCCTTCAGCTAGTCTCTGCGATTCTATCATCGGTTTCATTCCTGGCTGTATCGGTGAGACTTCAGTCATCGCCATCGCCATCGGTGCCATCATCCTTCTCTGGACAGGCATCGCATCATGGAAGACCATGGGCAGCGTATTCGCAGGCGGCATAGTGATGGCGCTTATCTTCCAGGCTCTCGGCATGACACCTATCGCCTGGTATGAGCACATCGTTCTCGGCGGTTTCTGCTTCGGTGCCGTATTCATGGCTACCGACCCTGTAACCTCAGCCCGTACTGAGAAGGGTAAGTACTTCTACGGATTCTTCATCGGTGCCATCGCCGTTATCGTACGTGTGATGAACCCAGGTTATCCAGAGGGTATGATGCTCGCTATCTTCTTCGGCAACATGTTTGCTCCACTTATCGACTACTGTGTAGTTCAGAGCAACATCTCTCGCCGTGCTAAACGTGCTATTAAATAATGTAGGAGGAATGTAGATATGAAGACAAATTCAAATAGCTATACTATTATCTATTCGGTTATCATCGTGGTAATCGTGGCATTCCTGCTCGCGTTCGTGTCTTCTTCGCTGAAGACAAAACAGGATGCCAACGTGGCACTTGATACTCAGAAGCAGATTCTCAACTCCCTGAACCTGCGCGACCTTGACAACGCAACTGCGGCTGCCAAATATAAAGAGGTGGTGAAGGACGAGAAGGAGAAGGACGGCATGAAGTATTACGAGTGCGAGATTGATGGACAGAAGAAGACCGTTTACTCTGTAAAGGGTATGGGTCTCTGGGGCGGCATTTCAGGCTTCATCGCCGTGGATGCCGACAACAACACCATCTATGGCGTATATTTCAACCACGAAGGCGAGACAGCCGGACTCGGTGCTGAAATCAAGGACAACCTGAAGTGGCAGCAGAAATTCCAGGGCAAGAAGATTCACAAGGATGGAGTAGAGGGCATCGCTCTGGGCGTTGAGAAAGACGCTCCTGCCGGCGACCCTAACAATGTGGATGCCGTTACCGGTGCTACATTGACATCCAACGGTGTGGATGCCATGCTCAAGGAAGGTCTTGCTAAATTCATTAAATAATTAAGCGAAATTATGGCATTATTTAGTAAACAAAATAAGGAGGCATTCATCAAGCCACTGAACGGCGACAACCCTATCCTCGTCCAGGTGCTTGGTATCTGTAGTGCCCTGGCTGTTACTTCCCAGCTGAAGCCAGCCATTGTGATGGGACTTGCCGTTACTATCATCACGGCATTCTCTAACGTGATTATTTCCATTATCCGCAACACCATCCCTCAGCGCATCCGTATCATCGTTCAGCTGGTGGTAGTTGCTGCCCTGGTTACCATCGTGAGCCAGGTGCTGAAGGCTTTCGCCTACGACGTGAGCGTGCAGCTCTCTGTGTATGTGGGTCTTATCATCACCAACTGTATCCTGATGGGTCGCTTGGAGGCGTTCGCCATGATGAACAAGCCTTGGCCTTCATTCCTCGATGGTGTAGGTAATGGTTTGGGTTACGCCCTCATCCTCGTGATTGTGGGTGCTGTTCGTGAGTTCCTGGGCCGCGGCTCATTGCTCGGTTTCCAGCTGATTCCAGAGGGAGCTTACAACTTTGGATATGTTAACAACGGTATGATGACCATGCCAGCCATGGCATTGATTCTCGTTGGATGTGTAATCTGGGTACATCGTGCCTATATTTATAAGGAGGAGAAGTAAGATGGAGCACGCAATAAGTTTGTTTTTCCGTTCGATTTTCGTCGATAACATGATCTTCGCCTACTTCCTGGGTATGTGTTCATACTTGGCAGTATCCAAGAACGTGAAGACCTCTTTGGGCTTGGGCTTGGCAGTAACCTTCGTGTTGCTCATCACCGTGCCTGTAGATTACCTGTTGCAGACTAAGGTGCTCAGCGCCGACGGCATTCTGGGTGTTGACCTCACTTACCTGAGCTTCATCCTCTTCATCGCCGTCATCGCCGGTATCGTGCAGCTGGTAGAGATGATTGTAGAGAAGTTCTCACCATCGCTCTATGCAGCGCTGGGTATCTTCCTGCCATTGATTGCCGTAAACTGTGCCATCATGGGTGCATCGCTCTTCATGCAGCAGCGCATCCTGATGGATCCTGCCAATACTCAGGCTATCATCTCTGTATGGGATAGCATCGTTTATGCAGTAGGTTCCGGACTGGGTTGGACACTCGCCATCGTTCTGATGGGAGCCATCCGCGAGAAGATGCAGTATTGCGACGTGCCAAAGCCATTGCAGGGACTCGGCATTACATTTATCACAGTAGGCCTCATGGCAATGGCTATGCTTTGCTTCTCAGGCTTGAAAATCTAAAATAGGAGGACTATAGATATGGGTAATACATCATTTATATTGGCTAGTATCGGAGTTTTCCTCGTGGTGATTCTCCTGCTGGTTATCATCCTGCTCGTGGCTAAGAAGTATCTGAGCCCTAGCGGAAATGTAAATATCGAAATCAATGGCGACAAGACCATCAACGTGCCTCAGGGCAGCAGCTTGATGACTACGCTGAATGAGAACGGCATCTTCCTGCCTTCTGCCTGCGGCGGTAAGGCAAGCTGTGGCCAGTGTAAGGTTCAGGTGCTCGAGGGCGGTGGTGAGATTCTCGATTCTGAGAAGCCTCACTTCACCCGCAAGCAGATTAAGGACCACTGGCGCCTGGGATGCCAGTGCAAGGTGAAGGGCGACCTGAAGATCAAGGTGCCAGAGAGCGTGATGGGCGTGAAAGAGTGGGAGTGCGAGGTTATCTCCAACAAGAACGTTTCCAGCTTCATCAAAGAGTTCAAGGTGGCATTGCCTCCAGGCGAGCACATGGACTTCGTTCCGGGTTCTTACGCTCAGATCAAGATTCCTGCATACGACTGCATCGATTACGACAAGGACTTCGACAAGGATCTCATTGGCGAGGAGTACATCGGAGCATGGAAGAAGTTCAACATCTTCTCTCTCAAGGCTCACAATCCAGAGCCTACCGTTCGTGCTTACTCTATGGCGAACTATCCTGACGAGGGTGACATCATCACCCTGACCGTACGTATCGCCACAACTCCATTCTTGCCACGTCCACAGGTAGGTTTCCAGAACGTACCAACAGGTATCGCTTCTTCTTACATCTTCTCATTGAAGCCAGGCGACAAGGTAATGATGAGTGGTCCTTACGGAGACTTCCATCCTAACTTCACATCGGGCAAGGAGATGATCTGGATTGGTGGTGGTGCCGGTATGGCTCCATTGCGTGCTCAGATCATGCACATGACCAAGACTTTGCACACTACAGACCGTGAGCTTCACTTCTTCTATGGAGCGCGTGCATTGGGTGAGGCATTCTTCCTGGAAGACTTCTGGGAGCTTGAGAAGGAATTCCCTAACTTCCACTTCCATCTTTCATTGGACCGCAAGGACCCAGTGGCAGATGCTCAGGGCGTGAAGTACTACGAGGGATTTGCTGTTAACTGCATCCGTGATACCTACTTGAAGGATCATGAGGCACCAGAGGATTGCGAGTACTATCTCTGCGGACCTCCAATGCTGATCAAGACAGTAACAGATTATCTGGATTCTCTCGGAGTAGATCCTGAGAGCATCATGTACGATAACTTCGGATAAAACGATAATTCAATTAAAAAGAGCAATGCTTGTTCTCAAAAAATGAGAGGCAAGTGTTGCTCTTTTTTTATTTTTCTGAATATATACAATATAATAGAGATAATTACGTTTTTATCTTGAAAGTATAGATTTAATTATGAATAAGATAAAGATAGGTGTATGTTTTGCCCTTTGCAGTCTGGCAGCCCCATCTATGGCACAGTATATGTGGCAAGAGGGGGATGGCACGGAGAAGATAGATCTTCGGGAAGATATACAATATGGTGTTGAGATGCAAGGGTCGTTTTCGAAAGGTAAAACCCCATTGTGGCTTAACGCAAACAAATATGGTTTAAGTTCTTTAGAGAAGAATAACGGCTATCTCAGAGGTAGTCTGGTTCGTCCGCTTTCTGCAGATTCTGCTCGCCGCTGGGCTGTAGGATATGGAGTAGATGTGGCAGTACCGGTAAACTATACCAGCCATGTAGTGGTGCAGCAGGCTTATGTGGAGGCCCGCTGGCTTTATGGTGTGCTGACTGCAGGTGCCAAGGAATATCCGATGGAGCTGAAAAACCAGTCGCTCTCCAGTGGTAGCCAGTGTCTGGGTATCAATGCCCGTCCGATACCTCAGGTTCGTCTGGCGCTTCCTGAATATTGGACGCTTCCGTTTGGTAGAGGCTGGCTGCAACTGAAAGGTCATCTGGCTTATGGTATGACTACGGATGATGGCTGGCAGCATGATTTTACGAAACGGAAGACTAAATATTGTGACCACATGCTCTATCACAGCAAAGCAGGTTTTCTGCGTATCGGAAACGAGAATGCTTTCTGTCCGCTCAGCATAGAAATGGGCTTGGAAATGGTTGCTCAGTTTGGTGGCAATGCATATCGTCCAATAGGTGACAGTATGGTACAGATTCCTACCGAGAAAAATCTGAAAGGCTTCTGGCATGCGCTGTCGGCAACGGGCTCTGATGCAGGTGAAGGGGCTTATGCCAATGTTGCCGGCAACCAGTTGGGCAGTTGGCTGATGCGTATCAATTATGACACTGACAGTTGGAAAGCTGCCATCTATGCCGATCATTATTTCGAAGATCACAGCCAGATGTTTCTCCTCGACTATAATGGATATGGTGAGGGCGCAGACTGGAATAAGAAAGTAAAACGCCGTTTCTTCATGTATTCGCTGAAGGATATCATGCTAGGCTTCGAACTGAATCTGAAGTATTCGCGCTGGCTGAAAAATGTGGTGCTGGAGTATCTCTATACCAAATATCAGAGTGGTCCGTACAATCATGACCGTACATCGGGTATCGCAGACCATATAGCGGGTACTGATGATTATTATAACCACAGCATCTATCCTGGATGGCAGCATTGGGGCCAGGTGATAGGAAATCCACTCTACCGTTCGCCTATTTATAATAATGACGGATATATTGATATCAGAAACAACCGTTTCATAGCTTATCATCTGGGTTTTGATGGTCAACCTACACAGCGGTTGGGCTATCGTATATTAGGCACCTATCAGAAAGGTTGGGGTACATATAGCAACCCGTTTACAAAAAAGCATCATAATGTAAGTTTTCTGGTAGAGGGTCATTACGATTTTCCACATCAATGGCAGTTGAAGGCAGGCTATGCGATGGATTTCGGTAGCGAAAAGATGCTGGGGCATAATGCCGGTATGCAGATAACCATCAGCAAAAGAGGTTTGCTGACGAAAAGAAATAATAATCGATAAGATAGAAAATATGAAAAAGATAATAGGGGTGCTTTCCCTTGCTGTTATGATGCTCACTCTAAGCTCATGTGAGGTAGAAACAAGCCAGAATGGTGATTTGGATGGTTTCTGGCATCTGGAGCAGGTAGATACTTTAGCTACAGGGGGTACTTGTAACTTTGCTGATAAGCGCGTGTTCTGGGGCTGCCAGTATAAGCTGATTCAGGTTGCTGATTATGATTACTTTGGTGATGGTAGAGGATTTTATCTGCGTTTTGAGCAAACCTCCGACAGCTTGCTGATTACATCTGTTTATCGTAATAAATGGCATGAAGATTATGGAGGCGATGTACTTTTAACAGAAATGAATGATTCTTTGCGTGCCTGTGGCATCAATCATCTGAATGAGCATTTTGCCAAGGAGGTAATGACAGGAGGTAAGATGCAACTGAAGAGTAAAACCCTGAGATTGCGGTTCAGAAAATTCTGAAAAAAAGCCCTCGATGCATGTAGCACCGGGGGCTTTTTGGGTATGCTCGGTTTCTTACTTCTTCCTTTCTGATTCCTTGATGAAACCATGTCGGTAAGCATAGAGAAGCTCCTTCAGGTCTTCTATCTGCTTACGGAGTTCGCAACCTATATCTGTGTCGGCTACCAGCATTCGGCGGTTCGACATTTCTACAATCTGTGTGGTACTCTTGATGTCGGTACCTTGCTTGATGGCATCTTCCATACTCGTAAATGGCTCGTGCTGGACCAGCTGAAATCCGCGGGAGTGATATACTAAGGTGTAGCCGGCAATGCCAGTCTCGTTGTGGTAGGCTTTAGAGAAACCTCCATCGATAACCATCAGCTTGCCGTTTGCCTTGATAGGGTTCTCGCCCTTGGTTGTGCGAACGGGCACGTGCCCATTGATGATATGGCGGTTAGGACCGGTTACCCCAAACTCATCCATAATATGGTCGATAACCTGTTCGTTATCGCGCAACAGGAAGTAGTATCCCTTCTCTTCTTTATGAGTCTCCTTATCGGTAATGAAATAGCGTTCGAAGGTGGCCATCTTACTCTTGTCGAAGAGCGGACTGTCAGGACCGCACCATAGGTAGATGAAATAATCGATGGCATATTCCTTTTCATTCGGATCAGAATCTGACTGGAAAGCTGTGCGTATCTGCATGCCCGTATGATGCATCAGGGCTCTGCCGCTGAATTTCTTGCCAGGATATATTTCTACCTCTTTTAATGAACCATCTTCGTTGAGCGGACAGGAAGCATGGAAAAGCAGGTTGTTATTGAAGATAGCGTACATGCAACCATGCTGCAGCATAACGTTGATATGCTTGTGCAGCTTCTCGCAGACCATAAACGAATGATGCAGTTTCTGAATCAGAATTTCCTCTTCTTCAGATAGTTTGTCAGGATTGTCCGGATCGATGGTAGGGAAGTGGCATGAGGTCATGTCATACTCTTTTCCGTCAATCTCTACCTTGCCTTTCCTGTAATCGATATGGTCAAAAAGACAACGGTCTTTCATCTTCCATTCCGGATGCTTCTTGAAAAGCTGGCTCTCTAATTTAAACTGGATGACAGCTATAGCCTTGTGCATCTGAGAGGTGAGCCGCTGGGTCTTTTCATCCATTGCTGCTGCACCTCCGCTGAGCTTAGGCAGAAATTCTTTGCAATCATCATCCTTGTAGGTTTCCATCGCAAAAGTAGCGAGTGGTACGAGGTTGATGCCATAGCCTTCTTCCAATGTCGAGAGGTTGGCGTATCGCAGGGAGAGACGGATCACATTACAGATGCAGGCATCATTGCCGGCAGCTGCTCCCATCCATAGTACATCGTGATTACCCCACTGGATGTCCCAACTGTGGTAGCGGCGCATCTTGTCCAAGATGATGTGGGCTCCTGGACCTCTATCGTAGATATCGCCCAGAATATGGAGCTGGTCGATAGCCAGGCGCTGGATGACGTTGGCTATAGCGATGATGAAATCATCGGCTCTGCCTGTGCTGATAATCGTATCAACAATAACATTGACATAGGCTGTCTTGTCATGATCTTCGGTGTGCTCGTGCAAAAGCTCCTGGATAATATACGAGAAATCGCATGGCAGCGATTTGCGCACCTTGCTTCGGGTATATTTGCTGGAAACATCACGGCATACAGCCACCAACTGGTGTAAGGAGATGTGGTACCAATCATCGATATCTGGTTCATTCTGCTTGACGAGTTCCAGTTTCTGTTCAGGATAATAAATAAGAGTACAGAGCTCTCGTTTCTCCTGTTCGCGAAGGGTATTGCCAAAGAGTTCGTTCACCTTACGCTTGATATTTCCTGATGCATTTTTCAGTACATGCAGGAAGGCCTCATACTCACCATGGATGTCGGCAAGGAAATGCTCGGTACCCTTTGGCAGGTTGAGGATGGCTTGCAGGTTGATAATCTCGGTGCTCGCCTCTGCTATAGTAGGGAACGACTGAGAGAGCAACTGCAAATATCTCATGTCTTGTTCTATATTATAATGTTTCATGTTTTTTTCCATTTTCTTAGAGCCTTTTTACTATTTATCTTTTGCAAAGATAGTATAAATAATAGATAAAACAAAGGAAAAAAGTATTTTTTTGAAAAATCTTTCTGCTTTTTCAGATTTTTGCAGTACTTTTGCAGAAGAAATATAATAATTCTTCAAACTAACTATATTTGATTATGAAACAAACTATTCTTGTTACAGGTGGTACAGGCTTCATAGGTAGCCATACTACAGTAGAGTTGCAGCAGGCAGGCTACAATGTTGTTATCGTAGATGATCTCTCAAACTCAAAGATTGAAGTACTCGATGGCATTGAGAAAATTACTGGTATCCGCCCTGCTTTTGAACAGGTTGACTTGCGCGACAAGGCTGCTACCGAGGCAGTATTCCAGAAATATCCTGATATTAAGGGTATCATTCACTTTGCTGCAAGCAAGGCAGTAGGCGAGAGCGTACAGAAACCATTGTTGTATTATCGCAACAATATCGTATCGCTCATCAATCTCCTGGAACTTATGCCAAAGTATCAGGTAAAGGGTATTATCTTCTCTTCTTCTTGTACCGTTTATGGTCAGCCGAAGCCTGAGAATTTGCCTGTAACAGAAGAGGCTCCTCATCAGAAGGCTACTTCACCTTATGGCAATACTAAGGAGATTAATGAGCAGATCATAGCTGATTATATCCATAGTGGTGCAGCCATCAAGAGCATTGTATTGAGATATTTCAATCCTATAGGTGCACATCCTTCTGCTGAGATTGGTGAGTTGCCAAATGGTGTGCCAAACAATCTGATTCCATACGTTACTCAGACAGCTATGGGTATCCGCAAGGAACTCACTATCTTTGGTAATGATTATGATACTCCTGATGGAACCTGTATCCGCGACTATATTTATGTTGTAGACTTGGCTAAGGCACATGTAGCTGCTATGGCACGTGTTCTTGATAAGGAGACTGAGCCTATCGAATATTTCAATATCGGTACAGGTAATGGAAACTCAACTCTCGAAATTGTTGAGACTTTTGAAAAAGCTACAGGTGTGAAACTGAATTGGAAGTATGGTCCACGAAGAGAGGGCGATATTGAGAAAATTTGGGGTGATTGCACCAAGGCGAACAAGGTACTCGGCTGGAAGGCTGAGGCTAAGCTTGAAGATGTGTTGGCTTCTGCTTGGAAATGGCAACAGAAACTTCGCGCTGATGGCATCATGTAAAGTGTTGGTTGTTTTAGAAAATAATGTGAATTGGCTTCTTTTTTCCTCTGAAAGGTTAAAAAAGCTAATTTTTGGGAAACTTATCGTCGGGAAGATGGTAAGTTTCCTTTTTTTTATATATCTTTGCAGAAAGAACTATTGGTTTAACGAAACTTGAAAATATATGAAACGGACTTTACTTTCAATATTAACAATTGCAATGTTAGCACTTTCTGTTCCTTCGGATGCTATGGCCAACGAGGGAAACATAGAATGGGCAGACCTTGATGTGGCAGATATCAACTTGAACTATGCTGGGGGCGTGATGCATATCACAGGCGCTAGCGGGCAAGTGGTGAGAATATATAATGTGGCAGGTGTTACTATCAAGACCTTCCGCATAGAAGGTAATGACAAGCGCGTAAACTTGCCATTGGCTGATGGTATCTATATTGTAAAGGTGGGGAATACCTTTACGCGCAAAATTTGCGTAAAGCATTAATAGTACTATAGAGGCCTTAGAATGCCGTTTAACTTTAATCAGAAAGTGAAAGTCTTTCATTTTTCGTTACTTATCATTTCTTGCTGTTTGATGTTCTGTTCTTGCCACGACAGGGTGCCAAACAGCAATTTCCAATTATCGTTAGATGATTATCAGGACTTACGTTCTTCTGCCTATGCTATCAATTCGAGGGCGGTAAGGAATCTGATAGACAGCATCATGCGAAATGATAAAGACCGACATGCTGCTGATTTGCATACCCGTCGCTATTATCAGAATGAAGGTAATCTGCTTTGGATTACACGTCATGGGGTAAATAGTCAGGCTGACTCCCTGGTGACTTGCCTGCGTACTGTAGCGGATATGGGATTTGATAAACGTCGGTTCTATGTGGATGCTATTGCCCGAGATATTGACAGGTTACGAGATTTAAATCTAGATTCAGCTGATAATCAGATAAATCAAGTGATAGCCCGACTGGAGTATCGCTTGACCAAAGCTTACTTCAGATATACGATGGGGCAGAATTTTGGATTTATGAATCCTAGTTTTGTTTTCAATCGTTTAGATACTCTTGCTCCCAATCCTTATGATAGTGTCAAGAGACCCGTTAGGTTCAGAGGTCTGTTTGATGTAAAAATGGCTCATGCAGATGATGCGTTCTATCAGAAGGCTATGCAAATGGTTAGATGCGACTCGGTGGCTTCCTTCCTGAAAGAAGTACAGCCTAAGAATCCTTTCTATTATCAACTGCTGGAGAAATTGAAGGCTGGAGGACTGGGCAAGGCGATGAAAATCAAAATTCTCTGCAACATGGAACGTTGCCGCTGGAGACAGTATGATAATCCCTGGCAACACGAAAAATATGTGGTTGTCAATATACCATCGTTCCATCTGATGGCTATTGATCATCAGGATACGCTCTCGATGCGCATAGGATGTGGAGCCAGTAAAACCAAAACCCCGATATTGAACAGTCATATCAAACGTATGGAGTTGAATCCTCAATGGTTTGTTCCCCGTAGTATCGTTCTCCATGATATGATACACCGGGTGGGCAATCATGGCTACTTTCGCGCGCGTAACTACTATGTAAGGGAAGTGGCAACAGGTAAGGAGGTTGACTTAAACAGAGTAACTCGATCTATGCTTATTTCTGGTGCTTATGGCATCGCTCAGCGGGGCGGAAAGGGGAATGCTCTGGGAAGAATCATCTTCCGTTTTGATAATAATTTCTCGGTCTTCCTGCATGATACTAACAGTAAGGGCGTGTTTGGACAAGAGGATAGAGGAGTATCGCATGGATGTATCAGAATAGAAAAACCGTACGATTTCGCTGTCTTCCTATTGGCTGACAAAAACGAGAAACTGAAGGAAAAGATATACTATTCGATGACAGCAGATTCGCTAGCCAATAAAAAACTTGTTGTGAATAACGTAAAGGTTAATCCTCAAGTTCCTCTCTTCATAACCTATTATACACTCTATCCGTTAGCAGGAGGCAGAATAGCTGAATATTCTGATGTGTATGGATTTGATGCGGTAATATTCGATATGTTGAGAAAATATCTATAAACACACATTTGTAAAAGCAATGATAAACGATAAAGAACTCTTGGCGATGATTAGGGATCCTAAGACCCAACGCGAAGGCTTTGCTGTACTGGTAAGTCAGTATAGCGAGCTGTTGTATTGGAAGGTTCGCCATATTGTTTTAGATCATGATGATGCTGATGATGTGTTGCAGAATGCCTTTGTTAAGGCTTGGACCAATCTGGATTCGTTTCAGGGAAAGTCTTCGCTCTCAACATGGCTTTACCGTATAGCAATTAACGAAGCGCTTGATTTCTTGAGACGCAAGAAGCAGATGGTAAATGTCAGTACCGAAGACGAGCCGGGCTTGGCTTCACGTCTTCTTGCCGATGACTATTTTGATGGTGACCAGATTCAGGCAGAACTGCAAGAGGCTGTAGCCCAACTGCCCGATGTTCAGCGCACAGTTTTCACTCTAAAATATTATGATAATATGAAATATTCAGAGATGAGTAAGGTGCTGTCAACAAGTGAAGGAGCTTTGAAGGCATCCTATCATCTTGCTGTGAAAAAAATAACCGATTTTTTCAATCGTAAGGATTAAACCTTTTCGGTTAGTTTTCGTCTATTTAATAAAGTATAAAAGAAAGAAATGAGGAATATGTTAAAAGAAGACAATATATTGAATAGCCGTTTTGGTAAGAAAAACCATTTCCAGGTGCCGGCTGGTTATTTCGACCAGCTGACGGATAGGGTGATGGCAAATTTGCCGGAGCAGGAACCCCGCATCATTCACATGCAGCATAGCTTATGGCAGCGTATGCCGATTCGAAAGATTGCGGCGGCTGTTGCTGTTTTGGCTGTGATGGGAGGTGGTTCGGTATTGGCGCTGAAATATACGGGAAGCAGTAAGCCTGCTATGGCACATGTGGACCATATGGTTCAGAAAGCTGCTGTGAATAATAATGAGGATGCTACTTTTAATGAGATGGCCGATTATACGATGATGGATAATGAAACTATCTATGCATCGCTGATTGCAGAAAATTAATGGTTGGTATTTCTTTTTGTCTACAGATAAAGATTTAAAAAAAGATAAGGTATGAGAAAGATAATGCAACATAGGTTTCTTGCGCTTTTAGCTATGCTGATGATTAGCCTGGTTTCACTTGCTTCACAGCCTCAGGGTAGAAAACATCATGATGGATTTGATCCTAAAAGGTTTCAGGCAGAACTAGAACAGTTTATTACGACTAATGCCTGTCTTACGCCGAGAGAAGCTGCTAAATTCTTCCCGGTATATAGACAGATGGGTAAGAAAATGCGTATGATATTCGATGAAATGCGCCGATTCCGTCATGTGAATCCGAATGATAATGAGGCATGTGCCGAAGCTATCAGAAGACAGGATGAGTTGGATATTCAGCTGAAACAGTTGCAGCAAGAGTATCATTCTAGATTTATGACCATCTTGCCACCTAATAAGGTGTTCAGTGTCATCAAGGCAGAGGAACGGTTCCATCGGCAGGCATTCAGACGGATGAAGAAATAAATCTCTAAAAAAGTAGAGATAAAACTATTTAATATGTATTTATGTGACTTTTGGTCACATTAATAGGGTCGCGAAGATATTTTTAATAATATTTTCGCGATTTTATTTTGTCCTTTCCGTTATTTGTTGTACTTTTGCACTTTGGAAAATAATAATATAATATAATAAGGTATGTACAGAAGTAATACGTGTGGAGAGTTACGTCTCTCTGATGCCGGCAAGGAAGTGACACTTGCCGGTTGGGTACAGCGCTCAAGAAAGATGGGTGGTATGACATTCGTCGATTTGCGCGACCGTTATGGTATCACACAGTTGGTCTTCAACGAGGCTGATAACAAAGACTTGTGTGATGCAGCTAACAAGCTAGGTCGTGAATTCTGCATTCAAATAAAGGGTGTAGTAAGTGAACGACAGAGCAAGAATCCTAAAATGGATACTGGTGACATCGAAATCCTGGTGAAGGAACTCAATGTCCTCTCTCAGAGTCAGACCCCTCCTTTCACTATCGAAGATAATACTGATGGTGGTGATGATATCCGTATGAAGTATCGTTATCTTGATTTGCGTCGTCCTGCAGTGCGCAAAAATCTGGAGTTGCGTCATCGTATGTGCATCTTGATTCGTAACTTCCTCGATGCACAGAACTTCATGGAGGTTGAAACTCCTGTTCTTATTGGTAGTACACCAGAGGGAGCCCGCGACTTTGTTGTTCCTTCCCGTATGAATCCAGGTCAGTTCTACGCTCTTCCACAGAGTCCTCAGACTTTAAAGCAGCTTTTGATGGTTGCTGGCTTCGACCGCTATTTCCAGATTGCCAAGTGCTTCCGTGATGAGGATCTTCGTGCTGACCGTCAGCCAGAGTTTACACAGGTTGACTGTGAAATGAGTTTTGTTGATCAGGATGATGTCATCAACCTTTTCGAGGAAATGGCTCGCCATTTGTTTAAGGAGATTCGTGGTGTAGAACTTCCTAAGTTGGAGCAGATGACCTGGCACGATGCTATGCGCCGTTTCGGTAGCGATAAGCCAGACTTGCGCTTCGGTATGGAATTTGTTGAGTTGAAAGATGCTTTCACAGGTAAGGGTAATTTCTCTGTATTCGATGAGGCTAAGTATATTGGCGGTATCTGTGTTCCAGGTTGTGCTGATTATAGCCGTAAGCAGTTGAACGAATTGACCGATTTTGTTAAGCGTCCTCAGGTTGGAGCCAAGGGCTTGGTTTATATTAAGTACAATGCAGATGGTACCGTGAAGAGTAGCATAGATAAGTTCTACTCTCCAGAGGAACTTGCTGAAATCAAGACCGTAATGGGAGCCAAGGATGGTGACCTCGTTTTGATTTTGAGCGGTGATAATGCTAACAAGACACGCATTCAGCTTTGCTCTTTGCGTTTGGAAATGGGTGACCGTTTGGGGCTTCGTGATAAGAATGTATTCAAGTGTCTTTGGATTATTGACTTCCCTCTCTTTGAGTGGAGTGATGAGGAGCAGCGCCTGATGGCTACGCACCATCCATTCACTATGCCAAATCCTGATGATATACCATTGCTCGATGAGCATCCTGAGCAGGTTCGTGCCAAGGCATACGACTTTGTTTGCAATGGTATCGAAGTAGGTGGAGGTTCTCTCCGTATCCATGATACTCAGTTGCAGGAGAAGATGTTCGAGGTTCTCGGCTTTACTCCAGAGCGTGCTGAGGCCCAGTTCGGTTTCTTGATGAATGCTTTCAAGTATGGTGCACCACCTCACGCAGGTCTTGCTTTCGGTTTGGACCGTTTCGTCAGCATTTTGGCTGGTCTCGACAGTATTCGTGATTGTATTGCTTTCCCAAAGAACAACTCTGGTCGCGATGTAATGCTCGATGCTCCTTCTGAACTTGATCCTAAGCAGTTGGATGAATTGGAAATCAAGCTTGATTTGAAGGCAGAATAAAAATAGAGAAACGAAGGTATTCACTCCATAAAAGAGTATGCGTAAAATGCCTTGAGAAAAATTCAATGATTTATAATAAGTAATTGATTTTTAGTAAATAAAGTGCTGCGCTTCTTGACGTAAATCAAGAAATGCAGCACTTTTGTTTATAAGTAGTAGTTTTTTCTATTTTTCTAACACTATTTCGAAATAAAAGTTATAAATTTGCAGCAGATATTAAGGTTGAGCTGACGAAATGAGGCTCAATAGAATCATAAAATTCTTAAAACATGGTAGAAAAGAAAGCGACAACTAAGACTGCTGCAAAGAAGCCAGCAGCAAAGAAGGCTCCAGTAGCAAAGAAGGCTCCTGCAGCAAAGAAGGACGTTCTTTACTTGAACGCAGAGAACGCAGGTTTTAGAGCTGGTGATGTATATCAGGCATTGGCAGCTTCAGAAAAGGCTCTCACAGTAGCAGAAATTGCTAAGGCTGCTAAGATCAGTACAGAGGATGTAATCCTTGGTATCGGTTGGCTCTTCAAAGAGGGTAAGATTAAGGATGAGGACAACAAGGTTGCTCTCGCTTAAATAAGGTTTATTTTTCAAAGAGCCGCGGTTGCTTGTAAGTGAGTAACCGCGGTTTTTTCTTTTTGTGTCTTCTCTCTTGAAAGAGGACGAATGTTATGATTATTATATGAAACTTGATCAGGAGATATTCAATGTTCTTTTGGCTGCGGGTGCAAAAGGGTTGAAAGTAGAAAAAATAGCTCGTCATGTATATAATTCCTGTAATTCGATTTTTACACCTCTGAATTACAAGGATGTTCATAGCTATGTTACGCAATATCTCACCAGATGCGCTAAAGACCCACAATCACTAATAGAGAAAGGTAAGGGGTATGGGGTATATCATGTTAATTTTGAATCAAAGGCCGTACAGCAACTGATGCTTAATTTTTCTTCTTCTGTATTAGAAAATAGTAATGAAGGGGAGAACAAGGCTGACGATAGTGCTCCTCAAAGTCTTTTTGATGAGAATATGTTCTAAATTATTTTTTTTATGAGGGGAATGTTGTAGTATGTTCGTATAATATATGTAGACTTTATAATAACTGATAAAAGTTAAACAATAAACATATAAACGAATAAACTATGGCTAGTAGATATTTATTAGGTTTTGACGTAGGCTCAAGTTCTGTAAAGGCTTCGCTTACTGATGTTGACAATGGAGAAATCGTAGCTTCTGCATTCTATCCGGATCATGAAGCACCCATTATGGCTGTAAAGACCGGTTGGGCAGAGCAGGATCCTCAGATGTGGTGGGATAATGCTAAGCTGTCGCTCAGGAAAATCATGGCAGAATCTGGTGCCAAGGGTGAAGATATCCTTGCTATTGGTATCTCGTACCAGATGCATGGCTTGGTTTGTGTTGATAAGAATCAGCAAGTTTTGCGTCCTAGTATCATCTGGTGCGACTCTCGTGCCGTACCTTATGGCGAGAAGGCTTTTCATGATTTAGGTGAGGACTTCTGCTTGCGTAATCTGCTCAATTCTCCTGGAAACTTTACTGCATCTAAACTTGCTTGGGTAAAGGATAAAGAACCGGAACTGTTTGATAAGATTGATAAGATTATGCTTCCTGGTGATTATCTGGCAATGAAACTTTCAGGTGAAGTTAAGACTACTATCAGTGGTCTTTCTGAAGGTATGATGTGGGACTTCAACCAGAAAAAGCCTGCTAAATTCCTGCTTGATTACTTTGGCTTCGATGAAAGCATTCTGGCTGATATTGTTCCTACTTTCTCTGTACAGAGTGTAGTAAGTAAAGCGGCAGCTGAAGAACTTGGTCTGAAAGAAGGTACACCAATATCTTATCGTGCGGGTGACCAGCCAAATAATGCTGTGAGTCTGAATGTGTTCAATCCGGGTGAAATTGCAAGTACTGCAGGTACATCAGGAGTTGTATATGGCGTATTGGGTGATGTTAACTATGATCCAAAGAGCCGTGTCAATACTTTTGCTCATGCTAATTATACTACAGACCTTGACCGTCTTGGTGTATTGTTGTGTATCAATGGAACTGGTATCTTGAATGCGTGGGTTCATCGAAATATCACTCCAGATGTAAGCTATGCGGATATGAATGATCTTGCAGCTTCTGTGCCAATAGGTAGTGATGGTGTTAAGATTATCCCATTTGGTAATGGAGCTGAGCGTGTATTAGAGAATAAGGAAGTTGGTTGTTCTATTCGTGGCATCAGCTTTAATAAGCATAATCGTGCTCATATTGTTCGTGCAGCACAAGAGGGTATCGTCTTCAGTTTCTGCTATGGAATGGAAATCATGCAGCAGATGGGTATGGATATCAAGAATATTCATGCAGGTAAGGCTAATATGTTCCTCAGTCCGTTGTTCCGAGATACCTTGGCGGGTGTGAGTGGTGCTACTATCGAACTTTATGAGACAGATGGTAGTGCAGGTGCTGCTAAGGGTGCTGGTATTGGTGCCGGTATCTATAAGGATCATAATGAGGCTTTTGCTTCATTGAAGAAACTTGCAGTCATAGATCCTGATGAGGCTAACCGTTCTGCTTATCTCGAGGCTTATTCTGCATGGAAAGAAGAGATGAAAAAACTTTAAACGTTTGTAATTTACTTTAGACAAACTTTTTTTATAATATCAGATAAAGGGTGGGAGAAGTCTCACCCTTTATTTTTCTTTTTCCCGATTCTTTTGACTTTTGGGGGAGCTTCCGTCTTATTTAAGGATTGGATTTAAATATCTGTAGTTGATTTTTCTGAGTATCTATCCACCTATGTTTTGCCATGATGAAGCTTTAGAAGATAGATAAGTGATTATACAATGAAAAAATCCCCCAGCCCGCTTGAGAAAGCAGGATGGGGGATTGGTATTTTGAATCAAAAAAGTTTAATTCTTGAAACTGTGGATTGGAGCCGGAATACGACCGGCACGGTTTACGAATGCCTCGCAACTGAATGGGTTTACAGGCATGATTGGAGCATGACCGAGCAAACCGCCAAAATCTACATTGTCGCCTACCTTCATGCCCACAACTGGGATGATACGTACGGCAGTAGTCTTCTGGTTAACCATACCGATGGCAGCCTCGTCGGCAATGACACCGGAAATGGTGGTGGCTGGAGTATCGCCAGGGATGGCAATCATATCCAAACCTACTGAGCAGACACAAGTCATCGCTTCAAGCTTCTCGATGGTCAGCGCACCAGCCTCTACAGCGTTGATCATGCCCTGGTCTTCGCTGACAGGGATGAAGGCACCGCTCAAACCACCTACATAAGAAGAAGCCATGATACCGCCCTTCTTAACTTGGTCGTTCAGGAGTGCAAGAGCTGCTGTGGTACCAGGAGCACCGGCATGCTCAAGACCGATGAGCTCGAGGATATCGGCTACACTATCACCGATTGCTGGGGTAGGAGCCAATGAAAGGTCGATGATGCCGAAAGGTACGTTCAGACGGCGTGATGCCTCCTTGGCTACCAACTGACCTACACGGGTAATCTTGAAGGCTGTGCGCTTGATGGTTTCGCAAAGAACCTCGAAGCTTTCGCCCTTTACCTTCTCCAATGCATACTTTACAACGCCAGGACCGCTGACACCGACACTCACTACCGCATCGGCCTCTGAAACACCATGGAAGGCACCAGCCATGAACGGATTGTCGTCTGGCGCATTGCAGAGAACAACGAGCTTAGCGCAACCCAGAGAACCTCTGTCCTTGGTTGCCTCGGCTGTATCCTTTACGATTTCGCCCATCAGGCGGACTGCATCCATGTTGATACCGGTCTTGGTAGAACCCACATTGACAGAACTGCAGACAAAATCGGTCTGTGCCATCGCCTGAGGGATAGAACGGATCAGGAGCTCATCGCTCTTGCTCATACCCTTGCTTACGATGGCAGAATAGCCGCCCAGGAAGTTGACACCGAGCTCCTTGGCACACTGGTCGAGGGTCTTGGCAATCTTCACGTAATCGTCGGTAGTCTTGCAGGCAGAACCGCCTACCAGCGAGATAGGAGTGATGGAGATACGCTTGTTGACGATAGGCACACCAAACTCCTTGGAGATTTCTTCGCCGGTCTTCACCAGGTTCTTTGCCAGACGTGTAATCTTATTATGAATGTTCTGACAGAGCTCATCGAGATCGGTAGATGCGCAATCCAAAAGGTTGATACCCATGGTGATGGTACGCACATCGAAATTCTCCTGCTCTATCATCTTATTGGTTTCGATAACCTCAGATATATTGATCATATTGTTTGCTTTTTAAATTCTGTGCATCATATTGAAAATTTCCTCGCGCTGGCATTTGATCTGCACGCCCATAGCCTTACCAACATTGGTGAGTTCATCGGCTACTTCCTCGAAAGTTTTCTGCATCTTGCCCATGTCTACGATCATCATCATGTTGAAATACTCCTGTACGATGGTCTGAGAGATATCCAAGATGTTGATACTGTTCTCTGCCAAATAGGTACATACCTTGGCGATGATACCAACGGTATCCTTGCCCACTACTGTAATAATCGTTCTGTTCATGTATTTATTCCTTATTTTAAATTGGTAAGTTTTCGGCTGCAAATTTACAACTATTTTGTTAGACTACCAAATAAAAAGTCAGAAAACTTGTAAAATCACTAACGCTTTGCAAGTTTTCTGACTCATTTTTACCTTTCTTGTTTCCTTATCTTACTTGATACCTCTTTCGTTGAGTGCCTTAGAATATTTGGCTGCATTCTGCAAGTGCTCATCGTAAGTGCGGGCAAAATTATGAGTGCCGCTGAAATCCTCCTTGGCACACATGTAGAGATAATCGTGATGCACATGGTTGAGGACGGCATCGATACCTGCTACGCTCGGAATACGGATAGGCCCCGGTGGCAAACCTGGGTTCTTGTAGGTATTATACGGGCTCTTGATAGACAGGAGGTTGTTGTAGATACGCTTGAGGTCGAATCGCTGCCAGGCATATTTAATGGTAGGATCGGCCTGCAATGGCATTCCCTCTGGATATTCGGCATTGCGAAGCATCAGACGGTTGTAATACATGCCGGCTATCATCGGTTTCTCGCCGTTGTTGGCTGTTTCTTCGTCCACGATGCTGGCAAGGGTGATGATCTCAACCGGTGTCAGCTTCATAGCCTTTGCCTTTTCGGTACGCTCAAAGTTCCAGAACTTGTCGCTTTCTTTCTTCATGCGCTCCAGAAATTTATCTACCGAGATGTTCCAGTAGAGATCGTAGGTGTTAGGTACGAACATGCAGGCGATGGTGGCAGTATCGTAACCGTATTTCTGACAGACGCTCTCGTCGCGCAGGGCATGGTAGAGGTCGTTGCTGCCAAACATCATCTTCTTGCCAATCTCATCAGAGAGTTTGTCGAGCGTGCGGACCGAAGGGATGGTAAGGCTAACCGGTTCCTGCAAACCGTTCTTCATGTGGCGCCATGTCTTGAGGGCACCATCGCCCGGAGCAATGGCGTATCTACCGGTGCGGATATGGTCGGCATAGCCGGAATGGAGGGTCAGGGTCTTGAATGCCTGGAACGGAATGCTCTTGGCAAATGGGCGGAGCTTGTTGTATACAGAGTCGATGTTATCATCGCTGTCGATGTAAACATACTCGGTGTTGCTGCTCTTCGAGAAGGAAGAGAAACAATAGATGTAGCCCACGATGGCGATGACTGCGATGCAGCCTATAGCACCATACAGATAGAGCTTAGAAAATGATTTTTTCTTTTTCATATTCTTCTTGTTTGTTATTTTTCGGGTGCAAAAGTACAGTAAAAATAGGAAATAGCAAAGTATAGGAATTTAAAATAGGTTAATTGTCATCTTTCTTTATCCGTTGTGTCTGCTTTTTTGTTACCTTTGCACTTGACATTGAGAATCAACATGTGTATCGGTGCTTTCGGGCACATTATTATAAAAGGATTATGAAAATGAAGTTTTCGATAGCGTATGCTGCCAAGTGGGGTCATGCCCTGCATGTAGAATTAACTTTTGCCGCCGCTGACGGCTATCAAGATACGATGGACTTGCCGATGACCACCCGGGACGGGTATCACTGGGAGGTGGAAATGGCGTCAAGGCAGAACCGCCATCACCCTTTCGTAGCTGTGGCTTACTGCTACTGCGTGAAAGATGCCGAGGGAAAGGTGCTGCGTAGGGAATCGCTCGCTTCTGCCCGCCAATATGTTTTTGATGAGAGTAAGAATTTCTATTTTCAGGACTATTGGCTGGAGGAGGATAATCCTTACGTGGGAAAAAATGCCTTCGTATTGCAGCAGGTAAAGTTTACTGATGTCAAGCCAGCGCGTCTGCCTCTCTTCGACCGTACTATCATCTTCAAGATTCATGCCCCAAAACTCTATGAGGGCGAGGCTGTAGCTCTGTTGGGAAATCATCCTACGCTGGGCAAATGGAATCCGGCTCATTTCCTGAAGATGCAGAACAATCATGGCAAGGACTGGGAAATATCTGTGAATGTGCAGGCTATCGATGAGCCGATAGAATATAAATATGTGGTGATTGATGCACAGACCCAGAAACTGAAGAGATGGGAATTTGGGGATAACAGAATCTTTGGCATTTCGGGTAATGAACAGGCTGGTGGACAGGGAACTCCTCAGGGTGAAATCCGTGTATACCATCAGGATGTTTATGTGCTACACGGCGGTGAGTTCCGCATCAAGAGGGTTCCGGTTCATGCCCAGTTCAATTTCGATACCTATATATTCGATCTTGACGGAACCCTGATTTCTTCTCTCCACGACCTGGCTGCAAGCTGCAATTATGCGCTGAAACTGAACGGGATGCCTGAACGTACGCTGGAGGAGGTACGCATGTTTGTAGGAAACGGGGTGAAGAAACTTATGGAGCGTGCCGTGCCGGGAGGATTGGAGAATGAGAAGTTTGAGAAAACCCTGCAGGATTTCCGCCAGCATTATATGGTGCACAATATGGATAATACGAAACCTTATCCGGACGTGATGGAGATGCTGGAGGAACTGAAGAATAGGGGAAAGAACATTGCGGTGGTAAGCAACAAGTTTTATGCAGCTACCCAGGAAATCTGCCGCCATTTCTTCGGCGACCTGGTAGATGTGGCGATAGGAGAGCGGGAAAATATCAAGAAAAAACCGGCTCCAGATACCGTAAACGAAGCCTTGCGCCAGCTGCATGCGGATAGAGAAAGGGCGGTATATATCGGCGACAGCGACGTGGATGTGATGACGGCAAAGAACAGCGGAATGCCTTGTATCTCTGTTCTTTGGGGATTCAGAGATCACGATTTTCTGCTGGCACATGGAGCTTCTATCCTAGTATCATCACCCTTGCAGATATTATAAGAAAGGTAGGATAAAACTATCTGGAAGACCATCATAGAGAATGGTCTTCCAGATATTTCTTGATAAATTCAAAGTAGGTTTCTGATATCGGAATGCTCTGGTCGCCATAGGTAATATGCTGCTGGTCTACCGTATCAAACTTTGTCATGTTGGCAAGGAACGAACGGTGTACACGCTTGAATTTCTCTCTTGGCAGCCTTTCTTCCAACTGTTTGAGGTTGCCCAGGGTTCTGATGTTAGGCCTGCCCTCAAGATGGAAACGGATGTAGTCTTTGTCGCAGTCAACAAACAGAATATCATCTATCGGGATTCTTACGCATTTGTAATCTCGTTTTACCACCAGAAAACCGTCGCGCTTGATTGGGTTGTAGTTATCGTCCTGCATGTAGCTTTCGAAGACTTTCTGGCATGATCCCATAAAGTCATCGTATGTGATGGGTTTGAGCAAATAGTCGAATGCATTCACTTTGTAGGCTTCGATGGCATACTCCTTGAATGCGGTGGTGAAGACAATCTTCACGTTCTTGGGTACAACCTTTGCAAATTCCAGACCGCTGATCTGCTGCATGTGGATGGCGAGAAAAAGTATGTCGAGATGGTTGTGATGGATGCCGTCTACAGCATCTATCGCACTTTTGTAGGCTCCGATCAAATGCAGGGTCGGAGTTTTCTCTATATACTGTTCCAGGAGTTGCAAAGCTTCCGGATCTTCATCTATGATGGCGCAATTTAAAATTATAATTTTACTGTTTTAGTGATTTTATTCTCGATTTTCGTAAAAACGAAAATTGTGTTTGTTTATTGTATCAAGCTGCAGATTTTTTCAGATAAAAATCTATTTTCATGATTTTACCTTAAATTTGTTTAATCTATTTGGCTATTTGAGGAAAAAACCGTAATTTTGGAGATTGATAAGTCAGACTATAACTGTAGAATATGAAATACAATAAGAAACAACATACCAAATTGTCCTGTCGGAGCAAGTGTTTTTTCCTTGCCTTGGCTTTGGCTATGGCATCGGTTGATGCCTCAGCCCAGAAGATTTCGCTAGGCTCTTGCATCACCCGTGACGGAGGTCAGTTTAAAGGCGAAATGGTGAGCGGAAAGCCACAGGGAAAAGGTACTACCATCTATAAGAATGGGGATACCTACGAAGGCTCTTATATGAAAGGTAAGCGCGAAGGTTATGGCGTTTATACCTTCAGTGATGGCGAAAAGTATGAGGGACAGTGGATGCAGGACCAGCAGCATGGTAAAGGCACCTACTATTTCCAGAACAACAACAAATATGTAGGCCTCTGGTTCCGCGATTACCAGCATGGTCATGGCGTCATGTTCTATTATAATGGTGATAAATATGACGGCGACTGGTATAAGGACAAGCGTCAGGGACGCGGCGTTTATACTTATGCCAATGGCGCACAGTATAAAGGCCAGTGGATGAACGATATGAAGAATGGAAACGGCTTCTTCAACTGGGGAGACGGAACTACTTATGACGGTCAGTGGCTAGACAACCAGCGCTCAGGAAAAGGTACTTTCAAATATGCTGATGGCGATGTGTATATCGGCGACTGGAAGGATGATATCCAGGACGGAAAGGGTATCTATAAATTTCATAATGGCGACATTTATGAAGGCGATTATGTGCAGGGAGAACGCACGGGTATAGGCATCTTCCGCTCTGCAAAGGGTGCCAAGTATAACGGACAGTTTAAGGATGGCCTGCGTACCGGTCAGGGTACCTTCATCTGGAAGAATGGCGATATCTATGTAGGCGACTGGAGGGATGATCTGCAGAACGGCAGGGGCAAACTGACCAAGAAGAACGGCGACGTGTTTGAAGGTGAGTTCAAGAACGGTCTGGTTGATGGTAATGTCGTGATTCATTATGCTGATGGTAGAAGATTCAAGGGTGCCTATCACAAAGGTAAGCGCCAGGGACCTTGCATAGAAGAAGATAAAAACGGTAAGCGTTTCGAAGGAACCTATCGTAACGATGTTCGTGACGGAAGATTTGTAGAAAAAGACCGCAACGGACAGGTTACAGCCAAGGGAGCCTACGAAAACGGCAAACGATTTGAAGACTAATCTCTTCAGAAAATTAGAAAAATACAAAGAAATTATAAATAACGAGATAGAGAACCTTTATATTTTAAATAATGAGAAAAAGAACATATTATAATGTC
>JAJVTK010000039.1:0-28273 GCA_021622245.1 Segatella copri | reverse complement strand
GCTCTGAGAGGCAATTTAATTTTTACCTGCTTCATCATTTGCTTGATTTTTAAGTTTGCAACTTGCCCTCTCCTTCAAGCTTCAGAAAGCATCATGTACCTAAAAGCGTACCTAAAGAGGCTTGATTTTGTCCAAAAGGTTCACCGCCTCAACCTTCTTTCTGTTCACTATCTCGGCATATACTTGCGTGGTTATGATGTTTTGATGTCCCAACAGTTTGCTGGTGGTATAGAGGTCCACTCCCATCGTGAGCAAGGTGGTGGCAAAGGTATGACGAGATACATGAAAAGTAACTGGCTTGTCAATGCCTGCCTCCCTAGCCCATTGCTTCAATCGATAGTTGACCGAGAAGAACGATGGCAGCTCAAATACCTTGTCATCAGCCCTTGCCTGTCCTCTTGCTGGCATCCACGACAAAGCATTCTCCGACAAGGGTACCGTTACCACATGACGGGTCTTCACCATCAACTTGCTAATATAGTATCCCTCCGTACCTTTTCCGATATCTGCCCATCGCAATGTCCTGACATCACTGATGCGCAAACCACAGAAACAAGCGAAGAGGAAAGCTTGCTTCACGGTTTCATCCTTGCAAGGAGTAGCCATCAACAATCTGATTTCCTCGATGCTGAGATAGCAGCGTCGGCTCTCTCCCTGACCAATCAGCTTTTTCTCTTCTTTCTTCAGTAGTTTGGTGGGATTCTCAGGTATGATACCTTCTCTCACCGCCTCATTCAATGCGGTAACAAACGTATTGTAATAGAGGCGTGCCGTACCCTTCGCCAAGTCTTTCTCATGATGTTCGCCCCGCTTGGGCACATCCGTACCAATGGTCTTGGCATGAGCCAGATACTGTACCAAGCCTTCGCAATACACCTTGTCCAGTTGTGTCATGCGAATATTCTCACCCTTGTATCTTATCAAATGTAAGAGGGCATGCTGGATGTTGACAGCATGACTGCCGCTCTGTCCCTGCTGTCTTTTTTGATCAGCATATAGCAGCATCCAGTCTTTTAAGAGCATATCCTTGGTCACCATCTCTCGCTGACAGTTACCGTGGCTCATACTCCACTCCCTGATTCGCTCACATCGGATGAGCATAGCGGTGCGCAAAGTAGCTTCATTCTTTGCCTTAGCCTCCTTGTCGCTTCCTCTTTTGTCATCTACCAGCAACAATCCCTTCAACCGCTCGTAGGTATAGCCTCTACCCTTGCTTCCTGCTTGGTAAGTACGCAGATAGATTGCCTTGTTGCCATTCTTCAAAGGTTTCACCCAAATCTTGATGGGTTCCTTTGCTTTTGTTTTAGTTCTCTTTTTCGCCATAATCTTTACTGTTTCATCTGTGCAAAATTATAAGCAAAATATATCTTCATCAAGTCTTTCAAGTTAAAGTACCTAAAGACGTACCTAAAGAAACAACTTTATTAGTAAATGCAAACGTTTGCACAAGAAAATCGCTTGATTTGCATCAATTTTTGAACAAGCTAATGAAATAAATCGTAACTTTGCCAACGAAAAAGAATACAACTTACAATTAAACATAAGATAGTAATCGCAAAATACAATGATAATTATGAAGAAGATATACCTTACACTCCTTGCCGCAATGGCACTCACACTTGGAGCATGCTCTAGCAGCAATGACCCTGATCTTCCAGATCCTGAGCCAACGCCAGCGCCTACCCCAAGTCCTGAGCCTGAACCTGAGCCTGAACCAAGTCTCAATTCGCAAGGCTGGGCTAGCGATTATAGTGGCGTTATGCTGCAAGGATTCTCTTGGGATTCTTATAATGAATCACAATGGAAGGTCTTAGAGAAGCAGGCTGATGAGCTGAAAAATTATATCGACCTTGTTTGGCTTCCACAAAGCGGAAAATGTTTGGAGACCACTCAGGTGATGGGTTATATGCCATATTACTATTTTAATCAGAATTCTTCTTTCGGATCTGAGGCTGAGCTCAGAAGTCTGATTACTAAGTTTAAAGCCGCTGGTATAGGTGCTATTGCTGATGTGGTCATCAACCACCGCAATACGGAGGGCTGGTATACATTCCCTGCTGAAACATATAAGGGAGTGACCTACCAGATGCAATCTACAGACATCTGCAAGAATGATGATGGCGGAACTACAGCAACCCAGGCTGCCACAGACGGGGTAAGCCTCAGCCAGAACAATGATGAGGGAACCGACTTTGGAGGTTGCCGTGACATCGACCACAAGAGCGAAAATGTGCAGAAGGTGATCAAAGCGTATCTGAAATATCTGAAGGATGATTTGGGTTACACCGGTTTCCGCTATGATATGGTGAAAGGCTTCGATGGTAGCCATGTTGCCGACTATAATGATGCCACAGGTGTAGAATACTCTGTAGGTGAATACTGGGATGGTAACGACAAAATAGAAAGTTGGATAAATAGAACTAACAAGAAGAGCGCAGCCTTCGACTTCCAGTTCCGTTATAATGTACGCGATGCCGTAAACGGAGCGGCTAACGGAAAGGTGGCAACATCTTCAGACTGGTCAAAGCTCAACAGTAACGACAATCTTATGCACGATGCCAATTATCGTCGTTATGCGGTTACTTTTGTAGAAAATCATGATACACAGAAACGCTCTGAATCAGAACAGAACGACCCTCTGCGCAAAGATACCATAGCAGCCAATGCCTATATGCTCGCCATGCCAGGCACACCATGTATCTTCCAGCCACACTGGAATGCTTATAAGTCTGAGATAAAGGAGATGATTGCAGCCCGCAAATATGCAGGCATCACTAATATGAGCAATTATGCCAACAAGCAGAGCAAGAAAACTCTTTATGTGAACGAGGTTACTGGTACGAAGCACAAACTTCTTGTGGCTGTAGGTAATGATGCTGATAAATATGCAGGAGAAACAGGCTATACAAAGATTCTTTCCGGTTATCACTATGCCTATTTCCTCTCTAATGATGCAGAAACCTCTTGGACCGACGTGCCTTCCGGCTCATACGAGGAAGGTTTCAAGACCACACTTACTGCAGTCAGCCAGACAGAGGGAGCTAAATTGGTTTATACCTTGGACGGCTCTACCCCTACTGCAAAGAGCACAACTGTAGAAAGTGGTAAGGAAATCAGCATCAATGGTACTTGTACCTTGAAGGTTGGATTGCTTGTGAATGGTGAAGTTAGAAATATCGCCACTCATCAATATACGATTGAGAAGTTCAAGGCATATAAATTTATGGTTTATGTGAATGCCGATGCTGTGAAATGGAATCCATTATACTGCTATACATGGAAGAAAGCTCCATCTGTTAAGTGGCCTGGTGAAGAGATGACAGAAACAAAGACCATTGGTGGAAAGACATGGTACTACAAGGAAGTCAGCATTGATAATGCAAACGAGTTGGTGAATGTCATATTCAATAATGGCACAGATAAGCCGCAGACTGTAGATATAACAGGTCTCACCAGTACGGCTTACTTCGAAATCGAAACATCCAAAGAAGGTAAGAAAAATAAAGTGAAGGATGTTACTGCAGAATACAACAAATAAGTTCAAAGAATAGTTTCAGTTTTTAGTTTAAGTTTTTCAGTTTTAAGTTTTTAAGTTTTTAGGTTTATTAAGGTTTATGTTTTTAGGTTTAGTTTTGTGTGAACAAAATTATTAGTTAGTTGTTTTAGGTTAGGAAAAAGAGGTATACCCAAGATTCATCTTCGGGATATACCTCTTTTCTTATTTTAATTATCTTTCTTATTCTACTTATCTTTCGCGCTGGTCAGCACCCCACATCAGTTTTTCTCTCAGGGTAGAGAAATAACGCTGGTTGCGCTGCTTCACAATCTTGATAGCATGAGGAGCCTTGCGGATGATAAGGCGGGTTTCCTCCGTCATACGCTCACTACGACCATCAATGGCTACCAGATAGTTGTGGCTGCGGCTCTCGATATCGAGCGTGATGACTGCCGTATCGTTGATGACGATAGGACGGATGTTCAGACTGTGAGGAGCCACCGGAGTAAGACAGATGCTACCACTCTGCGGAATGATGATAGGTCCGCCATTCGAAAGATTGTATGCCGTAGAACCTGTTGGCGTAGTAACAATCAGACCATCCGCCTGATAAGTGACGAGGAATTCGCCATCTACCTGCGTACGGATGGAAATCATCGAAGCATCATCACGCTTCAGTACGGCGATATCGTTGAGGGCGAACGGATTGCCGGCAAGAATGCCACCTTCTGCCTCCACCTGAATCACCGCATGCTCCTCTATCAGACAATCACCGGCATAAAGACTGTCCAGCGCCGACTCTATCTCACTAGGCAGCACATCGGCAAGGAAGCCCAATCTGCCCATATTCACACCGATGATAGGCGTACCCTTGGCTCCCACACGGCTCGCTGCCTTCAGGAAGGTACCATCACCACCCATAGAGATGACGTAATCCACATCGAAGTTGTAATCCTCGAACACCCCAGCCGCCTTCACATCGAGATGCTGGTCGCGGGTAAGAAACTCGTAATAAGCATTCTCCACATAAACTTCAGCCTCCTTCTTTTCGAGATAAAGAAGGATTTTCTCTATCGAAGCCGACTTCTTAGCCTGGTATTCATTACCAAATATTGCGAATTTTAAATGTTGCTGTGCCATTTATTTTGTTATTTCAATAATTATTCTTACTTTTGCAAAGGTAATCATATTATTTGAATAACAAGACAAAAAACAAATAAATTATGGCTAAGGTATATGAATTTCTTGCCAATGGCTTCGAGGAAATCGAAGGATTGGCTCCGGTAGACATCCTCCGTAGAGGTGGTGTAGACATCAAGACTGTAAGTGTAACGGGTACTGAATGGGTAGAAACATCGCATGGTGTTACCATCAAGGCAGACCTGAAGTTTGAGGATATTGCCAGCTTTGAAGATGCTGACATGCTGATGATTCCAGGCGGAATGCCAGGCAGTACAAACCTGAACGAGCACGAAGGTGTACGACAGGCGCTCATCGCACAGCACAAGGCTGGCAAGCGAATCGGTGCCATCTGCGCAGCCCCAATGGTTCTGGCAAGCACAGGCATCCTCGAAGGAAAGAAGGCTACCTGTTATCCTGGCTTTGAGCAGTATTTCGGCGAGAACACCGAATATACCGCCACCCTCTTCCAGGAAGACGGCAACGTGATTACAGGCGAAGGTCCTGCAGCAACCCTCCCATACGCCTATAAGATATTGAGCTATTTCGTAAGCAAGGAAACCGTAGCTGCCCTGCAGGATGGTATGATGTATGATCATCTCATGCAGAGCAAGTAAGCCCTATAAACTATAAATTATAAACTATTAATTAGTAACAAAGTGGATTACGTAATCATAGTAGCCGGAGGCAAGGGCCTCCGCATGGGAAGTGAGATTCCAAAACAGTTCTTGCCGGTAGCGGGCAAGCCTATCCTGATGCGCACCATAGAGCGTTTTCATGAATATGACCCTGCATTGAACATCATCCTGGTTCTGCCGGAGAGTCAGCAGGCATACTGGCACCAGCTCTGCGAGGAGCATCATTTCAGCATCAAGCACCAGATAGCCAATGGTGGCGACACCCGTTTCCAGTCTTCCAAAAACGGACTGGCACTCATTCCTGATGATGAAGATGGCGTAGTGGGTATTCACGACGGCGTGCGCCCATTCGTATCTAAAGAAGTCATCGAGGAATGTTTCGAGACGGCTCGCGAAGAATATGCAGCCATCCCTGTATATGCCGTAACCGACACCCTGCGCTATATCGACCAGCACGGAGGCGGAAAGAACGTGCTGCGCAGCGATTACCGCGTGGTGCAGACTCCCCAGACCTTCGACATCGGTCTGGCAAAGCAGGCTTTCAACCAGGAATACAAGGAACAGTTTACCGATGATGCTTCGGTGGTAGAAAGTCTTGGCTGTCAGGTTGCAATGGTAGAGGGTAACCGTGAGAACATCAAGATTACCACTCCATTCGACATCAAGGTAGCGGAAGCTTTGCTGGGCTGATAATCTGCATGTCATCCCTGTTAGACAGGATGACGAAGACTGAGCCATAAGCTGGCAAGTTCAAGTTCACTATCTGGCGGATTCTGGAAGTACCGGTACGGAAGGTTGCCGTAATCTGGCGCTCCTTATTCTCCTGATTAATCAGGAAATAGATATCCTTCCTGCCCGTTGCCTCCAGAACCAGACGGTGGGCATAATCCATATTCTCAGGCAGTATGACATCCGGATCGATGCCATACTGCGAGAAGTTCTTCGCCTGATAAGGCTTGTCGATGATGACGATGCCTTCCTCACGCAATTCCTCCAGTTTCGCTTTTATCTCAGCAGAGAGAGAGCTATCCGGCTGCGAAACCACGAGAATGCGATAATCCTGATTTCCAGGCAGTTTACCTTTCGGACTGTATTCGAAATTCCATTTCAGCAAGGCATCCTTGTTCATCAAATCGTATTTGTAACCACGAGGGGCACGATAGCTGTTCTTCTGTTCGGGGTTTTCCGAAGGATGAAACACAGCGATATCAACCACCGGTCTGCCCTGCTGCAGATAATGCTGACACATGGTGATGTAATCCATGAAACCTCGAGCCTCTGGATGCCGGACAATATCATGCTGGAAAATGAACCTGTTGATGCCAAGCGCCAGGTGGCGGTCTATCAAAGGTTTGAGCAAGGCGGGCGTTCCGTTCCGTGCGCCATAGTTTCCTGTACAAACCACAGCCTGAACCGGATTTTCATTATAGATATGGGCTCTGCTTACGGCACGGAACATATCGTCGGAATGATCGGTACGCAGGATAGGCTCACAAGAAACCTCAACATACTGTTCTTCTGCCAGACGGGTGAAGGTCTGGAAGAACTTCTCCTTTACCAGTTCCTCGATGGTGAGACGGATATCATTCTGAACCTGTTCGTATCGGGAAGCCGACTCCAGCGGAACACCTGCCATGACAGGAAGATAGGGGAGGAGATCATAGCCGCGGCGCACCTTGAATTCTTCGGCAAACTGACAGCCCCAGTTCTGGCTGCCCCACTCTCTCGGGTCGATATACAGATACGACACCACATCGCCATGCGGACGGTTCAGTAACGGCGCATACCAGGAATCAAATAGTTTCTTTACGGCTGCCGGTGAGAACCTGTCCACCTCAAGTCCCATACCTTTCCCATCCGTTGCATGAGTCTGTCCCGTTGAGGTATGTCCCATCCGCAACAGGCACCAGGAACCCTTAGGCAACTTATTCTGCAAGATACCATTCACCATGACACCCATCACCATTCCCCCTTCCATCTTCAAGGGGAGCACATCAGTCATCGGCACTGCCTCGCTCCGGGCAGCCGAATCGGTTGCGTTGCGCCAGGCAGGACCCGTTTTCCCTTTAAAGCGGATAGCAAAAGCAGCAATATCCTGATAATATCCACCTTCGCTTCCGGCAGACTGCATCTTTCCGTCCTTATAACTCTCGGGCTGCCACATCTGCAAGCCTTCAATCTTCTTTCCGCCCTTCACGATGGTATCGGTCCAGACAACCTTCTGCATCGATTCAGCAGGGAGGACAAGCGGATTGCCAGGCAGGACATGGATGCCCATATCAAAATCGAGAGAGTCGGCTAGCTGGAAGGAATAATCCATCATCTTCCAGAACTCAGGCGACAGCTGTGCCACCCCGTTCTGAGATTCCAGACGCTCGCCGGCTTCACGTACCGGCATCAGCCAGATACCGCCCATACCTACATTCTTCATACCCGTCAGATCGGCATGAATACCCGGTCTGGAAACAGAGCCATACTTCCAGTTCCAGAAGGTCCAAGGCTTAGCCTCGTCATTATATGCCATTGCCGACACAACCAGAAGCGCCAGCAAAGCTATCACCATATATCTTTTCTTACTATTCATGAAAGTTTTAATCTTATTCGGTGCGAAGGTACGAAGAAAAATCAATATAAACAAATAAAAAAGCCACAATTGCGGAAAAAAAGCGTTAAACATTTTGGCTGTTTTGCCATAATGTTGTACTTTTGCATCATTATGAATAGTATTTTAGACCAAGACATCATGTTCCTGCCAGGGGTAGGACCCAAGAAGAAAGAGATACTGAGCAAGGAGCTCGGCATCAACTCTTATAGTGACCTGCTGGAATACTATCCTTATAAATATGTAGACCGCTCCAAGGTTTTCCACATCAGCGAACTCAATGCCGACATGCCCTTTGTACAACTCAAAGGCAAGATACTCAGCTACGATGAGATTGATACCGGTAAGCGCAACAAGCTGCTGGTAGCCCATTTCTCAGACGGCTACGGTGTGGCTGACCTCATCTGGTATCGTGGTGCCCAATACATCATGAAGACCTATAAAGTGGGAACCGAATATCTCGTTTTCGGAAAGCCAACCATCTTCAACGGCAGATTCCAGTTTACCCATCCCGATATGGACGATGCCACCAATCTCCAGATTTCAGAGATGGGCATGCAGCCCTACTACTCGCTTACCGAGAACCTGAGAAAGCGCGGCTACACCTCACGTTCCATAGAGAAGATGACCAAGCAGTTGGTCACCATCCTTCCTCCTCTTCCCGAAACGCTGCCCAGCCATATCGTAGACCGTCTGCATCTGGTTTCGCGCGATGCAGCCATCCGCATGATTCATTATCCGCATTCCCATCAGGAGATGCAGAAGGCACAGGTACGCCTTAAATTTGAGGAACTCTTCTATGTGCAGCTTAATATAATAAGGTATGCCACCGACCAGCGCCGCAAGTTCAGGGGCTATGTCTTCAACCGCATCGCCGACATCTTCAACGGGTTCTATGCCCATCATCTGCCCTTCGAACTGACAGGGGCCCAGAAACGGGTGATGCATGAAATCAGAGCCGATATGTGCAGCGGCAGACAGATGAACCGTCTTCTGCAGGGTGATGTAGGTTCAGGTAAGACGCTCGTGGCACTCATGACCATGCTCATTGCGCTGGACAATGGTTATCAGGCATGTATGATGGCACCTACTGAAATTCTTGCCGAGCAGCATCTGCAAACTATCTGTGACTTCCTGCAGGGAATGGATATCCGGGTAGAACTGCTCACAGGCATCGTAAAGGGGAAGAAGAGAGAAAAGATTCTTGCCGACCTGGCTACGGGCGACATCCAGATTCTGGTGGGCACCCATGCCATCCTCGAAGACCCGGTGGTTTTCAGAAGATTAGGCGTAGCCGTCATCGATGAGCAGCATCGCTTCGGTGTAGCACAGAGAGCCAAGCTGTGGAACAAGAGCGAGAATCCGCCTCATATCCTCGTGATGACCGCCACTCCTATCCCCCGCACCCTCGCCATGACCATTTATGGTGACCTGGACGTGAGCGTGATTGATGAACTGCCACCGGGCAGAAAACCGATACAGACGCTACATAAGTTTGATACCCAACTCACCAGCCTCTATCAGAGCATCCGCCGCCAGATTAATCTCGGCAGACAGGTATATATCGTCTTTCCGCTGATCAAAGAAAGTGAGAAGAGCGACCTGAAGAACCTGGAAGAAGGTTACGAAACGCTGAAACAGGCATTCCCGGAGTTCAGACTGAGCAAGATACACGGAAAGATGAAATCTGCCGAAAAGGAGGTAGAGATGGAGCAGTTTGTAAAGGGCGAAACACAGATTCTCGTTGCCACCACCGTAATAGAAGTTGGTGTAAATGTGCCCAATGCTTCTGTGATGGTTATCCTGGATGCACAGCGCTTCGGTCTCTCCCAGTTGCACCAGCTGCGAGGCCGTGTAGGAAGAGGCTGCGACCAGAGCTACTGCATTCTGGTAACCAACTATAAACTTTCTGAAGAAACCCGAAAACGTATTGATATCATGTGCGATACGAACGACGGTTTCCGTATCGCCGAGGCCGACTTGAAACTCCGTGGTCCCGGCGACTTGGAGGGAACGCAGCAGAGCGGCATGGCTTTCGACCTGAAGATAGCGAATATTGCCAGAGACGGTCAGCTGGTACAACTGGCGCGCACAGAAGCACAGGAAATCATCGACAACGATCCCGAATGCAATGCTCCTCACAACGCCCTGCTCTGGAACCGCCTCAGGGATTTGAAGAAAACCCATATCAACTGGGCAGCCATCAGCTAAAGCAGCAAGCAAGAGCTGTTCCTGCTATCAGAAAGCAAGCAAAAGCAGTTTCTGTTATCAGAAAGCAAGGCTAAAAGGTGGCTTCAGCTATCAAGCAGCCTCACCCCCGTTCCAGGCGATTCCATCGCCAGTCCCAAAAGTAAAAAGTATAATTATGGATAGAAGAAGAAAGCCGGCTATCAGGGAGCCGCGACCAGAAATAACCCTGGAAGAAATGAGAGCCATTCTCGAAAACATTACAGAAATAGAAAGCGCAACAGGCATCAGATACGTCAAACTGCATGTCACGGCAAAGATGATTATCGGTATCAGAGAGTCATCGGGTAAGGAATTTACCATCAATCTCAACGACCTCTACCGCGCTTATCAGGAATGCCTCCGATTCACCAGTCCGGAGGTAAAAAAGTATATTTTCATGGGGCATTCTCCTGCCGTAGCTCTATTGAGAATGCTACAAAAGCATGAAACGTATTAAAAGTCAACTCCTTGCATCTCATTTTCCTAATGTAAGTTAAAAAAAAGGCTAGGGCGTTAAATATCGCCCTTTTGGCTTTAACAACTTTGGTTTTTTGAAGTTTTTTTGTTATATTTGCAACGTCTATATAACAAAACCGCTACATGAAGGCATTTGCCTTAGTGGTTTTTGCAGAATTTCTTGTATGATTCTGCGCTGTTGACACGAACCTAAAAAAGAAAATAGAAAAAGTAGTATGAGTTTTAAAAAGAGTATAAAGAAAATTTCGGTCGTTGCATTGTTGGCGCTAACAGCTTCTCCCGTTTGCGGACAAGACCTGTTGGCAAGACAGGCACCTGTAGACCACAGAATGAAATCGCTCGACACACTCGCTGTGTCGCATTATCGAATGATTGAAGACAGAGAGAACCCTGCAGCCGAGCTGTATGAGGATTTCTCTAACAAGTACGCTCACAGGGCTACAACCTTGCCTGAGCACTTCCGTATCGATCTCCGTCATTTCTGCATGCCAACTCCTAGTCGCGTTGTCACAAGTAACTTCGGTTACCGTGCTAGCTTTGGCCGCCAACATAAAGGTATGGACATCAAGGTTTATATTGGCGACTCAATCCGCTCAGCCTTTTCAGGCAGAGTTCGCATCGTAAGATATGAAGGTGGTGGTTACGGTAAGTACATCGTGATTCGTCACAACAACGGTTTGGAGACTATCTATGGTCACCTCTCTAAGCAGCTCGTTACTGAGGGCGAAGAGGTAAGAGCCGGCGATGTGATTGGCTTGGGTGGTAACACGGGTAGAAGTACCGGTTCGCATCTCCACTTTGAGACCCGTCTCTGTGGTGTGGCTCTGAACCCGGCACTCTTCTTCGACTTCCGCAACCAGGACGTTACAGGCGACTTCTACAGTTTTAACCGTGATACCTACGAAAGCGAATCAGCTGATGCCAATGCTGCCCGCGGCAAGGTTGGCAACGGCGGTTACACCAGAGAGCAGGTTAACGGCGGCGAAGCGGGAAGATACAACGAATTGCCTGCTGGCCACGAGAAGCTCTACCACAAGGTGAAGCCAGGAGAAACGCTTAGTTCTATCGCTGAAAAGCGTGGCGTAACTGTAGAGCAGATTTGCAGACTCAACGGCTACCGCAAAGACAAGAAGGTTAGTGTAGGACAGATTATCAGATACGTATAAAAGAATAAACTCAAAAAAAGGAGGGTGTGTCATAAGTTTATGATTCACCCTCTTCTTGTTGTTGGATGAGATAGGATATGTTGTTGAGACTGTCAGTATCTTCGGCCGCACAACAGCTGTTGTGCGCTTGCATAACAGCTGATATGCGCATGCACAACAGCTGATGTGCATGCGTTGGTCAACTGTTATGCGCCAACTATTATCCAGACTTATGACACACCCTCTCTTTTTTCAGACCTTTATTTTCGCGATTCCCCGGCATTACAAGATGCCGAAGAGTCGCAATACATCGTTCAGATTGGCCACAACAAGCAGAAGAATCAGTATGCCGAAACCAATATACTCAGCACGCTCCATGAACTTATCGCCCGGTTTGCGGCCTGTGATAATCTCATAGAGAAGGAAGAACACATGTCCACCATCAAGAGCAGGGATAGGAAGAATGTTCATGAAGGCAAGAATGATACTCAGGAACGCTGTCATAAGCCAGAATGCATGCCAATCCCATACAGATGGGAAGAGACTGCCCAGCGCACCGAAACCACCCAGACTCTTGGCACCTTCCTTAGAGAAGACATACTTCATATCGCCCACATAACCGGCCAAGACATTCCAGCCGTATTTGATGCCGGCAGGGAAACTCTCGAAGAAGCCATAGTTGACATGAGTAATCTTATAATCAAGCATGACAGGATGATTGTAGAAACCAAACTTCACACCCTCTTCGGTAGACTTCAGAAGAACACTCGATTTGACGGTATCGCCAGAAGCCTTGAGATAAGTAACCTGAGCAGTAAGTGCTCTGGCACTATCCTGCGGCGTCTCAGCCGAAGCAAGCACATCCTCTACTCTGCCCAATTCTATCTGAAATTCGTTGAAAGAGACTACCTTTTTATTATTAATAGCAAGAATCTTATCACCCTTTGCCAAACCGAGTTTGCTGGCAGGCGAATCCTTCATCACACTATCAATCTGCAGCGGTACATACACATCAACGAAGCGAGGACTGCTCTTAATCATACTGAGCATGTCGAGATCGCCAGGCAGATAAAGCGTCACCGGTTTGCCCTGACGGATGATATTGACCAGCTTAGCCTCAGAGAGATTACGATACAAATCGCCATCAAAGGTCTTGAACTCACCCAGATCGGTGCCTACCAGAATATCCTTGTCCTGGAAACCCAATGCCTTTGCCTCGGTATTGAACTTCATACCATAACTCATATCGCGGGTAGCAACATAATTGTCGCCCCAATGGAACAGAATCATGGAATAGATGAAGAGAGCCAGCACGAAGTTAACCAGCACGCCACCAATCATGATGAGCAGGCGCTGCCATGCCGGTTTGCTGCGAAACTCGTATGGCTGTTCCGGCTGTTTCATCTGTTCGGTATCGAAACTTTCATCTATCATACCCGAAATCTTACAATATCCTCCGAGCGGCAACCATCCCAAACCATAGGTAGTATCCGAATTCTTTGGCTTGAACTCGAAGAGATGGAACCAAGGGTCGAAGAACAGATAGAACTTCTCCACTCTTACACCAAAGAGTTTGGAGAAGAAGAAGTGTCCGCCCTCATGGAGCAACACTAAGATGGAAAGCGACAGCATCAGCTGCAACGCTTTGATCAAAAATACTTCCATTTATTTACTTTGAACTTTGAACTTATTTACTTGGAACTTTGAACTTGGAACTTTGAACTTTATGATGAGCCCTATATCCTACGTTCATTTTAATTATTAACTATTAACTATAAACTATTACTTGAGCATCAGCTCTGTAGCTATGCGGCGAGCCTCAGCATCGGTCTGCAGATAGACATCGAGGTCGGGATTACTGTCGAAAGTAGCCTTCGCCATCGTCTCTTCGATGATATCAGCCATCTGAAGGAAGCCACACTCACCTTTGCGGAAGCCGGCATTCACTATCTCGTTGGCTGCATTCACGATACATGACATATTACCACCCTTTCTGATGGCATCGAAAGCCAGTTGCAGACACTTGAACTTCTGATAGTCAGGCTTGAAGAACTGCAAATCCTGCGTCTTGAAGAGGTCGAGACGATCGCCATTCAGATGCAGACGCTGAGGGAAAGAGAAGGCATACTGGATAGGCAGACGCATATCTGGCACACCCAACTGAGCCTTGACAGCACCATCAACAAACTGAACGGCACTATGCACAACGCTCTGCGGATGGATAAGCACCTCAATCTTGTCAGCCGGAACCCCAAAGAGCCATTTAGCTTCTGTTACCTCGAAGCCCTTGTTCATGAGCGAAGCCGAATCGATGGTTATCTTGGCACCCATATCCCAGGTAGGATGCTTGAGGGCATCGGCAGCAGTCACCTTCTCCAACTGCTCGTGGGTATAATTGCGGAAAGGACCACCCGAACAGGTCAGGAGGATTTTCTCTACCTCGTTGTCGCCCTCACCCACCAGACTCTGGAAGATGGCACTATGCTCGCTGTCAACAGGGAGGATAGGCACATGATATTCCTGTGCAAGATTGCAGATCAGCTCACCCGCTACCACCAGCGTTTCCTTGTTGGCAAGACAAATCTTCTTGCGCGCCTTGATGGCATGGATGGTTGGTTCCAAGCCCGAGAAGCCAACCATAGAAGCCAGCACCATATCGATAGGCTCAGCCTCTACGATATCACAAAGCGCCTGAGCACCGGCATAAACCTTGATATCAGGCTCATCACTGAGCATATCCTTCAGCTCCTCGTAGCGAGCCTCATTGGCTATGACCACAGCAGCCGGATGGAACTTGCGAGCCTGCTCGGCAAGTTCCTGCACTCGGTTGTTGGCGGTGAGGCAATACACCTCGTAAAGGTCACTATGCTGCTCGATGACATCAAGCGCCTGTGTACCGATACTTCCCGTAGAACCGAGAATACATATCTGTTGTTTCTTCATATTTCTTCACTTTATAACTCGAGCAATCCCTCTGGAATCGCCATTCTGATTTCTTTCTTTTCAGCACTCACCTCTTCGATGAGGTCGTTGCTGGCAGGAATGAGGATTTCATCACCTGCATCGGTTGTTACCTCGAAAAGAAGGTTGAGGGTAGAATCGTCTACATGTTCTATGGTACCTACCACCTTGCCGCTTACGGCATCTACCAGATGGAAACCGATGATTTCTGCCCAGCTCATGTTCTCTTCATCACTGTCAGAGAGATGACGTGGGAAGAAAACCTCGCAACCGGTATAGTTGCGTGCCTGCTCCTGGGTATCGATATCCTCAAACTTAACGAGCACATTCTCATCGTTCTTAAAACGATATTCCTCTAAATAGAAAGGCACGAGGATGCCATCGATGTCGAGTACCAGGTACTCGGCATCTACACGGTCGAAAACATCATCTGTAATGGCGAAAGTTATCTCGCCCTTCACGCCATGAGGTTTTCCCAACTTGCCTATCTTATATACTTCATCGCGTCTAATCATTCAACATTCAACATTTAACATTTAACATTGATTAATCACTGACACGGGTAATCTTGGCACCCAGCGCATTAAGGCGATGCTCGATATCCTCGTAACCACGGTCTATCTGGGCGATATTGGCAATGCGGCTGGTACCGTTGGCACTCATGGCAGCAATCAGCAGGGCAATACCGGCACGGATATCAGGACTGGTCATTCTGCCAGCACGCAGTTTGATCTTATGGTCATGACCTACCACCACAGCACGGTGAGGATCACAGAGAATAATCTGCGCACCCATATCAATCAGTTTATCCACGAAGAAGAGGCGGCTCTCGAACATCTTCTGATGGAAGAGAACGCTGCCGCGAGCCTGGGTAGCCACTACGAGGAGCACGGAAAGAAGGTCAGGAGTGAGTCCTGGCCAAGGGGCATCGGCAAGCGTCATGATAGTGCCGTCGATAAACGAATCGATGACATAATGCTTCTGCTCTGGAATTACAAGGTCATCGTTCTCTATCTTTATCTTCACACCCAGACGGCGGAATGCATCAGGGATAATACCCAAATCCTTGACAGACACATTCTTGATGCGCACACCCTCGCCACACATTGCTGCCATGCCGATGAACGAACCTACCTCAATCATATCCGGCAAGATGCGATGCTCGGCACCATGCAGTTTATCCACACCCACGATGGTGAGCAGGTTGCTGGCGATGCCGCTGATCTGGGCACCCATCGCATTGAGCAGATGGCAGAGCTGCTGGATATATGGCTCACAAGCTGCATTGTAAATGGTGGTAGTTCCCTTTGCCAATACAGATGCCATGATGATATTGGCGGTACCGGTAACCGAAGCCTCATCGAGCAACATATAGCAGCCCTTCAGCTTCTTTGCCTGTATCTGGTAAACATTACGCTCGTCATCGTGAACGAAGTTGGCGCCCAGATACTTGAAGCCCAGAAAGTGGGTATCCAGACGGCGACGACCTATCTTATCGCCTCCCGGCTGAGCTATGGTAGCCTTGCCACATCTTCCGAGCAGCGGACCTATCATGAGCACACTACCACGAAGAGAAGAACATTTCTTCACAAACTCCAGACTGTCGAGGTAATCGAGTTTCAACTCATCACTTTGGAATGTATAGTCGTGACGGCTGTGCTTGGTTACCTTGACACCTATCTCCTGGAGCAGCTTAATCAGGTTGTTCACATCCAGGATGTCCGGCACGTTGGTGATGCGCACAGGCTCGTCGGTAAGGATTGTGGTACAGATAACCTGCAGCGCCTCGTTCTTGGCGCCCTGAGGTGTGATAGTACCTTTGAGCGGATGACCGCCCTCTATGATGAAAGACTCCATAAGCTTGTCTACTATATATAATAATGTGGATTACTTTTTCTTCTTATTATTATTTACATTCTTAGGCTGCGCCTCAATCTTCTCGAAAACGAAGGTATCGAGATCGAGCTGGATGTTGCCATCGGTAAAACGTGCCAGATCGGAAGCTACCTTGGCTACATCACTGGAGCCATGGCTCCAGGTTACCAGATCGCGATGCATCTGGTTGGCAGTAAGCTCCACGAGTTTATCGCGCTCCTCACTTGGTTCCATCGTCTTCAGCTTTTCGAAAATCTCGAAGAGCATAGCTCCATAATGGCGCACCGGGATGTGCTGCATAGGATATGGCAAAGGCTCCGGCTTGGTTGCTATTTTCACAGCATCCGATACATCATAAGGGAAATCGATGTCGAGCTGGAAATTGCTCATGATGGCAAGCTGGTCCCAGAGTTTCTGCTCATGATCCTCTACCCCTCTGTTCTCAGGGAACATACGGTCCATGACTGCAATAATGGTCTCTGCACAGCGCTGGCGCTCTTCACGGTCGGTAAGCGTCAGACAATGGTCTACCATCTGCTGAATCTCACGGCCATACTCAGGCAGAATGAGCTTAGCTCTCTGGGTATTATAGTCTAATCCTTCTATATTCATTCTTACAATATTTTATATAATCAATAATTCTAGAGCAGTTTCTTTGGCATCTTAGCCACGAAATCCTTGAGATAGAAAGGCACGAAATATGCCACATCTTCGAACTTGCCCTCTACAAAACGCTTCTCTGCCAGCGGAGCCATATTCTTTGCCAAAGGCTCAATGCCCTCTACGAGGTGAGCATTCGGATGGTTGATGGTCTCCATACACTTGGCAGCGCCATTTCCGAAGAAGTACACATGATGCTGGTCCAGATATTCCTTGTAGGTATCAGCATCCACAATATCAGCCTGAATAGGGCGAACCACCTTCAGGGCGCGGTCGAGCACTTCGGCATATACCTCCATGCGGCGGGCGTCGAGCATAGGTACGATGAGGGCGTCTTCCTCCTCAGGATGTTCGCCAAGCAATACAGGCACTGCCATCAGTTCGAGTGTTGGAACAGCGATGAGTTTCACACCGCGACCATAACAGATGCCCTTCGCCATACTCACACCGATACGCAATCCGGTATAAGAACCCGGACCACAACTTACCGCCACAGCCTCCAGCGGAAGACCATGAGAATCGAGGAAATCAAGAGCCTCATCCACAAACACACCCAACTTAACAGCATGGTTCGGACCTGTGTGATCTTCCTGGTTGAAAATCACCTGTCCACTATCACTAATTGCCACTGAGCACACGTCCGTACTCGTCTCAATATTCAAAATACACGACATAATTAAAAAATATATTCTTAAATAAGGTGCAAATATACTCATTTTCTCGCTTTTTTTTGTACTTTTGCAGAAATTTAACGCGAAAGATTATATGATACAGTCAATGACAGGCTTCGGAAAAGCTACCGCGGCCTTTAAAACAAAGAAGATTAATGTAGAGATAAAGTCATTAAATAGCAAGACGCTTGACCTCTCTACTCGTATTGCTCCGCTCTATAGAGAGAAGGAGATGGAAATCCGTCAGTATATCTCTAAAAATCTAGAAAGAGGCAAGGTTGACTTCGCCATCTGGATTGATAAGGATGCTACTACAGATGCCACTCCTATCAACGCGGCGCTTGTACAGAATTATTACCAGCAAATCAAGAAGATTTCGGCTGAAACAGGCATTCCTGAGCCAACCGACTGGTACAGCACTCTGTTGCGTCTTCCTGATGTAACAACGAAGACGGATGTGGAAGAATTGAGCGATGAGGAGTGGGAAGTGGCAAAAAATGCAATTTGCGAGGCTGTGGACCATCTCGTAGCCTTCCGCAAGCAGGAAGGAGCCGCTCTCCAGAAGAAATTTACTGAGAAGGTGGATAACATCCAGACTCTCCTGGCTAGCATCGAACCATACGAGAAGGCTCGCGTGGAGAAGATCAGACAGAACATCGTTAACGGTCTGCAGCAGATTCCGAATGTAGATTACGACAAGAACCGCCTGGAGCAGGAACTCATCTACTACATCGAGAAGCTCGACATCAGTGAGGAGAAGCAGCGCCTTGCCAACCACCTGAAGTATTTCCGCGAGACCATGAATGAGGAAGGTCATGGTGTAGGAAAGAAACTCGGTTTCATCGCACAGGAAATGGGACGCGAAATCAACACCACCGGCTCTAAGAGCAACCAGGCTGAGATGCAGAACATCGTGGTGAAGATGAAGGACGAACTGGAGCAGATCAAGGAGCAGGTGCTGAATGCCCTCTAAACAAGAGACAGACACCTTCCCCCCCCCCCAAAAAAAGGCGCCTCAAAAGCCCCCTCAAGTGGCGTTTTTGACAGTCTCGCCCCCGTTCCAGGCGATTCCATCGCCTGTCCAAAAAGCCCCCCTATCAAACAGCAAATAAAGAAAAGAAGAATAAAAAATGAAGAACGGATTGTTAATTTTCAGCGCCCCATCGGGCAGCGGTAAGAGCACCATCGTAAACTGGCTGATGAAAGAGCACCCGGAATTGAAGCTGGCTTTCTCTATCAGCTGCACCTCTCGTGCTCCGCGCGGTACAGAACAGAATGGTGTTGAGTATTTCTTCCTCTCTCCAGAGGAATTCAAGGCTAAGATTGAGGCTGACGAGTTCCTGGAGTATGAGGAGGTTTACCAGGACAGATTCTACGGCACCCTGAAGTCACAGGTAGAAAACCAGCTTGCCAAGGGCGAGTCGGTGATTTTCGACGTGGATGTAAAGGGCGGTGTCAACATCAAAAAATTCTATGGAGAACGTGCCTTGAGCATCTTTGTCCAGCCACCTTCGGTAGAGGAATTACGCCGCCGTCTGGTAGGCAGAAATACTGATGCACCTGAGGTGATTGAGCAGCGCCTTGCCAAGGCAAGCTATGAGCTGACCTTCGCCCCTCAGTTTGACCACGTGGTCGTAAACGATGACCTGGAGAAGGCTCAGCAGGAGGTTTATCAGCTCGTCAAGGCCTTCCTAGACGCAGAGTAAGAAATGAAGAAGGTAGGAATCTTTGGCGGTAGCTTCAACCCCATCCATACGGGCCATATTGCATTGGCGAAAAGCCTTTGCGAGAAGGCCTGCCTGGATGAGGTGTGGTTCATGGTTTCGCCCATGAACCCATTCAAGAAGACCGCTACCGACTTGCTCGACGACCAGCTGCGCCTGGAAATGGTAGAAAAAGCGCTGGAGCACGAGCCACAACTGAAGGCATGCGACTACGAGTTCCGCCTGCCTAAGCCATCTTATACCTGGCATACGCTGCAAGCCATCAGCAAGGATTACCCCGAAAACGAGTTCACCCTGCTGATTGGTGGCGACAACTGGGCTGCTTTCGACAAGTGGTACCACCACGACGACATCCTAGCCCACTATCCCATCGTGGTTTATCCGCGCCAGGGAGCCTGCATAGGCAATGTGCCAGAAGGCGTTACCATCGTAGAAACTCCACTGCTCAACATCAGCAGCACGGAAATCAGAAAGCGTATCAAAGAGGAGGAAAGCATCAGGGGAATGGTGCCGGAATGCATCGAGCAACTGGCTGTCAGAAACTACAGGCAGATCTAGGCATCCCTCTCTCCGAAAACGCTTAAAATCATATTTAAACAACAAACAGCAAAAAATGAGTTGGAAAGAAATCATTAAGAAGTGTCTGAACGTGGCTTCTGCGCCGATTCGCAGAAATGCCAACTTCTTTGTGTTCATGTACCTGCTGGGCATGATCAGTTCTATCGTGACTACACCTGCCAAGGGGACTTTATACGACAACCTGTTCCTGGAACTCTTTGTCGACCTCTATGTGGTGTGTGCCGTTGTCGCCATCTTCCCCAAGAAGGTGCGCTGGGGTCTGCGTGCCGTACTATACCTTATATTATATAGTACAGCTGCCGCCGACACCTATTGCTACGTGAATTTCGGCTCTACGCTCAACCCTTCTATGCTGATGCTGGTGGGCGAGACCAACAGTTCGGAGGCTAGCAGTTTCCTCTCAGCCCTCATCTCTGCCGAAGTTCTCTTCAGTAGTGTGGGCTGGATCCTGCTTCTGGCTCTCATCCAGATTCTCATCGCCATCTTCCGCAAGCAACTCATCAAGCTATACGTTTTCATCATTACCGTTCTGGAATTGGCTTCTGTCAAGAAACGGCTGATGGCTATCCCCCGCATGACTGCAGCCATGCCTGCCAGCTTCGGAATCCTATGTCTCATCATCTTCATCATAGGATGCTGCACCTCCTGGCACAACAAGATGGCTTACCATAAACTCATGAACGGTAGAACGATAGGCGAAGTAGAGCATATCCTCACAGAGAAGGATCATGCTGTACTCTATCTGCCTGTCTACCGACTCCAATTCAGTATCTATGCCAACCAGCTGGCTGCGCATCAGATTACCCAACTCATTCATGCTGCCCACGAGGTAAAAGTTGACAGCTGCAGCTACCGATCGCCAAACATCGTACTGATTATCGGCGAAAGTTTCGGCCGCCATCATTCCCAGCAGTACGGCTATTTCATGGATACCACTCCACAACAGGTAGCCCTGGAGAAATCGCGCAAGCTCACCAAGTTTACCGATGTGGTAACCTGCTGGAACCTGACCAGTTTCGTTTTCAAGAACATGCTCTCTACCCATGTTGTAGGCGAGAAAGGCGAATGGTGCGACTATCCGCTCTTCCCTGAAGTGTTCCGCAAGGCAGGCTACAACGTAACCTTCATCACCAACGAATTCCTGCCACAGGCAAAGGAGGCGGTTTACGACTTCAGCGGCGGTTTCTTCCTGAACAACCCGGAACTGAGCAAGCTCCAGTTTGACCACCGCAACACCCAGCTCCACGACCTGGACGACGGACTGCTGCAGGATTACGACGACAGTCTGAAGAACTTCCAGAAGGAGCACAACCTCACCATCTTCCACCTGATGGGACAGCATGTAAACTATAAGCAGCGTTACCGCACGAAGCAAGCCCGGTTCTGGGCAAGCAGTTACGAAGACAAGCGCCCTGAACTGACCAATGCCCAGCGCAAGATGCTGAGTCATTACGATAACGCCACCCTCTACAACGACTCCATCGTAGCCCAGATTGTGAAGCGGTTCCAGAAGCAGGATGCCATCGTCATCTACGTGCCCGACCACGGCGAGGAATGCTACGAAGAGAACCGTGGCTTCATCTGCCGTAACCACTCTGCAGAAATCGACTGGCCGCTGGCTCACTATGAGTTTGAAATTCCGTTCTGGATATACTGTTCGTCAAAATATATCAGGAACCATCGCGATATCTACCGTCAGATACGCAAGGCCAAGGACAAGCGCTTCATGACCGATGCCCTGCCTCATCTTCTGCTGTATCTGGCTGGCATTGAGACACCTACCTATAAGGAGGAATATAACATCCTGAGTCCGAAATATGACGAGATGCGGCCACGTATCCTCAAGAATTCTGCCGACTACGACAAACTCCGTGATGCGCATCTGGAAAAGATAAAAAAGGAAGAAAGTAAAAAGGTAAAAAAGAAAGAAAGGAGAAACTGATTATGAATAGTGCTATTCTATCACGCCCGGCATGCAATGCCCTGAGAGGACTCGCCATCATCGGCATCTTCTTGCATAACTACTGCCATTGGCTGGGACCTATCGTCAAGGAGAACGAGTATCAGTACTTTCAACATAATGTTGACTGGCTGAACCAGGTAATGGCCAGCATGGACCTCAACCTGCCTGTACACCTGCTCTCGTTCTTCGGTCATTACGGTGTGCCCGTATTCCTCTTCCTGAGTGCTTACGGACTGGTAATGAAATATGAGGCAAAACCTCATCTCTCTACCGAACAGCAGACCAGAATGTACAGCATATCGGGCAAGAAGCTTACAGGAAGCATCAACTGGCGCGAACCGCTCCACTTTATCCGCTATCACTATCTGAAGCTCTTCAAGATGATGATAGCAGGTTTCGTGGCATTCACGATGCTCGACCTTATCACGCCTGGCTCTCACCACTATGCAGCGCTCGACATCGTTGCGATGCTGGGCATGTTCAATAATGTATTGCCAAATCCGGATAACATTATCTGGCCGGGTCCGTACTGGTTCTTCGGTCTGATGCTGCAACTTTACATCGTCTATCGACTGCTGCTCTATCGCCGCCATTGGGGATGGACCGTAGGATTGATGGCCATCTGCATCGTCATCCAGCTCCTCCTGGGCTTTGACAATCCGGAGAGTGAAGTGATGAACCGCTACCGCTACAACTTTATGGGCGGCATGCTGCCATTCGGTTTGGGCATACTCTATGCCAGATATGGCGAAAAGATACTCATGACGTTCCATTCGCCTATCATCAACTTCTTTGGCTGCATCTTCTGCATCTCGCTTATCTACAGTCTGAGCGGCAGCATGGTTGGCTGGACCTTCGTGCCTTTCTTCTTCTGTCTGCTGAGCGTATTGGTAGCCGATCTACTCCAGAACATCAGCTGGCTATCAGGCATTTACAAGGCATTAGAGTGGATGGGCAGCATCTCCGCCGCTCTCTTCGTATGCCACCCTATCACCCGCAAGATATTCATCCCTATCAGCCGTCAGGGCGACATCTATGCCGGCCTGCTCCTCTACATCATATCGAGCATCTGCCTGGCATGGCTCTTCACCCAACTGATGAAGAAGATTCCAAACCCGAAATATTAAAAGAAAATCATGAAGATAAAAGATATAGAACTGGCGAATATCAGCCGGTTTCGCGGCGAGTTGATGGGAGCAGCCATGCTGTTCATCATCCTCTTTCATGTGGCATTGCCTAGAGAAGATGCCTTTTTCGGGCTTCGCAGAATGGGCAATGTCGGTGTAGACATGTTCCTCTTTCTCAGCGGAATAGGTCTCTGGTTCTCGTGGATGAAGAATCCTTCTGCCAAGCATTTCTTCATCCGCCGTTATCTGCGCATCTACCCTACCTGGCTCATCATAGCCTGCCTCTTCTATATCCCTTCTTTCCAGGGCGGAAGCACCTGGAACTGGATCTATCTCTTTGGCGAGATAACCATCAACTGGGGGTTCTGGCTGCATGATGAGCTCAACTTCTGGTACATCCCGGCTACGATGATGCTCTATCTCTTTGCCCCTGCCTACATGGAACTCATCAAGCGCCATCCTATCTACCGCTGGCTGCCGGTGGTGATGATCATGTGGTGCATTCTGGTACAATATGTCACCCCGATACATCAGGCAGTAGGACATCTGGAGATTTTCTGGAGCCGCGTGCCTATCTTCTTCATCGGCATCAATATGGGTGAGATGGTAAGACAGAAACAGACGCTCGACGGCGCTTCGATATGGATGATATGGCTCATGTTCCTGATGACGCTGCTGGCGAGCATCTTCCTGGAACAGGAGAAGCACGGCATGTTTCCGCTCTTCCTGGAACGCATGCTCTATATCCCGCTTACCATCACCAGCATCCTGCTGCTGAACCGCATCTTCCGCCGCACCCCGAGCTGGTTTAACAAGGGGTTCATGTTTGTGGGAGCGCTGAGTCTGGAGTGTTATCTGCTCCATATCCACTTCGTGCTGAAATACATAGAACCGCATCACTTGGGCTATTGGCCTACCTTCTTCATCTGCATAGGCATCACCCTGCCTGCAGCATGGATTCTGAGCAAGATAGCCGGATGGATTTCTAAAGAGTTAGCTAAGTTTATCAAGTAAAAAGGAGTTTATTTATTAAGAAAAATAGGAGTTTTATGAACGAGAATAAATTGGAAGACAGTAAAGGGTTTGCAGCGCTGCTGCGACTGGTTCGCCCGAAGCAATGGATCAAGAATGGCTTTATCTTCTTACCGCTGTTCTTTGGCGGCGCCCTGTTGCATACAGATGCCCTGCTGGCGGGTCTGATTACTTTCTTCGCCTACAGTTTTGCCGCATCGAGCATCTATTGTTTCAACGATATCTATGATGTGGAGGCCGACCGCCGCCACCCGGTCAAGTGTCATCGTCCGATAGCATCGGGAGCGGTTAGCATCAAACAGGCATACGGACTGATGTTCCTGATGTTTGCCCTCTCTATGGGTGTATGCAGCCTGCTCGGCTCATGGGAGACGATGGGAATCGTCATTTTCTATTGGCTTCTGAATCTTGGCTACTGTGCCAAATTCAAGCAATATGCCATCATCGATGTGTGTATCGTGGCTTTCGGTTTCGTACTCCGTCTGCTGGCAGGTGGTGTAGCAACGGGCATCGTACTCAGTAAGTGGATTGTGCTGATGACCTTCCTCATCACCCTCTTCATGAGTTTTGCCAAGCGCCGCGATGATGTGCTGCGCATGGAGAAGACGGGCGAAGCTCCCCGCAAGAATACCATCCGCTACAACCTCACTTTCATTAACCAGGCTATCACGATTACGGCTTCCGTAACCCTGGTATGTTACATCATGTATACGGTGAGTCCGGAGGTGATTGAGAATTTCCATACCGAGAATCTCTATCTTACGAGTGTCTTTGTGCTGGTAGGTTTGCTGAGATACATCCAGATAGCTGTGGTAGACCAGAAGAGTGGTGACCCTACGAAGATTATCCTGCGCGACCGCATCACCCAGTTTATCGTGCTTGCCTGGTTGCTCTCCTTCCTGATCCTTATTTATATCGTATAAGAAAATGAAGAAAAAATTATATTGTTTCGATTTCGACGGAACGCTAACAACAAGCGATACCCTGCTGGAATTCATCAGACATGCCAAGGGTACCGGTCGTTTTCTGATGGTTTTCCTGATGTACAGTCCGCTTCTGGTACTGATGAAGCTACATCTCTTTCCCAACTGGAAGGCGAAGCAACTTATCTTTGCCCATCTCTTTGCCGGCATGCGTATCGAGAAGTTTGATGCGCTCTGCCGCGATTTTGCCGAAGAATACCAGCATCTGTTGCGCCCCAAAGGTGTTACGCTGGTACACGAAGCCCTGGTTGCAGGTGCTCAGGTTTTCATCGTGAGTGCCAGCATCGACAATTGGGTCCGCCCGTTCTTTAAAGTTCGCGGCCTGGATGGAGTCAGGGTTTTAGGCACCCAGATAGAAGTGATTGACGGCAGACTTACCGGCAAGTTCAAGAGCAACAACTGCTATGGCGAGGAAAAGGTGCATCGCATCTGCGAGGCACTGACCACCACAACCGCCAATGCCTACGGTACCCCCTCATTATCTTTCGACCGCTCCCAATACGAGATAGAAGCATTTGGCGACAGCCGAGGCGACAAGGAGATGCTCGCCTATGCCGATAAAGGTCATTACAAGCCTTTTAGATAAAACGTGGTTATTAGCCCAAAATCAAGTGAACAGGTCGTCCATTGTAATTTGTACTTGAGCCAAGGCTGCATACTGTGTAAGGCGCACGCCAAAAGTAGTAATCATCGTTGGGATAATGCCACTTTTTATCCCTGTTTCTGCCACGAAATCAGCCATACGATTACGAATGCGCATATCCTCCTCCTTAGTGATCGTGTAAGGCATCTGCGAATACTTGATTTCACATAGATTCACGAGATTATCGGCACGTTCTATCAGTAAGTCGATTTGCGCAGCTGGCTTTGAAACCTTACTTCGCCAAGAATAATACTCGGTATGGATTTGGTCTATCCCCAAGAAATGCTTGATTTGAGGAATATGCAACATGCAAACTCGCTCAAAAGCCAAGCCATACCAAGTATTTTGACGAGGTTTTCCCATCAAGTGAGTCCAATATTCCGTGTCCGTCGTACCAGGATGGCAAAACGTCATATAAAATAATGTATAGAGGTCGGTGAGCTGAAAGATTTGATCTTTCTGCTTTATCTTCTTATCCCTGGTATTATACCCTCTTACAAAATCGCAATTTATCAATTCACTAAGAACCTTTGTCAAAGTTCCACCCGATTTCAGCTTCAATTTCTCCATGATTTCCTTTCGGGTCATACCTTGTCTGCATGAGGCAAGTACCTCTATGACATGCATATAGGACTCAGAATTTCTAAACAAGGACGAATATAGTCTTCCATATTCTCGCTTCAGTTCAGCGTGGGATGAGAAAAACAATCTGTCGACATTCCCTTCCACACCTTGCTTTTTATCCAACAAACTGAGATAATAAGGCACCCCACCAAGGATGCTATATATCTGAAGGATAGAAATGCGAGTCCATGAGAATCCATAAGCTTGCAGCATCAGTTCCGTCTCACGAAGAGTAAAAGAAGCAAGATACATCTCGTGCGTTATCCTATTATGAAGCCCACCATGACTATCTATCAGATTGGCTATCATCCACGACGTGGCACTGCCACAAACGATAAGCATGATTTCACTTTGGTAAGCTGCCCATCCGTTCCAAAAGTGCTCAAAAGCCTGTTGGAAACCAGATTTCGGCGTATCCAAGCAGGGTAGTTCATCGATAAAAACAACGAGTCGTTCTCTTTTCATTTTTGCCTTTAACAACTGTTTCAATGCCTCAAAAGCCTCTGTCCAATTCGTAGGAATAGGCTGTTTAGAATCTCCATATTCCCTCAGTGCAAACCCGAAATTAGAGAGTTGCGCCTCAGCTGGTGCCTCTATAGACCCAGACATATCAAAGGCGAACTTATCACGGAAGAGATTTCTCACAAGATAAGTCTTGCCGATACGACGCCTGCCATATACAGCCACAAACTCAGCTTTGCCAGAACGATAATATTCTGTCAACAGCTCGATTTCTTTCTTTCGTCCGATAATTTGCTCCATACCTTTTTAATCTAACTTTAATAATGGTGCAAATATAAGATAATTATCCGAGAAAAGCAAGGATTGTTTAGCCAAATCGATGAATTTTAACTCGATTTGGCTAAAGAATAGGTTATACAATAGCCAAATCGAGCTATTTTCCTTCGATTTGGCTATAGAATATCTTGTAGATGCCTTTCTATTTTATCCTTTCGCCCGCTCCCAATACGAGATAAAAGCATTCGGTGATAACCGTGGCGAGACTGACAATCTTGGTTAGGAATAACGATTATTAATTGTCAACCTTCACCAGGAATAAGACTCTAGGTAGTAAACTAAATATAGGAAACTACAATAAGGAAATGTCGCGCCTGTAAGGGCAAAAGCTTTAGTGAGACGTATCGGTTCGTTCCACAGGGTGAAATGAAGCGTTTCTCCGCTTGAAACAAACAGTTTCGTGGTATGAAACAAAATATTTCATGCCATGAAACCGTAACCTTTTGTGGTTTAACTATTTTAGTTGACCACTTTTAGTTTTATTTGTAAGACGAGTTGACTCGGTTAAAACTTATTTATAATTCACGTTGACTTTCCTGATGCCATCCATCGCAAGCTTTTCAATGATATGCAGTATCTGATAGAGTGTAGTGAGAAAATCGTGAGGGATAACCCCAAATCGTGATGGATAGCGTGATGGATTTTTCCGTTTTTGAAGTATCTATCACGCGATTCAACTATCTGTATATTAATATGTTAATGGGTATAAGAGATGCAAATCGTGATGGATGATAGATAATTACATAAAATTTGTTCGTATGACGGCTGCGCTGGGTAACTTATATGGCTGTATCGGGTTACTTATATGGCTGCATCGGGTTACAGATATTACTGCATCGGGTTACAGATATTACTGCATCGGGTTAC
>JAJVTK010000038.1:0-30370 GCA_021622245.1 Segatella copri | reverse complement strand
TTTACGTTCCAACCTCTCTTATTCTCCTTTGGCTGCTTTAGAGCTTTATGTTAAACAATCTAACTCGCTGTTTTGCGCCCCGCAACTCATACTTTCTTAGAAGAGAAAACATAGAGTTAAAGAGAAGAAAACACAGCACCTTATTCAGTATTCAGTTATTCAGTTTTTTTTAAAGGGGTTACTTTTTACCCCCCATAAAAAGTAAAGTTTATATACTATCTAATATAATATATATAATATAATAATAAAAAATACATTACAAAATAACCAATCCCTTTCTTCCGGGTTTTCAACCCCTTTATCCATGTAAGGGTTTTTAAAAAAAACTGAATAACTGAATACTGAATACGGATGGTCCTACCCATGCACCCTGTTTTAGGGTGCATGGGTAGTTTTTAAAAAAAGGAGAACCGCAGTTCTGTGCCCAACAGATGCTCTATGTTAACGAGAGCGGTTTCTATGCTTTGGTGCTCGGCTCTAAGCTTTCTACTGCCGTGAAGTTCAAGAACTGGGTTACTGCCGAGGTTTCCTAGAAGTTAACTCCGAAATTGAGTTGGAGGGCTCCATTGCGCGATTTGTCGAAACTGTCGTGGCAGATGTTGGCAAGACCGATATCGTAGGTGAGATCGGCATAGAACATGTCGTAGCCGATGCCGCAGCCGATGCGGATACCACCATCTAGGCGGCGGAAGTTTGCATCCTTGAATGAACTCTCTGCTTCACGCTCGGCAAAGTTCTTAATCTTGCCTCCTACACCAACGGCAAAATAGCCGCCTACCTGAGGCTGGATGGAGAAATGGTCGTCTACTTCGTACTTGTACTTCAGTACGGCTGGAATCTCAAGATAATTGAGGTCGTAGGTCATCTTCTTGCCTTCAGGAAGATCCTTCTTGCCACCTTTCTCTATATATGAAAGTCCGGTTTCGAGATAGAGTGGGGCACTGTCGGTCAATGGGATGCCGGCTACTACGCCCACATTCAGGCCGGTCTGCCAGTCGCCACCATCCAGACGGGAATCGTCGGAATTGACAAAGGTGAAGGCAGGACCGATGCGGAATCCGTAATACGGGCTGCCGTAGTTGTGGTTGTAACGGTAGTCGAGATGCCCCGTCTGCTTGTTATAATATCTGCTGTCACGATAATTCTGTGCTGCTGCCGGCATCAGAGCCAGGAGCAATGCCATCATGATGAATGCTAATCTTTTCATAATTCTTATTCTTTTATACATTAATATATACTGTTTGAAGAAACTTGTTTTACGGTGCAAAGGTAGGGATAAAAAACGAAACGGCAGCGAGCGTTTCCCTAAATGATAGAGGGGAACCCCTATTTCTGACCTAATACAACTTTCTCAACAAAAAAAATATAAATTTTTGCTATATTTTTTTGTTTTGTCTCCAATTTGTGCTATCTTTGCCTTCAAATTATAAACGTTTATATAGAAATATGAAATTTTTGAAGAAGTATCTACTGGATATTCTGGTAGTTATTGCATTTGCAATCATCTCCTTCGTCTACTTTATGCCTGCCGATATGGACGGACGAATCCTCTTCCGACATGATGCGGCGGCTGGAAAGGGACTGGGACATGAAAAGGAACTCTTCCAGCAGCAGACGGGAGAGACTACACGATGGACGAACTCGGTGTTTGGCGGTATGCCTACCTATCAGATGTCGCCTTCGTATGACAGTAATCAGGTGCTCAGCCAGATTGTGAAGGCATATCATCTGTGGTTGCCAGACTATGTTTGGTATGTTTTTGTATACCTCCTGGGCTTCTATATCATGCTGCGTGCCTTCAACTTCAGACAGTCGCTGGCAGCGTTGGGAAGTATCATCTGGGCATTCTCGTCCTACTTTTTCATCATCATCGCTGCCGGACATATCTGGAAGGTATGGGCGCTGGCTTATCTGCCTCCGATGATTGCGGGCGTGGTGCTTGCCTATCGGGGCAAGTATCTCAAGGGACTGCTCCTTACTGCCATCTTCTCGGCTTTCGAGGTGCAGGCTAACCACGTGCAGATGACTTATTACTACCTCTTTATCATCCTCTTCATGGTGATTGCCTTCCTGGTAGATGCCATCAAGAAAGGTGAACTCGCACGCTTCGGAAAGGCTACGGTGGTATGCGTGGTAGGTGCCCTCATCGGTATCTCGCTCAACCTCTCGAACCTTTATCATACCTGGCAGTATGGTCAGGAAACTATGCGTGGAAAGAGTGAACTTGTAAAGAAAAATGTGGCTAATCAGACCAGCAGCGGTCTGGATAGAGACTATATCACACAGTGGAGCTACGGTATCGACGAAACCTGGACACTGATGATCCCGGATGCCAAGGGCGGTGCTTCTGTTCCGCTGGCGCAGAACCAGAAGGCGATGGAGAAGGCTGATCCTAACTTCGTTCAGATTTACCAGCAGCTGGGACAGTACTGGGGCAACCAGCCGGGAACGAGCGGACCGGTATATGTAGGTGCCTTCGTCTGCATGCTCTTTATCCTCGGTCTGTTTATCGTGAAGGGTCCGATGAAGTGGGCGCTGTTTGCTGCCACCATCCTGAGCATCCTGCTCGCCTGGGGTAGAAACTTCATGCCGTTTACCAATTTCTTCCTTGATTATGTGCCGATGTATGCCAAGTTCCGTACGGTGGCATCTATCCTGGTCATCGCAGAATTCACCATCCCGCTCCTGGCGATGATGGCGCTGAAGAAGATTGTAGATGAGCCGGAGATTCTGACAGAGAAGATAAAATATGTATATGCCAGTTTCGGTCTGACAGCAGGCTTCTGTCTGCTCTTCGCCATCATGCCGGGCGTATTCTTCCCAGATTTCGTATCGGTACAGGAGACACAGGCGCTGCAGCAGTTGCCTCAGGAGTATATCTCTCCAATCATGAGCAATCTGACGGATATCCGCAAGGGCATCTTCACATCCGACTGCTGGCGTTCGTTCTGGATTATCCTCATCGGTTCGGCACTGCTGATGCTCTTCAAGATGAAGAAGCTGGGCAAGGAATATATGATTGCCGGTATCGCCGTGCTCTGTCTGGTGGATATGTGGATGGTGAACAAGCGCTATCTCTACGATGATATGTTCGTGGACAAGGCGCAGCGCGATACACCGCAGCAGATGACCGAGACAGACAAAATTATCTGCCGTGACAAGGCACTCGACTACCGTGTGCTGAATCTGGCATCGAATACATTCAATGAGAACGAGACCTCTTACTACCACAAGAGCATCGGCGGTTATCATCCAGCCAAGCTCCGTCGCTACCAGGAGATGATTGATGCACATATCGCTCCTGAGATGCAGAAGACGATGCAGGCTGTAGCTGCTGCGGGCGGCGATATGACCAAGGTGAACGGCGACAGTATCTATCCGGTATTGAACATGCTGAATACCAAATACTTCATCATGCCGCTGCAGGGCGGACAGACCGTTCCGGTGCAGAATCCGTATGCCTACGGCAATGCATGGTTCGTAGACGAGGTGAAGTATGTGAACAATGCCAACGAGGAAATCGATGGTGTGGGCAAGGTGAACCTCCGACACGTGGCTGTGGCTGATGCCAAGTTTAAGGAACAGCTGGCGCAGAGCGTGAAGCAGGATGATACTTCGGTGGTGAAGATGACGCAGTATAAGCCGAACAACCTGACTTACGAGGTGAAGTCGAGCAAGGGCGGCGTGATCGTATTCTCTGAGATTTACTATCCGGGCTGGACGGCTACGGTTGATGGACAGCCGGCTGAGCTGGGCAGAGTGAACTATATTCTGCGTGCGCTGAACGTGAAAGCAGGCAACCATAAGGTTGTGCTCGATTTCCATCCTCAGTCACTCAAGAATACCGAGACGGTGGCTTACATCGGTTATGGCGTTCTGGCTCTCCTTATTATAATAGGTGTAGTGGTTGAGGTGAGAAAACGCAAGAAGGCTTCTCCGGAAGTGAATGAATAAAAAGGAGAAAGACTTATGCTGTTTCGCACAGAAATAGATATTCCGAAGGCCGACTTCGAGATAGGGGCGGCAGAGCGGATGCTCTTTGTGGGCAGTTGCTTTGCCGACAATCTGGGTAGGCGGTTTGTGGAGAACCGCTTCCGGGCTACGGTGAATCCCTTCGGGGTGATGTATAATCCGGCAAGCATTCTCCATACGGTAGAGAAATGTTCCGAGGTCCGTCCCCGGGTGGCTGTCTTTACGCTGGGTACCAACCATGTGTATATCCTGAAGGAGACGGGCGAGATAGTGGACAACTGCCAGAAGCGCCCGCAGCGCCTCTTCGAAGAGCGGGAACTGAGCGTGGACGAATGTGCCGGCTATCTGCAGAAGGCTATCAATCTGCTGAAATCGCAGACCGCAGCATCCGGTAGCAGTGAAGGCACTCTGAAGGTAATCATCACGGTAAGCCCTATCCGCTATGCGAAATACGGCTATCACGGGAGTCAGCTTTCGAAGGCTACGCTCCTGCTGGCAGCCGATAAGCTGGTGAAGGAGAATCCCGGAGTGGTGAGCTATTTCCCGGCTTACGAGATCATGAACGATGAACTCCGTGACTACCGCTTCTACAAGGAAGACATGCTGCACCCTAGCCAGCAGGCTGTAGACTATATCTGGGAACGGTTCCGGGCACCCTACTTCGGCAAGGCAGCCGAGCAGTTTCTGGAAGACTGGAGGCCTATCCGCGAAGCACTCGGCCACAAGCCCTTCCATCCCGAGAGCGAGGAACACCAGAAGTTCATCGCCAGGACGGAAGAGAAGAAAAGACAATTTGAGGAGAAATATCATCTCTTATAAAATGGAGAAATATCATCTCTTATAAAATAAAGAATATTTAAATAACAAGACAATGACATATACTATTGAAAAGGTAACCACACTGATAGGTGCGCGTCGCTATGGAGACAATGATACCAACATCGGTTTTATCCTGACCGATAGTCGTTCACTTTGTTTCCCAGAGGAAACTCTGTTCTTTGCGCTCAAGTCGGAGCGCAATGATGGTCATAACTACATCCCTGAGTTGTATCGCAGAGGTGTGAAAAACTTTGTTGTAACGAATGTGCCTAAGGGCTATGCTTCTGATTATCCGGGAGCTAACTTCCTGAAGGTAGTAAACACGCTCGAGGCTCTCCAACGTCTGGCTGAGCGCCACCGTGACGAGTTTAACATCCCTATCGTAGGCATCACGGGCTCAAACGGCAAGACCATGGTCAAGGAGTGGCTCTACCAGCTGCTCTCGCCAAGCATGTTTGTTACCCGCAGTCCGCGCAGTTACAACTCTCAGATAGGTGTGCCATTGTCGGTGTGGCTGATGAACGAGCAGACCCAGGTGGGCGTTTTCGAGGCAGGTATCAGTATGCCTGGCGAAATGCTTGCCCTGCGTGACATCATCCAGCCAACCATCGCCGTACTGACCAATCTGGGTGCTGCCCATCAGGAGAACTTCTCTTCCTTGGAGGAGAAATGCCGGGAGAAACTCATCCTCTTCCATGATGCAGAGACCGTAATCTATGATGGCGATGACGAGGTTGTCAACAAGGTGATAGCTGAATATCCCGACTATAAAGGCGAGAAACTCTTCTGGTCGCTCAAGAACCCGGAGGCTCCTTTCTATGTAAAGAACATCGAGAAGCAGCAGAGCGTGAGCGTGATTACCTATATATATAAAGGTGAGGAAGACAGCTTCTCTATCCCGTTCATCGACGATGCATCTGTACAGAATGCCATCATCTCTGCCGTCGTGGCATCGAAACTCGGTCTTTCGGCTGAAGATATCGACAAGCGCATGACACAGCTCGAACCTGTGGCAATGAGACTGGAGGTGAAGGTAGGACAGCACGGATGTACGCTGATCAACGACAGCTACAACAGTGATATCAATTCGCTTGATATCGCCCTCGACTTCATGAACCGCCGTCCAGACCATCGCGGTCGTCGCCATACACTGATATTGAGCGACATCTACCAGAGCGGTCAGGAACCGGAGGCATTATATAAAGAGGTGAGCGATTTAGCCCGCAAGCGTGGCGTGGTAAAGTTCATCGGTATCGGTCCTGAGCTCTGCAAGCAGCACGATGAGATTCAGATTTCAGAGAAGTTCTTCTTCCCGAATGTAGAGGAATTCATCGCCAGCGAAGTGTTTGCTTCTCTGCGCGATGAGGTGATTCTGCTGAAGGGCGCCCGCCAGTTTGGCTTCGACCAGCTCACCGAACTGCTGGTACAGAAGGTACACGAAACTACGCTGGAGGTGAATCTGAATGCCGTGGTAGCCAATCTGAACTACTACCGTGCGTTTATGAAGCCGGAAACCAAGCTGGTATGCATGATCAAGGCAGACGGCTACGGTGCAGGTGCCGTGGAGATAGCCAAGACCCTGCAGGATCATCGTGTAGACTATCTGGCTGTTGCTGTAGCCGATGAGGGCGTTACGCTGCGCAAGAACGGCATCACCAGCAATATCATGATCATGAATCCGGAGATGACCGCCTTCAAGACCATGTTCGATTACGACCTGGAGCCGGAGGTTTACTCTTTCCGTCTGCTCGATGCGCTCATCAAGGCAGCTGAGAAAGAGGGCGTAACCGGTTTCCCTGTCCATATCAAGCTGGATACCGGCATGCACCGCATGGGCTTCGACCCGGAGAACGATATGGAGGAACTCATCGGCAAGCTGAAGCACCAGAATGCCATCATCCCACGTTCTGTGTTCTCTCACTTCGTGGGCAGCGATGACGACAGTTTCGATGATTTCTCTGCTCATCAGTTTGAACTCTTCGACAAGGGCAGCAAGCAGTTGCAGGCAGCCTTCGACCATAAGATATTGCGCCATATCTGCAATTCGGCAGGTATCGAGCACTTCCCGGAGCGCCAGCTGGATATGTGCCGTCTGGGACTCGGACTCTATGGCATCAATTCGCGCAACAACAAGACCATCAACTGCGTGAGCACCCTGAAGACAACCATTCTGCAGATGCACAACGTGAAGGCAGGTGACAGTGTGGGCTACAGCCGCAAGACCATTCTCGACAGAGACAGCGTCATCGCAGCCATCCCTATCGGGTATGCTGACGGACTGAACCGCCGTCTGGGCAACCGTCATGCCTACTGTCTGGTGAACGGTCAGAAGGCAGATTATGTGGGCAACATCTGTATGGATGTGGCTATGATAGACGTGACCGACATCCCTTGCAAGGAAGGAGATTCGGTAGAAATCTTCGGCGAGCATCTGCCTGTCCAGACTCTGAGCGATATCCTCGAGACCATCCCTTACGAGGTGCTGACCACCATCAGCAACCGTGTGAAGAGAGTTTACTTCCAGGACTAGGAAGTGAAGAGGGAAGAACGAAGAGGGAAGAACGAAGACCGATTCGGTAAAAATCATTTAAAAACGTATAAAAATAGAGAAATCCTATCAGAAATGTTCTGATAGGATTTTTTTTTGCGTAAATTTTTCCATCAAAACGTATTGTAATTGAAGAAAAAAGTGTATCTTTGCACACAACAAATCATTAAAAGACAAAAGAGGGTGCTCTTTGTCGTGTATTTTCTAACAATTAAACAATACTACAAATTAAAATGGAACAAGTATTTAGCTATATTATCAGTCTCGGTGCGAGCGTGATGATGCCTATCATCTTCACGGTCATCGGTCTGTGTATTGGCATGAAATTCGGAAAGGCTCTGAAGTCGGGACTCTTCGTAGGCGTGGGTTTCGTAGGCTTGGGCGTGGTAACAGCATTGCTGACTACCAACTTCAACGACCCATTGAAGGCTATTTCTGACATCTACCACCTACAGTTAAACGTTTTTGACATGGGATGGCCTGCAGCTGCAGCTGTAGCTTACAATACAGCAGTGGGCGCATTGATTATCCCAATATGTCTGGGTGTCAACTTCTTGATGTTGATTACTAAGACAACACGTACAGTGAATATCGACCTCTGGAACTACTGGCACTTCGCCTTTATCGGTGCGGTGGCTTACTTCGTGATGGGCCAGAGTTTGCTCTGGGGCTATTTCGCAGCCATCGTCTGCTACATCAACACGCTGGTTTGTGCAGACCTGACAGCCGACAGATTCCAGAAATATTATGATTTGGATGGTATCTCAATTCCGCAGCCATTCTGCCAGAGTTTCATGCCATTCGCAATCGTTTTCAATAAACTCTTCGATATGATTCCGGGCTTCTCTAAGCTCGATATTGATGCAGAGGGACTGAAGAAGAAGTTTGGTGTGCTCGGCGAGCCACTGGTACTCGGCGTTATCGTAGGTGCCCTGATTGGTTGGGCAGCCCAGCTCGATATCAAGAAGATTCTCTTCCTGGGTGTAACGATGGGTGCAGTGATGGAGTTGATTCCTCGTATTACAGCCCTGTTTATCGATGGTTTGAAGCCTATCTCAGAGAAAACACAGGAGTTGGTGAAGACCAAGTTTAACGGCAAGAAGGTTCATATCGGTATGAGTCCTGCCCTGGTTATCGGTCATCCTACTACCCTGGTAGCATCTGTGATTCTGATTCCGGTTATCCTTGCTATCGCAGTCTTCCTGCCAGGCAACCAGTTCTTGCCTCTGGCTTCGTTGGCTGGTATGTTCTACCTCTTCCCAATGATTCTGCCGTTTACAAGAGGTAATGTGGTGAAGACGCTTATCATCGGTCTGGTAACCCTCGTCATCGGTCTCTACTTCGTTACCGATATGGCACCAGACTTTACGCTGGCAGCCAACCAGGTTTATGCAGCAACAGGCGATAATGCCGCTCATATCCCTGACGGATTCTCAGGCGGTGCACTCGATTTCGCATCCTCTCTCTTCGGATGGGTTATCTATCGCGGTGTGAAGCTTTCATACGTAGGTATGGGTGTTCTCGCAGTCATCACAGTAGTCATGATGGTTATCAACCGTCAGCGCATCGTGAAGGAAGAGAGAAAGGTAAAAGGGTAAAAAGGTAAAAAAGTAAAAACAAGATAATTATGAAGAAATTAACATTAATATTAGCAGCAATGGTATTAACAGCAAGTCAGGCTTTTGGCCAGTGTGGAAAATGTGGTTATGAAGTGAAGGCAGAAAATGCCTACACTAACTACAACGTTCGTTATGCAAGCAATCCGATGGATGCAAAGCACTATACAACAGACCGCCTTCGCGGTGAATTCGCTATCGAGAAGGTGTTTGCTCCAGGCGAGGTAAACTGGACATACACCATGTTCGACCGCTTCCTCATCGGTGGTGCTGAGCCAACAACCGCTCCTCTGAAGCTGACTTCTATCGCTCCTCTCTATACAGACAAGCCAAACGATCAGAAGAATCTGCTCGACAACCGCGAGTTGGGTATCATCAACATCGGTGGCGAGGGTACAGTTACCGTTGACGGCAAGAAGTATACACTCGGTTTCCAGGAGGCTCTCTACGTAGGCCGTGGTGCCAAGAATATCGAGGTAAGCAGCAAGGATGCAGCTAAACCAGCTAAGTTCTATATGAACAGCGCTTGTGCTCATCAGACATATCCTACCAAGAAGGTTACCCTGAAGGATGCCAACAACATCAAGGCTGGTAGTCTGAAGGAGAGCAACGACCGCGTAATCCACCAGTTGATTATCGACGGTGTAGCCGGCGTTCGTACCTGCCAGTTGCAGATGGGTGTTACTGAGTTGAAGGAGGGTTCTGTATGGAACACCATGCCAGCTCATACTCACCTCCGCCGTATGGAGACTTACCTCTATTATAATGTACCAGAGGGTCAGAAGATTCTCCACGTAATGGGTGAGCCACAGGAGACACGTCCTATCTGGTTGAACAACGAGCAGGCTGTGATTGCTCCAGAGTGGTCTATCCACTGTGCAGCAGGTACCAGCAACTATACCTTTATCTGGGGTATGGCAGGCGAGAATCTGATCTATAACGATATGCAGGTAGTGAAGATTCCTACATTGGAATAATAAGATATATGATATGGCAACCTGGTTTATGATTAATATGAGCCAGGCTTTGCCGTCTAAATAGTAATCTAAAATAAAAATAAGTATAACGCTTAAAAGCTTTTTGCAAAATGAGTCCTATTACAACAAGTAAAATGTCCAACTTCCGTTGGGTAATCTGTGCACTGCTCTTCATCGCAACCACAGTCAATTACATGGACCGTCAGGTTCTGTCATTAACATGGAAAGACTTCATTGCTCCAGAATTCCACTGGACAGATGATCACTATGGTACCATCACCGGTCTTTTCTCCATCTTCTATGCCATCGCCAACCTCTTCGCAGGTAAGTTCGTTGACTGGATGGGCACTAAGAAAGGTTATCTCATCGCCATCTTCGTATGGTCAACAGGTGCTGTGATGCACGCCGGTTGCGGTTGGGTAGCTATGCAGATGGAAGGTTATGATTCTATCGAGGCGCTCCGCATGGTACAGGCAGGTAGTGATGCAGCAGTAGCGATAGCTACAATCAGCGTATGGTTGTTCCTCTCTTGCCGCTTGATTCTTGCTGTGGGTGAGGCTGGTAACTTCCCAGCAGCCATCAAGGTAACAGCTGAGTATTTCCCTAAGAAAGACCGTGCTTTCTCTACCGCTATCTTCAACAGTGGTGCTTCTGTAGGTGCTTTGGCGGCTCCAGCTACCATTCCATTGTTGGCTCGCCACATGGGTTGGGAGTGGGCATTCATCATCATCGGTGTGCTCGGTTATATCTGGATGGGTCTCTGGATGTGGCTCTATGAAAAGCCATCTAAGAGCAAGCATGTGAACAAGGCTGAGCTTACTTATATTGAGCAGGATGAGAACCTCGATAAGGTTGAGGCAGAGAAAGAGACAGAGACTGCCGGTGAGGAGAAGACTATCGGTTTCCTGAAGTGCTTTACCTATCGTCAGACCTGGTCATTCATCGTTGGTAAGTTGATGACTGATGGTGTTTGGTGGTTCTTCCTCTTCTGGGCACCTGCTTACTTCTCTGACCAGTATGGTTATTCTTCAGACTCAGGTATGGGTATCGCCCTCATCTTCACACTCTATGCTATCGTAACCGTATTGAGTATTGGTGGTGGTTACTTGCCAACATACTTTGTAGACAAGAAGGGTATGAATCCATATATCGGTAGAATGCGTGCGATGTTGATTTTCGCTTGCTTCCCATTGCTCGGTTTGATTGCCCAGCCTATGGGTGAATACAGTGCATGGTGGCCAGCTATCATCATCGGTTTGCTCGGTGCAGGTCATCAGGCTTGGTCTGCTAACCTCTATTCTACTATTGGTGATATGTTCCCTAAGTCAACTGTAGCTACCATCACCGGTATTGGTGCGATGGCAGGTGGTATCGGTTCCTTCCTGATCAACAAGGGTTCCGGTATGCTCTTCACCTATGCAGATGGTCAGGGTTCCGCCTTCAGCTTCATGGGCTTCGATGGCAAGCCAGGTGCCTACATGATTGTATTCTGCATCTGTAGTGTTGCTTACCTCGTAGGCTGGTGCATCATGAAGGCATTGGTTCCTAAGTACAAGCCAATCGTTGTAGAATAACGAAAAAGTAAAAAAGTAAAAAGGTAAAAAGGTAAAAAGAGCACCTCGCTGGTTAACATTCCGCTAGGCTTTTTTTACCTTTTTACTTTTTTACCTTTAAATAAATCCTTGCTGCTTGAGGGCTTCGAGGAAACCTTGGCTCATCGCCTCGCAATCCTTCTTTGTGTATCGGATGTCGGTGAAAACCTGGGCTAGGGTCTCTACGTTGTTGATGCGAACGAACTCCTTGTTTTCTTCCAGAGCTTCCTTCTCTGCATAGAAATCATCTATCTTCTCTGGGGTATAATCCTCGAAATGCTCGTGGTGGATGATGCTGCGCAGAGGGAGACGGTCGCTCTTGGCTGGCTGCTCTGCCGGCCATCCGATGGTCAATGTGGCTACAGGCATCACCAGTTTAGGCAACTTCAGGGTGTCGATGATCATCTTTGGCATATAAACTGTGGTTCCAAGGAAGCAAGTACCCAAGCCTGCCTCTTCTGCCAGATTGGTGAAGGTCTGAGTGAAAAGAAGGGCATCGGTAGCTGCATTCATAAAAGAGAGAATGTTGTCATAACCCGGGGTTCCCTTGCGGTTCTCTGCCCAGAGGGTTGTGCGGCGATAATCGGCACAGATGGTGAGGACGACAGGGGCTTCTGTTACCATCGGCTGGTTGAAGTGGGCTGGTGCCAGTGCCTTCTTTCCTTCTTCGCTTCTTGTTACCACAACGCTGTAAAGCTGCAGGTTTCCCATTGTCGGGGTGCGCTCTGCCTCTTCCAAAAGGCGGTTCAGGAGTTCTTCGGATACTTCCTTCTCTGCATATTTTCTGATGCTTGTTCTGTTCTTAATCGATTCCATATCTTTTTTATTTTATCATTATACCTTATTATATATATAGGAGTTCTGTTCCATTTCAGAACCCTATTTTGCTGCAAAGTTAGTGAAAGTTTCCCAAAAAGTTGTCTTTCTTTCGCTTTTTTAGTGAAATATATGCCAAAACGTTTCAGATTTTAGAAATAAAAGTTTAATTTTGCACCTAAATATGAAACGTTTGATATGAAATATACTGAAAATATGACTTTTGAAGAGGCTTCCAAGGCTCTTATAGATGAACTGAATGCTAATCTGGCAACACTTCATCAGAATTATCATGTAGAACAGTCTGATTGGAATAAACTCTATGATCAGATAGCCAATGTTGTTTCTGAGGAAACTCATCTCCCTGTTTTCTCTCCTGAAGTGATGGAGGTGCGACCTAGAGAACTGGAATGCGATGTGGTCAGATTCCAGAATAATAAGGAGAAATGGGTGGCTCTGGTAGGACTGCTCGATGGTCATCCATACGAAATCTTTACGGGTTTGCAGGATGAGGACGAGGGTATCATGCTGCCTAAATCTGTAAGCAAAGGCAAGATTGTGAAGACCATTCTGGATGGAGGATTGAAGCGATACGATTTCCAGTTTGTGAACAAGCGAGGCTATAAGATTACGGTTGAGGGATTGAGCGAGAAGTTTAATCCTGAATACTGGAACTATGCCAAGCTGATTTCCGGTGTGCTGCGTTACCGTATGCCTATCGAACATGTCATCAAACTCGTTTATCAGCTCCAGCTTACTTCAGATAATATCAATACCTGGAAGAAAGGTGTTGTAACAGCCCTGAAGAGATATCTGAAGGACGGCAGCCTGATGAAACTTTACGATGATAGCGATTCCGAATCCTAATCCCCAAGGCTGAAACTGATATAAACTATGCTTTTTAGTAGTAAGATATACTTAAAGAACGTCCGTTTCCATGCCTATCACGGTGTTTTGCCACAGGAAACCCAGGTGGGCAACGATTATGTGGTGAATCTGGAGGTGAAATATGATTTCTCCAGTGCCATGGAAACCGATGAACTGGCTGGAACCATCAACTATGCAGAACTCTATGAACTCGTGAAAGAGGAGATGGAGATACCCAGCAAACTGCTGGAACATGTAGCCGGAAGAATAGGAAAGCGACTCTTTGCAGAATACCCGGCTATTCAGGAAATACAACTCGCCATTACCAAAGTTAATCCTCCTTTTGGAGCAGATTGTGACGGCGCAGGGGTAGAAGTTGTATTAACAAATGATAAAACTTTATAGTAGATTTAGGTTTTCTGATACAAAAGTAGTAATTTTGCAAAATCATCAGAAAGATATGTTGAAGAAAATAACACTCATATTGACCCTATTGTGTATGTTGGTGCTGACAGCGACAGGCGCCAACCGCCGTTTCACGCTCGTTATCGACCCAGGTCATGGCGGTCATGATGCGGGTGCACTTGGTGCTATTTCCAAAGAAAAGAATATCAATCTCTCTGTGGCATTGCAGTTTGGCAAATATGTTGAGCGCAATATGCCGGACGTGAGAGTCATCTATACCCGCAAGACGGATGTCTTCATTCCTCTGAAGGAACGTGCCAACATTGCTAACCGCGCCAATGCCGACCTGTTTATCTCGGTACATACCAATGCGCTGCCAGCCGGTAAGATAGCCCGCGGTTTTGAAACCTATACGCTCGGTATGCACCGTGCCAAGGATAATCTCGATGTGGCTATGCGAGAGAACTCCGTTATCTCGATGGAGAAGGGCTATCAGCAGACCTATCAGGGGTTCAACCCGCGATCTTCTGAGAGTTACATCATCTTCGAGTTTATACAGGGTAAGAATATGGAGAGAAGCGTAGAACTGGCGCGCAATATCCAGCGAAAGGTATGCTCCGGTGCCAACCGTCCGGATAAGGGTGTGCATCAGGCAGGATTCCTGGTTCTCAGAGAAACCTCGATGCCCAGCTGTCTGATAGAGCTCGGTTTCATCACTACTGCCGATGAAGAAAGACTGCTCAACGATGCCAGCAGGGTGGATGATATCGCCCGAGGCATCTACGAAGGTTTTGCGCAATATCGCAATAAATACGATAAATCCATCTCGGTTCCTTATCGTGCTGCAGATACCGAATCGGTGCCGGTTGCCAAGATAGTTTCTGATACAAAGAAGGAGCAGGATGAGCGCCGTGCCGAGGAAGCGGATACTGCTCCGAGAAGAACTGTGAAGCAGGTGGAAACCAGAGCAACAAAGGCTAAAACGGTTCAGCAGAACAGAAGACAGAACCAGCAGGATAAGCCGGCTCAGCAGAGCAGACAGACGCAGCAGAACAGACAGAACCAGCAGAACAGAACTGTAGCTCAGAACAAGCCGGCACAGCATAAAGCCAATGTAGCCGATGCGCCTGTCTTCAAGCTTCAGATATTTGTCAGCAACCGCACGCTCCGCAAGGGCGATGCCCATTTTAAGGGCGAAACCGGTTATGACAGTTATCAGGAAGGCAATATGGTGAAATATACGATGGGAGCCTCTACCAACTATAATGAGATTTTCCGCTTGCGCAAGACGCTTGCCGAGAAGTTCCCGGAAGCTTTTATCATAGCTTTCAAGAATGGAAAGAAATATGATGTGAATCAGGCAATACGTGAGTTCAAACAGAACAGGAACCGCTGATTGGTCTGAGTAAGGATAAGATATAAGCACGAATATATAAAGAGATAAATATGAAGCTAACAAAAGAAATCAAGATAGCTCTTGTAGCTATTGTCGGTATTTTGATTATGTATTTCGGAATCAATTTTCTGAAAGGCATGAATCTGTTCTCTACCAACAACGCCTATTATATGACGTTTGATGACATCCAGGGACTGGGTGCCTCTACGCCTATTTATGCGGATGGTTATAAGGTAGGTACCGTAGATGGGATGGAATATGATTATAAGGAGAATGGTCCTATCAAGGTAAAGGTGGATATTATCAAGGACTTGAGAATCCCGCAGGGCAGTAAAGCCGAGATAGTGAAAGACCTGATGGGTAACCTGCAGGTGAATCTGCTTCTGGCAAACAATCCGCGGGAAAGAGTAGAACCGGGTGGTATCATTCCGGGTGCTGTAAACGGAGGCATGATGGATAAGGCTGCCAACCTGATTCCGGTAGTGGAAAAGATGTTGCCTAAACTGGATTCTATCCTTACCAGCGTGAATGCGCTGCTGGCTGACCCGGCTCTGGCTGCTTCGCTGCATAATGTGGAAACCATCACAAGCAACCTCACCGTTTCTACACGTGAACTGAATACCCTGATGGCGGGTCTCAATAAGCAGGTTCCGGGGATGATAGGTAAGGCAAACGGCGTGCTGGATAATACCAACCGCCTCACAGCTAATCTGGCCAGTCTTGATGTGCAGGGCACTTTGAACAAGGTGAACCAGACTTTGGAGAGTGCTCATCAGTTTACTGAGAAGCTGAACAGCAACCAGGGAAGCCTCGGATTGCTGATGAACGATACCAAGCTGTACGACAATCTGACGTCAACCATGAGTCATGCCGACTCCTTGGTTATCGACTTGAAGGCACATCCGAAACGCTATGTCCATTTCTCTGTTTTCGGCAGAAAAGACAAGTAAAAAGAGTTCGAGCTAAATAAATTTAGTCTAAATAAGATTCGGTATGTTTCACGCCCCGAAATGACTCGCAAACTGTTTGTTTGTTAGCCGTTTCGGGGACGTTACATTATTGTTTCACTGAATTTCAGTCTGCTATATTTGTATTTTAGGCAAGTGTTTGGTATTCAGTAATTTAAAGACTATCTATTAAAATGTTTTAAATAAGGGGATTTGCATTTCTCCTATTTTTTTTGTAACTTTGCACGTGATTTCGCATCTTTCGGTGCGTCCCGTCATTTGTGAATTAAAGTATTAATAATATAGTAATCAATGTTAGCAAGTCCAAAAGCCCTCTGGGACAACAGTCTTTTGCTCATAAAGGACAGTGTAACAGAGCAGCAATATAACACATGGTTCAAGCCAATCGTCTTTGAATCGTACAAGCCGTCGACAAAGACTTTGTTGGTGCAGGTTCCGAGTCCGTTCGTATACGAGTACTTGGAACAGAACTTTGTTGACTTGTTAAGTAAGGTGCTGCATCGTAATTTTGGTGAAGGAATCCGTCTCACTTATCGTGTTGTAACCGATAAGGAGCATAAGCTTTCTCAAGATATAGAGGCAGATCCAGACGATGCTGATATGGCAAAGCAGGCTCGTGAGCGTGCCCAGCAGACGGCTGCCCAGCCTGCCGCTCCCCAGCAGCAGGAAGACATTGATACACAGTTAGACCCGAAGCTTACTTTCAACAATTATATGGAGGGTGACAGCAATAAGCTGCCTCGTTCCGTAGGATTGTCTATTGCCGAGCATCCCAACACCACCCAGTTTAACCCAATGTTCATTTACGGACCTTCGGGTAGCGGTAAGACGCATCTGGTGAATGCCATCGGTCTGAAAGCGAAGCAGATGTATCCTCAGAAGCGTGTGCTCTATGTGAGTGCCCGTCTTTTCCAGACCCAGTATACTGATGCCGTGCTCCATAATGCGAGCAATGATTTCATCAACTTCTATCAGTCTATTGATATGCTGATTGTGGATGATATCCAGGAGTGGGCTGGTAAGGCGAAGACGCTGAATACCTTCTTCCATATCTTCAACCACCTTTTCCGCAACGGAAAGCGTATTATCCTGGCGTGCGACCGCCCTCCGGTAGAGTTGAAGGATATGCCAGACCGTCTGCTCACCCGTTTCTCTTGCGGTCTGGTCTGCGAGTTGGAGAAGCCGAATATCCAGTTGTGTGTGGATATCCTGAGCAATAAGATCCGTCGCGACGGTTTGAAGATTCCGGTAGATGTCATCTCTTTCATCGCCCAGACCTGTAACGGAAGTGTGCGCGATTTGCAGGGAGCCATCAATGGTCTTCTGGCTTACAGCATTGTTTATAACAGCAGCATTGATATCCGTCTTGCCGAACGCGTCATCAAGCGTGCGGTGAAGGTCGATGATAAGCCGCTCACCATCGATGACATCGTTGAAACGGTTTGCCATCATTATAATGTAACGGTTACTGCCGTGAACAGCAAGAGCCGTAAGCGTGATTATGTCGTGGCTAGACAGGTAACGATGTATCTGGCACAGAAATATACCAAAATGCCTGCTTCGAGAATCGGCAAACTTGTTGGTAATCGTGATCATAGCACAGTTATCCACAGTTGTTCAAAAGTGGAAGAAAGACTGAAAATTGATGCTGGATTCAGCGATGAACTGGTTAGTATCGAAAACGGATTAAAGGTGAAAAGGGCATAAAGGATGTGCTTTTCGCTGATAGGATAAGTTTAAGCGCGGAACCTTGGTATAGTGGTTCTTGTTTATATAAATGAAATAAAGGAAGCCTGGCAAGTTTGTTTTTGCCTTGGCTTCCTTTTTCCGTCTATAATATCTGAACTGTTAACTATCAACTCTTTTTCATCATCTTCTTCCATTTAAAGTATCCGGCTACGGCGATGATGACGTAGAGACCATAAAGTCCTGCCTTGAATGGGATGCCTTTGACGATATAGAGATAGAAGCAAACGGCATCTACGATAATCCAGAAGAACCACTGCTCGATATATTTGCGTGCCAGCGCCCAGAGACCCACAAAGCTCAGGGCATTGGTGAAACTGTCTTGCAGAGGAACTGTAGAGTTGGTGAAAGTTATCAGTATATAATAGGTGATGCCCCAGGCTGCCAGGAAGAACAGAAGAGTAGGGAGATAGAGCGACTTCTTCATATAGGTAATCGGAAGTTCTTCTTTCTCCTTCTGGTTGTGCTTCTTGCCATATTTCCATACGGCATAACCATATATACCGGCTATCGTATAGTAGACCGCCATACCCGCATCGCCGTAAAGGCCATGACTCCAATAGAGCCATACGTCCAGGGCGGGCATGATGATGCCTACCAGCCAGAGCCAGATACTGGCACGGTACTCCAACAGGATATAAACCAGTCCGAGTACCGTGGTAAAGATGTCTAAACCATGTGATGCAATATAATCCATCATGATGATTTCTGATTAGAACTTCAATGTAAGATGCGTCATCCAGGTGGTATCTGCCATTGGGATGTAGGCTATCTGCTTGAATCGGTTGTCCAATGTATATCCGTAACCGGTAGCATTGCTCCAGGTGAATGCGCTGGCTGCATAGTGGCGGTTGAAGATATTGTTGATGTCCACACCGAAGCTTACCTCCTTGATGCCGAGTGCCTTGGTTACCTTAGCACTGTAGTTCAGGCTCAGGTCGCTCTGTGAATAGCATGGCAGCGAGAAGTCGCGGTCTTCTGTGTTGGTAATATACTGGCGACTTACAAAGTTGGTGTGCCAGGTAGCAGAGAAACCGGCATAGTGGATATCGATGAATCCGTTCAGGATAGCTGATGGAGAATAAGACAGGGTTGAGTTGTCGTAATGTACTACGCCTGGCTTCGTTTCATCATCCCAGTTGCTTACATACTCATCAAAGTCCTTGATCTTGTTCTTGCTCAAAGCGGCATTTCCTTCTACTGACAACCATGACAATGGTGCCCAGCCGGCTGTCAGCTCTACGCCCATACGGTAAGAATCCTTGATGTTGGTGGTCAGCGCCTCGCCGATGTCACTCAACTGTCCGGTCTGAGCCAGCTGGTTGTCATAATCCATATAGTAGAAGTTGGCGCCTGCATGCCAGTTGTCGCCCTGATACTGATAGCCGAGCTCTACATCGAGCAGCTTCTCCTCTTTAGGGAATGGATAGTTGAAGTTGTCGGTAAAGTTGTTGCGCTCTGGCTCGCGGTTGCTGTAGGCTACAGATGCGTATGCCTTGTGGCCATCCTTGTTGAAGCTGATACCTGCCTTAGGATTGAAGAAGTTGTACTTCTCGTTGATGTTCAGCTCCTGGTTCTTGTAGCTGCCGTCTGCCTGGGCGATAAATTTATCGTTGATACCGTCGGTCTTGTATTCTACACGGCGATACTGCAGGTCAGCGAAGGCATTCCAGTAGTCTGCAAAGCGATAGCTTGCCTTGACGAAGGCGCTGTAGTCATACTTGTGGGCATCAGAATCATAGTACTTATACTTTCCGTTGCTGCCGAAGAATTTCTTCTCGGCATCCTGGTTGGCGATATAAGTAAGGTATCCCCAGTGGTTGCCACGGAACTGCTGCAGGTTCAATCCGCCGATAACATCCCAGTGCTCATCCTTGTAGTTGGTATTGTATACCATACCATAGGTATGCTGGGTGAGTCCCTTCTTGCGGATGAAGTCAGATTTCTTGATGAAATTACCTTCTGCATCATTGTAAACGAGTCCGAACTTGGCAAACTTGGCGTTGTTCTTGAACTCCTTGTAGTAGCCGTAGCCATAGGTATAATGCAGTGAGAGGCTGTGGCTCCAGTGGCTGCCAGGTGTCCAGGTAGCCGAAAGGATGTTGTGGTTCTGATAGAAGTTATCAGTAGTCTTGTCCCATTTGCTTCCGTCGCGCAGGGTATAAGGAGTGATGGTATAATCGCCCTTGCCGTTGCGAACCAAATCACCTGTCAGCACATTAAACTTATCCAGACCTGCCTTATACATATCTTTATAAGTGCGGATGCCATCATCAAGGAGGGTGAAGTTAGAGTTGTAATCTCCGCCCAGCACACCATTCCAAGCCTGACCGGTCTTCTCGAAGTTGCCGATGTTCTTGTAGCTTATCTTGAAGTTATCGCCCAGCCAGGTCAGTCCGCCATAGTAAGAACCTGAGCGGCCTGCTGTGCCGTCTACATAACCGTCGGTAGCTGTCTCGTGATAAGCACCGTCAAAAATCAGATGCTTGCCGAGCAGACCTGTAGAGAAGTTGGCGCCTGTATGATAGGTATTGTAAGAACCGAAAGAGCCGGTAACTTCTGCAGTAGGGGTGAGCGAAGGAGCAGCTGTAGCCATAGAGATGCTTCCACCGAAGGCACCGTCGCCATTGGTAGAAGAGCCTACGCCGCGCTGTACCTGGATGCTGCCCAGGAGCGAAGAATAACTGTTCATGTTAGCCCAGAAAACGGTCTGGTCTTCCGGTGAGTTGAGAGCCACTCCGTCGAGTGTTACATTGATGCGGCTTCCGGCAGCGCCACGAATTCGCATATAGGTAGTACCGGTGCCGATACCGTTCTCACTCCAGGCGAGGATGCCCGGTGTACGAGAAAGGAGAAATGGCAATTCCTGACCTGAGCAAGAGAATTGTTTGAGTTCTGATTTCCTGATGTTAGCCACGGCGTATGGAGCTTCCTTTGCGGCACGTACGCCTTTTACAATCACTTCATTCAAATTCTGCACCTTCAAGGTGTCGATTTTTGTCTGTGCCAGTGCAGCCTGGCTTGCCAAAGAGCAAAACGCTACACTGAGTGCGATCCCGTTGAATCTTTTCATTTATTTAAATTAAAAACATCATATAAGGGGGGAATGTGCCTTATTTTCCTACGCCAGCATTATCTGGTTCAGGTCGATGGGTATATTCTCAGCATCCGCTTTTTTCTCTTTTCCGGCGGTAGCACCCCTTAGTTAGCTCTCTGCTAACCGGGTGCAAAGGTACAAATAAATTTGATAACCGCAAAATTTGCGTAGATTTTTACTATATTTGTGTCCTTTTATCATTCTTTTTTCTTATATTTGCAGTCGGATTGCTGTTATTCGCAGTCTTGACAGTTTGAAACCTAAACTTCATGTGATATGGTTATGAGACGATATATTTCACATTTGTTCACGTGGGTCATCTCTTTCCTGACCCTGTTGGCATTCTCATCGTGCTTGAATGAGCATCCTAAGGATCAGCTCGATGGGGGTGGCAGCAATGGTTCTGCGTCTGAAATATTCGATACGACCATAGCTCCTTTATATGATTTTATGGGTGGAACGATAGATGGGGAAGGCATCCGCGATATTCAGAGTCTGGACAGTCTGCTTTCTCTTTCTCCTGATGATGAGCAGCTTTATTCTTCCTGGCAATATCTTTATCGGGCTATCGGCATGTGCAACAAGTCGCTGGATATGATAGATTTCCAGTCTGTACGGCTTACCGATAACCAGAAGGCGCAGTTCAAGGCTGAGGTGCGTGCCATCAGAGCCATGATGTATTATGAAGCGATGGATTTGTATGGCAGGATTCCGGTACTCCTGTCTTCGGCAGAATCACTCATCTATGAACCGGCTTCGGGCTCTTCGGTTACCGATGAAAAGCTGTCGGCTCAGAGCGAACGGAGCGAAATCTTCCATTTCATCTTCAGCGAATTGCAGCAGGTGTTGCCTTATCTTCCTCAGACGTCCAGTTTGGAGGAAGGCTCTCATTATGGGCGCATCACGCAGCCTGTGGTCAACTTCCTGCTGGCTAAACTGGCGCTGAATGCTGAAATCTATATGTACAACGATTGGGCGCAGGGTTACAGGAAGCGTCCGAAGGGTAGGGACCTGGAATTTATGGTGCGTACAGCCGATGGTGCCTCGCTCATTACGGGCGGCAAGGCGAGTGAGAACCGCAGCAAGATATTGAATGCATGGGAAACCTGCATCTTCTATTGCAACAGACTGGCTGATGAAGGCTGCAGTTTAGAGGAGGATGAAATCTTCAACAGTTCTGCGCGTTATCTGATGCCGAAGGATGCGCTGGTGATGGATGAGGCTGATTCTGTTCAGCATTCCCGGCCAGCCAAACCTCTTTTCCGTTTCCGCTATACTGATGTTTTGCTGATGAAGGCTGAGGCGATGGAGCGCAACGATGGGGATGGCAGGGCAGAGTATAATATGGTTCGTGCGCATGCCGGTTTGCCTGCGCGCAAGTCTTCGCTTGCCAATATTCTGGAAGACCGTCAGGTTGTGCTGGCGGGCGAGACCTGTCACCGTCAGGACCTTATCCGTTTCGGCAAGTTCCTCAAGTCCTCGCATCTTCGCCGTTCTGTTCAGTCCGCTCTTACGTCCTGTTCCATCGTCTTCCCGATACCTCAGCGGAGCCTTGCCTTCAATGGCAAGTTGGTTCAGAATAAAGGATATGAGGCAATGGAATAGCCAAAAACTCTTCACTCTTCACCCGATAGCTCGAATCCCCTTTATATAAAGGTGTTGCGGAGGGTGAAGAGTTTTTTGTAACTCTTCACCTCTCTTCACCCACTCTTCACCTCTCGAACCCCCTTTATATAAAGGCATTCCCAGCGATTGGGTGAAGAGTGAAGAGTAAAATCAATTTTTCGTCTTCTTTTCTGATATCAGCCGTAACCGGTGTGATATTTCGGTTATAGAAAAACCTGGCAAACCGGTTTTCATTCGCTGTTTGGCTCAGACAGCCCACTGTTCTGCCTATCGCTAGTCTGCTGTTCTAGTTTCGCTAGTCCCCTGTTTCCGTTTCGCCTGTCCCCTGTTTCCGATTAATAAAACCATTTTTTTTCTTTTTAAAAATCACTTTTTTCCTTTTCCCTTCCTCATTTCAAAATAAAATATGTACTTTTGCATACATATTAACACGATTAAACGATAATCTTGGCAGATGCCAAATACAAAATAAGAACGAAATGGATACATTATATTTACTGCAGTTCGCCTGTTTTCTATTTATGCTCATGAATGTCCTCATCCTGGGTATTACCCGATTGCACATGAAGTGGATGAACCGGCGATATGAAGTTTCACGATGGCTGATTCTCGGAGCCATGGTAGGTCTGGCTTTGCAATATCTCATGCAGATGCTTCTGGGCTTCCGTGCGCAAGGCGATTCCGTGGGAGCCGTTTTCAATATGCTGGTCTATCCTCCTTGTTTCTCGCTCATCGCTATCGGCATTTACAATATCGAGGCAACGCATGCCAACCGCCGGAAGATGAACATCGTCTGCGCCAGCATCTATGCCGCCATATTGGCTGCCTTCTGCATCGGCTATATCCAGAGCGGAGACTTCCATATCGGCAGCTGGATTTATGCGATGATAGTCCTGTTCGGCATCAACGTAGCCTATTGCATCTATATGGTAATGGTGGAAATCAAAAAGCGCAGGATGATGCTGGAGATGATGGCTGGTTACGATATCCTACCTTACGTGAGATATGCGCGAGCCAGTGTATTTGTCCTTTTTCTGCCTGCTATAGCCATGCCTTTTGCTGTTCTTTCCACCGAATCTCTATACGTTATCGGACCTCTGGGACTGCTTGCCGTCTTTTTCTTCACGCTCAGTTTCATGGCTTTGGGCTATAATTACATGCCTACTGAAGAACTTCTGGATAAGGAGGAAGAAGAGAATGCTGCCATGGAAAGCAGGGGAGACGATTCTGCTTCTGAACTTCTGAATACAGAACTGATGGATAAAGAAGAATCTTTACAAACCGTATCGCCAGAACGGCGGCAGGAAATCATCCGTAAGAAGCTCGATGCCTGGTGTGCTGCCAAGGGTTATAAGGATACAGCACTGAATATGATTACCCTGTCACGTTCGTTGAATATCAACAGATACGCGTTGTCGCGCTACCTCTCATCCTGTCTCAATACCACCTTCCGTCTCTGGCTTGCCGATGTGCGTTTTGAGGCTGCCAAGAAGATGATGTTGGAGAACCCCGACTTCGGTAATGACATCATTTCTGCCGAGTGCGGCTTCTCTTCACGTACCCATCTCTACCGTATGTTCAAAGAGAAAGAAGGTTGCTCTCCTACGGCTTGGAGAGAGAAAAACTGTTAAAAAGTATGTATAAGGTGTCTCCTTCCCCCACGAAGGAGACACCTATTTGATAGCAATGCGACACCAAGTGGGGGGAATGCGACACCTTGTTTCAAAAAAAAACACTATATTTGCACCATGAAAAGTATAATAGAATCATTAGCCAAAGACGAACAGGCTATCTTGATAGTAGCTCTGTTCCTCCTTATTTATGTAGTCATCATGATTAATGTCATGGTGAGGGAATACAGAACCTATCTTGATGATCATCCGATGTATCATTTCAGCCTGGGTGATTTCATCAGGAGAGGGCGTTTCTATATCTGCCTCATCCTCGGCGTGGTGTTTATAACGTTCGTGGGTTTGGTAGTCAGTCTGATGGCAATCAGTATTCAGTAATTTCTTGATAAAAAATAATAACAAATATAATATTAAATTATGAAACATTTTTCAAATCAATCCAATGGGTCGCACGTCGGCCGTATGAACAATGGGGGGGTAATCCGTAGATTCGCTCTGTTCCCATTGATGTTGCTCATGTTGTTGCTTCTGCCAGCCGGCATGGTTGCGCAGACAAATTACGACAATACCTCTTATAAGGCTTATGCCGAGTTTAACAATAGCACAGGAACGCTTACTTTCAGATACGACACTTCCAAGCCAGAAGGAGCTTATGACTTAAATGTGGGGAATAATAAGCCTGATTGGTATTCTCGAAACGATAAAATCAAGAAGGTGATCTTCGATGCTTCGTTTGCCAATGCAAGACCAACGAGCTGTTATTCGTGGTTCAGAGAATGCCATAATCTAACCCATATAGAAGGCATGGAAAATCTTAACACCGAGATGGTGACAACTATGGAAGGTATGTTCTATGAATGCAATCCTCTCACTTCGCTTGATGTCACCAACTTCAACACTGCGAATGTAACAAATATGAGCAGCATGTTCCAGTCCTGCTCTATCAGATCCTCGCTCGACCTCACTAGCTTCAATACAGCGAATGTGACGGATATGAGCTCCATGTTCAAGTACAGCGATATCACCTCACTCGACCTCACTAGCTTCAACACAGCGAATGTGACGGATATGAGCTCCATGTTCGAGCACTGCCGCCTTCTCAAAAGCATCTTCGTCAGCGATAAGTTTGTTACGAACCAGATTACTAATGGTGATAATATGTTCAATGATTGCACAAACCTCAGAGGCTACAACGATAGCAAAATCGACCACAACTATGCCAACTGCAGTCAGCCTGGTTACTTTGATCCTGGATTTGAGTATGCTATGTTTGACAATGCCACAGAGACTCTTACATTCAGCTACAAGGGGTTCAAGCCCGTAACTTATTATGTCTTATTTGAGGGTAGAGCTAAGCCTGCATGGTCTTCTCTAGTTGATAAAATCAAGAAGGTAGTCTTCGATGCTTCGTTTGCCAATGCAAGACCAAAGAGCTGTTATTGGTGGTTCGGAGAATGCCTTAATCTGACCCGTATAGAAGGCATGGAAAATCTTAACACTGAGATGGTGACGACTATGGAAGGTATGTTCTATCAATGCGAAGCTCTCACTTCGCTTGATGTCACCAACTTCAACACTGCGAAAGTAACGGATATGTCTTTAATGTTCTCTTCTTGTACAAAACTCTCTTCGCTCAATCTCTATAATTTCAATACAGAGAATGTTACAAATATGCTCGCTATGTTCTCTTCTTGCAAAAATCTCGCAACCATCTACACCAGCGAAAAGTTTGTAACAACCAAGGTTGATAATTTGAATTATTTTATGTTCGATGATGACGAACAGCTCAAGGGAGCAAATGCTTACGATGAAATGAAAACGAGCGTTCATTGCGCCAACTACAAGACTGGTTATTTCACCAAGCTGGTAGGCAAGAATGGCGATGAGAAGATAGGAGCAACGGGAGAAACTCTTGCTACGGATAATCTCGTTCTTGACGATGGCAAGGACTTTGTGGCTTACGAGCCATTCGCAGCCAAGGCTGCATCTTACAGCCGCAAGATGAATGCTGGCACCACCTGGGCAACGCTCTGCTTGCCTTTCGCCATTGTCCAGAGCCAGGAAACAGAATGTAAGTTCTATCGTCTCACAGGTATTGACAATGATAATGAATGCATCACCCTTGAGAGTTGCGAAGGAGCAGAAATTCCTGCCGGCACTCCGGTGCTCTTCAAGATGAATGAGGGTGAGCAGACACTCAGCATTTCTGCACAAGATGCAAGCATCGTTACTGAGCCTAAGGCTGGAACAAACACAGATGTCAACCTCGTAGGTTCATTCACCAAGATTGGCGGCAAAGACAATCAGGGTCTTGCAGACACCGACTACATCATCGGCAAGGATAAGTTCTGGCGTGTCTCTGAGTTGAAAAAAGATGGCAATAGCAAGGGCGTGGGTATCAAACCGATGCGTGCATACATCCAGCCAGCCACAGCATCTCAGGAAAGAGCAGCCATGCTGAGCATCGGAAAGGGTGATGGCACTACTGCCATTGACAACCTCAACGCTATCAGCAACGATGCCAATGCAGAATACTATGATGCGAATGGTCGTCGTACCAATGGTCTGCAGAAGGGTCTGAACATCGTGAAGCGTGGCAGCAAGACTTATAAAATCATGGTTAAGTAAAGAATTTTAAAATCAAAAGGATATGAAAAAGAAAGAATATACAAAGCCAGAGATACAGGTGGTAAACATCACCTCTTGCACCCTCCTTGCAGCATCTACTATGCAGCAAGGAAGAGGTGACAGTGGTAGACCAGAATTGGAAGACGACTGGTATTATGGTGATTAACAGTCATTATAACGCCTAACGGCAATCAACCCATACTTCGCGGTTGTTCCAAGGGGCTATACACCTCGACAAAAGGGTGTATAGACCCTTTATTTCAAAATACACCGTTGGGTGGATGATATGGTTGTATGGTGGATAGTATCATAGATATTGTCGGTGATATTCTTGCCAACGTACTTGCCTTGGTAGCTGTCCCAAGGCGCAACAATGGAGAAGATAGCTTAATAATCATTAAGATTTTTGCAGAAATACACAATTTCGGAAATTTAGCTGTATCTTTGTATTCCTAATGGTAACAAAATTTGCATATATGACATATCAAGATATAGAAACCCTAATAACCAAGAAAGAGGGGAATAGCTTGGAGTTTAAGGAATCGACAGGTCAATTAGACCGTTCGATGGAGACCCTATGCGCATTTCTCAATGGTGAGGGTGGCACAATTCTTTATGGAGTAAGGGATGATGGAAGAATTATAGGACAAACGGTATCTGACAGTACAAAGCGTTCTATTGCAGAAGCACTCAATCGCATAGAGCCTTTTGTGGATTTAGAAATCACCTATGTTACTATTCCTGACACAGAAAAATATGTCATAGTCATTTTTGTAGAGGAGCAATGTTTTATGCGCCCTTTCACATACAAAGGAAGAGCTTATCTGCGAATAGAAAGCACCACTACCGTCATGCCACAGGAACGTTACAATCACTTACTGATGGAACGAGGAGGCAAGTATGGCTGGGAAGCGATGATTAATCCGGACTTGAAAATAGCCGATTTAGACGAGAATGCTATTCTCGGTGCTGTTCGTGAGGGAATAAGAAACGGAAGACTCCCTGAAACGACAATACGTGAGGATATTCCTGTCATCTTGAAGAAATTTCGTTTGCTCAATGATGGAAGGTTGAACAATGCCGCTGCCGTATTGTTTGGGAAAGAACTGTATGATTATCCACAATGCCTGCTTCGTATGGCACGCTTTAAGGGAACTACAAAGGATGAATTTATCGACAACCAACGTGCAGAAGGCAACATATATGAACTGCTTGATGTAGCAATGGCATTCTTCTTCAAGCACCTCTCATTGTCTGGCAAGATAAATGGTCTTTATCGTGAGGAAGAACTGAGCATTCCTTACAAGGCTTTGAGAGAATGCTGTATCAACTCTTTTTGCCATAGGTCTTATCATCACCCTGGCAGTTCTGTCAGCATTGCTATTTATGATAATCGAGTAGAAATTAGAAATACGGGGACTTTCCCTGCCGACTTGCCTATAGAGCGTCTGATGGAGGAGCATGATTCCAAACCGCAGAATCCAATTATTGCCAATGTACTCTACAAAAGTAAAATTTTGGAAAGTTGGGGACGTGGCATCAGTACTATGGTGGACGAATGTAAGCGAGTTGGATTGCCTACTCCAGAGATTAATACGGATGGTAACTTTGTATGGGTCGTATTTAAATATAATAGAAGCAGTGTGGTCGTTACCCCACAGCTACCCCACAGCAACCCAACAAGTACCCAACAAGTACCCAACAAGTACCCAACAAGTACCCAACAAGTTCATGAGCTTGTCTCAATAATGAATGATAATGAATATTCAGTAAAGGAAATCATGTCCATTTTGAATTTGAAGGACAGGGTAAATTTCTTGAGGAATTATCTTACTCCTGCATTGGACGAAGGGCTTGTATCTATGAAATTCCCAGAACAGCCCAAACATCCAAAACAGAAATATTTGCTTACCTCAAAAGGTAAAGCCATATTGAGCGAATAGGAACGATAAAGGCTTTAATTCTCCGAAATCTGAATAGGGGAAATGATAAAAGGCAGTAGCTATTTTGGAAAGCTCCGATGGGCTGGATGCAGAGTATACGGATGGTAAAGAAAACTTACAGCCGAATTTTTTGGGATTGTCAGACATTTATAAAGGAGAAGCTTGACAAGTGGTGCGAAGAGTTGGGCTATAAAGACACCACAGTAAACATGTTCACCCTGTCACGCTCGCTGAACATCTCCAAGAACGAGTTGTCACGCTACTTCACTTCATGCCTTAATTCCACCTTCCGCATCTGGCTTGCCGAGGTACGTTTTGAGGCTGCTAAGAAGATGATGCTCGACTATCCCGACTACAACAACGACATCATTTCTGCCGAGTGCGGCTTCTCTTCCCGTACCCATCTCTACCGTATGTTCAAAGAGAAAGAAGGCTGCTCTCCTACGGCTTGGAGAGAAAAAAACTGTTAAAAAGTATGTGTTAGGTGTCGCATTCCTCACGAATGAGACACCTTTTTTGTAGGAATGCGACACCTATGTGGGGGAATGCGACACCTTGTTTCAAAGAAAAACACTATCTTTGCACCATGAAAAGTATAATAGAATCATTAGCCAAAGAAGAACAGGCTATCCTGATAGTAGCTTTGTTTCTCCTCATTTATGTTGGCATCATGATTAATGTCATGGTGAGGGAATATAGGACCTATCTTGATGATTACCCGATGTGTCATTTCAGCTTGGGTGATTTCATCAGGAGAGGGCGTTTCTATATCTGCCTCATTCTCGGCGTAGTGTTCATCACGTTCGTGTGTCTGGTAGTCAGTCTGATGGCAATCAGTATTCAGTAATTTCTTGATAAAAAATAATAACAAAACATAATATTTATGATGAAAAGATTTACAAATCAATCCTATGGGTCGCAACTCGGCCGTATGAACTGTGGGGGGGCAAAGTTCTGTAGATTTGCCCTGTTCCCATTGATGTTGCTCATGTTGTTGCTTCTGCCTGCCAATATGGTTGCGCAGAAGGCAGCTTCCAGTTCTAAGTATATAGCAACGTATGAATCCGACACCGAAACCTTGACTTTCGAGAAAAATGTGGGTGAAACCCTTCCTAAAAATAGTGCTTGGGTGGAAGATAAACAGACGGTGGCTACTATCAATAAGAATTTAGGGAATGGCACTATCGTGCACATTGTTTTCGATAAGAGCTTCAGTACATACACGCCTACATCGTTGAGAAGTTTCTTTAGTAGTCTTACATATCTGAAAACAATTACAGGCCTGGAATATCTGAATACAGCGAATGTGACGGATATGAGCTACATGTTCTTGGGCTGCAAAAAACTCACCTCTCTCGATGTCACCAAATTCAATACTGCAAAGGTGACGAATATGAGCAACATGTTCGCTAATTGTTCAAAACTTACCTCACTTGACGTTACTAAGTTCAATACTGAGAAGGTGACGGGAATGTACTATATGTTTTATGGCTGCTCAAAACTCACCTCGCTTGACGTTACTCATTTCAATACAGCGAATGTGACGAATATGAGCAATATGTTTTGGGGCTGCTCATCTCTCACCTCGCTTGATGTTACTCATTTCAATACCGCGAAGGTGACGAATATGCGCTACATGTTCTATAACTGCTCATCTCTCACCTCGCTTGACGTTACTAAGTTCAATACTGAGAAGGTGACGAATATGAGCAACATGTTCTAT